>JABHVW010000001.1 GCA_018658105.1 Candidatus Peregrinibacteria bacterium
GGTTAAACTGATTTACTTCAGGGTATGAATTATGGTAAAAGAGAGGCAACGCTATTCCACGTATGCAAAAATTCACAATATTTACAATTCTTCTGTCGATTTCACTAATTTTGGTGCTCGGGGATTTAGTTCTGCATGATTATTTGAAAAATCCTGTGATTGTTGAGGTTCCTGTTGAAGTTATGATTCCAGCAGAAGCTCCTTTGCTTGAGGCTCCGGCAGCTGAAGAAAGTGCGGCCGTAGAGCTTGCGGCTGAGCCATCTGCTAATTTGAATCATTTAGGGCCTGATATGCTTCGTTCAGTTGGTTTTGCAGAGCCCGTGATGAAAGAAACTATATTTTCTGGCCTATTATTCCAATTTATTGCTTTTGCAGATCAAACTGATGCACTTGTGCAGCAATGGAACACCTTTAATGGTACAGATTATGTTGGAACTATGTATGAAATCACCTACCCTACTGAAACTAGTAGTTTTGAGGGGTATTTAAATATTCGACAAAGAGCTGAGGAGTTGAGTGATTTGGGCGAGGTAAATGAGAATAATTTGTATGGCGGAGGATCAATTTACTTCAATCATTTGGTGAAAACAAAGACGATTCATATGATTATGAGAAGTGGCAACAAGGTTTATGCCTTTGAATATGCGGTTGCCCACCATGAAAAGATGAAAAATCTGTTTGACTTACTTTGAGTTCTTCTGTAGATTTTGCGGGCTAATAAATTAAATATGGCATCAGACAAACCTGTAAAAACAGTTATCAAGCTACAAATTCCTGCTGGAAAAGCAAATCCTGCTCCACCAGTTGGTACAGCTCTAGGGCCGCATGGTGTTAACATGCAAGAATTTTGTTCAGCTTTCAACAATCAAACTTCTCAATTGGGAAATGTGATTGTTCCTTGTGTAATTACAGTTTACGAAGATCGCACACTTAGTTTTATTACAAAACAACCACCTGCTTCTTTCTTGGTTAAGCAGGCTGCTAAGATCGACAAAGGATCTGGTGAGCCGCACAAGAATAAAGTAGCTAAAATCACTAAAGCTGAGCTTGAAGAAATTGCTAAAATTAAGATGGAGGACCTAAATGCGAATGATTTAGAAGCAGCTATGAAAATTATGGCTGGAACTGCTCGAAGTATGGGCGTTCAAATCGAAGGATAATTTATTTAGTGGAAGACAGTTTTTCGCTGTTGCTTGACCACTTAACCCAATTACTATGTCTAAAGGCAAAAAGTACAAAGCTGCTGCTGCAAAGTTCGGCCCACTCGCTCTCTATTCACTAGAGGACGCTGTTAAGCTTGCACTAGATACATCAGTTACAAAATTTGATAGCTCAGTTGAGGTTCATATGAATCTTGGAATTGACCCTAAACAAGCTGAACAACAAATTCGTTCAACTGTTTCACTTCCTCACGGAATTGGTAAAACTGTTCGTGTTGTGGCTTTTGTCCCTGAAGATAAAGTTAAAGAGGCAAAAGATGCTGGCGCAATTGAGGCTGGTAGTGAAGATTTGATCGCAAAGATTGAAAATGGATGGTTGGATTTTGATAAAGCGGTGGCAACACCTGATATGATGAAAAATCTTGGTAAAATTGCTAGAACTCTTGGGCAGGCTGGAATGATGCCTAACCCGAAATCTGGAACTGTATCACCTGATGTAAGTAAAACTGTTACTGAAATTATGAAAGGACAAGTTGAGTTTAGAAATGACAAACTATCTAACCTGCATAATATTGTTGGTAAGGTTTCGTTTGGAGAAGCTAAGATTTTGGAGAACTTAAAGGTTTACCTAAAAGCGGTTAAAGAGAAAAAACCAGAAAAGATGAAAGGAAACTATGTTAGATCTCTATACTTGGCAACAACGATGGGGCCTGGTATAAAGTTAGATGTAACTGGAGCATTCGGCTCCCTATAATTATCTTCCCTCTAGACCCTGCCGCAAGGCAGGGTCTTTTGTTTTGTGCCGACGGTAGCCGTCAACAAATGTGCGTGATACAATCGCAACATGAAAGTAAAAATTAAACGTGTTGATCCTTCCCTGCCGCTACCTGTTTATGAAACAGATGGCAGTGTAGGTTTTGATATTTTGGCGCGCGAGACGACGACGATTTCATCGGGGACCATTGAACTTATACCTGCAAATATTATTGTTGAAGTTCCTAAAGGTTATATGTTGGTGGTTGCGTCTAGAAGTAGCACGCCGCGAAAGACGGGCTTAACTCCGCCGCATGGGTTTGGAATTATTGATCATGATTATTGTGGACCTGAGGATGAAATTAAAATTCAGGTTTATAACTTTTCTGGTGAACCGGTGCAAATTGAGCGGGGTCATAAGATTGCTCAGGGTGTTTTTGTTCGCATAGATAAATTTGAATGGGAAGAAGTTGATGAAATGCGAAGTGAGAGTCGTGGTGGCTTTGGGAGTACGGGCTGATTGTGCTAAACTCGCTGCATGTTAATTACGCTTTACGGAATCAATAATATTGGGAAGAGCACGCATGCAAAGCGGCTTGTGGAGCGGTTGAAGGCCGAGGGGCACGATGCTGTTTATGTGAAGTATCCGGTTTACGATGTTGAGCCGACTGGCACATATTTGAATGCGTTTTTGAGGAGTGGCAGTGCACAGGAAATTTCTGAAGAGGAGCTGCAGATGTGGTTTATTTTGAATAGATATCAGTTTGAACCGAAGCTGCGCGAGTGGCTGAAATTTGGCAGGATTGTTGTTGCAGAGGATTATATTGGAACGGGTATAGCTTGGGGAACTGTGAAGGGTGCTGACTCAGAATGGTTGGAGAGTATGAACAAAAATCTTATACAAGAAGATTTGGCGATTTTAATAGATGGTGAACGGGCAATGGATGCAGTTGAAGAGGGTCATTTGCATGAGACGAATTTGGACTTTATGAAGAGGTCTAGGCAGGTTCACCTTGAATTAGGTGAAAAATATGAATGGGTAAAAGTGCCACTGCAAGATGAGAAAGATGATACAGCGGCCTTGATTTGGTCTGTAGTTCAGGGTAAACTTGGCACATATGTCAACCCTGTTAAACGGTCGTGAAGTTGCTAATTCTCTCCTGGAAGAACTCCGGGGTGAAGTCGAGGCGCTAAAGGCTAAGGGTATTTTGCCAAAACTTGTTGTGCTTGTTGCCGGTCAAGATCCTGCTAGTGCAGTGTATGTTCGTCATAAAGAAAAAGCCTGTGCAAAAGTTGGAATAATTAGTGAAAAACTTGATTATCCTGCAGATGTTAGTGAAGAGGAGATTTTGAAGAAAATTGAAGAATTAAATAATGATGAGAGTGTGAACGGAATGATTGTGCAACTCCCCCTACCAGATCATATTGATGCGGGAAAAGTGATTAAAGCTATCAATCCATACAAAGATGTAGATGGTTTTCATGCATATAATGTTGGGAAAATGATGTTGAGCAAAGATTTTGAGGATTTGGCGCCTTGTACTCCTAAAGGAATTACGAAAATTTTGGATCATTATGATGTGGATATTAAAGGAATGGAGGCGGTGGTGATTGGGCGTAGTAATATAGTTGGAAAGCCAATTGCAAATATGCTTTTGAATCGAAGTGCGACTGTGACGATCTGTCATAGGCATACTCGCGATGTTGCTTCTCACTCAAGAGATGCTGATTTGGTGGTTGTGGCGGTTGGGATTCCTAAGTTTCTGAAAGCTGACATGGTCAAAGAGGGTGCGATAATTATTGATGTTGGGATTAATCGATTAGAAGATGGAAGTTTATGTGGCGATGCAGATTTTGACGCAATGAAAGATAAAGTTGGCATGATAACTCCTGTTCCTAGAGGGGTTGGGCCAATGACTGTTGCTTGCTTGTTGATGAACACAGTGACAGCTGCGAAAAAACAGGCTACTCTTTAACACTAAAAACCATAAAATATGTGTGGAATTGTTGGAATTCATTCGGACAAACCGGTTGCTTATCAGTTATATGATGGGCTGATGATGCTCCAACATAGAGGGCAAGATGCGGCTGGAATGGTTACATATGACAATCGGCATTTACATATTCATAAAGGTGATGGCGTTGCATCTGTGGTTTTCAACGAAAGCGTAATGTCTCGCCTGAAGGGTAATATTGGTATGGGACATGTGCGTTATCCAACTGCGGGGACATATGATTCTGCGGAGGCTCAGCCATTTTATGTTAATGCTCCTTTTGGAATTACTTTGATTCATAATGGAAATTTGACCAATACTAGTAAATTGCGTGATGAAGTCATGAATAAGCATAGAAGGCATTTGAATACTCAGTCTGATTCTGAAGTTTTGCTGAATATTCTTGCTGATGAATTGGATTCTCTTGATAAAGATGCGCTTGAGCCAGATGATGTTTTCAAGGCAATGGAAGGTGTATTTAAGAGGGTAAAAGGTGGTTATGCGGTGATTGCGATTATTGCTGACCAAGGTATTTTGGCATTTAGGGATCCGCATGCTATTCGCCCATTAATTATGGGTAAACGAGGAGTCGAAACAATTTTCGCTTCTGAAAGTGTGGCTTTGGATGTTTTGGGCTTTGAAACAGATCGTGACTTAAAACCTGGTGAAGCTGTTTTTGTAGATATGGATGGCAAAGTTCATACTAAGGTATGTGCTGAGAAAACTGAATATAAGCCGTGTATTTTTGAATATGTATATTTTGCGAGGCCTGACTCAATGCTTGATGATATTTCTGTTTACAAGGCGCGTTTGCGTATGGGTGAGCAATTAGCTGATCAAATTAAGGCAGCAAATCTGGATATTGATGTTGTGATACCTGTTCCAAGTACTTCGAGACATTCTGCGGTGCCTTTGGCTTATGAGCTTGGGGTGAAATATAGAGAAGGTTTGGTGAAAAATCGATATGTGGCTAGGACTTTCATTATGCCTGGCCAAGAGGAGCGGCAAAATTCAGTGCGTCGCAAGCTGAATCCTTTGCAGTTAGAGATTAGAAATAAGAATATACTTTTGGTTGATGACTCAATTGTGCGAGGAAATACATCTAAAAAGATTGTTGAGTTGGTTAGAGATATGGGAGCGAAAAAAGTCTATTTTGCATCTTGTGCACCGCCGCTAAGACATCCATGTGTTTATGGAATAGATATGCCGAGCCGAAAAGAGTTTGTTGCGAATCAGTTAACTACAGAAGAAACTGCTAAACAGATTGGTGCTGATGCACTCTTTTACCAAACATTAGATAACTTACATAAAGCTGTTAGTGAGGGTAATCCTCGTGTGAGTACTTTTTGTATGGCTTGTTTCGATGGAAATTATCCAACTGATGATGTGACTGAGGAAATTCTAAAAGCTGCTGAAGAAAACAGATGTAGCGATTATGTAAGGCCGGACAGCTCGCAAGTTCTTAATTAGGAATATGAAAAAAATTCTATTAATGGGGAATGGAGCCAGAGAGCACGTGATTGCTGAAACTTTTATGCGGAGTGAAAATGGATGTGAATTGGGTGTCTTTGCTAAGGCTGTGAATCCTGGGCTGAAAGCATTGGCTTCGGCTTACACTACTGGCTCTTTTACAGACTTTACTGAGCTTAAGGCTTTTGCCAAAGAGTTCGAACCTGACTTTGCATTTATTGGCCCTGACAATCCAATTGCAGATGGCGCTGTGGATGCTCTCTTGGAGCTAGGAATTAAAAGTGTTGCACCGGTTGCAGATTTGGCGAGACTTGAAAGCTCAAAATCTTTTGCGCGTGATTTGTTGAAAAAATATGAAATCCCTGGAAATCCTGAATTTAAAGTTTTTGAGTCTGAAGATGGAATTCGTGAATTTATGGAGGAGCTGGGTGAATATGTGATTAAGGCAGATGGCCTGCAAGGTGGAAAAGGCGTAAAGCTGTCGGGTGAGCATTTGAAAAATTTTGATGAGGGTTTTGCGTATGCACAAGAATGCTTGCAGGCTGATGGACGAGTTGTAATTGAAGAGAAATTTGTTGGTCAGGAGTTTTCATTGATGAGTTTTGTGTCTGGGACTGACGTTGTGGATATGCCAACAGTTCAAGATCATAAGCGAGCGTTTGAAGGCGATACTGGGCCGAACACAGGTGGTATGGGTACTTGGAGTGACTCCAATCATTCCCTTCCCTTTTTGCAAGATTCTGATCTGCTGGCTGCTCATGAAATTACAGTTAAAGTTGCTGCAGCGATACGAGAAGAAACTGGTAAAGATTTTTGTGGAATTATGTACGGAGGTTTTATTGCGGTAAAAAATGGTGTTCGATTGATTGAGTATAATGCTCGTTTTGGTGACCCTGAAGCTATGAATGTTTTGCCACTTTTAAAAACTGATTTTGTTGAACTTTGTGAGGCAATGATAAATGGCCGATTAAGTGAAATTGATGTTGAATTTGAAAATAAGGCAACGGTTGTGAAATATGTTGTACCTGAGGGTTACCCTACAAATTCTGCGAAGGGCAAAAAAATCGAAGTCGGCGAAATTCCGTCTGGTGTTAAAACTTATTATGCCTCTGTTGATGAACGTGAAGATGGCCTTTATTTGTCTGGCTCACGTGCGATAGCTTTTGTTGGAATTGCAGATAGTATTACTGAAGCGGAAAAGCTTGCACAAAGTGCAGTTGGCAGCGTTACTGGCCCCGTTTTTTACAGGAGCGACATTGGGACTGCTGATTTAATTCAAAAGAGGCTCGATCATATGAATTTACTACGATAAATATGGCAGGAAGAGATGCGTTTGAGATGTGGGCTCTTGTAGATGAGGATATTTTTGAGGAAGATAAACAAGAGGCAGAAAGAAAAGCTTTTCTTGAATCTGACAGTAATGTACAGGTGTGTTTTGAATTAAAATCTGTGCAACTTGCATATAGAAGTGCTTTACGAGAAATAGGCAAAAATGCTGGTGGTAGAAAAGTGCTTACCGTTTCAATATTAGAGGAACTAGGGGCACTGAGAGATAATGCTCTAACAATTTCTGAGTTAAGAAAAATAGTGGAAGCCATTTTAAATGGCTTCCACTATAAAATTACAGATGAGGTGACTCTTTCTATGATTTCTTCTTAGTAGTCTTTTTCGTAGTTTTCTTTTTTGCAGGTGCTTTTTTAGCTGTTGCTTTCTTTGTTGCCTTTTTCGTTGTTTTCTTTGGTGCAGCTTTTTTCTTTGTAGCTTTTCGTTTCTTGGTAGTTTTTTTCTTCTTTGGTTTAGTTTTTTCGTCTAGAAGTGTTTTTTGCTCTTTAACATATTTTGCGACTGTCTTTTTGAATTTATCCGCTTTTTTATTTGCAACTTTTAACATTTTATCTAATTCTTCACGTTTGAGATTTGCAACATCTGCAGCTTTGTCTTTTGCTTTATCTACTGCATCTACAACGTGAGGCTGTTTTGAGATGTCTACAACTAGATCTTTGATTTCTTCACCCATATTGTGAAGATCATCTAAAAGGCCTTTAGTGTCGCCTTTTGATATTTTGTCTCTGATTTTTTTACCTTCTTCTGGTGCGAATAAAAGACCAGTAACTGCACCGGTGATTAGGCCCAATCCAAGGGCAATTTTTCCTGCTTTTTTAGACATGTTTGGCGTGGTTAGGAGGTAGCATGTTTGCTTCACTTTACGATATCTATGAGTTCAATGTCAAACTCGCGAAGCATCAAATTTAATCTGTACATTGGCAGTCCAACGACGTTGAAATAGTCGCCATCGAAGCTTTTTACGAAGATAGAGCCAATACCTTGGGCTGCGTATGCTGCCGCTTTGTCGTTTGACTCTCCTTTTGCTAAGTATTTTTCGATGTCTTCGTCTGTCATGTGAATAAATTCGATGTTTGTTTCTTCAACTGCGGTCATTTTTTTGCCATTTTTTGTGTCGATCAAACAAATGCAGGTTAAAACCTGGTGGACATCGCCTTCAAGCATTTTGAGCATTCGCACTGCATCTTTATGATTTTTGGGTTTTTCGAGAATATGATCTTCAAAAGCGCCAACTGTATCAACGCCAAGAATTATTGCATTGCTGTGTCGATTTGCAACGGACTCCGCTTTGCCGATAGCATTTATCTTTACAATTTCGTGAGCAGAGCGATTTTCAGGGTGAATTTCATCGAAATCTACAGGTTTATCAATGGTGAAATCGAGCCCAATGT
Source organism: Candidatus Peregrinibacteria bacterium (assembly GCA_018658105.1). Lineage (GTDB taxonomy): Bacteria > Patescibacteriota > Gracilibacteria > UBA1369 > 2-02-FULL-48-14 > JABHVW01. Next base: position 8,113 of record JABHVW010000001.1, read on the forward strand.
CTTCGAGTAGTTTTTTGCGCCTAGGGCTGCGTGAAGCAAGTATTATTTTTTTAGTCATTTTCCTTTGACAATATAAGGTAAAGCCCCTATATTCTACGGGCAATTTTTCGAATTAGATATGCCAATTCTCAAGTCAGCAAAAAAACGAGTTCTACAAACAAAGGTGCGTCAAGCACGTAATTACAACACGCGTACAGCTTTACGTAAAGCTATCCGTGCGGTTTTAGATGCTGTAGATGCTAGTGACTCTGCTGCTGCTGAAAAGGCTCTACAAGTTGCATTCAAAGCAATTGATACTGCTGAAAAGAAAAATATTCTTCACAAGAATACTGCGGCAAGAAGAAAATCTTCTCTTGCACGTTCTGTCGCTGCAATTGGTAAGAAAGCTTAGTTCTCAATTACTATAATCGATTCACCCTGTAAGGCGCTCATGAGAGTGCTTTTTTTGTATTCATAGGCCTTGCCGCGCACTGTGCCTGGGTCGTGGGTGATGAATGCCTCATCTGTTTGGCCAATTATTAGTAAAGTGTGGTTTTCTGGAGCTGGATCGCCGTAGTATGGATTTTCTAGATTTTGCCCATTTACAGTCACAATTAGAAGGTGGCCCTCACCTATTTCTTGTTCAAGGCTGCTTTGAACCATGTTTTTAATTGAGAACGCTTTTAAATATTTATGTTTGCCTGTGATTAAAGCGAGGATTTCTTCGCTTGTACTGGCGTTCTCGCCAATTTCGAGCATTGCTGCTGCTGCACTCTGGGGGCTAGTGATTTGCTCGTCTTTTGCCCATTTTACAGCCATATAAGCTGCAGCCTCTTCAGAAAAGTCTGTATAGGGTTTGTACCAGCCGAGCGGGGCTTGAATTGTGAATGGCACCTCTGTTTCGGGAGCTAATTCTATTTCAACAGGCTCAAAAATATCTACCATAGTGTTTGCATCTATAGTTGCAGCCTCTTGTTCAAAGCTTTTTGCCACAAGTATGCCATCTATGAAGGCGATAATTACGATTAGTAGGATTCCTAACTTTTGCATAAAAAGGTCTAAGGGTAGACGATTTTAGGCTTTTTAGTCAGTTCGGTCAAATACTACGACATTTCCTGCATACCAGTCATTCGTATAATCCTCTCCTCTTGGCATGCTTCTTAAGGCTGCCCTCTTTTGTGCGCCAACTGCAGCTAAATTAGTTTCACATGAACTTGTGTCTATTGATGGATCAGCAGCATCAAACTCATGATCACCATTTACATGATATGTGTCATGCCATACTCCATAAAAATCATTATATCCAGTATCATCTAAGGATAATGATACAGATGAAGTCTCTGTACTCACGATACTGGTAACTCTGCGAATATTTGGTCCAAAATAATCTTTATTATAATGACAAAAAACTACAAATGGTAGTTCGTCTAATGGTTGAGGCCCCAAATAAGGACTAATGTTTTCCCAATTATATTCGGTATCATAGAACTCCTTTGCTTCTGTATCTCCTTCTGGATGAATATGGATATACATTGTATTCCAAACAAGGTCAGAATGAGTAGCAATAGTTGCAGCGAGTCCATCTTCTAATTGAGATAAGCCATCATAAGTCATATTTGGATTACCACTTACCTCTCTAGCCTTGCTTAGCAGTAAAGATTGATGTGCATTGAATTTCGCCTCTGCACTTGTTCCGCAAGGTTCTGATGGGGCTCCACCTCTTAATGCACAAGATTGTGCATCTAACTTTGGCCCTTCATCTGGCACACAATTCCTGAAAATCTCTCTAAATTTTACTATTTCATCTGGCAAAGGCTCAGTGCCTGTATCTGTTGTAGTGATTGATCCTGTGTCTGTCGTTTCGGTGTCTTCTGTAGTTTCTTCTGTAGGAAGATCGACAGTTAGTTCTGTTGGGCTTGTTTCGTCTAAAACTTGAGCTGCTGTGTCGAGCATAGCTGCTGTGTCTGTGGTTTTACTTTCGTCTTCATCCCCACATGCTGTTTGAAGCATTATAGGCAAAGCAATTGTTGTAGCTAATCTTCCTAGTTTAGACATAATAATATATTAATGACACCTACTATACCTCTATTTTTAGAGTTGTCAATACCTCTAATGAGAGTTATTGCAAGATGCTTTGGAATAAATTATTTGTTCATGATTCTTTTTTCAATTATAATGCGAGGGAATATTTTTTAACCCACGTCACTATGAAAGGTGGTACATGCCCAAGTGGACATTGTGCTGTTGGAAAGACTGCGGTTCTTCTCCTCATTGTTGGAGGTTTGAACTGGGGTCTTGTAGGTGCGTTTGACTACAACTTAGTCAACGCTATCTTCGGCAGCGTCCCTGTTGTAGAGCAAGTTCTCTACATTCTTGTAGGTCTTGCTGCACTATGGAAGCTATTCTTCCTATGCAAAAAATGTATGAAGTAAGACTTCCTTACTTTTATAAAAAAACGCCCTCATTTACTGAGGGTGTTTTTTCTTGTGGCTTTTTCAATTTCCCCCTGAAGTACCTGACACATATTATATATATCAGATAGCTCGCTGCCGTGTATTCTAACTTCATTTACTCTGCTGAGATCAACAAAGTGTATTAATTCAGCTAACTGTGCACGTATGGATTCAATATCACCTGAAATATTAACACCTTCTGCAAGAAATTGATCAATTCGATTGTTTATTTGAATGTTCTTAGAAGCAGCTTCCATCGCTATTTATAATAGGAATACTTAGAGGGCATTATGATGGTTTGCCAGCTTTTGTCAAGAAGCTGTGACCTTGTTTAGAGGTGTCTTTGATGGTGGCTCAGACTGGACGTTACATGAACTTACAGGTTTAAATTTAGCATTTTTTGATGGAATTGCAAAAATTGAAGAACGATTTGAGAACGAGATTTTGTACCGACTTCGGTGGATGAAGTTTTTGAATGATGCCTATAGAGCTTTGCTATAATGTTTGCATTACCAATTAAATAGTTAAATATGCAAATAGAAGAAGTTGCTCTACTTATATCAATACTTAATTCTGGATTACTGTATCTTTCGTGGCATAAAAATCGTGTGATTTATAATGTCAGTACATTTGCCATCGGACATGGTGGTTCAGATTCATTTGAAAACTTGAATAATATCCTAAAGGATGGAGGTCACGAAGTACTGCATTCGTCAATGGATGAAATTGATGGTAGGAAAAGATGGTTATTTACCATAGGTAAAACAAAGAAATAAACTCTCAACCTGTTCCTCCTTACATAAATAACATAAATTGCTTATTTATGTTATTTATGTAGAATTTGTAAGCAATTAAATAATTTAAATGGGTAGTTTTGACCGAGATAGATACGAAAAAGCAAAAGCTGCGGCTGATAAATATATTAAGAAAAATAAAAAAGTTAAATGCCCTGCACTCGGCTTAGTAAAGTTAAATTCAAATACACTTAAGCATTTGATTTTTAAGGGTGAACACAAAAGGGATTGGAAAAATCAGCTGAAGCGGTTTGAGCTTTTAAAGTACTCGAAAAAGATCTTAGAAGGTATGTCACACTATCAAGAGTATTGTGAGTGTAAACAGATGATTGAAATAAAGGATGAAAACAACAAAAGGAAAAAAGTGAAGAAGGATGTTACATATTGGGGTTTTGTGGCTGTAATTAATGATAAAATTCGAATCAAATTAGTTATCAGAAAAATCGGTAATGGGTCCAAACTACTCTGGTCAGTCATACCTGCTTGGAAACAAGGGTACAAAGAAATAACCATATTGCATACTGGTAATATGGAGAGTGATTAATTCAGGTGAACTTGCTTGACTAACTCAATCTTAGGTCGGTCGGGGGCTAACGCCCAACAAGTTCATGAGGATGGTATCATCAAACTTATTTTCTTGTCAAAAGATTCATGCGGTCTTTTCACACTTACGCATGGATACTTGATAAGCCTATGTAGCGGCTTAAATAAGCGCTAAAATGGAGATGGTGGGCCCGACTGGACTTGAACCAGTGACCAAAAGATTATGAGTCTTCTGCTCTAACCAACTGAGCTACGGGCCCGATATGTGAAGGTACTACCTTTGGTAGTTTTAGACCGACCTATCGGTCGGACCTTTGCTCCGCTTCGGTGGCACTCTGCTATCGCTACGCGCCTAACCGAAAAAGGGCAAAGCAAGTTTAGTAAACTTTTGTGGTTTTAGCTAGTGATTACTTCACCTTTTTCCAGTCTACAACTTCAGTTGTTGTACCGTCTGGATTTTTAACAGTTTTTGTTGGTAGCTTACTAGTCCTTACTATTTCAGGCGTTGTTGGTACTGCATCTTTCCCTCCATGTAGCTCTTCTAAGTCTACATCACCATTAATAGTCATCGGTAGAGTTTCTCCTTGTCTTGATCTATGGTTTGCTAATTCTTGTTCGGATAAGGGTGAAGATGTTCGCCCTCTAGATGAAAACTTTTTCATATTTAAAGTTAAATCACCTGCCTTATAACCTTATTGGCAGCTTTTGTCAATATCTATAGCAGATTTTTGATGTCTTTTAGGGCTTCTTCGCCGGCTTTTATGCCGCGTTTGTAGATTTGTTTGTAGTGTTCAATGTCGACGATACTGAATTGGTTTACTTCTGGGTGGATTAGGACTTCGGGTTTTATGTCGGCGAAAATGCGGTCGGTGTGTTTTTGGCTGGCGATTGCTAGGGATCTTAACATTACGTTTACTGGGAAGCCGAACTTTTGTACTGCTTCTTTGAAGAAATGGTGCTTGAAAGGCAATTTGTATTTCTTTTCTTGTTTTTCTTTAATATAGAATTCGTAAATGAGCCCTGAGATGTTTTGTTCAGATGAATATGACTTCAGGTCAACTGCAATCTGGCAATCCACACCCATCGACTTACATAGATCCACTGGGGTGCCGTTTACGATTCCGCCGTCAATTAGCAGCTTATCTTGGTAGAAAACTGGCGGATAAAGGCCAGGCACTGCGCTTGATGCGAGTACTGCTTTGAAAACGTTTCCTTCTTTGAAAATGACCTCTTCACCTTTTTCTAGATCGACTGCGTTAACTACAAGGGGTATTTTGAGATCTGCAAAGGTCAAATCTGCAGGAATGAGTTTTTCCATTATTTTGTACTCATCTTCTGCATTGAGGAGGGCCCCCTTTCCACCAAGGAATTTTAGGCTGACAAGGTGTTTTTTGTTTTTTACAAGTTTAGCCATTACTTGCATGATTTCTTCTGGGCTTTTGCCCTGGGCGATACCTGCCCCAATCATTGCACCAATGCTTGAACCGGCTACTGCAGCAATTGGAATATTGTTGTCGTGAAGCACTTTATAAACACCGATGTGAGCGTAGCCTTTTGCTCCGCCTCCACCAAGTGTTAATCCGATTTTTTTACTTGTATCCATCAAGTAATTATACCTGAAAAATGGCTTAGGAACAAGCTTCACAGGTACCGTATAGGGTTGTGATTACCTCTTCGATTTTGAGTGGTGTTTTCTTAGAAATGCAGCCAGTGCAAACCTTAATTTCAGGGTCTTTTATGTCGCGGATTGAGTTGCAGCCACGGCAAATAAAGTGATGGTGTGGGCCGCGATTTGGCTCAAAGTATGCAACTTGTTGTGGGCCCTGTACCTGGGTGATTTCTGCGTGTTCTTCGAGAGTTTTCAAGTTGCGATAAACAGTTCCCAGGCTAATTTTTGGCATTTTGGACCTAGCTTGATTATAAATATCATCTACGCTGAGGTGAGTTCCGTCATCTAAAATGATTTTTAAGATGGTTTCGCGTTGTGGGCTATATCTTTTCATGTATAAAAACTAGCTTATCTCCCTGAAAAAGGCAATAAATAGTATTGATTCCTATTTAGATAGTGTTTAGACTGGCCACACTATGACAAATGTACAAGAAAAAATTCAAGAATTGCTTGGGGATAAGCCAAAAAACTTCATTTATATGGATAATGCGGCTACTACCTCATTAGACCCTGTGGTTAAAGAAGCTATGGAGCCATTTTTGACTAGTTGTTTTGGAAATCCTGGAGCATTTTATGAGATTGGAAGAAGTGCGAAAATTGCTGTTGATGAAGCGCGTAAGAATGTGGCTTCGATTCTGAATTGTACTCCACGTGAAATTATTTTTACTGGGAGCGGCACTGAGTCTGACAATATGGCGATCTTTGGAATTGCACGGAAACATGCGGAAAAAGGCCGTCACATAATTACGAGCTGTATTGAGCACCATGCGGTGGAAATGCCTTGTAAACAGCTTGTGAAAGAGGGTTTTGAGGTTACTTACCTGCCTGTTGATAAATATGGAGCTGTGAGTGTTGATGATGTGAAAGCTGCTCTGCGTGACGATACGATTTTGGTTTCTGTGATGTATGCAAATAATGAGATAGGAACAATTCAGCCAATAAAGGAAATTGCTGAACTTTTGAAAGATCATCAGGCTTTTTTTCACACTGATGCATGTCAGGCAGCTGGAGCTTTGAGTTTGGATGTACAAGAGCTTGGAGTGGACGCGATGACTTTGAATGGTTCGAAAATTTATGGTCAAAAAGGTGTTGGTATTTTGTATTTGAAACGTGGCGTTAGAATTCAGCCGCTAATTTTTGGTGGTGGCCAAGAAAGAGGTTTGCGAGGTGGCACTGAGAATGTTGCTTACATTGTTGGCTTTGCCAAGGCGCTTGAAATTGCTGATGGCATGCGTGAAGAGGAATCTGCACGTTTGATTGAATTGCGGGATAGGCTCATAAATGGACTTATGAAAAGTATTACTAAAACTATTTTGAATGGGCATCCATCTAAACGTCTGCCGAATAGTGCTAATGTAAGTATTTTAGATATTGAAGGTGAAGCGTTTACTTTGTTTTTGAATGAACTTGGTATTTATGCGTCGACTGGATCGGCATGTACATCTGAAAGTTTGGATCCTTCGCATGTAATTATTGCGACTGGCCTCCCTTATGAATGTGCGCATGGTTCAATGAGATTCACGCTTGGGCGATCTACAACTGAAGAAGATGTGGATTATGTACTTTCGGTTGTTCCAGCGATTGTAGATATTTTGAGAAAAATGTCTCCGCTGAATCTAGATGAAAGTATGGTGCGCGAGGAAGGAAAAGGTGAGCTTCATTATATTTAACTTTTTGATATGTCTTTACCGATAATGGGAAATAGTCAGAGTGATGTTTCGAATCAAAGTGGAAAATCTTGGATGTATTCAGACAAAGTAAAAGAGCATTTTTTTCACCCGAAGAATCTGCTTGAGAATACTGGTGAGGTAGATGAAAGCCAGTTTGATGGCTATGGCCAGGTTGGTAGCCCGGCTTGCGGAGACATGATGAAGCTTTGGATCAAGGTTAAAGGTGACAGAGTTGTAGATTGCAAGTGGCAGACTTTTGGCTGTGCATCTGCGATTGCTTCAACATCTATGATGAGTGAAATGGTGATTGAAAATAAAGGAATGACTACTGAAGAGGCCCTTCAAATGACCCCTAAAATGATTATGGATCGCTTGGGTGGATTGCCTGGACGTAAAGTTCATTGCAGTGTTCTTGGAGATAAAGCTTTGACTAAAGCTGTGAATGATTTTTACAGGAAGAGTGGCCAAATTGATCGAATGAAAGTTGAAAAATCTAGAGTGATTGATCCTGACACTAATGTTACGGAAGAAGACATTCATGAGGCTGTTTTGGAGGGAGCTTTGACACTTGAAAAAGTTCAGGAACAACTTAAAGTGGGCATAGGAAATAAGGAGGTTATACCTGTAATTGAGGAGTTGATCGAGAAATATGTCACAAAATACTACGGAGAGTAAGTGTGTTTTTACCTGGCTTACCCTCGCCTATTACTTTGTCATCGATTTTTATAATTGGAAGAATTCCTTTTGTACTTTGAGTTAGAAATACTTCTTTTTTATTTAGAATATTTTCGAGAGAAATATTTTTGTATTCTACTTTGAATGGTGAATTTTCTATTACTTTTTGACGAGTAATTCCTGGTAGAATATCTTCTTTTGTTGTGCAAAGAACATCGCCTTCGAACCAAAATATATTTGCATAAGAACATTCCGTAACATTGCCTTCTTCATTGACTAATAGTGCGTCGTAAAACCCTGCATTTTGTGCGATTCTATTTGGCAGAAATGAATCTAAATATGAAAGTGTTTTTGCGTGTGAATAAGAGCGAGATTGTTTTACTGATTTCAGTGCGACACCGTTTTGCAAATTTGGATCTAAATTTAAATCGATTGCTGTAATAATTATCCCCTCTTCGATTGCGATTAATTTAACGCGTGAATCTTTTGTGAGTTTGCTTTCAAGCTTTTTCAACATGCTTGTGATTTCTTCTGGACTGTTTTTAATTTCGAGATGTATAGCCTCTGCTGAATTGAATAACCTTTTAATGTGTCGTTCTTGCTCTTTAAATTCACCGCGATAAAGTATGGTTTCGAAAACACCGTAGCCATAATGAAAGGCACTAGATGTGATAGGAATTTTTAATTCCTCAACGAACTCATTGTTATAAAGTGTGATCATAAATTCATAAATGATTTGGCTTTCTCTAAAGTTTCTTTGTATTCGTCTTCAACCTTGGAATCGTATACTATGCCGCCACCTACACCTAGGCTAAGTTTGTTGCCCCTTTTTACTATTGTTCGAATTATGATGCTGGAATCTAAGTCACCGTTTGCTTCAAGAGTAAATATACAGCCGGTATAAAAGTCGCGTTTTTCTACTTCGACTTCTGTGATTATTTGCCTGGCACGTTTTTTTGGGCAGCCAGTAATTGAGCCGCCTGGGAACATTGAAAGTAAGGCTTCGAGAGGATGTGTTTCTTTTTTCAGCTCAGCAGTAATTCTTGAATATGTGTGCCAAACTGTTGGACATTTACTTAGAGCTCGATGCTCTTGGAGTTTAACTGTTCCTGTCTTTGCTACTTTGCCCAGATCATTTCGAAGTAAGTCAGTAATCATGTTTAGCTCTGCTGCTTCTTTTTCACTAGAAAGCAGATCTGCAATTTGCTCTTTGTCTTCTTGCTCATTTTCACCCCGAGGTCTTGTACCTTTAATTGGAGAAGTCTCAATTTCTCTACCGCGAATGTTTATGAAATTTTCTGGTGATGCACAAATTAACTCGAAATTTGGTGTAACAATATATGCAAGATAATCTACTGAATTTTTAGCCATTACTCGCTGGAAAAGTTCCATTCCAGACAATTTTGATTCTGCCTGAAGTTGGTATGTTAAATTCATTTGATAGATATCGCCTGCCTCTATGTGATTTTTCACTTTAGAGAATGCTTTATTATATTCAGTTTTGCTTGTTGTTGGTGAGAACTGAATTTTTTCAGTTGAACAGTTTTGCAGCTGAAATTCTTCAGATTTCTCGAAAGACATTGCAATTACTTCTGATTCATATGAGATGGCGCCAACAATAAAGTTACCTAGTTCTTGTTGTTCTTTAGCAAAAGCTACTAAGTCATCTGGATTTTCACAAATAGCTGCTGGGTTTTGGCCAGAAAAATTCTTCCACTTATTTTTTAGAATGACTTTATACATTGAGGAAATTTTTGATTAGTTTGTCACCTTCTGGGCTCATAAAAGATTCAGGATGAAATTGAATGCCAAACAGCGGGTAAACTTTGTGTTTCATAGCCATAATCTCTTCGTCTTCTGCCCATGCAAGGAGTTGAAAATCTTCAGGAAGCTGCTCAACTGCAAGTGAGTGATAACGGGCCACTTCAATTTGATCAGGTAAACCTTGGAAGATCGATTCAGCTATGTGAGATATTTTACTGGTTTTACCATGCATGATCTTTTTTGCTTGAATAATTTTACTTCCAAAAAGCTGACCGATGCATTGATGACCGAGGCAGACTCCTAAAATCGGCGTAGTTGTGAAGTTTTCTTCTATTAGCTTCATAGAGGTACCTGCATCTTCTGGCCGGCCAGGACCAGGTGAAATTACAATTTTATCAGGTTTGATATCACTGAGATCTTGATCGTTAGTTCGCACAACTACTTCTGCTCCTAGCCCCTCAATTTGTTGAGCTAAGTTATATGTAAATGAATCGTAATTGTCGATTAATAGAATCATGGCTTTACAGGTTAGCTGGCCTTATGGAAATAGTCAATTTCTAAGTAGCCTGAATATACTTTAAGTGTTATAGTCCGGCCTATGAAGGCTGTTTTTGAAGATTATTTTCGAGAATTAATTGGCGATAATGCCGATGCATTCTTTGACGCCATAAAGGCGAAAAAAACTAGGCGTGCTTTGCGTGCAAATAGTTTAAAATCTTCGAAAGACGAAGTTGCAAAATGGCTGACAGATTCTGGATATGAGGTGACTGATAGTCCTTTTTCATCTGATGGAATTGAAATTACAGGCCGAGGTGAGCGGCTTAGTTTGAAGCTCCCCTACTATGCTGGTTTCACATATCCGCAGGACCCTTCTTCGATGTTTGCGATTGATGTTTTAGATCCTCAGCCGGGTGAAAATGTAATAGATATGACAGCTGCTCCGGGTGGTAAAACTACACATATTGCGCAGCGTATGAAAAACACAGGAGTTCTGCTAGCGAATGATTTAGATAAAAAACGCCTGAAAGCTTTGCATTCAAATCTTGAGAGATTAGGAGTTTGGAATGCTGTAGTAACCCGTTTGCCGGCTCATAAATTGTCTCTTTTTTATCCTGAGAAATTTGATCGAGTATTGTTGGATCCATCTTGTAGTGGTGAAGGGCTTTTGGTGACCCGTGATGGTAAGGAAAGTTTTTGGAATAGAAAAGGATTGAAGCGTTATGCAAATGATCAATTTAGTTTGCTTTGTAGTGCATTTAGGCTTTTGAAGCCTGGTGGACGTTTAGTTTATTCGACCTGTACTTTGAATGATGTTGAGAATGATGGAGTTGTGCAAAAACTGATAGATCGTTTTGAGGAAGCCGAGATTGTGGATGTAAAAGTTAATGGAGCACCTGAACAAATTTCTGGACTGAAAGGTTTTAGATTTTGGCCTCAAAAAACCCAAACAAAAGGTTTCTTTTGTATAGCAATTACTAAAACAGCTTCTGTTGAATTTTCTACAGAAGAGAATGATTTGAAAAACAATAGGTTGAAAGTCTTGAAAGATCGATCTGCAAAAAATCATATTAATATATTGGATAAGGCATTTGGAATTGGAGACCTGTTAGATGATGCTGTGTTTACAGTTCGTGATGGACATGTTTTTAGGGTCAGCCCTGATATGATCGGCTTCCCATTGCCTCCATATTACTTTTTGAGTTTTCCATTTTTAAAACTTCATTCTGGCTCATCACATCCAACCCATGTAGGCGCGCTTTGGCTCGCTTTGTATGCAAGTAAAGGGATTCATGAGCTTAATCAAGAAGATACCTTGGCATTTTTTGAGAGAAGGCCAATAAGTTATTCAGGTGAAGAGCGTGGACTTTTCTTAGCTAAATATAAAAACTTTCCACTGGGCATTGCGATGCTTGGTGAAAACTCTATAGATATAAACATGCCTAAGCAGTTTTAAACCCAGTTGTGGGCTTTGAGAGCTTCGTGAGCTGCTGCTTGTTCTGCCTCTTGTTTTGATGGCCCGCCTCCTTTGCCTACAAGGTTTTTACCGAAGTAAATACCCATAACAAATACTTTGTCATGATCTGGGCCAGAGTCTTCAAGCATTTCATAACGAGGTGTGCAGCTGAATTTTTCTTGTGCTAATTCTTGTACTCGAGATTTTGCATCAATGTGTAGGCCTTGTGAAATAATTTCTTCTAAAAGCACTATGATGTGATCTTTAATGAACTTTGAAGCATCGTTATACCCTTTATCTAGGTAAATTGCTCCAATAAATGCTTCAGTTGTATTTGCCAATATGTAGTCTTTTTCGCGACCGCCAGAAAGATCTTCGCCACGGCTCAGTAATAGGTAGTCACCTAACTGAAGCTGCTGAGCTACCTTTGCGAGGTTGCGGCCTTTTACGAGAGCACTACGCCAGTTTGTAAGCGCACCTTCTGGTTCTTTAGGATAAACTTTGAATAAGAAGTCAGTTACAACAAGTTCGAGCACTGCGTCGCCGAGAAATTCAAGACGTTCATTACACTTAGTTTCGTTTTCATGTTCGTTCACAAAAGATTTGTGAATGAAAGCGAGACGTAATAAATCTTTATCGTCGAAATTCAAACCACTTTGCTCTTCGAGCTCTGCCAAATTTTTACTTTGCGTTTTTGTCATCGTAGATAGAGCTTAGTACACCATTAATAAATTTTGAAGAGCTTTCTCCTCCGAACTCCTTGGCAAGTTCAATTGCTTCGTTTATAGCAACTAAATCTGGAATCTTTTCATTGTAGATCAATTCAGCAATTCCTATCTGTAAAATGGCTCGATCTACAGGTGCAATTTTCTCGAATGCCCATTCTGTTGCATATTTTTTTATCGTTTCCTTAATTTCATTTCTATGGCGCATTAAGTTTTGTAAAAGCTTTAATGAAAAGGCTCTGTCTTCAATTAAGGGTGCACCATTTACTAAATTATATGACAAAATGGCCTCAGCATCTCCACCACGGAATTCCCATGCAAACATGGTTTGCATTACGATTGCTCGTAGTTGGTGGCGTTGTGAGCCCATCATCAAAAAATTAAAGGTCGTTTAGCAGATTAATCTGCTTTGATAGTTGTGATCTTTTCTTCTGCTTTTGCTACTTTCCCTTGTACATCTTTACCTCTGTAGAATCCACAAGACTCACAAATGTGATGTGCTCGTGCTGAATCTCCACAATTTGAACATTTCTTAAGGTTGACTGCGTCTGCAAGACGGATTCGTGCACGATTTTGAAACGCTTTGAAACGTCTACTCGTACGACCTTTTGAAGTCTTCTGTTTTGGTACTGGATGTTTAGCCATTGTTTTACTTAATGCTGCGCAATTTTACAGGTTTTATATGCTTTTGCAAGCTTATTTCACACTAATCGCGAGATAGTGCTCCCATTAAACGTAAGACCATCAAGAACATGTTGAATATATCAAGGTAGAGTTGTATTGCTGCGTTTATATATTCATCTGTTGGGTAGTGCTTCAAACGGTTCATATCAACTATTGCAAACCCTGCAAATAGAAGAACACCGAAGCCGCTGAATAACATTTCCATCTGGTTCCCCCATGGGAAAAAGAATCCAAGGATGCCGACTACAATTAATCCAATTAAACCTGCAAACAAGAAACCAGTGAAGCCGCTGAGTGAACGCTTTATGCTTGTTCCAATCAAAGCCATAGCCATAAACATGACTGTGGTTGAGAATAATGCTCTTAGTATAATGTCGTAACCACCAAATTCTGCAACGAAGCTTAGAATAACAGGCACAACTGATATACCACTTGAAAGAGTGAAGAGTGTGAAAAGTGCGTAATTAAGTGGCTCCTTTTTACTCCATGCTCTAGAAGTGAAAATTAAGCCTAGTTCAAGAATAATGAAAGCCCAGATCAGCATTGGGTTTGTTAAGAACATTTCCATGAGATATGCCATTCCTATATAAACGCCGATACCTGTCGAGAGGATTGAAAGGCCGAAGAGTGCGAGGACTTTGTTGTAAAAAGCGCTGCGGTCAGTGGTCATGCTTGCTGTTTGATTGAAAGGTTCCATTTTCTTTGGTTAATGTGAGAGTATTTTACACTTATTTTTTCATTTGGAATAGCTGGGTTATTGCTTTAAACTAGCGACATATGTTCGGATTTAAAAAAGCTTTATCACCTAAGCGCGAGCGCCTATTTACTGTCCTCGACATTGGCACAGAGTTCGTGAAGTCGCTTGTATGCGAAATTTCAGGGCAAGAAATTGTTGTACTTGGCCGAGGCAGACGCAGGCAAAATCCAGGTGAAATGGAGGGTGGAACGATAACTGATATTGCAGGTGTAATTGAACATTGCACTGATGCAATTCGTGAAGCTGAGCGTATGGCTGGGGTTACTCCTAGCAAATTAGTTTTAGGAGTTGCTGGTGAATTGATTAAAGGGGCTACATCTATGATTACTTATAGGCGACGTGATCCGGGCAATAAAGTTCATCAGGAAGAGCTGAAAAATATTATTCACAAGGTTCAATGGAAGGCTTTTGAAAAAGTTCGTGGAGACCTTGCATATGAAACCGGGTTTAATGAAATAGATGTAAAGCTAGTGCACGCGGCAATTGTTGATACTAAAATTGATGGATATAAGGTTTCGAATCCAATTGGATTTCAGGGGCGAGAGATCACAATGAGCGTTTTCAATGCATTCTCCCCTCTCATACATTTTGGGGCTTTGCAGACAATTTCGGCTGAGCTGGATCGAGAATTAATTGCGATGATGGCTGAGCCTTATGCGCTTGGTCGTTTGCTGGGTGGAACTGAGCTTCAAGGTTATAGTGGAATTTTTATTGATGTTGGAGGAAGCACAACAGATATTTCTGTGGTGGTTGATGGCGCAGTGATTGGTACGAAAATGTTTAATCTAGGTGGTCGGGCATTTCAGAAGCGTTTGGCACATGCTCTGAACATTTCGAGTGAAGAAGCAGAAGAGGTGAAAATTGCGTTTTCCAATCAACAGTTGGAACATCAATCGTATAAAATAGTAGAAAAAGCACTATCTGACGACACGGAAGTTTGGCTTTCTGGCATCTTTTTTAGTTTAAAAGAGTTAACAGAGATTGATTCCCTGCCGCCAAGCATCTATCTTTGTGGTGGAGGTTCTATGCTTCCACTTTTAAAAGAAGCTCTTGAGGGCACTGATTGGCACAAGCAATTGAAGTTTCCTCGCAAGCCACAAGTTAAATATTTGCTGCCGAAAAATATCTCGCATATTAAGGATAAAACTAAACTCCTTGATTCGCCTGCAGACATTGGCCCTATGGCTCTTGCCAGCATGGGTATGGAAATAATGACTGAAGAGAAGATTTTAACTAAAATGTTACAGAAAGTTGTGCGACTCATGCAGGTTTGACCACATTTAACTCCACTAAATGTCAGAAGAAAAAGTAAAAAAAGTTTCGAAAAAGAAAATTCTATTTGTTGATATAGATGAAGAATTGACTAGTGTTTTTGATCGCATTTCAAAACTGCCATATAAGGAGATTTATTTGGTTGTTCCTAAGCGCGCAGTGATTTTGCAGAGCGTTGTAAATCTAAAAATCCTCAAACAGAAACTTGTAGATGTTGAAAAAAATATGTCTATAATTACAAATGATACTAATGGAATGAATCTTGCCCAACAGGCAGAAATTAAAGTGTTTGACCATTGGGACTTTGATGAAAAACAAGAAGAAAAGGCTCAGGATGAAAACAGCACTTTGCTGAGGCCGGTTTCTGCGACATCTAATGAAGTGGATGAATCTTTACCTTCTAGGCTGCCGAAAAAGAAGTCTTCGATTTTTGAAGTAGTTAGAACTTTGAGGGCGAAAGACAAAGGCTTTTCTTTGAAGACATATTTGAGCGATCGCAAGAAAAATAAACTTAGCAATGAATCTTGGAAGCTTTATTTGCCAGGTGGAAGTCGGAAATTTATTACGGGATTGTTGGCTGCTAGTTTGGCCAGTTTATTCTTTGTTGCCTATGTGGTGCTGCCAGGTGCGACTTTATATATTGAGCCGGCATCTGAAGTTATTAGTAAAAGTGTGAATATTAATTTAGAAAGAGCGCCGGATGACCCGAGAACTTTGAAGAGTTATGCAATTGAAACGAGTGTTGATTTGACGATTTCGCACAGTGCGAGTGGAGTTTTGAGCGAGGGGAATAATGCGTCTGGGAATATTTCAATAATAAATACTACTGCAAATTCTTGGCCGCTAATTGCGCAAACTCGATTTCAAAATCCTGAGGGTATAGTTTATAGGCTTCAAAATGAAGCGACTGTACCTGCTGGGTCAATTGAAAATCCTGGTAAATTAGAAGCTTTTGTTGTTGCAGATTCACTCGACACAAATGGAATTGCAGTTGGAGCGAGGGGAAATATTGGGCCTTCGAGTTTTATTCTTCCAGCACTGAGAGAGTCTAGCCAAACTGAGCTTTATGCAGAAAGTTTTGAAGATATGACTGGTGGTGAGACTGCAGTTAGTGCAATTGTTTTGGAGGACGATTTGGTGGCAGCACGTGAAAAGCTAGAATTACAATTAAAAGAGAAAGCGCTTTCATCTTTGAGGAAAGAAACACTTTCAATGGGCAATCAAGAAGGTGTGAATTTGGATCTTTTAGAAGATAGCGATGTTTTGGAATATGGCACTGCGGTTGTAGATATGCCTTTTGAGCTTTTGGGCGATGAAATGGAGGAGTTTGAAATTAGCGGCACCTTGCGTCTTTCTGGAGTTGCATTCGATAATGATGCTTTGCTTGCGATATTAAAGAATGAAATTATTTCGGTTGAGACTCCGGGCAAACAGCTTATAAAAATTAACGATGACTCAATAAGTATAAATGTTTTGGAGGTAGATAATGTGAGATTGAATTATAAATTTACGGCACAAATTCAAGGAATTGAGGAGTATGAAATTGATCCGGACCTTGAAGGAGGAAGTAGATTGAATAAAAAAATCAAAGAACATATTGCCGGAAATAATATTGATGATGCGGAAAATTTTGTTCAAAACTTACCTGAAGTAAATAGTGTGGAAATTAAAATTTGGCCTAGCTGGTCACCTACAATCCCTAGTTTGCCAGAGAACATACGCATTAAATCACTTTCAAAAGAAGAGGTAATCGAGTAAACTTCGCACATGTCAAAATTAACTCCTCAGTCTCAAGATTTTCCTAAGTGGTACCAAGATGTGGTGCAAATGGCTGATCTTGCAGAGCATAGTCAGGTCAAAGGATGTATGGTGATTAAACCATATGGTTATGCGATTTGGGAGAATATTCAAAAAGATTTAGATGCGCGAATAAAGGCGGCTGGCGTTCAAAATGCCTACTTCCCTCTTTTTATTCCGCAAAGTTTTCTGACGCGAGAGGCGAATCATGTTGAGGGTTTTGCACCTGAGTGTGCAACGGTTACGCATGGTGGTGGTAAAGAGTTAGCTGAGCCGCTTGTGGTTCGGCCTACTTCTGAAACAATAATTTATGATACTTATTCCAGATGGGTGCAGAGTTACCGCGACTTGCCTTTGCTTATTAATCAATGGGCAAATGTGGTTCGCTGGGAAATGAGGACGCGACCATTTTTGAGGACGACAGAATTTTTATGGCAAGAGGGGCACACTGCACATGCGAGTAAAGAAGAGGCTGAAACCGAGGTGAAGCGTGCGCTGGATATGTATGTGGATATGGATAGAGAGCTTTTGGCTTTGCCTGTTTTAACAGGTAAGAAATCTGAAAAAGAGACTTTTGCTGGCGCTGATTATACGTGCACAACTGAGGCGCTTGCACGTGATGGCAAGGCGATTCAGGCTGGGACTTCCCACCTGCTCGGTCAAACTTTTGCAAAGGCATTTGATATTAAATTTCAGGATGAAAAAGGTGAAGTTCAACATGTATGGCAAACTTCTTGGGGAGTTTCGACTCGTATGGTTGGAACAATTATTGTCTGCCATGGTGATGAAAAAGGTCTTCGACTGCCGCCAAGAGTTGCGCCTATTCAAGTGGTTTTGGTACCGATCTTTAAAACTGATGAAGATAAAATTCGCATAACTCAAGAGCTTGGTGATTTAGTTCAAACTTTGGAGGCACATGGTGTGCGAGTGAAGTTTGATGAGCGAGATAATTTGAGTCCTGGATGGAAATTTAATGAATGGGAAATTAAAGGTGTGCCAATTCGTATTGAAATGGGCCCTCGTGATCTTGAGAAATCTGAAGTGGTTGTTGCAAGACGCGATACGAGTGAAAAGAATTCTATGCCAATGGCTGATTTGGCTTCGGCTATTCCTGATCTTCTAGAGGAAATTCAGGCAAATATGCTTAAACAAGCTGAGGAATTTTTGAACTCTAGTATTCATGAGGCGGATTCAGTAGAAGAGATGAAGAAAATTTTGGATGAAAAA
This sequence comes from Candidatus Peregrinibacteria bacterium, assembly GCA_018658105.1. GTDB lineage: Bacteria > Patescibacteriota > Gracilibacteria > UBA1369 > 2-02-FULL-48-14 > JABHVW01. The sequence goes on from JABHVW010000001.1 coordinate 26,076, forward strand.
GGTGGATTTGTAAAAGCTGCATGGGCAGGTTCATCAGACGATGAAAAAATAATTCAAGACAAGACAAAAGCGACTATTCGAATTATTTCGGATGAGCCATTGAGTAAAAAAGGTACTTGCATATTAACTGGCAAGGAAACTGATCAATTGGTTTATTTTGCTAAAGCCTACTAAAGACCACGAAAGCAAAACCTAGCGGTTTTTCTCTCGTGAGCTCTCTTTTCCCTATATTGTTATTTCGCCATAAAATCTTCGCTTAGACTCGGGATTTTTTACCGTCGGGGCCCACAAGACCCACCGAAAAATCCCTACGTGGGCTCAGATATTATGACTCATGTTTTTATATTACACGAAAGCAAAACCTAGCGGTTTTCTATCTTTACAAGCCTAGTTGTTTTCGAATTGCTTCTGCATCTTCTTCGTCTTTTTTTCCGCTAACTTCAGATTTGTACATTAGCTCAATATCTTTCCAATCTGCTGCATGTTCTGCTTCAAGCTTTTCGAGTTGAGCACCATGTTTAGGTGAAAGCTCAATAAATTTAGCTCTTTCTTCGTCGAAAATTCGAATTAATTCATCTACCTGTTCTTGACGAAGCTTAGGGATTGAATCAACGATCTTTTTCTTTTCGTCTTTTGTAAGTGAAATTGAGCCAGCAAGAAGATTGATGAATTTTGCCTCATCAAAGTTTAATTGATGAGCTGGGCAAACAACAGTTGTTGTAAAAGTTTTCATTTTTGAACCAAACAGATAGTTAGGATCAATAGGTTTTTTAGCTTTTGCCCCACCTGCTGGCGGTGTGATCCCTGCAAGAGGCCCACCTACTGGTGGCGCCGGAGGCGCAGGCATTGGTGCTGGCGCTGGAATAGGTGCAGGTACTGGTGCAGGCGCCGGAGGCGCTGGTGTAGGCACGGGTGCAGGTGGCACCGGCTGAGTTCCAGTTGGATTCTGATAAATAGGTTGAACAGGAGGTGTAGGCTGCACAGGTTGTGCAGGTTGTGTACCGCCTGGCTGTGTTCCATCTTGACCTTGGCCACCTTGGCTCCCGCCTTGGTCACCAAAAGAGAAACCAGCTGTGTAATTTCCTGAACCTTGATTATCGTCTGTCATATTCACAATATTATTATGTTTGGAGTGTATTTTAACCTGATACTTTTATCAAGTCTACTAGGGTTATTATACCCTTTTTTAGGTCAAATGTCAATATTTCATAGGTGATGAAATAAAGGGAATAAAAAAGAGGGCCCCCTCCACGCCACATAAGAGCCCTCTAACAACCGTAAGTGTACTAAGTTTTTGTTTTCCCTTTGTTTGACATGAAGCCAAAAAAGGTTCTCACTATACCTCGATAAAGCAATCTTGTCTAGTCTTTTTTATGCTCTGAGTGTATTATCAGGTTAGAATTTCACTAAAAATCATGAAAAAACGTCCTGGAATCCTTGAAATGTTGCCTATCTTTTTTGCGCTAACTGCTGCGCTTTTCTTCGCTTTTGCAGAAAATCCGGGTGCCGAAAAGCACTTTTCTGCTGATTCTTTGCAGTTGATTCGTAGCCTAAATTTTGAACATCAAATGGTGCTTAGTGATCTTTCTGAAGATTCTGACTCTGAAATCCTTGCTGAGCTTTGGAAAGCGGATGCCTTGATTTCGCCTGAAGACCTGAATAATCAAAATAAAGGTTTAATTGCTAGCTTGGGCGAAGGTTATCTATTAATTCAACCTGTGAATAGAATTTCTGATACTGAGCTTAATAATATTGCGGATAAATACAGTAAAGTTGTTCCTGAATTTAGACATCTCGAGCTTGATCAAACTGTGGTGCAACTTTCTGGAGAACCCGTTTATAAATGGACTTTGAATCCTGAAGTGGATCTAACAGAAGAGAAAGATAAAATTGTGACTGTGGCAGTGATGGATAGTGGAGTTGATGTGAGCCATCAAATTTTTGAAAATCATGAGATGCTAGATGGATATAATGCTTTGGATCCAAGTAAAACTGCATATGATGATGTGAGCCATGGTACGCATGTTGCTGGAATTGTTGCTGCGAACTCTAGCGGGTTAGAGATTGTGCCCTTAAAAATTGTTGATCGAAACGGCGGGCGCTTATCGAATGTGATTAAGGCCTTTGATGAGGCGATTGATATGGAGGTTGATATAATTAATACTAGTTTTGGTCTACTTTCACCATCTTTTGCACTTGAAGAGCTTGTTAATAATGCCTATGAAGATGGCATATTTATTGTTTCTGCTGCTGGCAATAATGGGAATTCACGAGGCTTTTATCCTGCTAGTTATGAACATACTATTGCGGTTGCGAGTGTTGATGGTGAAGGCAATAAAATGTCAAAATCGAATTACGGGCACTGGGTTGATATTGCTGCAAATGGCCAGTTTATTTACTCTTCCCTACCTGGAGATCAATATGGAGTGAAAAGTGGGACCTCACAGGCTGCGCCACTTGTTACTGCTCGCGTTGCTGAAATCTTGCAGGAATACGGCATGGATATTTCTGAGGATGAATTGCTTAATAAACTTCGGCAAGAAGGGACAATAATTGGTGGTGGTGAACTTTCTGGGCTGGTCATTGTTGATTAAAAAGACCCGACATCAGCCGGGCCTTTATAATTGATAAGTCCGTCCCCCAGTTAGGACTCATCCGGTCGTAATTCACTTTTGTGTTTTCTGCGTTTTCTATGATCATGTGTATGTTCACCAGATTCCACTTTTTCTTTATGTTCAGCTTTGAGCTCGGCTTTGATTTCTTCAAAGTTTAAACCCTGTGCTGTAACTAAATCGTCTAATGTGGAGCCTGATTCAATTTCTGTACGGATTTCCTCCCTAGTCATGCCTAAAATTTCAGACATTCTCTTTCCGAAATGTTTTGCGTGCCTTGGGTGACGTTTCATTTGTCTCTCGATACGATCTTCGTCTATAGGACGAGGTTCATGAGTTTCATCAGCAGAAGCCAATGGCACTACAAGAAGTAGAAAAGCAAATGAGAACATGAGCATGGATAGTGTTTTAGTCATAGCATTTTGATTAGAAGTAAAATTGCTAGCATGAGGTAAAACATATAAAGCACATTTTAGTTACACAAATATACTTGCCAGATTCTTTTTTTGTAACATTTTCTGCTTAAAACTGTATATAATAGTGTCAGAAAAATAATTCTGACAATGAATGACCTGATTAAGACCTTTGACAGCGCAGTAAATAAATATTCTGGGAATTTGTATAGATTAGCTTACAAATTTACAAGAAATCAAAAGGATGCTGAGGATATTGTTCAAGAAACATACCTCAAAGCTTATGAGAATTTGCTTAAATATCCTAAAGATGAAATTAAGTGGAAGCCTTGGTTAATGAGAATTTGTATCAACTTAATTCGTAATCGTGCGAAAAAGAAATCTTCATTGAGCTTTTCTAGCTTGAAAAAAGAAGATGATGATACTGATTTCTCTGAGAGGATTAAGGACGAGAAAATGAGTGCTTTAGATAAATTAAAAGTGAAAGAGAAACAGAAGCGAGTTAATGAAGCGATGCAAAAAATTCCTGAAAAATACCAATTAATTTTGGAACTGCGTTATATGCAAGAGCTATCTTATAATGAGATATCTGATGCACTGGATTTACCTGTTGGAACTGTTAAAGTACATATAAACAGGGCGAAATCTAAATTAAAATTTTATCTACATACAAAAGAATGAAGACAAAAGACCATCTAGAATCGGCGCTAATGAACATGGAATGTGATGTTAAAATCCCTAAGAATCTTGCTGCAAGGATTTCTGAGTGTGTTGAAAAAAGAGCGCCTTACATTGAGCGGAAAGTTATACTTATGCTTGGTTTGTACGGGTCGCTTTCAATTTTGCTTACTTTTTATGCGATTACTGACTTTTCGATTTATGTGATTCAATCTGATTTTTTTGGCTTTTTACTTACTATGTTTAATGAACCTTCAATACTTTTTAGTGGCGTTGGTTTCAATGCATTCATGGAAAGACTGCCAATTTTCAGCCTTTTGATATTTTTACTTTCTGGTCTGTTTATGGCTAAATCCTTATCTAAACTTCTATATATTAACGCTCAAAATTCACATGAAAAAGTGGCATAACAATCATAATTTAATTATTGCTCTTATAGTTGTATTTTCTCTAACAACTATTGGTTCAGCTTTTGTGTCTGGCATGTTAATTGGTCAGCAAAATGGAATGCAGAGGCAGGCAAGAGCTCAAGGGAAAATTGTAAATGAGTTTGTTCGAAGAGTTGGGACTGAGGTTTCTATTCCTGCAGATGTGCATTTGGCGGAACAAATTTTGAAACCGATGAATTTAGGTCGTGGCAAACATAAATATAGTACTTTTGGAGAAGTAGAAAGTATTGAAATCCGAGATGATGGAATTTTTGTATTCGAAATTAGTGTTAGCTCTGGCTTAACTTCACTTGTGGCTGCAAACTTTGAAACAGATGTGAAAGGACGTGATGCAGTTACAGACATTGAGCCTGGTGATATTATTGTTGGAATTGGAGAGACTCATGATGAAGGTTTATTTGCAAAATACCTAAAAGTTAGCCCTAAGGAGCCAATTCATACTCAGGAATTGCTAGAACTTTAAGCGAAGAAATCACAATATTCACATTCGCCGCAATTAGACCACTCGTCTGTATTTAAGAAGCGAAGGTTTTTTATATCGTCATATACTTCAGTAATTTCCGTTTTGATTTGTTCAATTTCTGACTGACTTGGTCTGATTACTTCTTTGCGAAAACGCCCATCTTTTTTGCTCTTTTGAACGAAGTCGATTTCACCCGAAACCATATCGTATGGAAATCTTGGAGATAAATCGCAGAGCAATTTATAAAATAAAATTTGCCTTCTGTATTCACCATTTTGCCCTAATGCTTGACGTTTTGAATCTGGGTTACCGGTTTTGTAATCGACTACATGTACTGCTTTTGCCTCTTCGTTTAAGAATTCTATTTTGTCTAATTTACCTGTTAATGGAATGCCATTTAGGTTAACACCATGAGAACTGAAATCGTATTCTGGCATTGTATTTTGTCTGAAAACATCTTCGTGTGCGTTGTAATAATCTTTTAGAGTTTGCCTTCCAAAATCTAAGCCACCTCGCCTGTCTTGCTGCGTTATAACCTCTCTATTCATATGTTTTTCAAAGCTCTCGATCAAATAGTCTTCAGATGGTAATGAGCCCTTTTTATGTTCGAGTGAAAAGTCTTTTAGAGCCTCATGAACGGCCGAGCCGAATGCTGCATTTTTGTTTTTTGCGCTTGGAACTCGCAGTAGATTCCTATAATAAAATAAACGAGGACATTTAAGATAATTGTTTAGATGTGTGACACTCATTGTGTAATTTTCAAGAAGGCTTTTTGCAAAATTTGCCTCTTCTTCGCTGTGATCAACTTTTGGCACTTCTAAGAAAATAGTTTGAAGCCTATTTATTGCCTCATCTTCGATTTTGCTTGTGTCGAGTTTCTCTAAACATTCTGGATTAATTTCTTCTAGAAAAATGGATGGCACCTGCGGCCTTTCTCTTTCATTTTTTACAGCATAAGTGAGAGTTAAACTCTGTTTTGCACGAGTCATTGCTACATAAAAAAGTCTTCGTTCATCTTCGTTTTGTGTTTTTGAATCCACATCATTTGTGAGCAATCCTTTCGGCAGACTGAGCTTTTCATAGCGACGTTTGTTCCCCCAATGTTTATCCACACAATTCATAATAAATACATGTTCGAACTCCAGGCCTTTTGATTTGTGAGTTGTCATAAGGCGGAGTGCATTTTTTTGAGTTTTCAACTCCTGCTCTTTTATTATGATGTCGTTCTCCTTTAAAAGCTCGAAATACTCTATTAAATCGCTAAGTTTGAACGCATGATTCGATCTGTTCAAGGCTTTGATTTCATCGAAAAGAGTGTTTAGACGATTGAGCTCTTCAACCTTGGTTTCACTCTTCATCACATGATCTAAATAGCCAGATTCTTTAATAATTATATCGAAAAATTCCATTATTGGTTTGTTCACACTTTGCATTTGCCACTTGAGACATTTCTCAGCAAATGGTTTGAATAAATCAGTTTCTAGCAAAGTTTCAAAAAGTGTTTTTCTATCTTTTGATGACTTTCGAGTGACTTTGTAAATATCTAGAGGTGCAAAATTTAGGAACTCAGAATGCATTAAATAAAATAGCTGTTGGCCGTCATCTAAATTGTGAATAAATCTAAGTAGGCCGATTAATTTTTGAATATTTTGATCTGCAAGAATGTTAACACCAGCCTCAAGTCGGAAAGGAATTTTTAAACGAAGAAAGAGCTCCATAAGTGGCTCTGCTTCATAATTATTTCTGTAAAGAATTGCGATTTCAGAAGGTTCAGTGCCATTTTGAATTAGCTCTTCGATACGTTTAGCTAGAAAATAATGCTCACTTTGTTTGCTTTCGAATTCGGCCAGTTGAACCTTTGCTGGATTGTGATTTTTTGCGGCTAATAAACTTTGTTTTAACTCAGGGATAAATTTTGTGATGCTGTGTTCATTAAAATTAATCAAAGAATCTGAAGCATCTAAAATTGTCTGGTGACTTCGGAAATTTTCTTTTAGAGAGACAAGTTTCACATGATCTTTATAAAGATTATGAAAGAAAAGAATATTCTCGAGTGAGGCCCCTTGGAACCTGTAAATCGACTGCTTGTCATCCCCTACTACGAAAATATTTGGGTTCTCAAAATATTCAGCAATTAAACGGACAACTTCATTTTGTGCGCCATTTGTATCTTGATATTCGTCGACTAAAATATATTGAAATTGTTCCTGATAATGTGCGAGCAATTCTTCATTATGTTTAAAAGCATCCACAACAAAAAGAATCATGTCTTCGTAGTCGTAGCGGCCACGAGAACTTAGTTCGGATTGATATTTTTTGTAAACCTGGCTTAAAGCCTGTTGTTTGCCTACGCTGTTTTTAATCTTCAAATAAGCAGCTTTAATTTCATTCTTTTGTTTAGTTCGTCCTTTTTTATCTAGCTCATGAATCCCCCTGAAATAGCTTGAAAGAATTGTTCCTTCGAAACGATCTGCAAGAGCTGTGAAATGTTCTTCCTTTAATTGGTTTCCGTGAATCTGGCTGAACTGTTCCAGCACCTGGCCATGCTCTTCTAGAAAGGCTTCGATTTTATTTACAAAATTATGGAAATTTTCAGGTGAAATATTTTCACGCTTTAGATTTTGCACAGCATAAGTGCAATCTTTCAGATAGAAATATGGGCTTCCAAAAGGTGAAAGAGGGCTATCGCTTGGTAGGTTATCTAGAATTTTTCTGAATATCTGAATTCGCTCAAGATCAGTTAGAGATTCTAGTTCACGAGTACTGAGAAACTTTTCGGGGAAATCTTTAATTACGTCATTACAAAATGAATGAAAGGTATTTATTCGTACATAGTATGCGGCGGTGCCAATCATTTCAATTAAGCGTTTTCGCATGGCAACAACACCTGACTCAGTAAAAGTTAGACATAAAATATTATGAGGATCCATTTGAGTTGAATCCAGCAGATGGGCAATACGCGCTGCAATTATTTGCGTCTTTCCTGTTCCTGGGCCAGCTAGCACGATCATTGGGCCGTCTATATGTTTAACGGCTGCAGCTTGTTCAGGATTAAGTTTGGGTGTGTTCATCACTTTGAGTCTGAGGGGTTTCTTCCTTTTCTGCTTTCTTTTCTTCAACTTTCTTCTCGATTGTCTCCTTAATTTCTTCAGCTTTCTCAATTACTTGTTCTTTTTTTTCAATTACAGTTTCTTTAATTTTTATCTTATTTTTATTGTAAAGCTTGTAGAGGTTTACAAATGCGGTCACAAACCATGCAAGAGCCGGTACAACAGTAATTATCGATAATAAAGTTTCTGTATTCATACGTGGGTTTTTGGAATTCTATTCTAGCAAATGTTTTTCTCCTTTTTCAATAAGTCCTTTGGCATTGTCGAAAGTTAATTTGTCGAATGCCTCCTGATAAGGCAACCACAGGAAATCTTTGTGTTCGAAAGAAATCTTTACATCTTTCTCTTTAGTTTCTGCAAGAAAGTATACAACTACTTTTTTTACGAGCTGCTTTTTACCTCGTCTAAATTCGTAATACATCGGCTCTCTGTAACCTTCAATAAAATCTACATCTTCGATTCCGGTTTCCTCCTCAAGTTCACGCTGTGCAGTAGCCATTTCGTGTTCATCGATATCCTCTACATGGCCCTTCGGAAAGTCCCAGTGGCCACTTGGATAATGCAGGAGTAAATATTGACGGATCCCCTCTTCAATTCGATAGAGAATCACGCCACAGGATTTCTCCTTTACGACGGATTTAACCGGCCCTTTGGCCTGGTGCTTATTTTTCATAGTTGTTTAGATTGTAACATAAAATCGACTTGTGTAGAAGTTCAGATCTTGTTTGCTTCGGTGGAAATTCAGAGAAAATTCAGCTTAATCTTGTTAGCGTGCTTACATGCTGCATTTGATTTTGAAAATACTTTTCCCCAGCCCTTGCCTCTCTTGTGGCTATTTGAGCGAGGCACTTTGTAAGTGGTGCGTTTCTTATCTGGATTTCAATCCACATATTCGTGAAATCAATGGTCTGCGTGTTTGTTCATCATCATTTTTTGAGAGAGGTTCGATTTTAGAGAGACTCATTTACCCATTTAAGTACTCGCATCAAGCAAATATTTTCAGGATATTTGTACCTGAAATGGAGCGTGCTCTTCGGCTGCTGATTGAGCCAAGTGGAGTGCTTTTTGTGCCTGTGCCTCTTTACGTTAAGCGTGAGAGGGAGCGTGGATATAATCAGGCTGAGTTACTGGCTAGGAGCTTGTCTATTCGCATTGGAGCAAATTATGAAATGTTTTTACATAGGATCAGAGATACTGCCTCTCAGGTTGAGATAGGAAATCGCACTGAGCGATTAAAAAACTTGGATGGTGCATTTAGGCTTGTTGGTCGTGCAGATCTTTCTCAAAGGATTGTTTTGGTGGATGATATAGTCACAACAGGTTCAACTTTACTTGAATGTTATAAAGTTTTGACTGAAGCTGGCTATAAAAATGTTTCTGCTTTAACTTTGGCAGATAGGCCATTAGATAATGATCTTGGTTAGCCATCCGCGCTGAAAGACTATATAATTCTGGCAATGAAAGTTGCTTTAGTACACGATTTCTTGCTGAGACATGGAGGTGCAGAACGCGTCTTAAAAACGCTGATGGACATGTATCCTGATGCGCCCGTTTATACGCTCCTTTATGACAAGAAGAAAATGAATGAAGTGTTCCCTGCTGAAAGAGTTATCACCTCTAAACTGCAGAAATTTCCGCGCTTTTTGCCTGGAATGCATAAATTTCTTTTCCCACTGATGCCAAGTGCAATTGAGCAATTTGATTTTAGTGGTTTTGACGTAGTGATTAGCAGTAATAGTGCTTATGCTCATGGGATTGTGACGAATCTAGATACTAAACATATCTGTTATTACCATTCTCCGATGCGATATGCCTGGGATTATACTCACAAATATCTGAAAGAGCAGAATTTGGGCGGCATTGGTGAGCTTTTGGCGAGTCGCCTGATGCATAAGGTGAGAATGTGGGACTTTTTGGCTGCTGACAGAGTAGATGTGCCGATAGCAAATTCGAAGACTGTTAGGAATCGAATTCAGAAATATTACAGACAAGATGCTGAAATTATTCATCCGCCTGTGGATACTGAGAGATTTGAGCCGCATGAATTGCATGAAGGATATTTTTTGATTGTTTCGACTCTGACTCCATATAAGAAAATTGATCTGGCGGTTGAGCTGTTTAATAAACTTGGGAAGCGTTTGGTAATAATTGGAGATGGGCCAGATAAGGCCAGGCTGCAGAGGATGGCGGCTTCGAATGTTGATTTTCTTGGGTTTAAACCAGATGAAGTGGTGAAAGAATATTTTGAGAACTGTCGCGCCTTTATTTTCCCGGGTGAAGAGGATTTTGGGATTGCCCCTGTTGAAGCGATGGCTTGTGGGAAACCTGTTCTTGGCTTCAATAAAGGTGGATTATCTGAAAGTGTGATTCCTGGTGAGACTGGTGAGCTTTTTGCTGAACAAACGTTAGAGAGTATGGAAGCAGCGCTTACTCAACTATTAATAAATGAGAAAAACTACTCTGCTAAGAAAATTGCAGAGCACGCTAAGCAATATTCAAGAAAAGCCTTTAAAAAAGCCATGAAATCATTAGTAGAACGTGTTAACATGGAGCACCAATAGTAATTATGAGCTTTGCACTTTACAGAAAATATCGACCACAATCATTTGAAGAGCTAGTTGGCCAAGGCCCGGTTCGTGAGACTTTGATGCAAGCACTCAAGCAAAGAAAGATGGTGCACGCTTATTTGTTTTCTGGCCCACGTGGTACAGGTAAAACTAGTACGGCCCGGCTGATTGCGAGGGCTATTCAATGTGAAAAATTAAGCGATGAAGGGCAACCATGTGAAAAATGTGATGTTTGTAAATTAAATTTGGCTGGAGATCTAATTGATCTGGTTGAAGTTGATGCTGCATCAAATAGAGGTATTGATGAAATTAGGGATCTTAGAGAGAAAATTCGATTTGCGCCGACGCATGCCAATTCGAAAGTCTATATTATTGATGAGGTGCATATGCTTACAAAAGAAGCGTTTAATGCACTTTTGAAGAGCCTTGAAGAGCCGCCTGAAAATGTTTATTTTATTTTGGCGACAACAGAGATTCATAAAATCCCTGAAACAATTTTGTCTAGATGTCAGCGTTATGACTTTAGACGAATTACTGAACGCGAGATAGTTGATCGATTGAAACATATAGCTAGTAAAGAAAATATTGCTGTTAACTTAGGAGCTTTGGAATTGTTAGCAAAGCATGCTGATGGTGGAATGCGAGATGCTATTTCATTACTGGAGCAGTTTTCTACCTCTGACGTTACAGAAGAATTAGTACGGGAAAGGCTTGGGCTCAGCCATCACCAAGCTGGCGATGAATTATATGGAGCACTTGGCAGTTGTGACACTCAAAAAGCATTAGCAGTTGTGGATTCATTGCATAAAGACGGATATGATTTGCAACAGTTTACAACTGGATTTTTAGGTTTGTTACGTGTGAAATTGCATGAAGCAGTTGCAGGTGAAAAAAGAGCGATTGTTCCAAAACTTCTACAATGGGTTGATCTGTTTGATGAAGCTTGGATTAAATTAAGAAGAGCAAGTATTGCTCAGTTACCCCTTGAAATTGCAATTATTAGAGCGACTCACGGTGAGGCCACTAGCACGCCTGTAAGCAATGGAGCAGCTGCTGTGGGTAAGAATATTGTTCAGCCTACTCAGGCGAAAAGACATGAAGGACTTATGCATTTGGATGCAATCCGAACTCAGATGCCGGCTATAACGAAATCTATTCGTAACCCGGCTGTTAGGCATTCTTTTGAATCTGGAAATCTTAAATCTCAAAAAGAAAAAATGCTGACTTTTGTTTTCCCTAGTAAATTTCATTATGATCGCGTTCATAACGCAGAAGCGATCGTACAGATTGAAACAGCTTTAAAAACCGTAACTGGTAATGATTTAAAAGTGGTTTTTGAACTGGATGAAGGTATAATGAATTGGGAAACAACTGAAGAAAAGATATGATTGATCATCTTGTAAAAGTACATCAAGAACTAGGAGGTTTGAAGACCCCCATTATTCATATTGCTGGCTCAAAAGGCAAAGGAACAACGGCAAATTTGCTTGGGAAAATTCTGGAATTGTCAGGGAAGAAAGTTGGGGTTTTTAGCTCCCCTTTTCTTTATAAAGCTGAAGAGATGGCGAAAGTTAATGGGGTGCCCATGGATAGTATGCAAGCATATGTAGACAGAGTTCAATCTGTTAATGCTGACTTGAGTGAGTTTGAAAATTGGACCTTGGCTAGTCTTTTATATTTTAGTGAGCAGGATTTAGATTATGTTATTTTGGAATGCGGCTGGGGTGGTTTGAATGATGCAACGAATATTGTTTCGGATAAAGTCCTTACAATTTTGGGGCATATTGAACTGGAACATACAGAAGTTTTGGGTGATTCGATAGAAAAAATTACACAGCAAAAATTGGGAATATGTAGAGATGGAGTACCTTTAATTACTGAGACAAATCAATCACCGGATGTGTTTGATGTGATCGTGAAAGAAGGTTATCAGCCAATTATTGCTGCGAGAGCAGAGCTAGGTGAGCATCATCCTGGAAGTGCTGGTTTGGCACTTGCTGCAGCAGATCAGTTAGGTTTTGTAGTTACCCCTGAGATGTACAAGGAGTTATGTGAATATCAACTTTTTGGACGGTTTGAAATTGTGAATTGGGGCGGCCACACAATTGTTTTGGATGGTGCACATACATATGACAGTGTTTATTATCTGCGGGATAAAGCCCTTAGCTACGCACTTGAACATGACTTGCCTGAGCCAATTTGGTGCATTCATTTCTTAAAAGATAAACGTGATGATTTACCTGATTTATTTCCTAGTGGAAGAACTGCATGGGTTAACTTAAAGGACTTGCGTGCTGGAACTGCGCCTGAATTTTTGGCACAAACTGAGCCTGAAGAATTCTTAAAAAAACTGAAAAGTCACAGCCCTAGTTTTGTAGTTTTTGTAGGAAGTTTTAAATTGGTTTCAGCAATTAAGACTATGTTGAAATAAGCTCGTTAAATGCCTCCTCGTTTAGGATTTTCACTCCAAGATCTTTTGCTTTATCTGCTTTTGAACCTGGGTCTTCGCCGACCAATGCGTAGTCTGTTTTTTTACTTACAGAGCTACTTACTTTGCCGCCTGCATTTTCAATTATTTTTTTGAATTCAGGCCTTGGTTTTGAAAGTGAACCTGTAATAATGAATGTTTTTGCATCTATATTTTCTATTCTTTGTTTGAGTTCTGGCCATATTAAAGTTAAGCCTACATTTGTTAATTTATCGAGCAAATCTTGATGATGCTGATCTGTAATCCATTCGATTAGGCTATCAACCATTCTTGCACCAAAACCTTCAATTTGCTCAAAATCTTCAGCCTTCTTTGAAAGTAAAACTTCTTTTACAGTTGCTGGAGTTGGTCTTTCTTGATCAGAATTTTCTGCGAGGTATTCAGTGAGAATTTTGGCTGATTGTTCGCCAATAAAACGAATTCCCAGAGCGAAAAGGAAGCGAGCTGCTGGTACTTGGCGACGCGCTGCAATTGCTGTTAGAACTTTGTCTGCACGTTTATCTTTAAAGAGCGGGAGTTCCAGCATCTGCTCTTTTGTGAGTGTGTAAAAATCTGCAAAATCATGTACGAAACCAAACTCAATAAGTTGATCTACAAGCCTTTCACCGAGTGAATCAATATCCATTGCTGCACGTGCCACAAAGTGGCTAAAGGCCTCTCGTTTACGGCCAGGACAATTGCGATTTGGGCAACGCCTTACTGCCTCTCCTTCTGGCCTGATGAATTCAGTGCCACACATCTCGCAATCTTTTGGAAAGATATATTTCTTAGTGTTTTCAGGGCGAAGATTCTGGATTACTTCAACTACCTCTGGAATCACGTCCCCTGCTTTTTGAATTACAACTGTGTCGCCAATTCTTACGTCTTTGCGCCTAATTTCGTCTTCATTGTGAAGTGTAGCTCGTGAAACTGTTGAGCCGGCTACAGTTACCGGTTTTAACTCTGCAACGGGTGTAGCAGCACCTGTACGTCCAATTTGAATAGTAATGTCTTGCAGTACCGTTGTAGTTTGCTCGGCCGGAAATTTGTATGCAGTTGCAAAACGAGGTGACTTTGCAGTAAATCCAAGAAGCTCTTGCTGCTCGCGGGAATTAACCTTGAAAACTACTCCATCAATTTCATATGGCAATTCGTCACGATCTTTTTGCCATTTCTCTAAATATTTAATGCTGTCTTCTACTGACTGATGAACTTGATAATTCGAATTTACTGGCAAACCCAAATCTTTTAGTGCTTCTAGCGCTTCAGCCTGTGAATTTGGCTTATTTTCTAGGTTATTCTGCCCAAGACTGTAACAAAGCATCTGTAAATCTCGCTCAGCTGCAACCTGTGGATCAAGCTGTCTAACTGTTCCTGCAGCTGCATTTCGAGCATTTGCAAATCCTTCCAATTTTTCGAAACTCTTTTTAGGGAAAATCACCTCGCCAGAAACCTCTAAATCAACATTTTTAAAGAGCTTGAGAGGTAGATTTTTTATTGTACGAATTGTGTGAGTTACATCCTCTCCTTCTTGCCCGTTTCCACGTGTTATAGCCCTTGTTAGAGCGCCTTTTTCGTACCAAAGAGTTATATTCAAACCGTCTAATTTGAGCTCAGTCAGAAACTCTACATTTTCTTTGGATTCGCCACCTAAAAACTTGATTGCTCGCTGCTCCCAAGCTTTTAATTCATCTGCATCAAAAACATCACTTAGGCTCCAACGCTTATTTTTGTGTTTAATCTTGGTAAAACGACCTGACAGTGCGCTCCCCACTCGCTGCGTAGGTGAATCTGGAGTAATTAGCTCTGGAAATTGGCTTTCTAAAGCGATTAACTCCCGTTTTAAAGAGTCGCGAACTGCTTCAGTTACATGTGACTCATCGAGCACAAAATACTCATAATTTCGCTGTAAAATCTCCTTTCTGAGACTTTCGATTCTTTTCTGTACTTCTTGCTTATTCATTATTGAAAAAATACCTGATTTCTGCTATAATATACAGATATAAATTCACATATGGCAGATTTAAATCCACTTTACGATTCGGCTACAGATAATCAAGAAATTGCAGCTGACTCACAAGCTCGCTTAAATACTCCTTTAGCAGGTGGAACGATACCCGCTGAAGACCAAGAATTTCTGAGCAAAATTATGGCTCTTGTTGAAGATGGGACTATTCAGCTCTATGCGCCTAGTTCCTTGTTAAATGATGAAGTTTATGAAGGCCTTCCGCTTGAAGGAAAGTCAAAAGCTGATCAGAACTGCGTGACTATGCTTGGGAAAATTCGTGACATTATTAACCTTGAAAAGGCTGATTTTGACACAAATCACCAGGTAGCAAATTTAATTCACTCCCTGCGCCTGAATAAGGAGCGGCTCGAAGAGCACGGTGGGGATATTTTTATAATTTAGTATGAGAAAACAAGGATTTGAAGCTCGGAGAAAAAGTGCAGAGAAATCTGGTGATAAACCTGTTGTTCTTACTGCCAAACAAAGATTAAAGGCACAAGAAAAGCAAAAAAAAATACGTGAGAAAAAAGTCAAAATTGCTGAAAGAAATGCAGCTAAAGCAGCAGAGGAAGTAGAAATTGCTGATGCTGACTTAGCGACTGACCTTGATGTAAGTGCTGATCTTGATGCAATTGATAAACGCTTAGCACGACTTGAGAAGCGTGAGATGAAATTTACTGATAAAATTGGTGATACACCTGATGAACCTGAAGAGAAAGCTGACAAACCTGCATCGAAAGAAACTCCTGCTGATGAAGCTGAAGATGAAAGGGTTGATCCAAAAGAGGCTACAGAAAGTGGCACTGAAGTTCCTAGAGGATTTAATCAAGTTGCTTTAAGGCTTGCGAAGAGTTTGCTTGCTGAGCCTCTTAATGAATCTGATCCGCCGGTGACAAAAGTGAAGAAACAATTTGCGTTTGGTGCCTTGAAAGTACTTACAAGTTTTGTGGGTGCTGATTGGATTAAGGGCTTGAGTACTGACCCAAATGAAGCGAAGCGTAAGTCTGAAATTGATTCTGCGCTAGATGATTTAGAGTCGGGCTATGCAATGAAAGTAATTGATAGAGCTGCGATTTACTCTGATGATCCTAATGTATTTATTAAGGTTGAATGGGGTGAAGCTGAAAAGACAGCTAATATTTATCCTCGTAGTGTGTCTAACATTATGAGACGGACTCTTGGTGGTGGGAATATTGATGCGAATCTGAAAAAGCTTGGGATTGATGTAACTGAAAAAGATAAAAAGTGGACGGTAGAAGCTATGCAGGAGGTTATTAAAGGCAATACTACTCAACCTGCAAAAAACCTTGCTATACTTTTAACCATTATTGAAAAAAGTAGACAGGGCTCAAAAACTGCAGAGGTCTTACCTTGGTTAAATACTAATGCTCTATTTGTGACAAGACAGCTAGGTAAACACCCTAAAGGATTTAAAGGTTATATGGAGGCGGTTGAGGAGCCTGAAGTATCTGAAGAGCTTGATGCATTGAATAAAGCTGCAAAAGCTTTCAATGAAAATCCAAATTCTGAGGAACATTTCAAAGCCTTTGCTACGCTGTTATTCCCATATATTAAAAATATGGCTGATAATGTGCCACCCGTCTTTGCCACTGCAGAAATGCATGTTGCAAAAGCTACCTTGGGTCAGTTTGAGTCACTTGAAGCCATGGAGACATTTTATAAAGCAGTAGAGCAAAAAGGAAGAGAGTTATTCCCTGTAGAAAGAGATGGCAGTGACAAAGCATATGAGCTATTCCGAAAAGAAGACCTATTTATGCAATTAGTTTACATTGGAGCTCAAGAAGGGGGAGCTGATTCTGTTGATCTACATACATATTTAGATGGTTCAGAGCCTAAACTTTTACTATTGGCAAATATGTATGATGAAGACTTTGCAAGCAAGGGGCTTGCAGTAATTAAGGAAACAAATCCTGAGCTGATTCCTGAAGGTTTGAATGGAGAAGATTTGGAAACTGCATTGGATGATCTCAGATTAATAATCCCTGTTCAAAGTGAATATGAATATACATTTGATAAAAATACACTTTATGCTGATGCTATTGAAGAAGTGAGAAGTGATTATGCGAAAATTGGTAAAGCAGATACAGATGCATTTGCCTCATTTATGTCTGATAAGAAACCAGATAGAGGGCAATTAAAAGCACAATTGGCTAAGCATAAACTATTCTTAAAAGAAGTTGGCGGTTTGCCTGATGAAATCTCAGCAGCATTTGATGACCCAAGTGATGGAAATTTGGATGCGATTTTGAATGAATATGAACGAATTCAGGATCAGATGAATACTGCTATGGAAGGAGTTAAATTTCATGAACAACTAACGAATTCTGACCAAACGGATTCTGACTTTGTTGAAATTATGATGGATGTTGCAGAAGTTAACTCTCGTAAATAACTCTAATTTGGACAAGATGTGATTTCGCGGTATAATCCGCGTAGTTATGGATTCAAAAACTCCACAAGATTCGGGTGCAGGAACAAAGAATACTGGCCAGCAGGGCGGAGGGAAGCAATATAATATTCCCGATGCAGTACTGGAAAAGTATGGTGAGCTTGTTGAAAAGATCAAAAAGACTGAGTCTATGTCTCATGAAGAGCGTGAGTATTGGTTTCAGATTTTGCCGATAATGACTGAGGATCAAGTGACAAGGTTGAGAGGAATTTTGGAAGAAGAGTCTAAACAATTAAAGGAGCTGGATTCGGAATATCAAGGTGAGCTTAAGAAGTTGAATGAAAAACATATGCAGGAGTGGAATGAGTTTGAGAAGAAGAAAGAGCGTGAAGCAAGGGCAAGTGAAGAGGCCAGCCATGAAGTTGGTGAGGCTGCTGCTGAAGAAGCCCTTTTGGGTGAGCTAGATAAGTTAGATGATGAAAGTGCAGATGCTTAGTCTTCGATTAATTCTGCGGTAACAACTAGCCTTCTTAAAACTGTGCCGACTGGTGTGCATGTCATTAAGGTCATGATTTTGTCGTCGCCTTGTTCGAGTATGCCAACTTCTTTTGGAGTGACTTCTTTTTTAGATATCACCCTGTAGTGGTAATCTACTTGGTCATAGCTTACGAAAATATCGTCGCCTTCTTCGATTTTGGGTAGAAGAGCAAAAACAGTGTTGTAGTCACTTTTCTCCCAGAAAACATTTGAGCTGTGGCCGGTAATGAAAACATTCCCCTTATCGCCTGGCAAAGCGGTACCGGGGTAATGGACCAAACCATTTAACAGTGAAGAGCGGATCTGGTCTTCAAGAGCGTTCCAATCTTGACCGATTAATGAATCAAGGCCGAATTCTGGCTCTACTATGCGCGAATTTACATTTATCGCTGGAATCTCTAGCCGGTTTTCAAATGGTGTTGGCTGAATTCCTAGAGGAAAGATTCCGTCATTTTCTTTTACGATTGTTTCGCTATTTTCGAGTAGATCGACTTCTTTATGTGTTGTCTCAGCTACAAGAATTTCTTCTTCGGCAGACCAATCTTGAATGCTTGCCATGAAAATCTTGCTATATGAATTTGCGTTTGTGATTGAGAAAAGCAGAGTAAAAATTGCCAATGAAGTAAAAACAAATGTACGTAGACTGGCAAATGGGCTCGGCACTCTTAGGCCTAAAATAGCTGTACTAAGCCTTTCGTGCGGCGGAATATCCATTCGTAAATACTCCTCATCCTCGAGTTCGAGAATCTTTTTGTCGGCCTTAAAAGCTAAATGTGACGTTAAATCTTTTAGTGGATCCATGAACAGATTATACCTTATTCCATGGTCATAATTCCACCACCTATAAGCTCCTTGCCTCTATAGAGCACGAGTGACTGACCTGCCATAATTGCTCGCTGAGCTTCTTTGAATTTCACTCTGTATAATTTGCCTTCTTTTGTGATGGTGCCTTTTGCGAGCTTGCCGTGAGTTCTAATTTTGATATCGAATACTTCGCTTGTGCTTGGCTCCTCACCTGTTAAGAAATTCGCATCACGCAGTAAAACTTCATCACTATAAAGTTCTTCTTCGTTACCAACTATTAGTACGTTTTTAATTTTATCTATTTTATTTACGTAAACTGGGTTTTCTTGACCGCCGACTCCTATGCCTTTTCTTTGGCCGATTGTATAAAAAGGAAGTCCTTTATGGTCACCCATTTCTTCACCATCTTTAGTTTGAATCTTGCCTTCTTTGTAATCTTGTTTAGCCTTTAAATGGCGGCCTAAAAATGGGAAATATAATTTTTCTGGATAGAAACAAACGCCCTGACTCTCTTTCTTGTTTTCTAGCTCTTTCAAGCCATATTTCTTTGCCAACTCTTTTACCTCGGTTTTATTGTATTCACCAATTGGGAAGATCAATTTCTTGAGCTTATTTTGATTTAAATTATATAAAAAATAGGTTTGATCCTTGGTGTCATCCACGCCTCTAAGAAGCGACACTCTGCCATCTTCTTCTTTTAAAGTTGCGTAATGGCCGGTTGCTAAATAATCGCAGCCGAGCTCTTCCATCTTTCTGAATAGTTCTCCAAATTTTATAGTTTTGTTACAGCGGACGCATGGGTTTGGAGTGTTCCCAGCCCTGTGTTCATCTAGAAAATTATCTACGACCTGCTCTTTAAACTTTTGTTCAAGGTTGAGTGAGTAAAAAGGCATGCCGAGTTTTTGGCAGATGCTACGCGCAAAGATTAATGATTCAATTGAACAGCACTTATTTTGAGGAAATTTTTTCCTTTCATCTAGGTCGACTTCAACAGGGTCGGCCCAAAGGTTCATATAAATACCGATACACTCGTATCCTTTTTCAATGAGCAGTGCAGCGGCTACAGACGAATCTACGCCACCAGACATTCCAATCAACACTTTCTTTTTTTGTGAATTCATAATTCCCTTGTAAAAAGAGTATCGACACTATAAAATTATTAATCAGTCTAGTCAATTTATATGATATCTAAATTAATTGCTTCTGCCAGAGAATATTTGCCTACTTTTAATGAAGAACGATTAACTAGTGCTTTTGACTTTGCAAGAAAAGCACACTCTGGTCAACTTAGAAAAAATGGAGCTGAATATATAATTCACCCTGTTAAAGCAGCTGAGATTCTGACTACATTACAGGTTGATGAAGACAGTTTAATTGCATGCCTTTTGCATGATGTCCCAGAAGATACTGAGCATACTATTGAAGAAATTGAAGGACTTTTTGGTGAGAATGTAGCATTTTTAGTTAACGGGATTACCAAGCTTTCAAAGGTGCATTATCGAGATATGATGGAAGCAAGGCAGATTGAATCTTTGAAGAAACTATTTATTCATTGTGCTGAAGATCCTAGAGTTATACTCATAAAACTTGCAGATCGTATGCATAACATGAGCACTATTGATGCTCTTCCACCTGAAAAACGTAATAGGATTGCGAAAGAAACCTTGGAGATTTATGTGCCAATTGCGAATATGCTTGGGATTTGGGAACTTAAAAACTCTTTGGAAGATTTTTGCTTTAAGGTTTTAGAGCCAAAGCAATATGCGAAAATTGATGCTTTAGTTTTACAAAGTGAGATTGAACAAAGCATGCTTGTAAAAAGAAGTATTAGTGCAGCTGAAGAACTACTTGCTAAAGCAAAAGTTTCATTCTTGAGAGTTGAAGGTAGACGGAAAAATCACTACGGAATCTATAAGAAAATGAAAATTAGTAGGAGCTCGTTTCATGATATTTATGACCTTGTTGGTTTGAGAATTATTCTTGATGATGTTTCTACCTGTTACCAAATATTGGGAATCTTACATCAGAACTTTTTGCCTAAACTTGGCCGTTTAAAGGATTATATTGCCTTGCCAAAGAGTAATGGGTATCAGAGTTTGCATACTACAGTTTTTGGCATAGATGGAAAGATTACTGAATTTCAGATTCGAACAGAAGATATGCATATTGAGAATGAATATGGTATTGCAGCTCATTATTTCTATAGAGAAGCTCAGAAAACAAAACAAAAAAATATTAAGAAGAAGCTTTCGAAAAAATATCAGTGGGTTAAACAGATTTTGGACCTGCAAAGAGATGTTAAGAGTAATAAACGGTTTATGAGAAATTTAAAATTGGATATTTTTAAAGATAGAATTTTTGTCTTCACTCCGAATGGTGACGTAATTGATCTGCCACAGGGTGCGATTGTTATCGATTTCGCCTATCACATACATAGTGATGTTGGGATGCTTGCAGAATTTGCGAATATAAATGGTCAGAAGAAATCTTTGTTTTCGAAGCTGCATAATGGTGATGTAATTCATGTGAAAATTTCTGAGTCTGCTGAAGGGCCACAAATTAAATGGCTAAATGCCGTGCAAACTAATTTAGCGCGAACAAGAATTCGAGAATTTCTACGTGAAAAAGACAAACATGAGTTGCTAGTTGCTGGTGAAGACCTGTTTGATAGCCAGTTGAAATATTATGATATTCAAGGCTCAAAAGCTTTAACAAAAGACCAAAAAATGATGCTGCTTGAGCATTTTGAAGTAGAAGATTGGGAAAACTTTTTGGTAGCTGTCGGCCATGGAGAAATTGATATTCCTAGCATTGTTTTTGCACTATTTGCAGATAGATATAATACAAATCGTTCACGTGGTGAAAATCGTTCACCTGGTGATGATGAATTGGCTCTCTGCATACATGTTCAAGATAGAGTTGGGCTTTTAGGGGATATTGGAAACTTAGTGGCTGAACTAGATATAAATATGTTGGAGATGCATACCTTCCCTGTGGAGCACTCTGGTGAGCATAAAATTAAGATTTGCATACGCTTTAGTGATTTGGCGCAATACATAAAACTGCTTCGCTCTTTAAACTGTATGCCCGAAGTTATTGCTGTGAATCGCCTTGAAACTCTTGAAGAAGTTCAGACATTTTAAGATCTCCTTCATACAAAGCCCTAGCAATAATTATTCCTGATACACCGGCGCGCTTTAAAAGCTCGACGTGGTTTTTAGTTGCGATACCACCAGAGGCGTAAATTGTTTTCTTAGAGAAGTAGACACATTTCTCCATAAGATCGAAGTTTGGCTGGAAGAGAGTTCCCTCTGCATTTAGATCTTTTACGAGTATGTCATCGAAGCCTGTGTTTGAGAGTTGTTCACATAAATCAGGTGCGTCTTCGTAATGTTTTAGCATCAACCCAGCGAGTAACTTTTCTTTACCAAATTGAGTGATTGCATCTTGGTAAATCTCAGATGCAGACTGTCCAAGCACTATTCTATCTGCGCCGTTTGAAAGAAGTCTTTTAATTTTTTCTGTGTCACGTACTTGGCCGGCCCACCACAGTTCACCCGTGAAAAGTTCACGATATTCTGGGAGCCTTGCCTCTTGATCTCCATCTAGATCTACTATAAAAATTGTCTTTGCGCCTTCTTTAGCAAAGAACTCAACATATGTTTTTGGTGACTTTGCATAGATTTTTTTCTCGGCGTTTTCGTTTCCTTTATACAAAGAAACCAACTTTCCATTTTGAATGAAGATGGCTGGGATGATTTGCATATTTAGGAATTGAAGCGGAAGTGCATGACGTCACCGTCTTTTACAATGTACTCCTTGCCTTCTAGGCGCATCAATCCTTTTTCTTTTGAAGCTTGTTCCCCACCCTGTTCTACAAAATCTTGGTATGCAATTACTTCGGCTCGTATAAATCCATCTTGGAAGTCGGTGTGAATAACACCGGCTGCTTCTGGTGCAGTTGCTCCCTTTTTTACAGTCCAAGCTCGAACCTCTTGTACACCTGCTGTGAAATATGTTTGTAGGTTCAAAAGCTCATATGCCTCGCGGATTAGCAGATTTAGACCAGTTTCTTTAAGGCCAAGCTCGCTGAGGTATGCTTTTGCTTCTTCTTTATCAAAATCGATTAATTCAGATTCGACTTTTGCAGAAATTGGAATAACTTTTGTATTATCTGGTGCTTCAATTTGCTTGCGAAGCTCTTCTGTACTCACGATTCCAACCTCTGTTTCGTGCACATTTACAATGTACATGATTGGTTTTAGAGTGATTAAATGTAGATCGCGTAGCATTTCTAACTCCTCTTCATCTAAATCAATATTTACTGCAAGAGTACCTGCTTCAAGTTGAGGTAAGATTTTTTCGAGTAGCTCATGGTAGATTTTCTTCGCTTTGTCACCACTTCGTGCTTCACCTGCTGATTTAAGCATTCTTTTTTCTATTGTTTGCAAATCTGCAAGAATTAATTCAGATTCAATAATTTCTCTATCACGTTTTGGATGAACTGAATCATGCACATGTGTTACGTCGTCATCTGCAAAATGGCGTACAACCTGAGCGATTGCGTCACATTGGCGGATATGTGAGAGGAATTGATTTCCTAGCCCCTCACCCTGACTTGCACCTTTTACAAGGCCAGCTACATCTACAAATTCCACAATTGTTGGCAGAATTTTTTTCGGCTGAACAATGTCAGAAAGCCTCTGGAGCCTTTCATCTGGCACCTCAACAACCCCAACATTTGGGTCAATTGTACAAAAAGGATAATTTGCCGCTTGTGCAGATTGAGTTTTTGTTAGAGCGTTGAAGAGTGTTGACTTCCCAACGTTTGGCAGACCGACAATAGCTATTTGTAGACTCATTGCGGGGATTGTAGCGCTTAAAGATTGATCTCGTCAACGCTGCTAATAAGTGTGCAGCCTTTATTTTTCACGAGTGTGGTGAACTCGAGGTCAGTTTGCATGTCATTTGGCATTAGAATGTAAGGCCACCCAGCCTTTGCTGCGCTTCTGAGTAAGCTTAAAGTAGTCGCGCGCGCTATGAGTGGTTTTTTGAAATATTTGTAAATTACTGCTAGGTCTCCTTTCACTCGCATTGTGTCTAAATTGATCTCAAAAAGGTCTGCATCGTTAATCACACGTTTTAATTGTTTGACTAGCAAGGCGAAACTTTCAGGCTCGATTTTTAATACTTTTTTCATCTGTAACGCTATGCTAAACTAAAGTTCGACGCCAATCAAACAATCCATGACTGAGGAGCCAATTATTCCAAACGATTTATACATAGAAAGTTTTGCTGGGAAACTAGAAAATTATCCTTGGCTTGCAGAACAGCTTTTTGGGAATAGTGTTGCACATTACTTGGCGATTCTTGCCGTTGTGGCTTTGGTTTATGGTGTTTCGAAAGCTATTACATATTTTGTGGAACATTATGCATCCAAGTTTGCGCACCGCACAAAAAATGCTTTAGATGATGTGATTCTGAAAACAGTTCACCAGAGCGTTACATTCATTTTGGTTTTGGCTACGATGTATCTGGGAATTCGAACTTTGAATGTGCCTGAAGTCGTACATGAATATACGGCAAAGGCTGTGTTTATTTTGTTCACACTGAAAATTGTTAAAGAGCTTGAGAATGTTTTTGAGTTTATGATTCGTAATTATCTGGAGCCTTATGCAAGAAGGCAAAGAGGACTGGTTAAAACCTTTGTGCCGCCGCTTCTGCATTTTTCTAGGATTATTCTCTGGGTTTTTGCTGCTCTGCTAATTGCAAGCAACCTTGGTTACAATATTAATTCCTTAATCGCTGGTTTGGGAGTTGGTGGAATTGCTTTTGCACTGGGGGCGCAGCAAACTTTAAGTAATATTTTCGGATCGATTTCACTTCTTGTGGATCAGCCCTTTAAAATTGGGGATTGGATTGAGGTGAATGATGTGAGTGGTACTGTGCTTGAAATTGGCCTGAGGAGCACGAAAATTGAAACGATAAATATGAGCATTGTGTCTATGCCGAATGAGACTTTGGCACAGGCGACAATTTCAAATGAATCTCGAAGAAATATGTTCCATGTTTCACACAACCTTGCATTTACTTATGGAACTTCTCTGACAAAACTTCGCAAGGTAATGAAAGATATTGAGGCAATGTTGAAGAGGGATAAAGATATTGATCGTGACACGGTTCGAGTGAGGTTTTTGGAGTTTGGAGATAGCTCGCTTCAAGTAAATGTTTTTTATTACATTACTGACATTTCGACTTACTCCAGAATTATGGAGATTAAAGAGAGGATTAACTTGAAAATTAAGGAGAGAGCTGAGAAGATTGGCGCAGAAATGGCATTCCCTACTCAATCATTGCATTTAGAATATGAACACGATAAAGCCAAAACTCGTAAGCGTAGAAAAGCTAACAAGTGATGTATTTCACTATGAATTTGCCTTTGAAGCTGAGCCGGTGGATTTTACTCCGGGTCAATTTTTTATATTAAAAGTTGAAGATGGGAAAGAGCCGCCAGTGAATCGTTCTTATTCGATTGAGAGTGCTCCTCGGTCTGATGGATTTGCTCTATGCGTGAAATTGATTGAAGGTGGGCGTGGATCTGAATATTTTCGCTCAATGGAAGTTGGTGCGACTCCAGAATTTATGGCTCCATTTGGGCATTTTGTTTTGAAGGAAGACGACGACAAAGACATTGTTATGGTTGCGACGGGTACAGGCCTTGCGCCATTTATGAGTATGTTGAGGGTTTTGTTTGAACGAGGCTTTAAGAGGAATATTAAGCTGCTTTTTGGGGTTCGTCATGAGGAAGATCTTTTTTACATGGATCAGCTAAATGCTTGGGCTGCTAAACATGAGAATTTTGAACTGATTGTTACGCTTTCTCGACCTGAAGCTGAATGGGCTGGTGAAAAAGGCCGTGTTACAGAACATTTCGATGCAATGAGCATTGAATCGAGCCAGGTTTATATTTGTGGAGGTGGTCAAATGGTGAAAGACATACGAGAAATGGCTCTAAATAAAGGTTTAGAGAAGAGCTCAATTTATTTTGAGCAGTTTACTTCGATATAAAGTTGGTGCCGCGAGGCGGATTTGAACCACCGACACGAGGATTTTCAATCCTCTGCTCTACCCCTGAGCTACCGCGGCACACTATTTGTGCGAAACACATTCGCTAGTTTACGGATTTCTGAGTTTAGTGCAATCCAAAGTTTGTGTTTTATTCGTGAAAAAAGGCTTGCGCTTCTGTTGAAGCCGTTTTATACTCCCTGAGCTTTAATAAAACTTATGGCTAAAGGAAAATCAGTTGCGTATGTATGGGTCTGCTCAAAAACCAAGAGAGAAAATGGTTCTGGGAGAGCTCGTCGTGAAAAAATCAAAGAAATGACAAAATTGCGTTACTGTCCAGCTTTAAGAGTACGCACGAAACACAAAGCTAAAGCAGTTAAGAAAGGTGGTACTAAAGCACTAGCTAACGCCAAGTAATCCAGCGAGTACGCTTCCTACAAAATATGCTATGGCTGCTGCAAGGCCGCCTATTCCTGTTGTCTCTAAACCTGAAAGAAGCCAGTTTTGCTTGGAGAATCGAGCTTTAATTGTGCCTACGACAAACAAGGCAATTAGGGTTGCTAGAGAGGTAATTGCGAACATGTCCCCTTCCCAACTAAAGAGAGATTGGTAGACGTAGCCGCTAAGTGGGATTATGCCCACAACAAGGAAGGACCAAAATGTGGCAATGGCGCCTTTTTTGGGATCTATGTTTTCTTCGATTACGTTGAATTCGTGATTGAGCATTACTTTCACCCAGATGTCTGGATCGCTAGTAATGACCTTTTGTGCTCTGTCGAGATTTTCGTCTTTGAAACCGAAAGATTTCAATATTGTTTTAACTTCTTTTTGCTCCTCTTCTGGCTTTTCTTCTATAGATTTGTATTCGATTTGCTTAATGTATTGAATTCGTTGAAGTTCAGCTTTATCGCTGGAGTACTTTGCTGCGGCCATTGAAAAGCCGTCTGCAAGGAGGTTTGCGAAGCCAAGGATGAGAATGACAGGCGTAGAGAGCTGAGCGCCCACAACACCAGCTACGACGGCGAAAGTCGTGATTGCGCCATCAATCCCGCCATAAACGAAATCTGGGAGCCAATTGTACTTTAGTTTTTTCATATCGGGCATTAGAATACACCCGGCTTAAAAATATTACTATGAAAATAATCTGTTGGAATGTGAATGGGATCCGAGCGGTAATGAAAAAGGGATTTTTGGAATTTGCTGAGCGGGAGGATCCAGATATTTTGTGCCTGCAAGAGACGAAAATACATGAAAAGCAGCTGACTCAAGAAATGATGAATCTGCATGGCTATTACAGCACTTGGGCTTTTGCTGAGCGGGCGGGCTATAGTGGTGTTGTGGTTTATTCAAAAGTGAAGCCGAAGTCTGTGCAGGTTGAACTTGGAGGTGGTGTGCATGATGATGAGGGGCGGCTGGTTTTGGCTGAGTTTGAAGATTTTACTCTGGTGAATGTTTATATCCCCAATGGAGGGCGTGGAGATCATAGGATTGAATATAAGCTCAACTATTATGATGAGATGCTGGACCTGCTTGAGAAACGGCGAGCGGCCGGTGAGAATTTGGTGATTTGTGGGGACTTTAATACAGCGCATACAGAAATTGATTTGGCTAGGCCGCGAGCGAATGTAAATGTAACGGGCTTTTTACCTGTTGAACGAGCGTGGCTCGATAAATTTGTTGGAGCTGGTTATGTAGATACCTTTAGACATTTGAATCCTGAAACGACAGGTGCGTATTCATGGTGGAGTTATAGATCGGCTGCGAGGAAGCGAAATGTAGGCTGGCGGATTGACTACTTCTATGTGAATGAGGAATTTATGGATAAGGTGAAAAACTCAGAAATTATGGCTGAAGTTGAAGGTAGTGACCACTGCCCTTTGGAGTTGAATCTTTTCTAGAAACTGCTGAACTTGCTGAGAGCATATCTGTCAGCTCATTGCGTTTTTGACGCTTTTATGTTATAATATATAGATATTAAGCATAAATTATATGGTGGATACTAATCATCACTTAAATTTCGCGGGAGATCAGGAACCTGAACATGGCGGTATGGAAATGAGTGAACAGCTCCAATCCCCATCAGAATCAGAAGGAATAGAAGAACTTGAAATTCCTAAAATTGAAGTCCCACCAGTAAAAGGCATTGTTGGACCTGAAAATGTCCATAATTCACCACTTTTTTTGCATCTCAATGAAGATCTAAAAAATATTCATACAATTCTTAAAGGAGATCCAACCCCTGTTAGGTCTGAAGAAATATGTGCATGTATTGCCGTAATGCTTGCTAAACCCCTTATTGGGAATACATCTAGGACTAGACCTGAATTAGCTACTGATCCTGAAAAAGATTTGCTTTTTGTTTTGCGTGGGATCGCGGCGATATATGCTTATCCGGAAGAGGAAATGGTTAGACATTTTATGGCTGCAAAAGAACAAGCGGCGGAAGCAAAAAAATTGGCGGAAGCAAATGTTAATATTATGATACGATTTAAAAATAATTCAGATGCAAAAGATTTTGAACGAAAAAAACAAAAGTCAGAAGGAATAAAACTGGAAGATGCTATTAGGGAGAGAATGGAAGGAGAAAGGGAAATTGCGGATGATCAAGATCAATTGGCTGCGTAGCAGACACCGTCGTTTAATTCAGTTTGCGTACACTCTCCGTCGTCAAAAGCGCAGAAGGTTTGTTCAGCATTATATGACATACTGAGTTCAATTCTGGCTGTTCCGCCTAGCTCTTCGCAGCGTGTTTCTGCACTTAGCTGCTCTGGCGTTAGCTCTGGACCTGTTGGTCTGCCTAAGTCTTCGATTGAGGCTGGAGGTAAAACTTCTTCGATTTCTGATGGTACTGGATCTGTTGGGCTACAAGCTGCGACAAAAACCATTAATAAAATTGTGAGGACAAGTACAAAGCGTGTTTTCATGATGACTCTTTTACATAATAAAGAAAACGAAAATTTAAATCTTTTTCAGTTTGCCATTCGGCTGTATTTTTCACTACAAAATCATTTGGAATTTCTGGGAAAAATGTATCTGCTTCAAATTCTTTGTCGATTTCGGTGATTATAAGTTCATTGCAAGATTCATGTTGAATTGCCTCTTTATAGATTGTACCGCCGCCGATTATGAAGGCTTTACTCTCAGCCATGTTGAGCGCTTGATCGAGTGAATGCGCGAGCAAAACACCTTCTGGCACCTGATATTCCTCATTACGAGTGATTACAATGTTTTGGCGATCTTTAAATGGGCGGAACTTTTCTGGAATAGATTCCCAAGTTTTGCGACCCATGATTACTGTGCCACCTGTGGTTTCTTTTACGAAATGCTTCATGTCTGCAGAAAGATGCCAAGGCATTTGATTGTCTTTACCGATTGCTCGGTTTTTCGCCATTGCTGAGATTATTGAGAAAGTCATACTGCGACTTTAAATTTAATGAATTTGTCGTGTTCGTAATCTGTTAATTCGAAATCTTCGAAAGTGATTTGGTCGATTGGTTTTTTTGCAATCGTCACTTTTGGTAGTGACTTTGGTGTTCTTGTAAGTTGTTTTTTCAGACCTTCAACATGGTTAGTGTAAATGTGTGCATCCCCCATTGTGTGGGTGAAAATCCCTGCTTCTAAATCGCATTCTTGTGCGACCATCATCATAAGTGCCGCATAGCTTGCGATGTTAAAAGGCACTCCTAGAGCTACGTCTGCGCTACGTTGGTAGAGCTGGCAATCTAGGCGACCGTTCACAACATAAAACTGAAAGAACATGTGGCAAGGTGGCAGAGCCATTTGATCGAGTTCACCTACATTCCAGGCGTTTACGATTATTCGGCGAGAATCTGGATTTGTTTTGATCATTTCGATTGCCTTTGAAATTTGGTCAATTTCCCTTCCGTTTACTGCATTCCATCGGCGCCATTGTTTACCGTAAACTGGGCCGAGTTCACCATTTTCATCTGCCCATGCATCCCAGATTGGTGTGTTTTGAGTGAGGCCATCGTTTATATTAGTGCTACCTTTTAAGAACCACAAAAGCTCGTGGATTACAGCGTTGAAAAGAGTCTTCTTTGTTGTTACGAGTGGGAATCCGTCACGAAGGTCGTATTTTCTTTGAACCCCGAAAATCGAGATTGTACCCGTGCCCGTGCGATCTTCTTTGAGTTCACCGTTTGCTAGGATTTCTTCGACAAGTGATAAATATTGTTTCATTGCTGAGAGTTTAATAGAAAAGCTGCTTTATTGCGAGGGATTGTCTTTTTTTGCATGGTATGGTAAAATTTAATAAATTAATAATTTATTATGAAAGTGGTAAAAGTTACAACTAGTGGTCAGATTTCTATTCCAAAGGTTATCCGTATGAAGGTAAATGCAGATTGCTTCACCTGCGAGCTAACTCCTGAAGGAATTTTGTTTAGACCTGTTGATAGCCCAATTTTTAAAGCACAGAAAGACAAGAAATATGACATGAAGGATCTATTGAATTTCAAGGTTAAGAGTAAGAATAAGGAGCAGATTGCTCATAAAATTGACTCTATTATTTATACAATTTAAATGCACTTATTAGATGCCAATGTGATTATTGCCATTTTTAGAGAATGGGAGAATGACCATAAAGAAGCTGCTAACTTTGCAAGCTCACTTACTGAATTTGCCATTTCTGACTATGTGCTTGGAGAGATTTTGACTGTTATGAAAATTAAAGATGGCTTACAAGAAGCTAAGGCTGCGTTAGACTATTTAATTAATAACAAAAAAGTTCATTTAGCCCGTTTGACTCAAGATGAACTCGCACGCACCATTGCTTTTTTTCATGACAGTAAAACTGATATCTCATTCGTCGACGCGAGTTTGATAGTTATGGCAAAAGGCCGAGATATGAAATTGGCAACCTTAGATAAAAATCTTGTTAAGGCTGGAGCGGAGTATTAGTGCTAGCTATTCAAGCCATTTGTTTGCTGTTGCTTTTTGAGCTTGTTGGAAATTTTTCTCGGAATTACTAGTGAAGCCATATTTTGAACGAGCTTCAGTAAAATCTATTCCAAGAGCTTCATTTATTAAATCGAGTGTGGAAATTTGCTGCCCATCAGCTTCTTTGAGTACTTGAATTGTTTCAAGAAATACATTGTAACCGTTATCTTTTACATACTCATCCCAAAAACATGCACCCGTATGATATTGCTCCGTTTGCAACCTGCCTCCTTTGTTTAGTACTGCAAATTCTACCTTTTCATTATCTCTGTAAATGTAGCCATCAGCTTTGCAAATTAGAATGGGGTGCTTAACGACAACCGAATAATATGTGGCTAAGCCTTCATTAAATACACTTGAAAGTGGTGTGCCGCGCATTGCTGCGTGTACGAGTTCGTGTGAAAGTAAAGAGTTATCACAAAAATTAGTTGAGGCTGTTTTGCTGGAATTATCTCTACTGAGCATGCGCTCTGGGCCAAGTAATTTCATGCCATTATCTCCTACTGCCCCACCTGAACTATTGTCGCTAGGCAAAATGCGAACTGGGAAAAATGGAATCTCTTCATCAATCTGCAAATAATCCATCATGTCTGTGTAGCAATATTCAAATTGACTACTCATGAACTCCATATAACTTTGGGAATATTCTGGACCGATCACGATGAAGTGTTCGCTTTGTAATTGAATTTCGCCTTGGACTGGTTCGTAAAGCGAATAGATATAACATGTGTCGTGATCATCTTTTGAAGACATACAGTCGTCGTAGAGATCTTTTGGAGAATTTAACCACTCAGAAAGGGCAGTTAATTCGGCAGTGAATGATTCACCATTTATTTCTTTTAGCTTGATTTTGTAAGCATAGTCTTCATTCCAGTTTTTGCTTGAGTCGCCAAGCGTTAGCTTGTGAGTTTTTGGTGAGTCCTCCACATTTATAGGAAAAGTTGTGCCATTATCATCTGTAATATAATGAAGCATCTCGATGTTAAGAGTATCGGATTCTTGGCTGAGCGAAACTACTTCAATGCTAATGTTATTTGAGAGCGTGAGCGTGTCTCCTTCTGTCAGAGTGGCTGTGTGGGTTTTGTCTGTGACTGGATTCGGGAATTCTTTTGTTGGGATTGTTTCGATTGTTTCAGCTACCTTGGTCTGCAGATTTTCCTCTGCTACATTGCTTTGACTCCCAAGCATGAAAAAGAATACTGCTGTGAGCCCTAATGCCGTAATTAAAAGTATCGTTTGGCGCATGGAAATAGTATAGCAGGGATTAAAACTGAAGTAGAAGCTTTGTAGACGAAATGGCTTGTTTTTGCTGTAATGTTTTAAGGGGAATAAGTGTGGACTGGATTTAACCAATATGAACTAACACTGCAATAAAATCTGATACAGATTTTGCTATGATGAAAGTGAAATTTGAAAGTACAGATAGTAAAAGCCATCCAAGAAATAGACTCAGAAAATAATGCATCTTAAGATTTGTACTTTTCTTTTTTGCTGGAATGGAAGTGAAAATTAATTTACTGAATTGTGTGTTTTTCTTGCTTGAGAAGTACAGTGCCTGAAGTGGTTCAAATATCAAAATTAATACATATAACCCTAGTATGAACAGATTGGAAAGATTCCTTAGGTGAATCCATATTTCTGTGAGAAATTCATCAGATGTGTATGGAATCCATTCCATCTCAATAGCAAAAAGGAAAATAAAGGTGCTAAAAAGAATGGTCTTGATTAGAGGCCATAATAAGAATTTGTTGATTGGTCTTTGAAGATTGATCATGAAAGGTGGATTAGTCAGAATGAATTGTATCATATGGTTCTCTTTACTTTTTCGGTAATTTTCAAGTACGCTTGCTATTTTACTCGTTTCGTTTGAGCTTCTGGCAATAGTAGCTGCAGACCTTCATATTGAGCTTTTTACAGATAGGTTTGAACCTTAAGTAAATTTGGAGTTTTGACTAATTTAATCAGCTAATTCATGATTTTAACTTATTTATTTTAATTATAATTTATGTCAAAAATAAAAAGACCGATTGGTCCTGATACTCAACAGCCTACTGTGACATTGGGGGGTCCGGATGAAAAGCTAGCATTTGAACTTTTTAGAAATATGGAGTTTTTAACTCCTGAAAAGGATGAGGCTCCAAGGACTAAAGGTATGCGGACAAATGATGCATATGCACAAGTTGCTGCTGTTAATAATTGTGTAATTTTGGAGCTTGGATCAATGCCTGGTTCTGAACTGGATAAGGATTGGGGCGTGTTGAAATTACATTTGGATACGGAAAGTAATGAACTCACTTTGTATGCCGGAATGAATGGAAAGGAGATAAATGTTTTCAAATTCAAATTATTTTCGGGAGAAATTGATTTCGTTCCATATTCAGCTTTTAAACAATTTACTGATAGTTATTTTAGTGAAATGCTTGGATACATCAATTTGATTCTTAAGTGGCTTGAACAGGACATTCAAAAAAGTGAAGGTAAAGATGCTCCTGATGGAAAATTTGGCATGGGATTTGATGTTGCTGCGAGAGCATTAGATAAACTAAATACTCGTGGAGACCTTTTGAATTCCATTATTGAAGAATATGGTATTCAAGATGGAATGAATGTGGCGGCTCGCAATGAGTTTACTGGATATAAAGCTAATGTAGAGAGTTTTACAAATAGATTTGGTGAACATGTAAGAGGTGTTTTGGGCTCCATAGTTAGGGGCCATGCTTTAGAGCAGGAAGAGTGAGTTTATTAAAAGCTTAATTTTTGCTGAAATGTATTTCTACATTATATTATAGGCATCATAACCCCAAATATATG
This sequence comes from Candidatus Peregrinibacteria bacterium, assembly GCA_018658105.1. Taxonomy (GTDB): domain Bacteria; phylum Patescibacteriota; class Gracilibacteria; order UBA1369; family 2-02-FULL-48-14; genus JABHVW01. The sequence goes on from JABHVW010000001.1 coordinate 59,429, forward strand.
AAAAAGACATTATCTCTAAGTATTATTCTTAGCATGCTTTTGGTGCCTACAATTGCCTTTGCCTCATTTTGCGAAGATGGCACTGTTGAAGAACGCATAAGCTGCCTTTCAGGTGGCACAAGATCTGCAATTAATTTATTGAGAAGTGAAATTAGCAGTTTGAGTGATCGTATTAGTATTTTGGAAGGGGGTGAAATAATCGAACCAGATGAGAATTTATTATTTGAATTTTCTGAGTATTCTCCGGAGTCTATTGATCTATCTAGCATGGATTATGGTGCGAGATTAGCCGACTTTAGAATTACAGCTCCATCTAATTCTTCGGCAAAAATTCACCAAGTAGTTCTAGAAGTTGCTTCTGACCCAGGTGATGTGGGTATGGAGAGTTTTGGAAGATGTGATGGTGCTTATTTTAATTATGTAGTAGATGTTTCACTCCCCTATAGTGACGGATATCTTAGCTTATATGAAATACCAAATCTTACAAACGAAGAAGCCTCATGTTCTTATGACGAAAGCGGGAGAATTACATACTTAGTTCTTGATTTCGATGATCTATTTTTAGCTAAAGGTGAGTCTATCCGCTTCCCGGTTACTGTTGATTCATTTTCTGAATTACCAGAGCCAGGAGCAACATTGCAAATTGGTCATACTAATTCTTCTGTTTCTGTTCAAACCTTATGGTCTGATAAAACAGGAAATGTTTATGGTCATGATAATATTGATGGGCTGCCGTTATGGGGTGCATTACATGAAGCTTTGTAGACGAAATGGCTTGTTTTTGGTATAATTAGGTTGTTCTCGACTCTAATTGCGCATTGCTGCAAACAAAAGAGCCCGTATGGGCTCTTTTGAGTTCCTGATCAAGGTGGTGGAGGCAAGGGGAATCGAACCCCTATCATCAGATCTCGACTCTAATGATGCGGACCAATTGCTGCCCCCACTGATTGAACTGTAACAAAGTGACCTTTATATAATGCTGAATAAAGGCTTAATTATTGCTGAAATGTTTGTAAGGGGAATATCAAATTTACTTTGTAAATTTTCATACTGGCGGCGTCGCTCAGTCATGCCCGTACGAGCACGGTCGCGACTTTCGCTCCTACCCAGCATCGTACCCTACGGGTTCTCTTCCCCATCGTTTACAACAAAAGAAGTTTGCCCACCACTTTGTGGTGATCAAACTTCTTTGGAGCAAGTAAGGGGAATCGAACCCCTCTCTCCGCCTTGGCAAGGCGGCATAATACCACTATACGATACCTGCAGTGCCAAGACACTGTATCAAAAGTTTGAAATTCTGCAAGGGCTCGCGTAGAATATCGTGTACATAACCCACATAAAATGAGTAACTTTTTGAGTCAGTTGGAATGGAGAAATGCAGAGAAACATTTTGATGCTTCGAAGCCGCTTGAAGAGGATTTGTTGAATAAAATATTGGCTGCGACGCGAATGGCGCCGAGTTCTTATGGAATTCAGCCTTATCATATTTATGTTGTTTCTAATGCAGAAATGAAGACCAAATTGAGGGCTGAGGCTTTTGATCAAGCTCAGTTTACTGATGCTCCTTACATTTTGGTTTTTGCTAGTAGGAATGATTTTGATGCGAGGATTGATGGATATTTTGAAACTGCGAGTGGTGGTGATGCGGAGGCGCGTGAGAAGCTAAAAGGATATGAAGATATGATGAGAGGAAGGGTTAGTGGTATGCCAGAGGAAGAGAAGATGTCTTGGGCGCACAGACAAACATATATTGCGCTTGGCTTTGCGATGGCGGCGGCGGCGGAAACTGGGGTTGCATCTTGCCCGATGGAAGGCTTTAATACGGCAAAATTTGACGAGCTCCTGGGCTTACCTGCCCATATGAAGAGCGTGGTTACCTTGAGCCTGGGTTACGGTGATGGCACTGAATCGAGGCCGAAAGTTAGATTCCCTGAAAACGATTTATTTACACATGTTTAAAAGAGACAAACTTAGAATTTTATACGTTCAGGTTCGGACCGGTTACACGGCTGAACATGAAACTGCGGCAATCTTGAAATATTCGAAACTGAATCCTGAGCAACTGATCACATTCAATGCTTTAGAGGAGAAATTATCTGAAAATATGGCAGAGGCTTATGATGGAGTTTTTATTGCTGGAAGCGGTGAATTTAATGTCTCTAAAGGCCAGCCCGCAGAGCAAATGCCTGAGCTTTTGGCTTTTATAAAATATACGGTTGAGCATGGTGTTCCCTTTTTGGGAATGTGTTACGGTGGGCAACTTTTGGCGAAGGCCACAGGTGGTACTCTGGAATATGCGCCTGAAAGAGCGGAAGTGAAAAGTATACGAATGGATAAAAGTAAAGAAGCTGCTTCTGATGTTTTGTATGAGGATATGCCTGATTCGTTTATGGCGAATTGTGGTCGTAGTGATGATATTACTGAGCTGAAAAACTGCGTATTGCTTGCGTCGTCTGATTTGGTGAAAAACCATGCCTTTAAAGTTATTGGGCAGCCGGCTTATGGAATGCAGTTTCATCCGGAGCTGAATCAAAAAGAGAATCGTGAACGTGCGCATTGGACGCTGACTGAAAGTGAGTATGCAGAAAAATATAGAGGCAAGGTCGACGTTGATGCCGTACTTGCCTCTATAGATAGAACAGATCATGCCTGTTCTTTAATTGAAAAATTTGTGACTAGAATAGTCCTTCCTCTTGCTCAGGAGCGTCATGGCTAGGTGCCGCTGGTGCTGGTGCTGCAGGTGCAGGAGCCGGTGCATCTTGCTTTGGTGCAGGAGCTGGAGCCGTTGCTGGTTTTGCACCAGGCATTGGCCCATCGTAGAACTCTTTCATTGAAAGATTGTATCTTCCCTTGTCGTCAACTTTGATAAGTTTAACTCTAACCTTGTCGCCTTCTTTAAGTACGTCTGCAACATTGTTTACACGGAAAGGTCGAATGTTTGAGATGTGAACTAGACCGTCTTTTCCTGGAACGAATTCCACGAAAGCTCCGAAGTCCATAATGCTCACAACTGTACCATCGAACTCTTCTCCAATTTCTGGAGTGTAAGTAAGCTGTTTAACCCAAGTTTCTGCTTTGGTTCCAGACTCTTGATCTGGGGCTGTGATAGTTACAATACCAGTTTGATCGATGTCGATTTCAACACCACATTCATCAGTAATCTTTTTGATAGTTTCACCACCCTTACCAATTACAGTTCTAATTTGATCTGGGTCGATAACGATGTTCATGATTAATGGTGCGTACTGATTTAGCTCAGTTCGAGGTTTGTCGAGAGCCTTCATCATTTCACCCATGATGTAAGCGCGGCCTTCTTTAGCCTTAGCTAGAGCCTCGCGCATCATTTCAACTGTGATACCTTTAACTTTGATATCCATTTGAAGGGCTGTGATTCCGCCTTCGGTACCAGTTACTTTGAAGTCCATGTCACCGGCGAAATCTTCGAAACCTTGAATATCTGAAAGAATAACGTAGTTACCTGTTCCAGTTTCTTTGAATGCATTGTCTACAACTAGACCCATTGCGATTCCGGCTACAGGTTTTTTGATTTGAATACCTGCATCCATAAGTGAAAGAGTTGATCCACAAACTGAAGCCATTGAACTTGAACCGTTACAAGTAACGATCTCTGAAACAAGTAGCAAAGTGTATGGGCAAGTGTCTTTTTCTGGAATCATTGGTAGAAGCGCTCTTTCTGCAAGTGCGCCGTGACCGATTTCTCTTCGAGATGAACCTCGAAGCATTCTAGCCTCCCCAACTGAATATGGTGGGAAGTTGTAGTAATGTATGTAACGCTTTTCTGTATCAACATCCATTGTATCAACGATTTGAGCTGCACCAGGACCGCCAAGTGTAGCGATTGTAAGGGCTTGAGTCTCTCCACGTTGGAAAAGTGCTGAACCGTGAGTTCTTGGGATTAGACCAACTTCACAAGTTACAGGACGAACTTCGTCTGCTGCTCGGCCATCGATACGTTCACCTTTTTCAAGGATGTTTGCTCGAAGGTTACCGTCCATCATTTTTGTAAGTGCGTCCATAAGAGCGCCTTCGCTGTGCGTACCTTCTTCGATTTGAGCTGCGAAATGTCCAAGAACTTTTTCTTCAAGGCCATGGATTCCAGCTTTAATAGCTTTCTTTCCTTTACCTTTAACTGTGTCTAGATCTTCTTTTGTGATTAGAGCTTTCAGCGCCTCAATCATACTTTCGTCAGTAGCCTTAAGTGTAGGTACTTTAGGAGTTGGATTGATTTTGTCTCGCATTTCGATTTGAAGTGCGCAAATTTCTTTGATTACGCTGTGAGCAAGCTCGAGAGCTTTTAGGTAATCTTCTTCAGTTACTTCGTTTGAACCGGCTTCCACCATAGTGATTGCGTCGGCTGTACCTGCAACGATTAGGTCGAGGTCGCCTTCTTCAGTCTCTTCCATAGTTGGGAAAACGATTAGTTCACCGTCTTTCATTCCGATGCGAACTGCAGAAACTGGCCCATCAAAAGGCAAGCCACCAATAGTCATTGCACATGAAATTCCAGTAAGTGCGATTGTTCCTGGCTCGTTAACTAGATCTGCAGAGAGAATAGTTGCGATACCTTGAACTTCGTTTGTAATCCCTTTTGGGAAAAGTGGACGAATAGGTCTGTCCATAAGACGGGCTTTTAGAATTCCCATTTCTGATGAACGACCGTCACGTTTAATGAAACGTGAGCCTTTAATTTTACCGGCTGCATAAAAACGCTCTTGATATTCCATTGTTAAACGGAAAAAGCTTGCGTTTGGATCGCCTTTGTCTGACATCACTGCTGTACAAAGTACAAGCGTGTCGCCATATTGAATTGTAACGGCACCATCTGCTTGATGAGCCATTCTTCCTGTTTCGATGGTCATTGTGCGACCAGCGATTTCTTTCGATACTGATTGAATCATAATATGAATCGTTAGGTTATATATTGCCCAGACGATTCGGAAGGAAGTTTCAAGACATCTGCACACATCGACCGTGGGGAGATTTCTTGTGATTTCCCGCCGAAGAATCCTAGGGCGAAAAAAAAGAGGCCAAATGGCCTCTAGTTTATTTACGTAATTTGAGTTTTGCTATCATATCTTCGTACATCTCTTTGTTTCTGTCTTTCAAATATTTAAGGTGTCTACGGCGTTGGCCAACAAGATTTAAAAGTCCTTTACGTGAGTGTTGATCACCCTTGTGGTCTTTTAAGTGGTCGGTTAGTTCTTTAATTCTAAAGGTTAGAATTGCAACTTGTACCTGTGCACTACCTGTATCTTTGTCGTGCTTTCCGTATTTTTTTATGAGTTTTTTCTTTTGGTCCCTATTCATATAAGCTTCGTTAAATTGAGCAGAGAGATTTTAAACGAGAGTTACAAAGAATGCAAGTTAAAATCTGCTAGATCCAGCGTTTGTAGCGGAAGAAGCCTAGCATACTAGCCACAGTCACTACCATTATTACGACAATCACCATAAATACGCTGTTTGACTCTGCGGCTGGCAATGAAACGTTCATTCCATAAAGGCCAGTGAGAAATGTGAGCGGCAACATTACTACAGAAAAAACTGTGAGTATTTTAATAACATTGTTGGTGGTGTGAGAAATGATGGATTCGTTTGTGTCTTGTAATGATTCTACGAGTTCTTTGAGGTTTTCGAGGGTGCTCCAGATTTTTTCGATTTTATCTACAACGTCGTCGAAATATATTTCGAGTGTGTGTGGAAGGAATTTCTTATTTTTATGTTCAATTTGTGCGATTACACTTCTTTGTGGTGCGATGATTCGTCTGAAACCGATAATATTCTTTTTTAAATTGAGAATGTCTTTGAGCATGTCTCGCTTTTGATTGAGTGAGAACACATCCCTTTCGAGGCTTGTTAGATTTCTTTCGATTGTGTCGAGCATTGGAAATGCGCTGGAATATAAATGGTCAATTACTTCGTATAATAGGAATCCGCTACCATGGCTCATGATTTCTTTGCGAAGTGCTGCACTACTTTTCGCCTTATCAAAAAGATCTGTGAGTGGCTTTATTGAACCCCAATGCACTGTGATGAGCATGTTGTTCTTAATGAAAATGTCGATCTCTTCGCTAATCACCCTTTGTTTGCGCTTGTCGTAATAAGCGATGTGCAGGATTATGAAAAGATAGTCGTCGTATTCATCGATTTTGGAGCGTTGATTGTCTGAAAGGCAATCTTCGATATCTAGCTCGTGAAAGCCATGTTCTTGGGCTATTTTGTGAAGCAAACGTGGCTCAGGATCTTGTATATCAAGCCAAGTTAATTTGCCCAAATTGATGCTGCGAGTTCCCTTTGTTGGCATGGAATCAGGTAAGTTGACTCGAGTATAAATGAAGAAGTGCTCTTGGCGCAACAGGCGTTTATGGGCATAATATGCTCATGAATTATCGCGCTATTATAAGAGATGCTTGGGTTATGACCCAGAGCAACAAAAAGCTAATTTGGACTTTTGCCTTTGTGCCTGCCCTTTTAACGACGATAGTTTTTATGGGCTATATGGTTTACCAGTTTTTTGCACTGAGAACTTCTGGGCTTTTTGGCGGTGAAACTAAAGATTTATTTTCGATTATTGCAAAAAAACTTTGGCAATTTATTGGGAATCACCCCGGAGTTGGAGTGTTTTTAATTGTAGTTGCATCGGTTTTAGGACTTGTTTGGCTTATGCTCCCTGTTTTCACTCAAGGGGCGCTTATACAACTGCTTGGTCGTGCTAGAAGAGGTGAAGAAATTTCAATATTAGATGGGATTGGGCTTGGCTTTAGGCGATTCCTGCAGCTATTTGAATACCACTTGGCGATTAAATCATTTGGATTTGTGAGTGTTTTCACGAATGCGGTTTTCTTTTTAAGGAGTCTTGGCCTAGAAGCCTTTGGAGTCTTTATTTGGATCTTCCTACTAATTTTTGTAGTTGGAATCTTTCTGACTTTGCTGTTCACCTACTCTGAATACTTTATATGCCTGAATGATCAAGGAATGTTTAAGAGCATGATGGCGAGTTCATCTATGGTGGTGAGGCATTGGCATCACACCTTTTTCATGCTTCTTTTAATGTCATTTATCACACTGCGTATTGTAATAAACATTGCCTTTGCAATGCTGTTGCCTCTATTGGTGATGGGGCCGATTTTGTTTTTCACAAGTGTGACACTAGTAAAAATCGGAGTTGTAGTAGGTGGAATTGTTGGACTGGTTGGGCTCTATTTCGCTTCTTACTTTGTGGGAGTGTTCAATGTCTTCACGACTGCGGTTTGGACATTCACATTCTTAGAGCTGCATGAAAAAAAGTAGATATAGCGTACAGAAGAAAATAATTCTTCTAAGCATTCCAATGTAATCTGCTTGGTACTCTAGATGTTTTTGCTTTTTAAGTTTGAATTGATGTTTTGTTTTGTCCCATACATATGAAGAGAAAAGAATTCCAATAACTAATATCAATAATGGACCTGAGTAATATATTCGCTCAATTGAATCTATAAGAGGAATTAGACTTAGTGCTGTTAGCGCTTTAGATATGCAATATAAAACTGCAATGTGGAAGGTTTGATCTACAAAAAATGGGATCGTGCTTTTATCTTTATTAAACTTCTTGTCGAACTCAATCTTAATTATATCTTGGATATAATGTAGGTGGAAAAGTATCCCGATTAAGAACCATGTAAGTGCGTGTCCCCAATATGGATAAAGGAGAATTGCAGTAAAAAATACAACGATTAAGGCGTGGAAGAATGTTCCCTGCCATCCTTTTTTCTTATGCTCAATCATGGAGTTCGGCTGGAAGACGAAATCACCAAGGATGTGACCGATAAGTAAGTGGAATAAAATCATTGTGAATTATTTTTGTTTTTTCTATCTAAATATGCTGCCTGAACTTTTTCTGAAATTTCTGGGCTTTTACTCATTAGCTCACCGAAGTCCTCTTTCTTTAGAACAAAGATTTCACAATCTGAAAGAGTTTCTGCAGCAGCCATGCGAGGTTGGTCTTCTATTAAGGCCATTTCCCCGAAAAAGTCGCCTTCGCCAAGTTGTGCAAGTTCGCCAGTTTCATTGAAAATTCGCAGAACACCGGTTTTAATAATGTACATTGAATCACCCATTACACCTTGTTCGAAAAGAATGTGGTGTGCTGGGAAATATTCCATGTTCACGTGCTCAATGATGCTTTTATGTTCAGCCTCACTTAATGCGTGGAACAAAGGAACGGTTCTGAGAATGTTTAAAATTAAATTCATCTTATAATTATATCACCTTCTAACCTGTAAGTAAAGTGAGGAGAGGCTGTGTTTTGCTTGTTTTTACTTTGGGATTTGGCTTAGATAAGCCATTTAACTCAATTTGGTACTTGTTCTTTTATCGATTATGTGTTATAATACTATATTAGAAGTAATTATTCCCTCCAAAATGGACGTTTTCACAGGTTTAAAACAAAATACAAAAGCGCTAATTGTAGCTAGTGCATTGTTCCTTCTGAGCTTGTCATTTAGCCTGTTGATTTTTGGTGAGAACGTAATTTCACCTGCAAATCACCTTATTGAGGAGGCGCAAGAGGCAGCGAAAGCTGACTTATTGTATGTTCAGCCTGATTCAGGCCACAAAAAGCACTAGATGCGGACTTGCCCTGATTGACCTTATTTAGGTACAATCCTGGCGATATGAACAGTTATAATCCAAATGAAAACGAGGCAAAATGGCAGAAAGCCTGGCGAGAGTCAGGGATTTTTAAAGCTGATTTAGAGAATAGTGAGCGGCCGAAATACTATAATTTGACGATGTTCCCCTACCCTAGTGGCGACAAGCTGCATATTGGGCATTGGTATAATTATGCTCCGGTTGATACTTGGGGACGTTATATGAAAATGAAGGGTTTTGAAGTTTTTCAGCCTATGGGATTTGACTCATTTGGCTTGCCTGCGGAAAATTATGCGATTAAAACTGGGGTTCATCCTGCTGAAACTACTCGAACGAATATTGATAAAATGAAAGAGCAAATTGCTGCGATTGGAGGCATGTATGACTTGGATTTGAACTTAGAAACCAGCTCGCCTGAATATTATAAATGGACTCAATGGGTGTTTTTGCAATTGTACAAAAATGGCTTGGCCGAGCGGCGCGAGGCTCCTGTGAATTGGTGTACTTCATGCCAAACTGTTTTAGCAAATGAGCAAGTTGTTGAGGGAATTTGTGAGCGTTGTAAAAATGAAGTTATCCGCAAAAATCTTACTCAGTGGTTCTTTAAAATTACGGATTATGCCGAGCAATTGTTGGATTATGAAGGGCTGGATTGGCCTGAGAAAACGATTGCGATGCAGAAAAATTGGATTGGTAAAAGTGAAGGTGTGAATATTAATTTTAAGATTGCAGATAGTGAAGATTCTTTAACTTGTTACACAACAAGGCCAGACACTTTATATAGTGTGACTTTTATGGTTATTGCTCCTGAGCATCCTTTGGTTGAGAAATTTATTTCTGGAACTGAGTATGAAAAGGAGGTGCGTAAGGTTACTAAAGAGATTCAAGGACAAACGGATATTGAAAGGACTTCGACTGGGGGGAAAGACAAATTGGGTGCATATATTGGAGTTGATGTGATTAATCCTGCGAATGGAGAGAAAATCCCGGTTTATATTGCGAATTTTGCTTTGATGTATGGAACTGGGGTTGTGATGGCAGATGCACATGATGAGCGAGATTTTGAATTTGCACAGAAATATGACATTCCATTGAAATTTGTAGTTTCAGAGGATGGAAGTGAGATTGATCCAAAAGATTTTGATGAAGCTTATGTTGATGATGGAATTTTATTTAATTCTGGTGAGTTTACAGGTATGAATAACCGCGAAGCTCTGCCTAAAATGGCTGAATGGATAGAAAAAGATGGCTTTGGTGAAAAGACTATTAATTTCAGATTACGAGATTGGCTAATTTCTAGGCAGCGCTATTGGGGCGCCCCTATTCCAATTATTTATTGTGAAAAATGTGGCGAAGTGCCGGTGCCTGAAGAGGATTTGCCTGTGGTTCATCCGCATATTGAGGACTATGTTCCTAAGGGGCAATCGCCTTTGGCTGGTGCTGAAGATTTTGTTAATGTTAATTGCCCGAAATGTGATTCTGCTGCGAAACGTGAAGTAGACACAATGGACACATTCGTTTGTAGTAGCTGGTATTTCTTGCGCTACCCGGATGCGATGAATAGCGCTAAGGCATGGGAAAAAGAGCATGCCAACAAGTGGATGCCTGTGGACATGTATATAGGTGGGCCAGAGCATGCATGTATGCATCTTTTGTATGCGCGCTTTATTCATAAGGCTATGAATAATTTTGGTTTTGTTGATTCGAAGGAGCCGTTTAAGCGTTTGGTTCATCAAGGAATGGTGACTAAAGATGGTGCAAAAATGAGTAAGTCTAAGGGGAATGTGGTTTCGCCTGATGAATTTGTTGAAAAATATGGAAGCGATGTATTCCGCATGTATTTGATGTTTATGGGGCCATTTACAGATGGTGGCGATTGGAATGACCAAGGAATTACTGGTGTTGCTCGTTTTGTTGATAGGTTTTTCCGAATGATGCAGATAGATGGCGAAGCAGATGATGCTTTGGTGCATGGTGCGGTGAAACGTGCTGGAGAGGCGGTGGAAAAAATGAATTTCAATATTGCGATTGCGGCTTTGATGGAGCTTACGAATTCGACTTTTAAAACTGGAATGAATACTGGGCAAAAAGAAATGGTTGTGCGGGTGCTTGCGCCACTTGCGCCGCATCTGGCTGAGGAAATCTGGGAAATGCTTGGCCATAAAGAAAGTGTGTTCTTGGCTGAATGGCCAGAAGCAGATGAGAAGTTTTTGGTGACTGATAGCGTAACTTATGCGGTTCAAGTGAATGGCAAGTTGCGAGCGACTTTGGAGCTCGCAAAAGAGCTGGGCAAGGAAGAGGCGCTGGAGGCGGCTCGCTCCTTGGAGAATGTGGCTAAATATTTGAAAGATGCCGATGTGAAGAAAGAAATCTTTGTGCCGGGTAAGATTATTGGCTTTGTAGTGTAACTAAATAGAGTGTTGACATATCCCTGCTATGCGTTAATATTCGCGCATATTTTTAAAATTTATAGTATGGCATTAGACGACAATGATGATGAATTTCATATTGATCAGCTCAGAACACTTTCTCAAAAAGCTGAAGCCCTACTTACAAGTCCTCCTGCAAGAATTGCGCTGGTAGTAACTCTTGTTGCTGCCTTGGCACTTAGCGTCTCTGATTGTGGAAATGATGATAGTCATGATTATGCAGCAACTCAAACTGCAGATTCGAATGATTAGTACCCTACTCTACTTCTAGTGGGTCAGGCTCTTCATTGATTTCAACAGTTCCGCCGTGGATGCTGAGGGTCATTTCTGTTGCGAACTCGTCGTCATCTGTGTGGAAACGGAAAGTTTTTTCAATAGATGCGCTTGAACAATCTTTGTTGTTGAAACAAATTTCGCCATATGGTGGGAAATAAAATACAAGAAGATTTCGATCTGCAACCATATTATCGATTATCGAGAAATCCTCTTCTGTCATTGAATCAAAATCGACAAGAGTGAGATTTTCTTGAGGTAAAGGATCTGCACCGGGCATATCTAAATAGGCATCGAGGCCGAGGCCATTTTCTTTGATCATTATTCGATAATATTTGACTGGATAATCAATTCCATCGCCTTCATTTGTGCGAAGTTGGTTTGAAAGTGAGAGACTTCTGGCATTTTGCAAGACTCCAACAATCTCATTTTGGACGGCGTGGAAATTTCCGCGCTTACGAATTTTGTCTATGTTTAGAGCAAAACCCATCGACAAGATTGCCACCATGGAAGTTACAACAATGACCTCAATTAATGTGAAAGCCGGTTTGGTGTGGCGAGCTGATTTCATATGGCCATATTTTACCACAGGCCTTATCATGTAACCATGTTTGCACGCCGCGCCGAATCCTTAATTGAAACTGTTATTGCTATCACTGTTATTGTGGTAGCGACGACTGCTGGAATGTCATTATTGAGGACTTCTCTGCTTGGGAATGAAGTTATTGGAGAAAAGATTGTTGCGATTAATTTGGCGGTTGAAGGTATAGAGGCAGTTAGGAATCTGAGAGATTTGAATTATTTAAAATTTGGTTCTGACCCTGATAATTGTTGGGATGCCTATTTTGCAGATGAACTTGCTGACTGCCCTTTTGATAAATTAGAAGATGATGCGAGTTATTTATTGACTAGAGAATTCTTTTCTTACCCTGCATTCAGATGGTTATTAACTGAGATGGATCCTTTAGATGAAGATCTTGGTTGGGAGTCTTTGTATTCCATGGAGCTTGATATTGATCATGATGGAGAGTTGAATGTTATTCATTCATATGGGCCGTCTGGCGATATAAATCCTCTTTTGACCTTGGTTCGTGAGGATGCATTTAGACGATATGTAACCATTGATTATTATGATGGGCCTGCGCAACTTTTTTATGTTACCTCAACGGTAGAGTGGACTGTAAAAGGCGTGCCAAAAACTATTTCTTTAACTCGAACTATTGCGAATATTTACTAAACATTCAGCGGCTTCTTTTGTTGAAATGATTGTTACATTAACTATTTTTGCTGTGGTTGCATCTTTGTCGATGACTGTTTTATCTAATTCGATGAGATCTACAAAAAAGATCCAGGCACAGGCATATTTATATACTGAAGCGCATGCTTTAATGGATCAAATCACTCGAGTTGTTGAGCGAAGTGCAATTGATTATGAAGCTTATTACGATAGAAATGTGTATGCAATTATTGAAGATGGTGAAACTATTGAGTGGATGAAAACACATCGATTTCACACTCCTGAGTATGGGGTTTATGGGAAGGCATTTTTTAATCCTGGTACAACTGGTGGCCCCCCTGATGGTGGGCCGGATGATTCTGGACCATATGGCAGCATTGGTGGATATGGTGAATATTGTGTAGATGGGGTTGGGGTTTATCCTGACGATTGTGATTCTCCGAGTTTTGAGACACAAGATACAAATACCTTTACCCATCCTTTTGTGGGAATTGCAGATTTTGCTGGAGCATATGAATCTCTACCGGAAGATATGAATGCGATGTGCAGACGTGAGGTTGGAGATCCAGTTGATTTTTGTGATTTCCCAGAAAATTATGTACACGAAGAGCTGATTTTGATTAGCTCAACAGGTGACGAAAGGACAGTCTTTAAAAGACGTGAGAAAGATTTGTACCCAGATGATTATGACATGAAGCGGGTGGATATGTTGGGGGAAGATACGGACAGTGATGGCTTCGTGGATACGTGGGAGTGCACGCCGGTGATTTATGATTGTGGTGATAACTTCACTCCGAATTTGGCTGAGTTCGAGGTTATTACACCTTCGAATGTCTCTGTAGATGCATTTAATTTATATATCACACCTTTGGATGATCCTTATCGTGCGATTTTTGAAAGTGGTAGCCAGCTTCAGCCACAAGTGACTATTTTTATGACAATGAGTTTGAGTGAAGGGTTTGCAGAGGGAATTTTGGGTGAACTCCCGAATATTTCTATTCAAAGAACAATTTCGACTGGGGTTTATCAAGAAATTAAGACTTTTGAATAATGTTAGATAAAAAGAAATTATTGGCTTTGATTCTTATAGTTTTCTTTGTGTCTTTTGGCGCCTTATTTTTAAGGGGCACGAGTGTGTTTGATGTGTTTGAAAAAAGGCTTAGCCATGGTCTTTATGATGAACGACCTTTAAATGAAAACATAATAATTATAGGTGTTGATGAACGAACTTTGATGGCTCCGAGCGAAGGTGGGCTTGGGCCGATGGGTGCTTGGCCAAGAGGTCATATGGCGAAAGTTCTTGAATCGATAAGGGCTAGTGGCTCGCATTCGATCTTTTTGGATTTTGTATTTAAAGGAAAGACGGAAACTGTTTCTTTGTTTGATATTGCGACCATTTTTTCTGAGTCTGAAAATAATACTGATGTAATTGCTGAGCAGCTGAGTGAATATTTACTTGAAGAAAATCCTCAAGATGTGGCTTTTAAATCTGCGCTTGGAGAAGATGTTTTTATGATTAAATATTCTGCGACTCAGCCTATTTTAGAGGGGAATCTATTGCACGGCGGCGACGAAGCTGGCTCTTATGAATTTTTTACTGAAGCTGCGCAGACTGCATTTTCTGAAGCTGTTACAGATGATAATGAGCAAGCAATTTACTCCTTACCTATTGGTTATAAACAAGGTGATGATTTTGAAGAGAGCTTAGCTTTAATGATGGGTCGAGATTTTTTGTATAGAGATGAGTTGAGTGCTGGCACGTTTATTGAAAATGACAAATATTATTTATTTGATGAGAGCAGAAAAATCCCTGTAGATAATGGGCAAATGCTCGTGAATTATGCTGGAGATTCATATAGCTTCCCGAGTGTTTCTTTTGTAGATGTTTTTAAAGGTAATATTGAAGATGATGCTTTTGATGGGAAAATTGTATTAATTGGTGCGACTGCGCCAATATTGCAGGATAGGCATTTCACTCCTATTGATCAGAATGTGCCAATGCCTGGGGTTGAAATTCAGGCTAATGCAATTCAGACTGTTTTAGATGGTCAATTTTTAAGCAAGCAGGGTCAAACAGGCTTTTCAATTTTTGTTGTTTGCTTTCTGTTGATATCTACTTTTGCATTTTTATACTTACCAGTTTTGTTTGGTACAGGTGTTTTGATTTTAGAACTATTTATCTTCCCTTTTTATGTGGATCGCCTATTTAGTAGCGGTGTGATTCTAGATATTATTTGGCCTATTGCAGCCCTTTTGAGCGTATATTTCCTTTCTATGGTGTATAGGAATTTCACGGAATTTAGAGAGAAACGAAAGATTAAATCTGCATTTTCTCATTATGTTTCTGCTGAATTGGTTCAACAAATTAGTGAGGATCCGAGTAGTTTGGTGCTTGGTGGCGAGAAAAGAAATATTACTGTGATGTTTATTGATTTTGAAAACTTCACAAATCTAACTGAAAAATTAGTTGCTGCAGAGTTGGTTCAACTGGTTAATACATATTTTGATGCGCTTGCGAATGTGATAATGCGACATGGTGGAACTGTGGATAAATTTGAAGGTGATGCAATTATGGCTCTGTTCGGCGCTCCGATTGCGAGTGAAACTCATGCAAAAGATTCGTGTGAAACTGCGCTGGAAATTCGGAGTAAAATGGAGGAGATAAATAAGACGACTGGCGTTGATTTGAAGGTTAGATTGGGCATTGCAAGTGGCGAAGCGATCGTTGGGAATATGGGTAGTGCTGAGCGGTTTGATTACACGGCAATGGGAGACACGGTGAATATTGCGGCGCGGCTTGAGAGTGGGAATAAGTTTTATGGCACGCGGGTTTTGATGAATTCTGAAAATATGAAAGCTTGTGAAGACACAATGAATTTCAGACGAATTGATAGAGTTCGTTTGAAGGGTAAAGCCGAAGCAATTGATATATATCAGCTTCTTGGCAGAAAGGGCTCAGAGAGCGATGCTGGGCGTGCAGTGATTGAGGAGTGGCATCAGGCTTTGGAATATTACAGGAATCAAGATTGGGCTGAGGCCGTGCAGCGGATGAAAAAAGTCTTAGAGAAATTGCCTGAAGATGGGCCGGCAAGTGCTTATTTAAAACGTATTGAGGAATTGAAAACCCAGCACATCGAGGGCTGGGATGGCACTTGGAATTTTGATAAAAAATAATTAAAGAGTAATTAAAAGTTGGCTGGTGCAACTAAAATTACCATCTCCCCTTTTCTTGGCGAGGCTTTGAATTCTTCGTATATTTCTTGGGTGGTGCCGCGGTGGAATTCTTCGTGTAATTTTGTAAGTTCGCGAGCGACAACTATGCGTCTGTCTGGCCCGAGAACATCTAGCATTAAGCCGAGAGTTTTTAAAATACGATGTGGAGATTCATATAAAATAGTTGTGCGAGTTTCTTCAAGCAATGATTCAAATAAAGTTTTGCGGCCTTTTTTTGCGGGTACGAAGCCGAGGTAAGTAAACTGATTCATTGGCAGCCCGCTGCCCATAAGTGCTGCTAGAAATGCGGCTGCACCAGGGATTGGAATGATATTTAATTCTGCTTCGCGGGTTGCTTTAATTAAAGACCAAGCTGGGTCAGAAATGCCGGGCGTTCCTGCGTCTGAAATTAATGCGATGCTTTTGCCGCTTTGCATTTCACTCACAAGTGCATTTACTTTTCTATCGGTGCTGTGGCTGTGATAAGAAATGAGCTGAGTTTTAATATCGTATTTTTGTAGAAGTTTTTTGGAGTGTCGCGTGTCTTCGGCTGCGATTAAATCAACATCTTTGAGGGTCTGCAGACCGCGTGCTGAGATATCTTCTAAATTACCAATTGGGGTTGCGACTATATAAAGCATATTAGTTTTTCCATTTATTTTTAGATTTTGTAATTTTGGGATCTTTTAAATATTTTTCTTCTACCATATCTGTTTTTTCAAGACCTTCAAGGCCGAATGTTACTAGCATTTCTGCAAGTGTTTGAAGCTCGTGCCCCTGAATTTCTTGCCAATTTTTCTCAAGGCATATTGATGTAAGTTGTGATGACTGCACATCTGTTACTTCTGAGATGACTTTATATGCGTCATGTGGAAATTCTGCAAGTAAATCTGCCATGGCCGCCACTTTGATTTCACTTGCTTTGTTGTCTTCGTAACTGCGAAGGCCAATGTCGTGGCCGCCTGCATTAAGGATTGTGAGGGTTGGCTCATTAAGTGCGGCTTTGCGTTTTAATAGCTCAAAAGTGTCCATGTGGTGCAGGTTTGCAGATAGAGCGCTCGCGAATGTGTTTGCAAAAGCGACACCTGTTCGAAGTGCTGCAAATGATGCTGGCCCACTAATTACAACTATGTCTGTGATTTCCTTTTTATCAATGCCAGATTCTTCCAGCATTTCTTTAATGAGAGCCGCTAAACGTGTTTCGTTATCTTTCTCATCTTGCCAAGCGCGTTCATTCAAAATTTTATCGCGGTCGATCAATGCGAGTTCGTGCGTGTTTTGAGATGTGTTTATTCCTAGGATCATGCTGACAGTATAGAGCTAGAGCTCCTCTACTTCAACGCCTGAGTAATAATATTTGATAATCTCTTCGAAAGATTTGCCTTTTTGTGCGAGGGCTTCGGCGCCGCAGCCGGAAAGGCCTACCCCATGGCCCCAGAATGAATCTGCGGCGCAATGTGTGTCTGACACTGAAACTAGAAATGGAGTGTGAGTCCAGCCCCAAACTTCTTGTGCGCTTTTTGTAGCGACACCATTTGATTGGCTGAAGTATGGCGTTTTAACGACTTCGCCTTTGTAAGTAACTACAAGGTCTTCTGTGGCTTCGACTGCATCTATAATGTCTTCGCTACGTTTTGTAAAATTGTGACCAAGATATTTTTGTGATGTATCTGGATCGTCTTCTAGGTGATAAGGTTTGCCTGGGAATTTTTGATCTACAGTCATGTAATAATGTGCGTAACTACGTGCCAAAATGCTCATTACTTTTGCTTTTTCGCTGTGTGTGTCGCCAGATATTTCGGCTACACCTTTTAGGTAATCTTGCAGGTCTAATTCATTAATCAGTGTCATTTCACCGCTTACAAAAGCTAGCTCAATTATGCCGAGGAATTCGTTGTCGTTCAGGCTTGTGTTCCATGCTGGCCTTTGATCCATTGTGTAAACGCGGATTGCTGCTTCGTTTTCTGGGACGAATCGAAGTGGACCGTTTACTGTCCATTTGTCGCCACCCGATCGTAGATAAAATTTGCCAGGTTCTGGCTCAGTTATGCGTACTCGGCTGTTGCCCGCGAATGTTTTTAGCAGGGTTTGATCATCATAAATTGCGAATTTTTCACGTGAGCCGATTAGTGGTTCACCTACTCCGTTATCAGGGGTTAGTTTGATGCGGATCGCATCTTTGCTAACTGTTGTTAAGTTTGTTTCTTCAACTTCGATATCAATTTTATATGCACTTTTTGTGAGTTTCTTTTTCTTATTCAGTGGCCAAACTTCAAGTGTATATTCGCCAGGTTCATCTGGAGCAGTTACATTGAAGAATACTTTAGTACTTACATTTTTATTAACATTTTTCAGTACGAGTCTTGTGTCGTCTGCCTCTAGTTCGTCGTCACCTTTGTATTGAAGGTCGAAGCTATCTTTGCTCCATTTTGTATTACCTGTGTTTTTTATTTGGATCCACATGAGTCTTGTCTCACCAGGGCTCATTGGTGAATCCTCAGAATGTTCAAGGATTTTTGCATCATTGCTACTGCTTTTTGACTTCTCTTCTACTTCAATTTCTTCCTCTATATAAACTCCATATGTGACTTCTGCAACTTCTTTTCCGGCTACACTAATTTCTAAATCTAACTCTGCAAAACCACCATCGTCATCTGACTTTAGACTCAATTTGAATAAGCCAGATTTGCCAGCTGCAATTGAAGATGGACTGCTTGAGACACTAAGATCTACTAATTTATTTTTATTTTTTAACTTAAGTTTTGGACTATTCCAAGTTGATTTGGAATAATTTGTGAGACTAAAACTGACTGTTTTTTTGTCGTCTGCCTCCATGTAATCAAACTGACTTGATACATCGTTGTAGTCATCTTCGTCTAAAAGTTCACTGACGAAATCACCCATTTCATCAAGATAGTCATGAGTGTAATTACCTGGGCAAGCCGTTGCTGTTAGGTCGCGGTGGCCAAGAAGGTTTGAACTTTTTTCACCACGAAATTTGCTAGTTTTACCTGGATCAATTTCGTAATCTTCAGAAAGATCATAAATAAGATTTGCTAGGCTTTCAGCCATTTTACCCGGCATTGAATCTTCAGTGTGGTAGTCGCCAAGAAGTGCGATTCCAATTGTTCCGCCATTGTAACCTCCGGTGTGGCCGCCAATAACTTCTGGGCCGCCTTTTCGGCCTTCAAGAATTTTACCATCTGTTCCAATCAAATAATGGTAACCAATGTCACCCCAGCCTCTTGTGCCTGCGTGATAATTATAAATTGCTCGGCCAGCACGCTTTGAATCTGAAAGATATTTTGTGCTAGCAGTGTGATGAACCACGATCTTTTTTAGGTCGTCTTCATCTTGATATTGCAGTGGCCAAATATAATTGCCATCTGAATCTTTATAACTAACGTCTATAACTTTTGCATTTTCTTCATCGTACCAATCAACTTGGTCTTCTTCGTTTTCCTCCTCTTCATATGAATAATCATCATCGAAGTAAGCTGCACTTTCATTTAAAATCCAATCTTCTCGAGGAATAATTTTCGAACTAGTCTTTTTGAAAAGTGCAGTAAAGCCTTCAAGTGGCTGAACCTGCTCTTCTGTTGAGTCGTAGTTCAGGCTGATCAATTTGATCTTTGGAGTTTGAGCGCTATTTTCAGTGTTTAGGCCAACTCGATATTGAAAAGCATCACTTAACTCATCTGCAAAAAGGAAGCTCCATTCCGCATTGTCTGAACGAGGGCCGGAATGCTCATCTTTATGCATGTGTTCCCAATCTGTCCAAACTCCATTTGTATTTCTAAAACGCATTTCGATTTCTGCGGCCGTTTCATGTGAAATTTCCTCCATCCAATTCAGACTAAAAGTGTCTGAGGCAGGAACTTCGTAAATTTCAGAAATGAAGCTGCGGCTTGTTTGATAATGTGCTCCAGTAGTAATTACCGTCGCCATCGGCTCAAGCTGCAAGCTGATCTGTTGATTGAAATTGATTTGGCCTGCTTCATAACTACTTTGTAGAAGGAATGGGCTTAGTAAAGCGGCGAAAATAGCGAGAAATTTGAAATGTTTCATACCCTACATTATAGCATCTTTTGGCCCTTTTCCCAAGGGCTTGGTGCGTGTTATTATTGTCCCACTATATTCTTAAATAAAATATTATGGCTACAGTTGTTACAGATGAAAACTTCGAAGCAGAGGTTTTAAAGTCAGATATCCCTGTGATGGTGGATTTTTATGCTGACTGGTGTGGGCCTTGTAAGGCTTTAACTCCAGTAATTGATGAGCTTTCAGGTGAATTTGATGGGAAGGTGAAAATTGTGAAAGTTAATGTTGATGAAAGTCAGCAAACTGCACAAAAATTTGGAGTAATGAGCATTCCAACTTTGATTATGTTCAAAGGTGGTGAAGAGGCTGAACGCCTAACTGGTGCCCTTCCAAAAGACACGCTTTCTGAAAAGTTGAATGGTCTTTTAGGTTAACTCGTTCTAGATGGAAAATGAATTTGTACTCCATGCCATGCTTTCGGTTGTCACATTACTTTCTGTGGCGACCTTAGTGTCTTTTTTGCTGAGGAATTCTAAAATCCCATATACAGTTGTTTTGGTTTTGGTGGGCCTTTTGATTGGATTTTTGGGTGAGCAAGTTGCAGCGCTTTCTTTTTTGGAAGACTTTCGGCTTTCACCTGAGCTGATTTTTTATGTATTTTTGCCGACCTTAATATTTGAATCTGCATTTCATACCAACTTTCGGCATTTCAAACAAAACATGCTGACGATATCTGTACTTTCGACAGTTGGGCTGCTTGGGTCTGCCCTGCTAATTGCAAGTGGGATGTATTATATTTTAGATATTCCCTGGACGGTCTCTCTACTTTTTGGTGTGATGATTTCTGCAACGGATCCGATTTCGGTGCTTTCACTTTTTAAGAAAATTGGTGCGCCGAAGCGTCTGTCTACAATTATTGAGGGGGAAAGTTTGTTTAATGATGGAACTGCTTTGGTTTTATTTGGGCTTTTACTTGAAGGGCAAACTAAGCTTCTGAGTAGTTTTGATGATTTTTTAATTGTTGTGACTGGAGGCCTTTTAACAGGTTTGATTTTGGGATTTGTTTTCTCAAAGGCACTGGATTACGTGAAAAACTCCAAAGAGATTGAGATTTCAATTACTTTAATTTTGGCGCATGCAACTTTTATTATTGCGGAATATTTCTTGGGTGTTTCTGGAATTTTGGCGACAGTAGCCGCAGGTTTAGTAGTTGGAAATTATGGCGCTTATAAAATTTCACCAGAAGTTAAGGGCATCATGGAGCACTTTTGGGATTACAGTGCCTTCCTGGCAAATTCATTATTGTTTTTGTTGGTGGGAATTGTTGTTTTCAGTACGAAAGATGCAGTTGGCCCGCTTTTGATTCCTTTGGGATTTGTGATTTGTTTAACATTACTTGCGAGAATGCTAGTGGTTTACTCTGTGGTACCTATGATTAATTTGTTTTCTAAGCGTGAAAAAATTCCGCTGGCTTGGATGCATATTATTCATTGGAGTGGGCTGAGAGGTGCGCTTGCGGTGGCTTTGGTGCTTACGATTCCTGAAACCTTCCCTTATTATCAGGAGCTTCTTATATTTACTGTTGGTGTGATATTTTTCACAATTATATTTAATGGTGCCACAATGCCAATGATGCTTTCGATTTTTGGACTGCAGTCTTTTTCACGAATGGAATATTTGGAGCATGAAGAAAATCAGGCAATGTTGGATCAAAAAGTTGGTAAGAAATTGGTTCATATGAAGAAGAAGGGTTTTATTTCGCAAGATATTTTCAAACAACTTTCAGATAAATATAAAAATCATCGTGATGAATGTTGTGAGCATATTTATGAATCTGATCTGGAGGTGGCTGATTTGGAAAGGCTTTTGAGGAGGCATTTGCTTGGGGTTGAAAAACGAAGTGTGACGAAGCTTTATTATCATGGGGAAATAACTCAGGAGGTTCTGCATATTTTACTTTCGAATATTCAGCAGCAAATGACTGTGGATAATCCAAATAATAAAGTTGCACTTGGCAAACTGACTTGGCTTTCGTCTAACTCACGTTTGGTAATTTTGATGGAGAATTTGGGGATGAAAAATCTAAGAAAGAAGATTAAGAAACAAGAAATTATGCTGCGTTATGAAATGTATAGGGCGAGGACAATTTCTAGTGCGGATGCGATTTCGGCCTTGGCTGAGATTAAAACTGATAAGATTTTCCCGAATACTAAATTGATTTCTAAATATGTGAAGCGTTATCGCCTATGGAAAAAGAAATCTTTAGAGAAGCTTGCAGCTCTTGAAAAGAAGAATCCTAGGGCCTGTCGTAATATACAAATGTATTTGGCTCAACAAGCTGCCTATCATGTTGAAGATAAAGTTCTTGAAGAGCTCAAAGAAAGTGGCATGACTAGCTCAAAAGTTTACTCCGAGTTACGGATGGAGCTTGATGCAAAAAAGGCGAAATTGAAATTTTAGAGAAGTTCTTGTTGGCCTGGTAATTTTAAATCTTCTGGATCCATGTTGCGGGCGATTCTTTTGTGTTGGCCTGCTTGTAAAAGTGCGCGGGTGTCGCAGTCTTCATTTTCGGGGTGGCCTGAGTGGCCTTTTACCCATGTCCATGTGATTTCTTTTTTTGGAGTAACTTTATCTAAGTCGTCCCATAAATCGAGGTTTTTTCTTTTTCTCCAGCCTTTTGTCATTGTATTTACAACCCAAGCCGAATCTGTGAACAGTTCAACAGTTGAGTTTTCTGGGACTAGTTTAATCGCTTCTATCACTGCGAGAAGCTCCATTCTGTTATTGGTCGTGTGGTACTCTCCACCCTCGATTTTGTTGTCGCGGCCGTTGGTGCGAATAATGGCTGCCCAGCCACCTGGGCCAGGATTTCCTATGCAGGAACCATCTGTGAATATTTGTACGTGCATAGGAGCAGTGTAGCGAAGTTTTTTTGAGGACGCGAGCTTTTCTTTATTGCTGCAAAAGGTCGCATGCTTAAGGCTTCGTCTGTGAATTTGTGCTTGAAAAATCGTGGAACTGCCCTTAAGATGGGCTGGTGAACTTGCGGGTACAATTCGTACCGGCTCAGTTTCATTCGCAGGTGTACCTACGGTGCACCTAGCTCACTCCGGAATAGAAAGTATGCAAGCACACTTTCTCTCCCTCCGTTCGGGTGTACTCTGTGCACCAGCCGCATTCCGATCGAGAATTGTGAGCAAGCTCCCATTCTCTCTCTACATTTGCAGGTGTCGTATAATGGCTATTACCTCGGCCTTCCAAGCCGATGACAGGGGTTCGACTCCCCTCACCTGCTCCAACTTATAAAGCACCCCCTGTGGGTGGTTTTTAAGTTGCATTAGATTAGTGGGGAGGCGGGCCCGAAGGGTTCGATGCTGGCTAGGAGCGAATGTCGCGGGAGAGCTTGCTCTCACATGACTGAGCGACGACGACTGTATGAAAATTTACGAAGTAAATTGATACTCCCCTCACCTGCTCCAACGAAGTTTGGATGAGAATAAATTTTTTAATTAATTCTGATCCTTATTATCTGGCTTTTCAATTATATTGTTTTCTAGAAGTGTAATTTTCTTTTTCAACTCTATCATCTTGAGTTCTCTTCCTGACATAACCTCATTCATACTTTCAGCGGTTTTGCGTGCTTTGTCAGCCTCCGTTTTTTCTATTTCCAGTTGCCTAGTTTGTTCCTCAACTTTTTTATCTACATCTGCACGTGATTGTTTTACAGCTGCAGTCATCACGTCAAATGCGCGGGCAAGTTTGCCAATTTCACCACCGCCTTCGTATCCAACTTTGTGATCCAAATTTCCCTTTTCAATAATTCTCATTCCAGAATGCAATTCTTCAATTGGGCTCGTAATAAACCTTTCAATAATGAGGCTTAAAAAAAACATCAAAATGAATGTTCCTAGTGCAATAACTGAAATCCAATTTCTTAACTTAGTTGCTGGAGCAAATGCTTCTGCTTTGTCAAATTTAGTTACCATGCCCCACTCCAATTGCGGAAGTGCCTTCCAAACTGCAAATATTTCCTCCCCCCTGTAATCTACAGAAACTCCTTCACCATCCATGCCTTGAACAGCTTCTTGGACTGGGATTGCGTCATCGCTACCAATAGTAACAATAGGTGGATTATTTGTATGACGTAAATCACTAATAAATTCAATTTTAGTTGGATTATCAATGTCTCTTTGGCCGATCAAAACTTCTCCTGTTTCTCCTAATCCAGCTGTATTCCCAGTTACCTCATTCAAGACATGAGCTTTTACTTTGAGAATAATTGCACCAGCGAACTGATTGTCTTCAAAATCTCGGATGCTTTGAAGAAAAATAAGGAAATTTTCCCCTGTTAACGGATCATTTTCAAAACCACCGAAGTGTGAGCCTTTGGTTTTTACATCTTGTAAATAGTGATCAGGCATTTTTTTGCCGATGAGTTCTTTGTTTGTGTTAGCAACAATAAGACCGCTAGTATTCCAGATACCAATGATATCAATAGCAGTAGGTTTATCAATATCTTCTTGACCTTCCTGCCCCTCCAATTTCATTTCCGCAAGAATAGACTCAATATGTTCCTGAATATCAGCAATATCTTCTGAATCATTAATTCCATTAGACTCTAATTGTCTTGTTAAAAATGTTCCAGCAAGTTCTTTAGCCTGCTCTTGTCGAAGCTGTACTAAGTGAACAATATCTGAAGAACGTCCTTCAGAAACGGATTGAAGGCTGGAAAGAACTGCCTCCTCCTATGCATTTTCAGCACTAACAAAACTCAAATAGCCAATATTTAATATAGAAATTAATGAGACCATCCAAAATCCTAAAATTAATATATATTTAATTTTAATATTCACTCGTCTCTGTTTTTTTTGTGGGATGGTTGACCTTAGTTCGGTTTTTGATCGAATTTTGGGCATGTTTTTGAATGCTATGGAGGGTCGGTCGAAGGCATATTACCACGTTTGAATCTTCTGCAATATAATAGTGCCTTGCTCCAATTCACATTGGTATTCCAGCCCGAAATCGTTTGAGGTGGCACCCCGTTGACAATTTCACTGAAATAGGGTTTAATATCGGCTATTAACCAATTATTGAATGGAATGGGATGCTAGTGAATTGAGAATAGTGTGTAAAAGATTTGAGCTTGGAGCTGAGGCTAATAATGCTGAACAAACAGCACTTATAATCACAGCAGATGGAGGTTTAAAAAAGGTTATGACTCGGTCTGCAGAGAAAGCAGAAGTTATGGCTTATGTAGATGGCCCTTTTGAAAGTACAGAGTTAAGGGGCTATGATGATGTTCATGCTGAATTGAGGGGTAAATATTCTGATAAACTTGCTATCGATCCTTACCATGTTGAAAGGATGCGGGTGTTTTGTGAGCGGCTTGGTTTAGCGTGTGATGGACAGTACGCTCTTGATAGAATTCGAAATCTCAGAATTGTAGATTTTGGTTGTGGTGGAGAGCCACCATATGGGAATTCTTGCGAAAGAGGTTTTCAACCTTGGCTTGCTAGAGGTATGCATATGCTAGGAGCCGATATTACGGGTGTAGATCATAATTATCCGAGGTATCAAGATGGACAGCCTAAAACGGAAGAATGGGACTTTTTACATGCTAATATTACTCGTGAAGCTGACTTAAATATCATCCCAAATAATTCGGTGGATATAGTAAATGCGAATGCTCTTATTGGTTACAATGATGATGCCGCTACCTCTCCTTCGTTATTGTTGCAAGGTTGGGCTCGTTTAAATGACCCGGCCTATCAGAAAGCCGAAAGAACAATTTGTGAACATGCCTTAAGAGTTCTAAAACCTGAAGGTTTATTTCTGATTAATAATGAATTTATTTATCAGAAAGTTGGCGGGCCGATATTATTTCATTTAAAAAGAATTAATGGTCCAGGACTCAATAGAATCGAATCAATTCAGTATGTTGATAATTCAATAATTGATTGGCCAGAGGCATAAATAATTCGAGACAATATTTATTTTCTGGTTTTTTGTGTTTCTGGATTTTCAGACAAGGGCTGCACAGTCAGAGGTTCCTCAGTGAGGATGTATTCACCGGCAGCTACATAGCCCTCCCATTTGCATGTTGTTGCAATTGAAAGCATAACTTCCTCCCTCCTCATTGTGAGCGCTCGATCAAAGCTCGATGGAGCTACTGAGAGTGTATCTTCATCGCAAGGTCTTTTTACTTTCCATTTCACCATGCCTACTTGAGCTTCAAAGAGGGATAAATCTTTTGCTGCCTCTTCATTTCCGCTAGCAATTGCCCTCATCAAACGGACCCGATAATCTTCTATATTTCCCAAGGCTTTGGCAGCTTGAGCACCTATATAATGAGTGACATGGTACATGGATGATTCTGCCTTTGGGCCCATAGCTTCTAATCTTTGATAATGCATATTAGCTACTCTGAAATTATTTCGAGTGAGAGCCATTTTTAACTCATCTTCAATTAATAAAACTTCAGCTCCCCATTCTTTGGCTTTGGAGGGATGTGGTACAGCTGTAGAAAGTGCGACTCCTAATATAAGTTTTGAGGCAAGAGATCGCATGAATATATAAAATCACTAAGATGTGATTATAAGTCAAAGGGCTCGTTGAGTCAATTTTGCAGGTGGCGATTAGTTTTTAGAAAGTTAATATACTTCCCCTAAGTAACAAGAGTCGCAATATATTATTTCTGGTCTTTCTGGCGAATATGGACTTTGCAACT
Source organism: Candidatus Peregrinibacteria bacterium (assembly GCA_018658105.1). Taxonomy (GTDB): domain Bacteria; phylum Patescibacteriota; class Gracilibacteria; order UBA1369; family 2-02-FULL-48-14; genus JABHVW01. The sequence continues at coordinate 85,995 of JABHVW010000001.1, forward strand.
GTGTAGCGCATTTATCACAAGGGCGCTCCCAAAGGTGTCTTGGCAAAGTTCTTGCCATGCGATCGGTGTAGCGTTGGTCAGGGTGGCGGAGAGGTGTGGGCAGGCCGAAGCGTTTATAAAACTCTGCCTCTTGCTGAATAATCTTAAAAGGTTTGCCAGAGACTTCACATATGATTGCCCCTTCTTGAGGAATTAATTGCTTTTGATCTTTCCACTTTAGGCCCATGGCTTGCACCTGCTCTTTTGAAAGTGGGAAATATTCTTGAGCGAGTGTTTCATTGTAGTCCCATGGGCTTAGAGACATTGGGAAAAACTCTCCCCACTCGCCTGTTTTCTTCATGTGCTCTATGATTTTTGGGACTAACTCTTCGTATTCCTCTTTTGTGTATTGCTTGTTTAAGATGCAATAATTTGCACGTTTTAAAGAACTACAGCCAAAAATATTTGTGTTGTTAAAGAAACAAGTCGAGGAATAATATATGCTGTGGCCTCCTAAAATTTGGTGTGAGTAATAGACATTCCGGCAACCGGCTCCGATTTCGTGTGAGTCGCAACAAAATTCTGCCCCTTCATCTGCGCCAAAAACTGTTACGTCATATACGTTTTTCATATTGTTGGAATCAACAACGAATTTACAATCTTGACAGTTCCAAATACCGAAGCACTCTTCACAATTTTGACTGTTTAAAATATAGCTGCCAGTGGAATTTTCAGTTTGCCTGTCTACCATGTATTTGTGTGGGAATTTCAATTGGAATGCATAAAATTGTTCTCGCATTTTTTGAATGTCTTCTTGTTTTATTCCAGCTTCTATATTTTCTGAGCCAAAGCCCACCTCGCTTAAACGCCTTTCATACTGCTCTGGAGTGCATTGTTCATTAAAAAAGTAGAACTCTTTGTTCCTTAAATTTACTGATCCAAAACAATTTCTACTACCTATGCAACTTTTCAAAAACCATGAATCACTACATGAAGTACAATCTTCAGAAAACTTGATATTGTAACAACGCTCCATATTAATGGATTCATAACAAAGTTGTGACTCTCTTACACGAAGGCAATCTACTGAGTCTTTTGCATATTGGATGTAACTAGAATAATAACAATCTTCGGAATAGTTTGCTTCGAAAATTAAGTAGCAGTTTTTGTTCCATCCGGCTTGATTTGTGAAATCGCAGTTTTCGTTACCAGAAACCGAACGAGCTAACTGAGGTACTACATTTTGGAGTTCACGGAATTGCTCAAAGAATGGTCTATTAAAATCAAAATCGCGTCCGTAATCACGGCCGTCCCATGCATCTGAGAACCAATAAGGAACGTCATAAACCGGGAATGGCACATTCTCATCGAAGGTAGCCATTATTGTTTTGCCTGTGCCGTTACATTTTCTTACATATAGGACCCTTTCATTTCGCCAGGTGTAACGACGTAGTGCCCTACAGTTGGGGCAGCGTGTAGGCTCTGGAATTTTATTTTCGTTATAAAACCATTCATCTTTGTCTGTGAGATGAAAGTCCGAAGAACAGCGTACACATGCTTTTGATTTCATGTTTGGATTCTACACTAGTTGACTCACTGATCCTAAATGCTAGTCTATCGCCATGAATACGACTCTTTTAGAACGCCTGATACAAATCACAAAAGTGGTTTTAGAAAAGCAAATGCAATGCAAAGATGAGCCCCAAGTTCTTCTTTTTGATCGTCAGTGTGATTTTTCTAGTATTTTGGCTGATGCATATAGTGCAAATATGCCTAGGGCAGAAAAGATAAATTTTGATGATGAAAAGCCAGATGAATTAAGAGAAAAACTATTGAGCTTGCCCTCTGGATCTACTGTTGTTCTGGTTCAATCAAGTAATTTCCGCCTAGATGATTTTCGTATTCGATTACAACTATTTAATGCAGGTATTGGCTGTTTGGAGCATGCACATCTTAAATATTTCGCTCCTGATGAGTTTGAAACTTATGCGAATGCATTGGAATATCGTGGTGATTACTACGAAAGATTTGGAGGCCTATTAGCTGGGAAATTAGAACAAGCTAGCGAGCTAAAAATTGTCTCTAAAAATGGATCTGTTTTAAGCTTTGGACCTATGGAAGAATGTAAGACCAATCATGGAGTTTTCTGGAAACAAAAAAACCGAGGAGGTGCTGCAATTTGTGGAGAAGTTTTTACTGAAGCCAAAGATTTCTCTAGTGTGAATGGAGAGCTCATGGTTGCGGCCTATCCCGGAACAGACTGGAAGATGGTTCCTTGTGAAGCTTTTAAAGTGAAAATCACAGAGAGCATTTTGACTTGTGACGACCCCAAATGCCCCCCTCCTTTTCGTAAAGATGTTTTAGATGTAATCGCAGCAAGTGAAGATGGAGAAGTTATGATTAGAGAAGCGGGTTTTGGTTTGAACCCTGCAATTTCCCATGCGAACCCACTATCGGATGTGAGCGCCTTTGAACGTATGGCTGGCTTTCATATATCACTTGGGAAAAAACATCCTATTTATAGAAAGAAGTTAGCTAAATCTGTAGTGCAACGCTATCACATGGATATCTTTGCAGACCTAGATCAAATTTTGATTGATGATGAAGTTGTGTTTAAAGGTGGCAGTTATATTTAAAGGGTGTCAATGTGGACTGTCAGTAAGAATTTACAGGTATAGGCTTTTGTAAATTTGAGCAGACCCTTGACATTGACACAAAGGTGTTGTAAGTCAATTATAATTATTTATTCCTAAATTATATAGCCTATGTCAGGAGAAAATGTATCTAGTATGGATTATTATGATGACGTGAAAGAAAGAGATCGGCAGTTGGTTAGGATTGGTGATGTCTGGGTTTTACCAAGTATAGACACTGAAGATCCAAGAGTTGTCATCCCCAGTGGAGATGAAGCTCTTAGTACATATGAAAGACTTGGTGATGGAGGGGTGGTAAGTCGATTTAAGCAGTTATTATCTGAAAAAGCTCATATGATTTTGAGAATGGGTACTGCCAGTGACAAAGGTGTAATTAAGCCAGTTGTTGAAAATATGCTTGCTCAGGCTGTAAGTGCTGGCTATACGCATGTTGGTGAACTATTTGACAATGGCCAAAATTTATTGAAGGGAATAGGTTCTTGGGTAAGCGCTACAATTGATGATGAGGGAGAAGATATCCCTCCTTTTATTGCTATTCAATCAGGTGAAGGTGAAACCTTGGAAGGCTTATTTGATTCTGATGATGAAGGAAATGTATTTAAGGAAAGAATATTACGTAGTTCTGAGGGTAATGATGGGCATGTATGGCATCTAGAACTTCCTGCTTTAGATGGACATTTACTTTTGAGAGTACAGAATATGTTATCGAGTACTGCACAAGAGTTGCCGAGCAAGGCTGGTCAAGCTCCTTCGGATAGGTTAATTGCACCAAAACTTGTAGGTGCTGAAAGATTTCCAGCAAAACCTATTGGTAGATCTATGAAGATGAAACCTCTTTTATTGGGTGAAAGACAAAGTGATACAGCTTATCAGGACTCTCAGCTAAAGGCTGTAGCTGAAATGGCAGAAGCAGCTTATGGCGGCCTTGTAGGTTCGAATGGTTTTCATGTTTTTCATGGTGGCCCAGGGCTTGGGAAAACAGTCATTATGGACCGAATTATGCAATGGTTGCTTCATAATTTGAATGGTGAGGATGCACTCGGTGCTGCCTCTATCTTAAGAACTCATGGTTGGCAAGAAACTGCTGCTACTATACAAGCATGTAAGAAAGGTCTGATGGGAACTTTGCCAGCGATTATTTTTGCAGATGATGTGACTAAGAGTACTTTTCCGGGGAGGATACCTTGGAATGCACTTGATGGTCATGCTGACGAACAACTTGTGAGAGCTTTTCGATATGGAGCAAGCAACTCTACAGGTTTTGATGAAAGAATACGTCATGGAGGTTGTCATTATACTACGGGAAGTCAGGTGCTTGGCGAGACTACTAGATCAGTTTATCCTTCTTGTCCAATAACAGTTGTTGCGACTTCAAATTCACCCCTTCATGAGAGGGATATGAGATTACCGGTTACAAATCATGTTTTCCCTGGTAAGGCTTGGAGCTCATTGAAGTAATTCACAGACTGGGGAATTGTGATCAGGCTGCCTGACTGTTGATGTCTTGGAGGCTGCTACAAAGCCTTCGAAGTGATTTGTTGCGGGTTCTAGGTGAGTTTCGAGCTCGGTTGCTGTTGAAAATTCGAGAGAATCTCCCCATCTGCTTTCGACCCACCACGGCTGTCTTGGGTCTTCTGACTGTTTTATTTTTACTGTCCAAGAGTGCATTTCTTTTGGATTGAGCCGCCTGAATATTGAGAGGTCGCTCATTCTTTCGAAGTCTGTTGGAGTGATTTCTGAACTTGCATCAAAGGCGCACATCCAGCGCAGCATTTCGCGAATGGTATCGAATTGTGGTGGGAAAAGAATCTGCTCGCTTGGAAATCCAAAACGTGCGAAGCGTTCTTGATTCTGGCTTACTAGTAAAGTTTGTGCGTGTTCAAAACGGGTTAGACCTTGAGCACTTCTCATGTCATTTAGATTTGTTGATCTTAACTCAGCTACTTTCTCGGCTGTGAATGAATTGTGAATTATGCGGGCTTGCTCGAGGCGGCGCATATCCATTTCGTCGCCAGGGCCAAGCAGATGTGCGAAGGGACGTGAATCATTTACTTGAAAGCAAGCTGTGGCTGAATGAAATGCATTCTCTCCCCAACGCTCCACCAGTTGAAAAGTGCGAGACTCAGGGTCGAGGGTTGCAGGGATTAGACTCAACTCATCTTCGAGAACTGGCTGAAAACTGAGATGTAGGCCTTTGGCGTGCAAAATTGTTTCGACTTTTCTTCGTGTAGCAATTATTTGTCTAGCAGCTATAGTGCGATTTTCGCAGACTAGAGTTTTCATTTCTAAATGAGATGCAATTTGTTCCAAACTAATTGCCCCCCTAAGTTCTGGGAAAACCCGTTGAACTTCTTGCTGGATCCATTCAGATGTAGACATGAGCTCGCCATCAATACTGATTTCTTGAGCGGGCTTGCCCTCCGAGTCTACAATAAAACATTCTACTTCTAGACCAATACCTATTTGTGTTTGTGTTAATACCATTGTGATTTTGTAATTAATAAAAAAAGCCCTGCAAGATTTATGCAAGGATGTGTTTTCGAGTGCGCTCAAATATCCCTACATAAGATAAGAATAATATTGATAAGCTGCGCTGAAGAGGTTCATATATTTATTTACTGTGAAATTATCATACAGTTTTTACTGTAGCAATAAACCGTGAATACCATCAACTTTCCCTTAGGATTCACTATATATTGACAAATAACCGTGAATTTGATACAGTGAATGCATATGACTACAACAAAACCAATTCGAGACAGAATTAAAATTCTCAAAGTTGAGTATGAAAATTTATGCAAAGGTAAAAAATCATTGCTTAATTTAATCTCTGAGGCTGAACTGTCAGAAAGTGTCTATAATTCAAATGCAATTGAAAATTCCACTCTTAGTCTAAAAGAAACAGAAAAAATTCTCTTGGATATGGAAGTCTCTGGTAATTTGTCTTTGAGAGAGGTATTTGAAGCAAAGAATCTGGCTAGAGTCATGGAGTATACATTTGGCAAAAATGAAATACTTGACCTGTCTGAAGATTTCATTTTGATTCTCCATAAAATGCTGCTTACGAATATAAATGATGAATTTGCAGGTCGCTTCCGGCAAGAAGGCGAATTTGTAAGAATTGGTACTCATATTGCCCCTCCTCCTGAATTTGTTAAACAATTTATTTCTGATCTAATAATTGATTACTCTTCAAATGCTGATACATATTTTGTAGATAAAATTGCCGAATTTCATTTGAAATTTGAAAATATTCATCCTTTCTGTGATGGTAATGGGCGGATTGGTAGAGTCTTAATTGACATTCAGTTACAAGCTCTTGGTTATCCACCTGTAATTGTGAGGAATAAAGAGAAGAAAAATTATTATGGTGCGTTTAGAGAATTTGATGATAATAAAAATTCAAAAAAAATGGAAAGAATTGTCGCCCTAGCCGTTTTAGAATCTTTACATAAACGTCTTGCGTACTTACGCGGTTCTGAAATTATCACCTTGGCAGAATATTCGAAAGATAATTCCCTTTCATCACTTATTAATGCTGCTCACAGACAAAGTATTCCTGCCTTTAGAGAGAAAGGTGTCTGGAAAATTGAATCTAAATAATATGAATATTCCGAAAAACATTAATGTAGTTGCAGTTGTGAAGGGGCAAAATCCTGATGCTGTCATGCAGATGCTTGAGCGGACTGGCTACCAGGTAGTTGGCCATAATCGCATGAGTGAGGCTTTGGAATTGCAGGCGCAATTGCCGCGGGGTTTGACTTGGCATTTTTTGGGTAAGCTGCAGTCAAGGAAGATAGCCAAGATTGTTGAGACTTTTGATGTGATTCAGAGTTTGGAAAATTTGGATCAGGCGGCTTTGATTGCTGAAGCTCTGGATGAGGGTGTGAGCTACCCTGTTTATTTACAGGTCAATATTAGTGGAATTGAGGAGCGAAGTGGCTGTGTGCCAGAGGATGTGGATATGGTTTTGGAAGGGCTTAAAAAATATCCTGCGCTTAGAGTTATTGGTTTGATGGGAATGGCTTCGCAGGATGCTGTGCTTGCGAGGGAGGAGTTTAGGCTTTTGAAAAGTTTATGCCCGGACAGCCTTGAGTGTTCAATGGGAATGAGTGGCGACTATGAAATTGCCCTCGAAGAGGGCTCAACCATGTTGCGTTTGGGTCGTATGTTGTTTACCTAATGCCTGGAATGAATTCACCTTTTGACGCTGGTCTATTGGGGTTTTCTATCTTGGCCATTGCATCAGCAATTAAGACTAATGATTCCCTTCTTCGTTTTTCGAAATCAACGGCATGTGTAACTTGGGGCTCTGCATGTTCTGGGAATCTGTATATGTTTTCTTGAGCAGCCATCTTATAAAAATTATTAAGATGGTAATTTAGCGATATTTAAGTTAAATGTCAATGTCCACTCGATAGATCTTCCTCTTTCTTAGCCAAACGTTCTAACTCTGTGTATGCATCTTCAATTGCATGAGCTGCGATTTTTGCTTTCTCGCCGTAGTCAAAAATATTCCTTTGGTCTTTTTCAATATAGGCGGTGTTCAAAATGTTTGCATTCACCTCTTGCTCTGCTTCTAATTTGGTAATTTGTTTTTCTAGTTTTTGTTGTGCCTTTTTTATAGTCCTCAATTTTCTAGTTTTTTCTTTCCTTTCTAAATACTCCTCTTTGTTTACTGATTTTTTGATTTTTTTCGGACGGAAAGTTTCTTCCTCCATCCACCCTCCTTTTGCCAAAAAACGTTCGTAGGTTTCTTCCATGACTGTAATGTGACCTTGTTCAAAAACGACAAGGCGCGTTGCAAGTTCAGATATAATTTTCTCGTCATGACTTACAAAAACTACGGTACCTGGAAAGTCGTTTAGCGCTTCAGTTAGGGCTTGGCACGACTCCATATCCAAATGATTTGTTGGCTCATCTAAAATTAAAATGTTGTTTTTTGAAAGCATTAGTTTTGCCAAAGCGACACGACTTCGTTCTCCACCCGAAAGCGAACTGATTTTCTTTTTTACATTGCTGCCAGTGAAAAGCAATGAGCCGCACACGCTTCTAACCAATTGTTCTTTTGTATTTGGGAGCGCAATTAGCTCGGTGAGAATACTATTTTGAGGATTTAAATCTGCTATTTGGCTTGGCCCAAAATACCCTAGCCTGATGTTTTCGTGGGTTTTTAATTTACCCGTCTGTATCTCTAAATCTCTAACGAGCAACTTCAAAAGTGTTGTTTTACCTTTTCCATTTGGACCGATAATTGCGATTCGGTCTTTTGGTCTTACCGCCAAAGAAAACTTAGAAATAATTTGGTGATTTTCGTCGTAAGAATAACTAATATTTGTGGCGCGAAGAAGTTCACTGCCTTGAAATTCGTCTGACTTAAAATGGAACCTTATCTCGGGTAGTTTTTCTAACTTCTTGTGTATTTTTTGCTTAGCTAAAGATTTGATTCTCGATTGAACTAAACCTGCAGAACGAGCGCCTGCACGAAATTCCCGAATAAATACTTTGGTTTTTGCATCTTTCTTTTCTTGTTTGACTCTAGTTTTTTCATGTACGTCTTCCTCCCTTAAAAGTTGATGCATTAATTTTGTTGGGCCACCTTCCATTTTGCGCATTTTTCCGCGGTGAATCCCAACCACATGAGTTACTACTTTTTGCATAAAAGTTTGATCATGCGTAACTAAAATGAATGAGCCTTTCCAGTCTTGAAGAAAACTTTCGAGCCAGCGAAGCGAGAGAATATCTAGATAATTTGTTGGCTCATCTAAAAGAAGCAGATCGGCATCAGACACGAGGGCCTGAGCGAGTCTGAGCCTTACCTGCATGCCGCTTGAAAATTCATCTGGAGCTCTTTGCATGTCTGTCTTTATAAAACCAAGCCCCATTAAAATTGATTCAGCCCTCCACTCTTGATTGTAGGCATCCAAAGGTAAAGACTTGCAGACCTGTTCCAAAATTGTTGGTTCGGTAAAATCTAAATGCTGTTCTAAACTTTGAACTCTTACACTTTTGGACATTTCAACTTCACCATGATCAGGAGTTTCGAAGCCCTGAAGAATTTTTATAAATGTACTTTTCCCTGAACCGTTGCGACCGATTAATCCAACTTTTTCTTTTGATCCAATAGTAAGGCTTACATCTTCAAAAAGATCATGATCGCCATAGAATTTAGATAAATGTTTGATACGTATCATGCTTGCATTTGTCTATGAAAGTGATCGATGCGTCTGTTGCTCCAAATGTGGCGGTTTTCGATAGGGGTTTGTAAAAGAAGGCCTTCGAGGCTGCGGCAACGGCTTAAAGCAACGTAAACCTGGCCATGTGCAAAGGCTCCCCTGCCCAGATCGATCACCACTTTGTCGAAAGTTTTCCCCTGACTTTTGTGAATTGTAATTGCCCAAGCGAGCCGAATTGGATACTGGCGAAATGAGCCGACGGTTTCTTGCTTCATTTCATTTTTCTCGGCTTCCCAATAATATTTGTGCAGCTCCCAGGTGTGGGGTTTGACCATTACAATATCCTCCTCGCCTTCGAGTTTTACGTGCAAAACATCTTCGGCCGTGCCGCCATCAAAATCAATTTTTGTGATAGTACCGATGCTGCCATTTACCCAGCGGCCCGCCATGTCGTTATTGAGCATCATAATTTGTGCGCCCTTTTTCAGCTCAAGATTTGCATTTGTGGGGTGATTTCTATTTTCGAATTCGCCGGAATATTCTGCATCGTAAACTTCACTACGATCATCCAAACGTTCAAGGCGCATCTTGTTAATTGTGTCGGCCGCTTTATTTGTGGTTGTGAGAGTTATGTATGAGTGATCGCTGCTTTGAAATTTTTGTGGATCGGCTAAAAGCCTAGAATTTAGAATGTCGAAATCCCAGGGTGTTGCTCTATTAGTGCGTATTTTATTTAAAACATTTACGAATTTATTGTCTTTTTGACGATAAATCTTTTGAAGCTCGAGCGAATCGAATTGTGCATCTTGAAAGACCATTGCATCGAAAAAATATGGGCTAGCATATTCAGTTTTAAATCGTTCCTTTTCTTCTTGGCCAACCACAACGGGTGGAAGTTGGTGCAGATCGCCAATAAAGACCATCTGAATTCCGGCAAAAGGCTGATAACTGTTCAGAAATGATCGAAGAGCAACATCTATGCAATCCATAAGATCGGCACGCACCATTGAAACCTCATCGATTACCATTACATCTAGGTTTTCAAGGATTTTCATTAGGGTTTTGGACGGCCTTTCTCGGGCAGCTTTTTCAGGTGTGATATCTGGTGGGAATCCAAAAAATGAATGGATTGTTTGCCCCCCGACATTAAGTGCAGAAACTCCGGTTGGTGCAAGCACTACTACGCTTTTTTTTGTGGTTTGCTGAAAATGTGTGAGCAAAGTAGATTTACCTGTTCCTGCATTCCCAGTAATAAAAATGGAACTGCGGCTTTTGTTGAGCCGTTTTAAGGCTTCTTCGAATTTTTCATTGATTTCAATTTCTGACATGAATGGACTATAGCATGAGCTTCCATTAATATTTAAATATGAGATTTTATTTGGCTTTGATTATTTCAATTTTGATGGCGGGAAGTGCTTTTGCTTTTGTAGATTTAGATGAAAGTCATGAATATTTTGAGGCTGTTGATTATTGGAGTGATGCTTATGTTCTACAAGGTTACGACGATGGCAGTTTCGGGCCGAATGATTTTATTAATCGTGCTGAATTTTTAAAGTTAGTTTTGGCTGCGAATGAAATTGAATTAGATGGCGATGATTTTGACTGTTTTTTGGATGTTGGCCGCGAATGGTTTGCGCCATTTGTATGTGCGGCGAAGGATGCAGGCTGGATTGAGGGCTACGCAGATGGCTTTTTTAGGCCTGCCGAGATCATTAATCGTGCTGAGGCTGCGAAAATCCTATTGGAAGTTTCTGGAATTGAATTATTTGAGAATGATATTTTTGTGGATGTTCCAGATGGCATTTGGTTTGATGAGTATGCTCAAACATTGGGAACATTGACCTTAGATTTTGATGAAACTTTTAATCCGGACTGGAGTTTTAGTCGAGCGCAGGTTGCACAAATTTTGTTTGAATTGTTGACGGAGGAGATTGAGGTTGAGGTTGAGGAAGTTGTGGCTGATTTTGTTTGGCCCATAAGTGGAAGTACAAAACAGGACGAGCTGCGTTCTGCGTTTGGGCCGCGTTTGCAAAATGGAAGTTATGATTTTCATCGGGGTGTAGACATTCCTGCAGATCGAGGAACAGATGTGCATGCGATTAATGGCGGCGAGGTTCATAGATTTTATTTTGATGGAGAAGATGGCAGCCCCTACCCTAACAGCGGAAATATTGTCATTTTGTCTCATGATGATGGAGATTTTTATTCTCTTTATGCCCATTTGGATAGTATTGAAAATATGGAGAGAGGAGATGAAATTAATCTTGGTGATGTGATTGGTGAAAGTGGTAGTTCTGGCACGGCGACTTGGGAGCATCTGCATTTTGAGATTCGAGAAAACAGCCTTTCATCAGATGATGAAGGCCACATTAATCCCTTGGGATATTTGCCTTACGATGATGAGGACAATTATGAAATAAGTGTTTCTGAGGATTTGAACTTTAATATTATTGCCTACGATTATGAGTTAGATATTAATCGTATTGAAGTTCGAGTTTACGATAATGATGTTTTAATTGATGAGAAAATTTTAGATTTCAATGAGCGCTTGAGCTGCGGCAGTGATGATGAAGAGACGGATGGAATTTTGATTGAACCTGAATCTTTTAGTAGTTCGCAGGCAAAATATGAAATAAATGTGGATTTCACTGAAATAAATCCATCTAGCGATTTGAGAATTGAATACTCTATTTATGATCTAAACGGAGAAGTGGCATCTGGTGAGTTTTTAGGTTAATATCTATAGGATGAAGTACTCGAGCCACGCCAAAAAATTTACTCTTGTTTTAGTTTTATTTGTTGCTTTGACTTTGCCTAGCCGAGTTGATGCAGTGACTTGTGCATCGCCATCTTTTACCTCTAGTACATTAGCGGATACGATTGGAAATGGTGAAGATGTTGAAGTTATTGATTTAGATGAAGATGGAGATTTGGATTTTTTAGCGACTACTGGCTCTTCTTGGGGACCTAGTGTTGACGTATATTTTTATGAAAATGATGGATCTGCAAACTTCACTCGAAATGACATTACCGATGCAACTCTGACATGGGCAAATTCGATTGATACTATTGATCTAGATGAAGATGGAGATATTGATCTGCTTGTTGGAGCGGAGAGCGCTGGTAAAATTTATTGGTTTGAAAATGATGGGTCTGAAAGCTTTACAGGTGCTGAGGTTGCTTCATTAACTGATGTGAAGGATGTGGTTGCAGCGGATCTTGATGGAACTGGTGGTATTGATGTTGCTGCGGTTGGATATACATCTGATGCAGTTTATTGGTATTCAAATGACGGAAGTGAGAGTTTTGGTGGAGGTAGTTCGATTGATGTACTTGATGGTGCCGTTGGTATAGTTGCTGGCGATGTAGATGATGATGGTGATCAGGATTTGGTTGCATCGGCGGCGGTTCTGACAACTGGTGGTACACGTTTTTATGCGAATAATGGTAGTGGTAGCTTTACTGAAAATAGTTTGAGCACTTTAAATGATGGAGAGCCGTGGATTGTTGATGTAGATGGAGATGGTGATAAAGATATTTTTAAGATGAGAGGTGGACATTATTTTTATGAAAATGATGGAAGTGAAAGTTTTTCAAGCACCTATACGAATGTGGACCCTTTTAATAGTGCGAACAGTCTTTCCTCTGTGGATTTAGATGATGATGGCGATGTTGATTTTGTTGTTTCTGACTATTCAAATGGTTTTGGTTGGCTTGAAAATGATGGAAGTGAAACGTTCACAGCAAACCAAATATATGATGAAGGCTCACTTTACAACAATGTAGATTCAGGTGATTTTAATGGAGATGGACTTGTTGATTTAGTCGGGGTTTTGCTTTCGAACAATCCTCCAGTTCTAATGCTTCAATCTTGTGACACGACAAATCCTTCTGTAAGTACCCTATCGCCTACTGATGGAGAAATAAATGTTACTTCAACAAGTAATTTGGTCATTACATTTACAGAGAATGTTGATGTGGAAACGGGAGATATTGTAATTAAACAAGGTGGCACCATACTTGAGACTATAGATGTGACTTCGGGCCAGGTTACTGGAACTGGAACAGATACAATTACAATTGATCCAAGTGTTACCTTGGAAGACACGACAAATACTGGAATTCATGTTTTGATCGACTCCACAGCTTTTGATGATGCGGCTGGAAATAGTTATGCCGGAATAACGGATTCTACGACTTGGAATTTCTTCTTACCAGTAACTACGTATAAACCAAAACGTCCTGCTGCCCCTGTTTTGAATAGTGTTTCTCCTAAAGGGGTTGTTTTGGAAGAAAATCGAGGGATTGAGCTGGAGATGACTTTTAGTAGTACAATATATTTCAAAGGTGGGGCTGTTGAACTGTACCGTTCAGATGGTCAATTGATAGAGGAAATGGATGTTTACTCAGACAAAGTCATTTGGACTCGGCTGCAGAATGTTTTGCTTTATCCAGAAACGACTTTAATCCCAGGTGAATCTTATTATATCAATGTAAATCCAGGAGTTTTTGCAGATTCATATGGAACAACTTTTTCTGGAATTTCAGATAAAACAACTTGGGCCTTTAGCGTATCTTTTAATACCCCTCCTGTTCAGGGTGTCGAAGAATTAATCTCTGTCCACGAAGAATCTGAAGAGGTGAAGGAAACTGAAGCTTTACCGGAACCAGAACGTTTGAATTTTGGTGAAGAAGTGGAAAATCCAGTTTGTGCAGATTTGGAGTCTGAACATTGGGCATACACATTGATTTCAGACCTTATTGATAATTCAAGATATCCGTTTTTAAATGAAGGAGGTAAACAAAAATGTCGTATGAATGAAGAGGTGAGTCGAGAAGTTTTTGTAACTTGGCTTATTAGCTTGAAATATCCAGATATGGTTTCTAAATATCTGTATTTAACTGAAGATCAGCTGCCATTTTGGGATCTAGAACTAGAGGATCCATTTACTCCATATATTGTTCTTGCTTATGATTTGGGCATAATAAATGGGCATCCAGATCAATCTTTTAGGGGAAAGGAATCTATAAATCGTGCTGGTCTATTGAAAATCAGCTTACAAACATTTGATTGGTTCCATGCTTATGATGATGAGCTTCAGCATTTGCAAAATAGTGGGCAAGCAGCTCCCTTAGGTTTGTATTCAGATATTTCATCAGATTCAGAGTGGTTTTATTCTTACCTTATTTATGCGAGCGTGAATGGTATTATTGAGGGGCGTACTTATTTTGATCAAGGCTTTCCGGATAAAAAGGCGGATATGGCAAAACCTGTTTTATACTCTGAGGCCGCTAAAATTTTTCAATTAACCTTTCGATAATGAACCACCCCAGAGATTTACGTGACGATTACAGATCTAAAACATATATTGCGTCGGTTTTTTTGATTGCATTTGCTTTAGGAATGGCTGCGATAACAAATTATAAAGATCAATATTTTGTTGTGACTGGTGTCGAATTTATGGTTGTGCTTGTGCTATTTATGACTGTGCCACTTGCGGCAAAAAAAAGAAATTTAGAATTATTGGGTAATTTTATTTCCTATTTGGTTGGGATTGTACTGCTCTTTAATGCAACTCAAATTGGTGGTGTGGATCCCGGACCATATGTAGGACTGGTTGCCATGTTAATTATTTCTTCACTTATGACAGTTAAGAAATTTAGCTTTTTACTTTATGCAATTATCTCATATATAAGTTTTTGTGCACTTAGTATTATGGGGTTGATTGGTCTTACAACAACAGTAAGTATTAAATATCAAGTTGTATATTTAGTTTTAATTGCACTAATTTATATGCATAAAAACTATCTTTCTGCGTTGAGTGGAGAGTTATATAAACTTGCGAAAAAAACACATACTGAGGCTATGGAGATCGATAAAAAAGCTAATCTTTCTGCTGAGGAAGCTAAAGATTACAAAAAGCAAAAGATTGAGTTGGAAGAAAAAAATAAACAGCTAGAAAAATTGAATGATTTGATGACTGGCCGTGAAGTAGAGATGAAAAGAATGAAAGAGGAGATTCTCTTACTAAAGAAAAAATGAGATGATTGATGATGTGAGTATTCATAATTCATGGAAGAGCCCTCTTAAGGCTGAATTTGAAAAAGAATATTTTAATAAGCTTAGTAGTTTTGTTAAAAGTGAATATGAGAAGACAACTGTCTACCCTAGCCCGAAGAATATTTTTTCGGCATTTAACAGGTGTCCACTAGACAAAGTGAAGGTTGTAATTTTGGGGCAAGACCCCTACCACGGACCGGACCAAGCGAATGGCCTGTGTTTTTCTGTTAATGATGGAGTTCGTGTTCCGCCATCTCTAAAAAATATTTACAAAGAGATCAATGCTGATTTAGGTTTGGAGATTCCGAGTAGTGGAAATTTGGAACACTGGGCTGACCAAGGTGTGTTGCTATTAAATACGACTCTGACGGTTCAGGCTAGAAATGCTGGCTCACATCAAAAAATGGGCTGGGAGGATTTTACTGATGCCGTAGTTGCACTTCTTTCTGAAAAGCATGAAGGTTTAGTATTTATGCTTTGGGGGCGTTATGCACAAAACAAAGGAGCTGTAATTGATCGCGAAAAACATTTGGTTTTAACGGCGCCGCATCCATCGCCTTTTTCTGCACATAGTGGATTTTTTGGCAGTAAACATTTTAGCAAAGCTAATGAATATTTGGCGGCCAAAGGTGTGAGTGAAATAAATTGGGCAAATAAGCTCAAATAAAAATAGCCCTGAAGTTAAGAATATTAGATTACGACAGCAGATAGAGCTTAGAGTAAAGAAGTCTCATCACTGAGAAATTCCTTCTGCTACGCATAAATGTGTAGCAATCTGTCTATTACTTCTTCCAATGCACAAAACCCACAAAGGACGAGTTAATAGTGTCTATAAAATTTTGGGAAATTATATAAACAGGTCTATTCATCTAGTATTCGAAACTTAGGGCCCAACTGAGGTCTAATCCTCTGGGAAAGAAAATTAAACCTCATGTGGGCCACAAGTTTGCCGTTAATTTCAAAGAACATCATACTATAATAGCAGATTTTACTAAATTTAGCAAGCACTATATTGCATAAAATATCTCTCTTGTACACGAGTGTATTTTTAAAGCTCGATACTGTCGCCGAAGTTTGGTATGAGAACGTCATTGAAGCCATTGTCTTCGAGTGATTTTTTGAAGTCGCTTGCGGCGTCTTCTTCACCATGTACAAGTATGACTTTCTTAAGCCCTTTAATCTTGCTTGCGAAGTCTAATAAATCGCTACGATCTGCGTGAGCAGAGTATGCATTCATTACTTTTACTTCAATTTTAACAGGGTGTGGCTCACCGAAAATATTAACTGATTTGTTTCCTTCAAGTAGCTTACGACCAAGAGTGTTTTTGGCCTGGTAACCTACGATTAACAGAGTATTACGGTGGTCTTCAATTGCATTTTTCAGGTGGTGCAGAATGCGGCCGTGCTCCACCATTCCAGATGATGAAATTATAATACATGGCCCTTGATGATTGTTTAGAGCTTTGGATTCTTCGACACTGCGAATGTACTTGAGGCGTTCGAATCCAAATGGATCGTCGTGCTCCTCAATGAAAAGTTTTTGAGTCTCTTCATCTAGAACTTCGAGGTGCTCACGGAAAACTGAGGTCAAATTCACGGAAAGTGGAGAATCAACATAGATAGGAATGCTATCTGGGATTCTGCCATCGTGGAACATTTTGTGCAGTGAATATACAACTTCTTGGGTTCGGCCCAATGAAAAGGCAGGAATTAGAAGCCTTCCGCCGCGCTCAATAGTAGCATTTACAATTTCAGCGAGCGTGTCTTCTGCCTCTAAGATTGAGGCGTGAAGTCGGTTACCGTATGTAGACTCTGTTATCAGATAATCTGCTTCTTCGACATCGAATGGATCCCGAATTAATGGCATGTTTTGGCGGCCAAGATCACCTGTAAATACGAGTTTTTTCTCTTTTCCACCGTCGTCTTGGTCTTTAACTGTGATAATCACAATTGCTGAGCCTAAAATGTGGCCGGCCTCTCTAAATGTTGCTGTTACTCCTTCGCAAACCTCTATAGTTTTGTCGTAATCTAGGCCTTTTGTGAGGGGAAGAGTTTGTTTAACATTTTCCTCAGTATAAAGCGGTTCCAAGAGAGTTTCCCCCTTTTTTCCCTTCTTTTTATTGATATATTCTACTTCGCGTTCTTGAATATATGCGCTATCCATAAGCATGTAGCTCAGCAAATCAGCCGTCGCGTGTGTGCAGTAAATTGGCCCATTAAAGCCCTGTTTTACAAGGTTTGGCAGATTACCAGAGTGGTCAATATGTGCGTGAGAAAGCAGCACATAATCTACTTCTTCAGGTTCGAAACCGAAATTACGATTTTTCTCCTGTTCTTCTTTTCTGTGACCTTGGTACAGGCCACAATCAAGTAAAATCTTTTTACCGTTTACTTCTAAAAGGTGACGTGAACCAGTAACTTCTTTGTTTGCACCGCGAAAGTGGAGTTTCATTGAGTGGAGTTAATTGGCCTGATTATTGCATGAAAAAGCTCAATTAGGAAGAACTGGAGCTACAATTCTTGGTTTAGGCTCGCCCTTATTTACAAGATCAACGATAAGCTCAGTTGTGCTGATTTCGTCGCCTTCGAGTTTAAGCCCTACAACAAGCCCTTCTTGGGTTGCTGGGGACCAATATTGGTCGAAAGTGAAGTTCCCCAGGGAGTAATAAATTGGAGCACCTTTGTATAGCTCGGCGTTTTGAATTACATGTGGATGGTGGCCATGAATGAAGTTTGCGCCTGCATCTACAAATTGGTGTGCAAGCTCAGTTATACTTGCCCTTGCGGTTTTTTCGTATTCGACACCCCAATGAACACTAACGATGAGAAAGTCTACTTTTGGTGCAGTTTCGGCGATTTTTGCTAAGGCTGTAGCTTCATCGAGTGGGAAAACCGCGTCGTTAAAGCCAAGAAAGCCAATGGTTTTGGTGGCAAATTCGTGTTTTGTGAAAGTGTATGGGCCATCTGCAATATCGGCGTGGCCATATGCATGTATGCCCTGTGCAGTCAGGAGATTATAGGTTTCTTGGTAGGCGTCTGAGCCTTGATCCAAAGTGTGATTATTTGCCATGCTCAAGGTTGTGAAGCCGACTTTATCTAGCAATTCAGCCACCTCGGGCTTGAAGTTGAAGCGCATCGCGGTGCCAGGATTCACGTAATTTGAGCTTGAAATTGGCCCTTCGATATTTCCGACTACTAGATCGATTTCGTCTACTTGTAGGCTTGTTTTTGCTGTGTCGAGTATTTCAGGCATGTGTGTAAATGGAAAATCCCCGCCGTTTTGTTCGCGGAGCACGGCAATGTAGCGGCCGAGCATTATGTCTCCGGTGAAGATCATACTGATTGTTTCTTCTGGCTCTTTTTCTGTCCACGCTGCGGTGAAATTTGCGAGTGCAACAGGGCTTTCTTTAGTGATAATCAAAAAAGTAGCCCCAACAGAAGCTGCGATTGCCAATGCGACAAGACTAAACCAGAGAATTTTCTTAAGACGCATATTATTTGTGATATCGCTTACCTGCAAGAATGCAGAAAGCGCGGTAGAGTTGCTCCTTTAAAAATACCCTGATCATCTCGTGAGTGAAAGTCATTTTTGAGAAAGAGAGGCGATAGTTTGCTGCATTTAGTATATTTGGGTGAATTCCGTTTGAACCGCCAATGATGAATTGGGCTTTCCCCTGCCCTTCATCGCGTATTTTGCGGATGAATTCGGCGAATTCTGTGCTGCTGAGGGTTTTTCCGTTTTCATCGAGGGCGATTATTGCGGCATCTTTATTTAGCTTTGGTGTGAGTAGCTTTTCTTCTTCGGTTTGAGCTTGTTCGCGATTATCTGATTTGCTGGCTTTTACAGATAAAGTCTCCAACTTAGAAAAGGAGCTGAGACGTTTCTCATACTCCTTTTCGAGTGCTTTGATATTTGAATCTTTAGTGTCTGCGACCTGTAAAATTTGTATTTGCATGTCGCTAGTTTAACCTCTTAAGCAAGGTATTGCCATTGATTCATTCCTGCATTTTCCACATCTGCTTCGAATAGGTCAGCCATTTCGTCGTTGTAGTTGTCAGCGATGAAGTTTGCAACTTGGCTTAGGTCATCAGCTGAGTTTGCGTTACGAGCACCTTCGAATGCTGCAGCCCATTTACGTTTTAGAGTATCTGGATTGAAGTTCATTCCAGTTTTAAGAGTGTTATCCTCATTAAAGGGCGTTAAGAGAGGTGCATCAAGTTCAAGATCGTCATCTGCACTAGGACCAAAATTTGATTCAGTCATGTTGTTTGGAGTTTCAGGCTCTTCGAACTCTAATTCTGGTACTTCTTCTTGAGTGTCAGCACCAGGTGCTGTTTGATTTTGTAGGCTTTCAGCAGTCATAATAAGAGCGTCAGAGATTGCTCCGTCACAGAAACTAGCTGCAGCAACACCCTTAGCGTAGGCTCGATCGCCTTCTGGCACGTGAGCATTGATAGCTGCATTCAGGTTTAGGCCTGGATTAGCTTCGTTTGCAGTATAGATCGCTTGAGACTGTTCTGGTGTAATCACACCCCAGTTTGCTAGTTTCCCAGCTGCAAATCCTACATGATCCCCCGCTTGCACAGGAGCTGGCATACCTTCTGCAATACAACCGAGTGTATCTAGGTTTGGATCATCTCCGAATACTCCTACTAGGAAAGTTTTCATCTCGCTTGCATCGCCATCGAAAACATCGATTAATTTGTCGTGCTCTGGTGTTTGAGGTGCTTCTGGAGCTGGTTCAGCTTGTGCCTCTTGTTGTGGTGCTTTTTCTACCTCATGTATCATCGCAAGTAATGCATTGTTTTTATTTGAAGTAACGTTTGCTTGTAATTCCATGCGATCTTGCTCAAGTGCTGATTGTCTGTCTGCCTTGTGTAGGCCTGCTAGACCAGGCAAAATAGATAGGAATGCTGCTGCTGAAACAAGAGCGCTGTTTCTACGCATGAATTGCATGATTTGGAAATTCTTTGGTAAAAGTGAATCGATTCCGTCAGATATTGATCTTAGCCTTTTTGCAGCCCATCCGAATAGAGTTGGCTTATTTCTTTCTATAGCTAGCCTCTCTAATGCTTGATCAATTTGCTCTTCTCGTTGCTCTTCTTGAAATCTTGCTTCAGCTTCTATTTTCATAGGGTATTCAGTTTCGCGCTGACTAACTTCTTCAACTGGTTCTGGTACTAATTTTAGAGTTGGTGAGGCAAGAGTTGAACGACTAGGCATAACAAGAGGCAAGTGAGATTCATCACCTGAACTAATGTGGTCTGGATCAGATTGAGTTTCACCTCTCAAAATAGCACCTAATGCGGTTTCTACTGGTTGTCGTGATAAAGCTGCATTTCGTGAACTCTTAACGATTTTATCTATTAAATATTCTGTAGAAATTTCTCTACTTCTTTCACTTCCTTGTACTGAACCTACTTCTAATGCGTGAGTAGTTTGGGGCTGAAGTCTTCTGACTTTCATTGCTTGAGTTTTCATAGTATTTAATTTAAGGATATGAACTATACTACTTTTCTTTATCTTTGTCAAGTGTATGTTCTTACACCTCTAATAACAGCTTATGTCAAGAAATGTTACGTTTTTCTTGAACTTGCCTTAAATGCAAAGTGCGTGTAGTTGATATAGTATGAAACCAAAGAAAAATACTGAAGTGGAGCTGAGAATTGACCGTTTGGTTTATGGTGGCAAGGGTATTGGGCAGGTAGATGGGTTTAAGATTTTTGTGGCGGGGGTTGCTCCTGGCGACCTAGTGAAAGTGCGGATATTTAAGGTTAAAAGTAAATATGCTGAGGGTCTTTTGCTCGAGGTTTTAGAGCCGTCTGAGGGTCGTGTGCAGCCGAAATGTGCTCATTTTGACACATGTGGAGGCTGTAAATGGCAGTTTTTGCCTTATGAGAAGCAATTAGAGGTTAAAGAGCAGCAGGTGCGAGATTCTATAGAGCGCTTGGCTGATATGCCTGGAGAGCTTGTACAGCCGATTATTGGCTGCAGTGAGCCTTGGTATTACAGGAATAAAATGGAGCTTTCTTTTGGACCTGGGCCGCGCGAGGATGCCGAGCGCGTGATGATTGGTTTTTATCCGCCTGGTTTTCATTACGAAGTATTTGATCTGAAAGAGTGTCATTTAGAGAATGAATGGATGGCTGATTTGGTGGGTGCCGTGAGGGATTTTGCGAATAAGCTTGGGCTGAAGGTTTATCATTCTGCAAGTCATGAGGGGCTTTTGCGCAATCTGATAATTCGTGAAGGTAAAAATACGGGTGAAGTAATGGTTATTTTGGTCACCTCCACTGAGACTTTTGATCATTTGGAGGAATTTAAGGCTCTTTTTGAGGCTTTTCCACAGGTTAGCTCGCTGTATTGGAGCACGGTTTATCAGGTTAAAGGGCAGCCGACTTATCGTGAAGACAAGCTTTTGAGTGGTAAAGAGACCTTAACCGAGGAATTGAAGTGTGGTGAGCAAGTTTTGAGCTTCGATATACTTCCACAGGCCTTTTTTCAGACGAATACTGCTCAAGCTGAGGTTTTGTACTCAAAAGTGCTTGAATTAGCTGATTTAACAGGTGAAGAAACAGTTATGGATCTTTATTGCGGTACAGGTACAATTGGCCTGTTTTGTGCTCATAAAGCGGGTAAAGTGATAGGAATTGAGGTGAATGAGGCTGCAGTGGATAGTGCGAGGCAAAATGCGATAAAAAATGGCATAAAAAATGCTGTTTTCTACCTGGGAGCTGTAGATAAACGCCTTTCTACAATGGAAGAAAGCCCTGATGTACTCATTGTTGACCCGCCTAGAGCTGGTTTGGGTGAGAAGGTCGTGGAGCAATGCGCTGCATTTGAGCCTAATCGAATCGTTTATGTGTCTTGTAATCCAACCAGTATGGCACGTGATCTGACATATTTTAAGAATCTTGGTTATAAGACAGCACATGTGACTCCTGTGGATATGTTCCCGCAGACGCATCACATTGAAAGTATTTGTTTACTGGAGCGCTAAATGGCATAATAAAGCCATGATTTACTTCGGTTACCCTGTTATCAACCCTTTTCGCAGCCATACACCGGCTGGTTTTTATGATCCTATAAAAGGGCATACCGGAATTGATGTTGCTACGCCGATGAATACTGGTATTTCGCTTGCGATTCAAACGACTGTGGTTTCGGTGAAAACTCAGCCTCAGATGGGTTTGAGCCTGTATTTACGTGATGCAGATGGGAATATTTTGGTTTTTTCACATTTAAATAGTATTTCAGTAGTGGTTGGAGCTGCGGTTCCGCCAAATACGGTTTTTGCGATGACTGGGAATAGTGGATCTGCAACGACTGGGCCGCACCTGCATTTTGAGATAATTGCCCCTGCTCCTGCGCCTGGCTTTGAGATGATGAGCAGAACTCTTGGAGAATTTAGTGGTTTCAATATAAATCCTGCGACTTATATGGATAATTTGCCTCAGCACTGGTCTGATGAGGCTATGTCTTGGATGCTGCAACACGGGATAATTAGCGACAGCAAAGATCCGAATGCAATGGTCACATGGGGTGAATTCGCGGTTTCGTCTAAGCGTTTGGCTGAGAAGGTGTTGGACTGGAGCCGGAATTCTTAAGCCAAGAAAGTGCTTCTTCGCGGGTGTTGAGCTCGTGGCCGAGCTGTTTTTCCATAGCTTCGTCTAATATGTCGCCGATTTCTGGGCCGGGTTTGAGCTTGAGTATGTCCATTACATCCTTACCTGTTATGAATGGTTCTGGGCGTTGTTCAAAATTCTCTAGGCAGTCTTCGTAGGCAGCTTTAACCTTGTTGTAAAGGCTGAGGTCAGCTGGTGTTGTGCCGGCGGCATCTGCAAAAAATAGGTACATGAGGATTGGGAAATTTGGATTTAGAAACCAATGTCTTTGGCGGCCGAGGGGCATTTCGAGAAGTTGCACCATCATAAAATGGTGACGAATCACCCAGCTAACCAGTTCCCTATCTTTACGGGAAAATCGAAGACGTCTCATAATTCTTGTGGCAATATCTGCAGAAACCTCTGCATGGTGATCGAAACGGATTCTTTCTTTGATTTCGAAGGTTTGGGGCTTGCCGATATCGTGCAGTAAAACTGCCCAACGGGCTAAAAGTGGGGCTTCTTCAGGTAGAGATTCAATTGAGTCCATAAGATGGGTCCAAACATCGCCTTCATGGTGGTATTCTGCAGGTTGAGCTATGCCTTTGCAGGCTTCGAGTTCAGGTAAAACATGTGGGAGCACGCCGGTGTCTTGCATATCTTCAAAGGCGATTGGAGCGAGTTCGCTCATTATAATTTTATTGAGCTCATCGCGCACCCTTTCCCAACTGACTTTGTCTGCCAGATGAGCGTGTTTTTTAATGGCTGCATATGTATCTGGGTGGTAGCCGAATTGCAGAGTGTTTTTGAAGCGGACCGCACGAATTATTCTTAAATGATCTTCTAAAATGCGTTCGCGTGGGTCTCCAATGAAGCGAATGAGTTTGTTTTTTATGTCGTCACGGCCGCCAACAAAATCGTGGGTTTCCTCTGTAATTGGGTCGTAAAAGAGGCCGTTTATTGTGAAATCGCGTCGAAGTGCGTCCTCTTCGGCATGTGTGAAAAGCACTGCATCTGGGCGGCGGCCATCGCTATAGCCTGAGTCGCTGCGAAATGTTGCGATCTCGAATTCATGACCGTTTTCGTGCACAAGAATTACGCCAAAATCCTTGCCAATGTCGTAAGTATCTTCGAAGAGATCTTCAATCTCATCTGGGCGTGCGCTTGTGGCGATATCTACATCTTTTGGATCTTTATCCATAATCATATCGCGAACGCTGCCACCTGCAAAATAGGCCTTGTGGCCTTTATCTTGAAGAGTTTTGACTATTTGTTTGGCGGTTTTTTGCATCTACATCATGATAGCAGATTTTATTGAAATTCAGCCAAATAACAGGACTTGACAGGAAATCTTCCTGTTGATAGTTTCGTGAACCTATAATAGGAATGCATGAAGAGCTATACATTTTTCAGATATGAGGATGGCGAATTCAATGTTGATGAACCAATTGTAGGCACAGGATGCCCAGATTTTAATGATCCTGAAGTTCTTTTGGATGAGAGTAAAAAGCCGGGTATTCCTCTGGAACTTGCGCCAAAGACTTTTGGTGCAGAGAGTACAGAGGGTGAAGCAAGGCTAAGCTTGATCGATTCATTGAAAGCTGGTTTTAGTATACTTCTTCGGGCAGTGACTTGTAATGAAGTATATTCACATTTTTCGGAGGCTGATGAACGAAAAGGGAACAAGCTTACTACTAATGAACTAGCCAATAAATCTCTAAGCAGTATGGCAGGTGATTCTGTTGGCAGCTTTGCTTGGGAGAAAATCAAAGAGACCTGGAGGGAATTTGTAGATAATCACTTCCCTGATGGTGTTTCTTTTAGATCAACGCATGTTCACAGGAAAAGTGAGATTGCAATGCTCTTGCCGGAATTAGTGCTTGCCCATTTAGTTTATGATAAGGAGGGAAATAGATTATTGGGCTTGTATGTAGAAGGTGACGCAAGAATTGAGGAGAATAATTTTGCTCAAGTGCGAAGAGATGCAATCGAGGCGAAAGCTGAGGAAGATTTTGATGCAGCTAGTTTAGGTTCATGGAGCTTTGAAATGCGGGGAAATAGTCACCCTGAATTGAGGATTGTATTGAAGCCAGATGATGGCCCCTCTCTTGGGGATATCCCAAGTAAACGGCCTGCATATAAGAAAGCACTAATTCGTAAAGGGAAAGAATGGCTTAATGAGAATGAGAATGAGCGTCGCGAGGCAATCCTTTCTGATATATGGAGGAGAATAACTGAAGCTCCTGACGGTGATATTCGCGTAAATTCTGGTGGAACTGTCGCGCTGCGTTTCTTCAAACATGAGGGGAGAATATGGAATGTAAAGTTTGGCGATCTTAATGTTAAAAATGATTCATGGAATAAGCCTCTCTCTCCTGATCATTATTATGCTAAGACTTGTTGGACGCGATTCATGGCAGAATTAGAATTGAGAGAAGTGAAAGGTTTAAATACATCAAGCCGATGGGAATATGATGAACGGCCATCTGGGAATGAGAGGTTTTCAAGCCCGGTTGAAGCTGAGCATGATTGTAGTCATGATAAGAGGATGGTAAGAGCTTGCGTGGATGTTCGTTTAGATGTTTTGAGAAATGGCAATGAATACTTGGATGAAATTATTCACCGCACTAATGATGGGCCAATTCGACCTGAAGTTGTCGGTTATGTGCCTAATCAAGACGAACTGTTTGTTGTAGACAGACGCTTTGTTTTTGAAACTGCTGTAATTTCCCCAAATGGCAAAAAAGTTTATCTTGGCTACAAGACTGGAGGGCCTATAACTGAGATCGAAGTAGAGTAGATTGGGCGTTTCCTGTTAGAATCCTGTTATGAAAATTTTAGCTATAGAATCGTCTTGTGATGAAACTGCTGCATCCGTTGTAGAGGATGGGAAGCGCGTGATTTCGAATGTGATTTCTTCTCAGATAAGTGAGCATAAGAAAACTGGTGGAGTTGTGCCGGAGGTGGCGGCGCGGGAGCATATGAAGTTTATTGTTCCGGTGGTGAAAAAGGCCATGGAAGGTCTTTCGTGGGATGAGATTGATGCGATTGCGGTGACGAAAACTCCTGGCTTGGTTGGTTCTTTAGTGGTTGGCCAAAGTGCTGCATCTGCATTGGCACTTGCGCATGATAAACCGCTTATTGAGGTTAATCATATACATGGCCATTTGTATTCGAACTGGCTGGATAGTGAAGATGAGCCTGAGTTTCCTGCCTTGGTTTTGACTGTTTCTGGTGGGCATAGCGATTTGTTCCTTATGCATGGGCATGGAGATTTTGAACAGCTTGGTGGTACAAAAGATGATGCGGCTGGTGAAGCATTTGATAAAGTTGCTCGAATGCTTGGAATGGATTATCCGGGTGGGCCAGCTATTGAGAAGGCGGCTTTAAAGGGGAATAAAGAGTTTGTGAAATTTCCACGAGCACAGATGCAGGGCTATGATTACAGTTTTTCAGGTTTGAAAACTGCTGTTTTGTATTATTTGCGAGATCATGAAGATGAGATGACTGATGGGTTTAAAAATGACGTTGCGGCTTCTTTTCAGGAGGCGATTTGTGATTCTTTGGTTGGAAAAGCTGTGAAGGCGCTCAAAAATTATGATGTGAAAGAGGTGCATATGGCAGGTGGCTGTAGCGCGAATGGTAGGTTGCGAGAAATTTTGCAAGATCGGCTACCAGAAGGTGTGAAATTTAGGCATCCAGCGAAGATTTCTTATTGTACAGATAATGCAGCGATGATTGCCGCCGTTGCCTTTTACTTGCGATAATCTGTTAATTAGGTATAATAAATTCAATTAATATTTGAAATTTTATGTCTGACGATACACAAGAGGAGAAGGTTGCGAAGCCTAAAAAGCTTCAAACACCACCGGGTATTCATGATGTCTTGCCGAAAGATCACGAATATCACACATTCATTAAAAAGGTAGTTAGGCATAGAGCTAGGCAAGCGGGTTTTCGCCGTATTACAACTCCCCTTTTAGAATACACTCAAGTTTTCGACAGAGGTATTGGTGAAGACACAGATATTGTTGAGAAGGAAATGTACACTTTCCCAGATAAAGGTGAACGTAGCATGACGCTAAAACCTGAAGGTACTGCTGGTGTTGTTCGAGCTTACATTCAACATGGAATGAAGACTTGGCCTCAGCCGGTTGAATTGTTTTATATTGAACCGCATTTCAGGTACGACAGACCTCAAAAAGGTCGTTACCGAATGTTTTGGCAATTTGGATTTGAAATTATCGGTGAGAGCGATCCTGCACTAGATGTGCAATGTATTTTTCTTGGGAAGAAGATTTTTGAAGATCTTGGAATATGGGACAGATTTACTCTGCAAATCAATAATATTGGTTCGGCTAAGAGTCGTGAAAAATATAAAGAAGGTTTGGTGAACTATTATGTTGGCAAGGAAAGATCGCTTTGTGAAAGTTGTGGTAATCGTTTACACAAAAATCCGCTTCGTTTGCTTGATTGCAAAGAAGAAGATTGTAAGATTTTAGCTGAATTGGCTCCGAAATTTGATCAGTTCAGAAGCAAAGAAGATGAAGAATTTCATGCGAAAGTAAAAGAATTTTTGGATGAGCTTGGTATGGAATATGTTGAGAATGACAGACTAGTTCGTGGCTTAGATTACTATGCTCAGACCGTTTGGGAGTATTGGGATAAAAATACTGGCGCGCAAAATGCGGTTGGTGGAGGTGGACGTTATGATGGATTAGTTGAATTAATGGGTGGAGGCGAGCCGACTCCGGCAGTTGGATTTGCCTGTGGAATTGATAGAACGATTTTGCATATGAAAGATGCTGGAATTAAAGTTCCGTCTAAAGACAATGTACATATTTTTGTGGCTCAACTTGGTGATGCTGCAAAGAAGAAATCGCTGCCTTTAATTGATCAGTTGAGAGATAGAGGTGTGCGAACTGTTGGTGCGCTTGGAAAAGGAAGCATGAAGGCTCAGCTGCGTTTAGCAGATAAGTTTGCGGTTCCTTATACTTTGATTCTTGGAATTACTGAAGTGCGTGAAGGAACGATAATAATTAGAGATATGTCTAAGGGGCAACAAAAACATGTGAAGATGGAAAAAGTTGTGGATGAAGTTGTAAAATTGATTGGCGAGAAGAATTTGGACAAGTATACTCCTGGTGAAGTAAGCATTTCTAAGGATTAATTTCTTTAACCCACCGCCACATGAAAAAGCTATTTGTAGCTCTTTTGACCTCTTCTATACTTTTTGTTCCTTTTGCAGGAGCAGATTTTAGTGATGTGAGCAGCTCACATGCAAATAGTGCTGCTGTTGATTCACTTGTGGATCAAGATATTTTGCTTGGTTATGATGATGGGACTTTTCGGCCGGAGCAGGCGGTTACGCGCGGCGAGGCCGTTAAGATTATGCTCCTTGGTATGGGCGTAGAAGTTGATGAAGAAAGTATTGCTGGCCTTTTGTTTGAAGATGTTACTGATGAAGATTGGTTCTTTTCTTATGTGAGCACTGCGGTAAGTATGGGAATCTTGAAAGGTTATGATGATGGGACTTTTCGGCCGCATCAAACTGTGAACAGGGCTGAGGCCAACAAAATGTTAACTCTTTCTGCCGAGGTTGAAATTGAAGATAATGGCGGCGAATGGTTCACTCCATATGAAGATTATGCAATGACATGGAATTTAGATCCTGTGCAAACAGATGGCCTGTGGCATCCAGAAGAAGAGATGAGTCGTGCGAATATTTCTGAGTTGGTTTACAGAATGCAAAATGTTCAGACTAGTGGAATTGCCTTTGAAGAAAGTACAAATTGGCAGCGCAGGCAGTTCCCTACTATTAGCATGAGTATGAAAGTGCCATTTGGTTGGGGAACGAAATCTGATGGGGTTGGTGCCGCTTGGCTTTTAGATGAAGGGAATGGGCAGCTAAGTTTGCTTTCTCCATATGTAAATGGTGGCACGCTTTTAATGACTCGTTATTCAAATTATGAAGGCGACGATTCTACAACTTTGTTCAATAAAGTTCGCTCTGGTACGTCTGTTTCTAACTCTCAAGGGACAATAAATGGCTACCCTTCTTTGACTGTCTACACTGATGATGGCGAGAATTTTAGAGATTGGTATTTGTATGTAGACAATGGAAGTTTGGTTCATTTGCAGGGTCTGCGGGGTGAAGGGCATTATGGACCTTACCTTGAAGAGCTATTTGAAGAGATAATAAATAGTGTGAGCTTTGACGATAGTGATCTGACTTTGGAGGAAAGTGTTGAGTCTTTGAGAAGTGCAATTCAGGTGGATGGAATTGGTACGGAGATGATGGATTTATTGAGTGATTGGGATTTGATTGAAACGGATGCGCTTGGTGTTGGCACGGGGCCGGTTGATTATTTCTATTCCCCTTCTGCAAATATCACGGTAAAATATGAGCGCTCCTTTGATGTTATTTTAGATATTCAAGACGGAGAAACTACTGCATTTTAAGCCCACATTATGAAAAAGACTCTTGCACTACTTATACTTTCGTTCACGATTTTAACTGCGTGCGGCACTCCTGTTGATGGAGAGAGAGACAGATCTTTGATTGATACAATTTTGAGAGGGCCAGAAAGTCGTGCACCTGAGGTTGAAGTAGTAGAAGAGCTTGTTCCCTTTTCGAATGGGCCAAGTCAACCACCAATGACAATTGAGGAATACCAAGATTACATAGGACAATAATGAGTAAATTTGACGAAGCGGCATTAGAGCTGCACAGAGTGAATAAGGGGAAATTGGGCGTAGCTGCAAAAGTTCCCGTGAAAAATCGGGATGATTTGAGCAAAGCTTATACACCTGGTGTTGCGGCTGTTTCGCGTGCAATTGCTGAGGATAAATCACTGATGTATGAGTACACTGGCAAAGGAAATATGGTGGCGGTTGTGAGTGATGGTAGTGCCGTTTTGGGGCTTGGGAACATAGGGCCCGAGGCTGCTTACCCCGTTATGGAAGGTAAGTCTCTTTTATTTAAAGAGTTTGCTGGGGTGGAGGCATTCCCTATTGTCTTAGACACGCAGAATAGCGATGAGATCGTGCGAATCGTGTGTGCGTTGGCTCCGGGTTTTGGTGGAATTAATTTAGAAGATATTGCGGCGCCTCGTTGTTTTGAAATTGAGGCTGAGCTGAAGCGGCGTTTGAAGATTCCGATTTTTCATGATGATCAACATGGCACTGCGATAGTTGTTTTGGCTGGGCTGATTAATGCTCTTAAAGTTGTTGGCAAAAACAAGTCTGTGAAAATTGTGATCAATGGTGCGGGAAGTGCTGGAATGGCGATTACGGATTTGCTGCATGCTTATGGCTTTAGCAATTTGACTGTGGTGGATTCACGCGGTGCGATTTATTTAGGGCGCGAAGGCTTGAATGCTAAGAAGGCTGCTGTTGCGGAATTTTCTAATCTAGAAAAACGCGAAGGTGGTCTAGATGAAATGATGAATGATTCTGATGTATTTATTGGCGTTTCAAAAGCTGGGCTCGTTTCGCAAGATATGGTTCGATCGATGAATGAAGGAGCGATTGTTTTTGCAATGGCGAATCCTGACCCAGAAATTACTGAAGATGATGCGAAGTCTGCGGGTGCTGCCGTTGTGGCGACTGGCCGTAGCGATAGTGTTAATCAGCTAAACAATGTTCTGGTGTTTCCTGGTTTGTTCCGTGGCGCTTTAGATGCGCGAATTGAACAGTTTGACCAAGCTATGTATGTGAGAGCTGCTGAGGCTTTGGCTGGGCTTGTAGAAAATGTTGAGGCTGAATCAATAATACCCTCACCCTTCGATGAGCAAGTGGCTGAAGTGGTTGCGGCGGCGGTTTAAAGCATGTCGTCTACACTATCTAAAGCCCATGTTATTACTCCTCTTAGGTCATTCCTTATGTCTGCTATGAATGGCTGGTTCCTTAATGAATCCAAATGCTCATGACCGGGTAACTGTATACTTTGTATAAATTCAAAGAATCTTACGGCCAGGCTGGCTTGAAAATCTTGTGCGGCTTCGCGCCTTTCCCAATAGGTGTCGTCAATTGTTACATTGCCCCCTTTGTCCTTCCAATATTGCTTGTCCATTCTACCTTCAGATAAAATGAAGAAAAAATTCTTTACGATTATTGCTTTGTCTTTCAATGCAGGTTCACTATCCAAACGATCTAGAATATTTCTATCATTGTTCATGAGGGCTTTGGCCATTTCTGCTTGATCTTCATCAATTCCACCAATCATACCGTAAGTACTTGGGTGGCCTGTCGGCCTAGGATCTGAAACGTGACCCTCTTGGCCGAAGTGTTCCTCGTAATCTTCACCGTGAATAACTCCCCACTCTTCATTTGGGAAGGCTAGCTCACCATAGCCATGATCTATGGAATGTAATAATTCATGATCAAAGGTAGCTATATCTATGTAACCCACCATTCCAGCACCCATTTGGATACCACCAGTTGAACTATGTGGATCTCCTTTTTCACCATTTAGAACCCAATTATCAAAAATATAAATGCTATTTATAGTACTCCGCGCCATGAATGTGTCTGGATATTCAGCTAGCTTTGCAGTTAATTCATCAATCTTTAGATCTAGAGTACTGATAGGGAATCTAGAGCACGTTACTAATGAGGTGTATCGCCAGGTTTCTGTTTCAATTCTGAAATTATATCTTGTTTCAAGCGCAGCTTCTTTTTCTGTGATTCCGGTTATTTCTTTTCCGTACAAACGTAATTTATCGACTGTATCCACTGATAGATTGCTATCTTCCATCAACTGTTCTTCGAACACGAAATATTGATCAGCTGTGGTTATAAATGCCTTAAGTTTTTCAAGATATTCGGATTCTGTGAGTTTTGGATTATGTTCCTTTTCATATTGGAAGTCGGCTAATTCTGTTTCGTTGGGACCTATCATTAAGCTCTGTATGTCTCCATCTTCATCTTCTGGTAATAGCCGAAGTGATAGCACTGGAATTTTGCCTGTGCCGTAGAAGTCTCTTTGGCCACCAGATTCTTTATATTTAAGCACACCATTGTCGTAATCGTAGTCATATGCCACGATAAGTTTGCTATCGGAATTATATTCTTCTATGTAGCTACCAGAATATTCTATTTTTTTAGCTGTATCCCCCTCTTCATTAAGATAGTCATGTGTAAAATATGATGTGTTGTCCGGAGCGTTTGTTTCTCTAATTTTTATTTGGGATTCTTCGTCATATAGAATTCGGGTGCTTCCACTTTTGGCTAATTCTTGTTCCTCTTTTTTTAACTTTGCAAGTTCAGAGTATAACTGTCTGTATTTCTGTGGCACTTCTGATTCATTTAGATTTCCTTCATCAAATGCATCAAATAGTTCCCAGGTTGAATCTGAATCTATATCTGGGTCTGCGAGTAGAGTTTTTCTGAATGTATAATATGTCTTTTCTGCTTTTACATGTGCTTGGCCCCATTCTTTCTTTTGTTCTATACTTGGCTCTTCATCGACTCTAAGCACAGTGTGTGGCGTGTACAAGAGTGCGACATACTTAACTGGTTTGCCTTCTATTTGAGCCGTAAGTTCTATGCGGTTACTGCTTATCGGTATTAGCTGCGTTTGTGCAGTAATGTAAGGTGCTAAATCAACGCGAGATTGAAGATTATTTAGTGTTAGTTTGTATTTATTGAGTAGATCTTTATTTGTGCTTAAAGGTAGGACTAATGTGACTTCTTTGCCAAAAAGTGAAATCTTATGAAAGGTGGGTTCGTAGTTAATTTTTTCACCTGAATCAAAACCAATTAGTTCTTTAAAGTTGAAATAATCTTCCACTCTATTCTCTGTGAAAAGTTCTGGATACTTTGCTCTAGTGGCTTCGAATATCTCCTCTAATTCACCATTAGTAATTTGCAGATCCTCTGAATAAGCTTCTTCGTGAGCTGAAGTGTTTGGATCATTTTCTCTGTCTTGCTTTATTGAAGCTAAAATATCCCCCTTGAGTGTAGTGAGTGTTTTTGATTTCTCCTCATCCAAAAGCTCTAGTTCGTCGATGCGAAGATCGAGTGATTTTTCGATTTGCTCTTCGAAGCCCTCTATGTGCTCAGCATCACTCATAGTAGGTTTTTTAAATTTTCTTCCTCCTGTTTTCGGCTCTTTTTTTCTTGAAGCTTGCGGATTTCCCGCCTAACAAGTTTAAGAAGCTTTATTTGCTTAGCTTTTTCCTCAATTTGTGATTTGAGTTTTTCTTCTCTCATTGCCAAAGATTAATCTGTTAATTATAGCAGATTATTGGCTTTTTGGGTAGTGTAGGGGCTGTTAAGGACGAGTCGTAGAAGCCACACCAAGTTCAGTTGGCTCTGATGCTCTTTGATGATCTCTCATGAAGTCATCGATTTCGCAATAAGCAACTGCCGCTCCAACCATTCCAACACTTAGAAGAGATGCAGCCATCAATATGGCTTCATCAGGCTTTCTTCTGATAAATCCTGTAGCATCTTTAAGAGCATTTCCAAGTGCAGCCTGAATTTGTTCTGCGTAAGTTGGCCCTGCTTCTTGCTCTGGTGTTTCGGCTGATGGATAAAGATCTACTAAGGCATGTTGATCAGTAGGAAGTGTATCTTCATCTAATAGACCAGCAAATGGGTCTTCTGAAAATACTTCTCCGATTGATAGTGCTGGTTTTGCCATACTTTTTTATTATAAGAGTAGAGATTAACAATTAAACTGTTTTTTGTCAATAGCTGGGCCTGCTCAATCTTGACCTCCACGGGTACTTTGTGAGAAAAAGGATAGGCAAGTAAAGAATTATTTATATGTCTGGACACAGCAAATGGAGTTCGATTAAGCACAAAAAGGGTGCTGCGGACGCGAAACGAGGGAAAGTCTTCACACTTCACGCCAAGCTTATTGCGCTTGCTGCTCGTAGTGGTGGTGATCCTAGTATGAACCCTTCTCTTAGGTCTGCTATTGATCGTGCAAAGGGAGATAATGTGCCGAATGCGAATATTGATAGGGCGGTGAAAAAAGGAAGTGGTGCAGATAAAAATGCAGCTGCGTATGAAGAGATTACTTATGAAGGCTTTGGGCCTGATGGAAGTGTGTTTATGGTTGATTGTATTACTGACAATAAAAATAGGACTCTTACGAATGTTAGGACAATTTGGACGAAAAATGGTGGGAATATGGGCTCTGCGGGGACTGTAGCTTGGAAGTTCGATAAGAAGGCCTTTCTACTTGTTGACGTGGCTGGAACGGATGCTGAGGAGGCTGAACTAGCACTTATGGATAGCGGTGCAGATGATATGGCTGAAGTTGATGGTAAGTTTGAGCTTTATGCTGATCCGAAGCAATTAACTACTGTTAAAAATGCAGTTGAGGCTCTGGGTTATAAAGTTGAAAAAGATGAACTTATCTGGAAGGCGAAAGAAGACATGAAAGTGACTGATGTGGCTGTTGCGAAGAAAATCATGAAACTAATGGAAATGATCGATGAGGACGATGATGTCTCTCAAATTTCTTCGAATGTTGATTTTGATGAATCAATCTTGGCCGAACTAGGATAAAACCTCTCCCACTGGCATGTTTGGGTCTGGCTTTTGTGGCTCTGTGTTTTTTGGAGCTTGGCCATCTGCATCTTGGAAGAAACGAACACTGTTTTCTTTGATTCGATTTTCTTCTGGAGTTGGTGTTGGCGTTTGCGGTGCATCTTGCCTTTGACGGAAGTCTTTTAGAAGTAGGTCTTCGCCACCTGCAGATGGTGCTGGGACGCTAGTTTGAGCTGTTGCTTCTTGTTCTGGTTTAGCGACAAGGCCTGGGAATAGTGCGCCTGAAGCTTTGATTTTTGAATCAGTTTGCACGGGTTTTCCGGCTTTTTCTGCGAGATATTGATGGATTACACTTTTTGCTAATTCTAGAGCTTCTTCCATTGTTTTATTTCTGATGCGAAAGCCGGCAGCTTTTTTGTGGCCACCTCCTCCTAGCATTTGTGCAATTTCGCTTACATCTGCAATTTTACCTGGTGCACGGAGGCTACCAGATACAAATCCTGGCTCTTTTTCTTTCATCAACATCACAACTTCTGCGCCTGGTGCATTCCCCATTAGCTCGTCGATAATTCCGCCAGAGTCATCTGAAACTGCGCCTGTATCTTCGAGATCTTTATTGGTAATTGTCGAGTAAACCAGGTGATCTTCGTATTGGATTTTTGAAAGTACGCGGCCCCAAAGTTTGAGAGTTTCAAGGCTCTTAGTTTTGAAAATATGTTTGATAATTTCTTGCTGACGAGCGCCACGTTCAAGTAGATCGGCTGCAACTTCGAAAGCCTCTGGGCTGGTGTTGCTGTGTTGAAAACTACCTGTGTCTGTGATGATTCCGACAAGAAGTAGTGTTGCTACATCTTCGTCGATTAGCTCTTCGCCGAACTCTTTTTCGAGCTTCAAAATTATTGGCGTGAGCATTTGGGTTGTTGCTGCAACCTTGAAATTTAAAAAGTTGTACATCCCGAATTTCCCGTTTGAAGCATGATGATCGATGTTCAAAAGTGGACCTTTTGTGAACATTTCTTTGTTATCTTCGTA
This sequence comes from Candidatus Peregrinibacteria bacterium, assembly GCA_018658105.1. GTDB lineage: Bacteria > Patescibacteriota > Gracilibacteria > UBA1369 > 2-02-FULL-48-14 > JABHVW01. Next base: position 121,007 of record JABHVW010000001.1, read on the forward strand.
AAGAGATCCAAGTTGCACAAGATCGCCAGTATCTACAGAAATGATCAGATCAAAATTGCCTGTTCCCTTTTGAATACTTAGGTCGCTACCTTTGAATTCACCATTTTTTGCTGTGACAATAATATTTATTTTGTCGTTTTCAACCTCATATTTTAGGTGATCTACATCTGCACCGCCTGTGTTTAAAGATATAATAAAATCTTTTGAAGCAGCGAATGTTGATTTGATTTCGTGAGTAAGTGGAAGGAATTTAAGATAATCTGGAATTTCGTTTGTTGAAATAACAGTGACTACTTTGCCAATCTTTCTGAGAGCAGACATCAGGGCAAGAGCAGAACCGATTGAGTCACCATCCGGTGAGGATGGGGTTATTAGAATGTTTTTAGCATTCCTTATCAGTTCGAGTACTTTGTCTTCATTAATCATAATCCGTTTATTATACCACTTTTTGGCTATTTTATCAAGCTTACTAAGCTGACTTAAGTTATGCAGTTTAGCGCTTTCTACGGGGGAAATCAAGCCCTTTGCTAGCTAAAGTCTACTAAGCCCAAATCTAGCTTAGTTTCGCCTTTCCAGTGGTTCTTTTTCAGCTCAATGACTAGATTATTGGCTTTCCACAGCGCATCTTCGTGCTCTGCGAAGTTGAATGCTATGCCTGGGAACAGCTCTTTACCGTATTTCACTGTGAATTTTAGGTGTTTTTGGTCCTTGCCTACTAGGCGTGTGCTGATAATTTTGGCATTTTCTAGCAAGAAAAGTGGCTTTGGATTTGCCATTCCGAATGGAGCAAAGCTTGAAATTTTGTCTAGATCGGCCAAAGTTAGTTCTTCTGGATTTAAGACACAATCAAGCTTGAGTGGCGATTTAATAATGTTTTTCTTCATGAAGGCCTCGGCATATTCGTGAAGTTTTGTGGTGAACTCCTCTAAGTTTTCTTTTTTCAGGTGGAAGCCGGCTGCTTGTTCGTGGCCGCCGAATCCGACTAAAATGTGTTCGGTAATTTTTAGTGCATGCACAGCGTGGAAGCCGGGTAAGCTTCGGGCTGAGCCAACAAGTGAGTCGCCGCGATCTTCCATTATGAATGCGGGCTTTTGATATTTTTCTTGGAGGCGGCCGGCGATTAAGCCTACTATTCCGCTGGACCAGCCTTTGCCGGCCGCAATTATTATTGCTTTGCTCAAATCTATAGATGCTTCTGCTTCTTTTAAGATTTCTTCTGTCATTTTGCGGCGCTTCAAGTTTAGCTCTTCGAGCTTTTGTGATTTCTCATGTGCGTCTTGGCCTTCTGCAAGAAGGGTTTGAAGAGTCCAGTAAGGGTCGTCTATGCGACCAGATGCGTTGAGACGTGGGCCGATTTGAAAGCCAATTGTGTCGCTAGTGAAAGCACCTTTGTCATAGCTGCCAGTTCTTTCGAGAATAGCGCGAAGCCCATCCCAATGAGTTTTTTCGAGCTGCTTTAAGCCAAGTTTTACAATGGTGCGATTTTCGCCGATAAGTGGAACGCAATCCGCAACGGTGCCAAGGCTGGCGAGGTCTATAAAGCGAGGTATCAGATCTTCATTTTCGGTTTTGATCAAAAGTGCACAAGCTAATTTGAATGCAACTCCGCTGCCAGATAATTTTTTAAATGGATAGTCTGGTGCGAGGTTTGGGTGAAGAATTGCAAAGGCTTCTGGGATTTTACTTGGAATTGTATGGTGGTCTGTAATTATTACATCGAGATTATTTTCTTGGGCGTGGGCCACTTCTGCAGGGCAGGAAATTCCGAGATCTACAGTAATTACGATTGCAACATTTTGTTCGATTAGTTCATCGATATATTTTTTATGAAGACCGTAGCCATCTTTTAAGCGATGTGGAATTCGGTATGAAACTTCCGCGCCGATGAAGCGCAAAGTGTGAACTAAAAGCGCTGTGCCGCTTGTTCCGTCTACATCGTAATCGCCGTAAACAACGATGCGTTCACGTGCATTTATTGCATTTTGAATTCGAGTTGTCGCGCGCTCCATGTCTTTGAAAAGGAAAGGATCGTGGAGGTCGCTCACTTTTGCTTCAGCAAAAAATGTTCCTGGATTTTCAACGGTACGAGCCGCAAGTAAAGTAGACCACAAAGTTTCTCCTGGCTGTCTTTTGTAATTTAGCTGCCATTCTTTTCCTAAAATACTCATGATTTATTTATTAGCTTTCTTTTCTTTTTCTTTATTTTTCATCCAGAGTTCTAGTGCCTCTTCTGCTGTTTCGGCTTTGTCTGTTCCAAAAACCCAAGTGTGACGGCGAACTAATTTTTCTGCGGCACCTTCTAGCACATCTTTCATGTCGAACTTTTTATCTTCGGCTGCGATGTTTGTCATCATGACCAAAGTGAAAAGCAGGTCACCTATTTCCTCTTGAATGTCTTCTGCTTTACCGGACTCAATTGCTTCGGCGACCTCTTGAGCTTCTTCTAAAACGCAGGCTTTGAGCGATTCGATTGTTTGTTCTTGATCCCAAGGACAGCCACCTTTTGCGCGGAGCTTTAGGCATATTTCAACTAGGTCTTTAAACTTAAGATGCATTGCTTTCTTTTGTTAGTGCGAAAAATTCTTCTGGCTCAATCCAATATAGATCTTCTTCTTTGCGAAACCAAGTGAACTGGCGCTTTGCGAAATTGCGCGTATTTTGCTTTAACTGATCTTTGCATTCTTCGAGGGGTTTATCACCCTTTAAATATGGAAAATATTCTTTGTATCCGAGTGCAGACATCGACTGTAATTCTTCGCCGTAACCTTCAGCCTGGAGACTTTTGATTTCGTTTAATAGGCCTTCTTCGATTTGTTCGTCGATTCTGTTATTTATACGTTCGTACAAAATTTCGCGATCCCATGAGATTGCGATTTTGAAAACATGATATGGTGGCTTACCTTTTGCACTTGGCTTTGGCTTTTTTGTTTGGAGTACGATTTCGAGAGCGCGTGCAACATAACGAACATTATTCGGGTGAATTTTTGCAGCACTAGCTGGGTCGAGGTCTAGAAGCATTTTGTATAATTTTTCTTTGCCACCTTTTTCATATTCTGCTTGAAGTTCATCACGGATTTCTTGATTTGGTGGAGCGGCAGGTAGCTCGTAATTTTGAATTACTGAATTTATGTAGAGGCCCGTTCCCCCGCAAATGATTGGTACTTTTTTTCGTCTGTGAATATCTTCAATTGCCTGAGTTGCCTCTCGCTTAAAATCTGCCATTGTGAAATTTTGATCAGGATTCCGAATGTCGATGAGATGATGTTTTACCTGTTTTCGCTCGTTAACTGTTACTTTGTCTGTGCCGATGTTCATCTTTTTATAAACCTGAGCTGAGTCTGCAGAAATTATCTCACCATCAAAATGCTTTGCGATTGCAAGGCTCAGAGAAGTTTTGCCAGATGCTGTTGGACCACAAATTACGATGAGTGCTTTTTCATCCTTTTTTTGAACTTCACGAAGGAAGAGAGTTAGATGATGAAAAAGGTCAGTCATTGCTTGGATTTAATAGTTTACGTAGTTCTGCTATGCGATCTCTTACTGTCTGATCTGGATCGTAGTAACAGTGTAAGAACCTTAACTCTTGCTCTGGAGTAAGTATTGTAGGTGGTTTAGGGTTTACGGCTGGTAAACCTTCACTTGATGCCCAACAATCCCCATCTAAATCTAGCCAAAGCCCCATATTATTTTAGTTAAAATACTTTACTTATCTGCTAATTTTCATTAGAAGGATACTACCCTAAAAGATTTTATGCAAAATGGCAAACCTGAAATTATGGCGCCGGTTGGTTCATTCGCTTCCCTTGCGGCTGCGATAAAGGCTGGTTGTGACAGTGTTTACTTTGGAGTAGCGCAGTTGAACATGCGAGCGAGGTCTTCTCACAACTTTAGTTTGGAGGAGCTTAAAGAAGTTGCTGACACTTGTAATGAGGCTGGGATTCGGTCTTATGTGACTATGAACACTCTGCTTTATCAACATGATTTGGCACTGATGCGATCTATTGTTTCTACTGCAAAAGAGGCTGGAATTTCTGCAGTAATTATTCAAGATATTGCTGCGATGCAATATGCTAGTGAGATTGGAATGCCGATTCAGGCGTCGACTCAGCTTTCGATTTCGAACTATGAAAGTGTGAAATTTTATTCTAAGTTTGCAGATACAATTGTTTTGGCACGTGAGCTGGACTTGAAAATGATGAAGAGTATTTGTGATTCAATTGCTGAAGATGATTTACGTGGGCCATCTGGTGAGTTAATTAAAATTGAGGTTTTTGTACATGGTGCACTTTGTATCGCTCAGAGTGGGCGTTGCCAAATGAGCCTTTTGCAAAATAATACATCGGCTCAGCGTGGAGCGTGTTTACAAGAGTGCAGAAAGTCTTACAAAGTGATTGATGAAGAGACTGGAATGGAAATGAAGATTCGAGATTCACAAGTTTTGAGCCCTAAAGATTTATGTTGTTTGCCATTTTTGGATGAGCTTGTTGCGACTGGTGTTTCTGTTTTTAAAATTGAGGGCCGTGGTCGCTCACCACAATATGTAGACACTGTTGTTCGCGTATATCGAGAAGCGCTTGATTCAATTATTGCCGGAGAATTTAGTGAAGTACAAAAGGCAGATTGGATGAAACGTCTTGAGTCTGTTTTCAATCGTGGATTTACAGATGGATATTATCTTGGGAAATCTTTGCCGGATTGGAGCGGACCGTCTGGAAATAAATCTACTGAAGAGCGTGTGTTTGTTGGAATCGTGAATCACTATTTTCCAAAGGCTGGAATTGCCGAATTGAATGTTCAGGCTCACAGAATCAAGCGCGGTGATAAATTAGTAATTATGGGTAAGACGACTGGTGTTTTGTATGAAGATGTTGAAGATATTATGCGTGATGGTGTTGAAGGAAAGCTTGAAGAGAGTGAGAAATCTGACATGGTAACTGTGCCAGTTTCGGATAGAGTTCGCCGGAATGATAAAATTTATTTGCTACGGAAGCGTGGCTTAAATGTTTTGTAATGGGATTGAAAATTATTCATAGTCGGGGTGGCTGCATTGGCTGCAATGCTTGTGTTGCGATTGCGCCTCAATGTTGGATGATGGATGAGTCAGATGGAAAGTCGCGATTGATTGGTGGTGTTTTGAAAAAGGACGTTTATGTAGGTGAGATTTTTGAGTGCGATAAAGAAGCCAATGAGCGCGCTGCTGAGGCCTGTCCGGTAAGTATTATTAAGGTTGTTTAATATTATCGTTTCAGTCGAATCTTAGAATTCTCAGCTAAAATATTGTTTATTTTTCTTATGAAGTGTTTTGCTGCGTACTTATTTCTTTTTACGCAATTTGCATGTACTGATTCATCAATACCAGCATTTGGAATATCTTTTCCGAAAAATACACTTCCAAGATCGCCAATAATAATTTTTCCTTTTTTAGTTTCTTTATCGATAATTATGAATAAGGAGTCATGATCTCCAATGAATATTTTATTATTTTTATCTGCGACAAGAGCTTCAAGCAGTGCTTTCATTTGCTCTGCCACCTCTTCTGGGTTGGATAATTGTATACTGTTTTTTTCTGGACTGGCCTCCCTATATAGATCCATACTGCTGATGCAAAAACACTTCCCTCCCTTTGTTAGGTCATTCATCACGATTTTCCATGTTCCGCCCCCTGTATCAACAATCATCATGAATGGGATTGTTGGTATTCCTGCTTCCTTTAAACGTCTGTGTTTTTCTTGTAAGTCTTGGCAGCGCGCATGAGTATCGACTTTTACTTCTGGATATTCTAGATGTTCTTCTCTTAAAGTTTTTTCTGCAACGATTTTTCTGATAAGTCTGCCCGCTTTATTTACCACCTCTAATATTACCCTATGAACTATGCCTTCATAAAAACCCTCACCTAAAAGTTCTTTACCCTCCCTGTGGATTGTTGCTTCAAGAATGAATTCGCTTGGGAATGTTCTACTTAGTTGGACCATAGCGGTGACTATACGCTGATTTAATCTTTTGTCAAACTTCTTGAGTTTGATATTAGCCTTTGTTAGACTTATCTCATGAAAAAGAGGACAAAGTTGTTACTTAAGGGTGGAGGTGGAGGTTTGCTTGCTTTCATTTCCGTGGGCTTTGCTTTGCTTGCATTTCTTGCACTAAGCGAGAGTGGTTTTGGAGATTCGATTCCTGGTGTAGTACTTTCTTTTTTCTTCTTTATATCTATGCTTTCGGGCTTCTTTTTTACTGTGATGATCGCTGGTTTTGGAATCCCTCATGGTATTGGTTGCCCAAAGGTTGTTGAAAGGTGTTTAGGTTGGCATTCAGAAAAAGCTACAGATTTGATCGAAAAATATCCTGATGCTGTACCTTGGGTTATGGAAGGTCAGGCGGGGTTTTGTCGTAATATATCTATGCAACCTTTATCAGATTGTGCTCAGCGAGCTCAGATGATTGGAGGTTTACTTGCTTTTGTACTTTTGCTTCTGATTTATATTGCTGCAGGAATAATTGTTGCGAGGTTGCTCGACAAGAGAAAGAAGAAATAGTTTATTTCTTAGCTTCACTGAAAATTTCTGAGAAGATTTTTTCGACGAGCTGAGGATTTATATTTTCAGCTTTTGCGATGCGCTCGTGAAATTCTTTGAGCTTAGCCTCACGGTCTAGGTCTTCGACTTCGAGCTCTTTGTCTTTTTTTATTCGGTGAATTTGCTTTACAAGTTTGAAACGTTGCCCCAGGATTTTTAAGAGCATGCTGTCGAGATTTTCGATTTCTTTACGGAGTTTTTCAAGCATTTCGTTTTTGCATTAAGTAGTGGTCTGCAAGGACGAGCGCGACCATCGCTTCTGCGATTGGGAGCGCGCGGGGCACGACGCAAGGGTCGTGGCGGCCTTCGACGCCATTAAGTGGTGTGCTGGAAGTTGGCTTGAATGCGAGGCGAATTTTAATATCTTGGCCGGTGGAGATACCGCCGAGAATTCCTGAGTCGTGTTTGTTTTCTGAGCCGCGAAGTGAGGCGAGGGCGAAGCCGTCGCCGAACTCGATGCCGCGGGCCGAGGGTATAGACATTAGGGCGCGGGATAGGTCGGCATTTAGTTTGTTGAAAACTGGTTCGCCGAGGCCCGCGGGTGTGTTTTTGATTATGACTTCTATGATACCGCCGATTGAGTCACCGGCTTCTTTTGCTGCGAGAATTTCTTCGTCGAATTTTGTGTGATTTTTTTCAGTTCCAATTTGTGTGATTTCCCCTGTGATATTTATGTTTTCGCGGCTGAGGAGTTTTTTTGCGATGGCTCCAGCTGCTACTCGTGCTGCTGTTTCACGGGCAGAAGCTCTGCCTCCACCGCGATGATCACGATGACCATATTTTGCATCGTAAGTTTCATCGGCGTGGCCTTTGCGATGAGCGTTTCTTAACTCCTCGTAATCTTCTGGCCTTGCATCTTTGTTGCGAATTAAAAGTGCAATTGGTGTTCCAAGTGTTTTTCCTTCGAAAATGCCTGAGAGAATTTCAACTTTATCTTCTTCGCTTCTTGGGCTGGTGAGTTCGCTTTGGCCTGGGCGGCGGCGATCTAATTCAACTTGGATTTCTTCATGTGAAATTTCGAGATTTGATGGACAGCCATCAATCACGACTCCGATGGCTGGGCCATGTGATTCGCCGAAAGTTGTAATTCTGAAGAGTTGTCCTAGTGAGTTTCCTGGCATTATTTGTTTGTTAAAAAAGCTTCTCCGATTCTTTTGAGCAGGACGATTTTTTCTTGACCTGCTTCATTTTTTTTATCTAGTGGGCTGTTTTTATACACTCTGTTTTGGCTAATAATATTGAGCCTTAAAAGCAGAGCTTCGATACGTTCAAATTCTTCTTGGCTTAAATGCCCGCGCTCTAATGAAATTTTCGATTCCTCCAAAACCCCTTCTGCTACTGCAAAACCGTGTTCACTTTCATAGTTTTCTTCATTTTCAATTGCATGGCCAATTGTGTGACCAAAGCTTAATAGTTTGCGTTCACCTTTTTCGCGCTCATCAATCTCTACGATTTTTGTTTTGAGTTTAATTGCTTGATTCAAAATTTCTTGAAGCATTATTTTGTCGCGACCTAAAATTGCATCTAGGTTTTTTTCTACATAAGCGAAACTTTTAGCATCGTGGCTAAGAAAGATTTTGATAATTTCAAAAAGTCCGCTTTTAAATTGTGCGTCTGAAAGTGTATCTAAAAACTCTAACCTACGAATTACTTTTTCTGGATGCCAAATTGCGCCGATTAAATTTTTCCCCTCTTTGGTGTTCACTCCTGTTTTGCCACCAATGGAGCTATCCGCCATGGCCAAAAGTGTTGTTGGAATTTGCACGTATGGAATGCCGCGCATGTATGTTGCGGCGATGAAGCCACCAAGATCGCCAGCGACTCCTCCACCTAAGGTGACGATAAGTGTGTCGCGGCCGCAGCCGAGCGCTAGCATTTGAGTTTCTAGTTTTGCTTTAACTGCACGGGATTTTGATGCGTCGCCGGGGGGAAAAGTGAGTATGTCTACTTGTTTGCCTGTTTCAGTTTCGATTTCCTTTTTGATTTTTGCCCCAAAAAGTTCTGCGAGATTTTCGTCTGTAATAATTATGTAACGATGTGCTTTTGGTAGATTCATTGTTTTGCAATTTCTTTTAGTAAGCTTAGCGTGTCGTTCCAGGGTAAACAAGGATCTGTAATGGAATCATTTTCTTCTAGGAAGCTTTCAATCATGAAGCCCTTTATTGTGTCTTTTAATTCTGGATTTGTTTTGAGACTTTGGAGAACATCGCTGACAACATTAATTTGAAATTTTGGATTTTTCACTCCATTAATTCGGCAGTTTTCGTGACTGGTATCAACAAGAACTGCGGGGTTTTTGATTTGTTTTTCTTTCAAAAGTTCAGCTGCTCTTTGCAAACGGTCTAGGCTGTAATTTGGCCCCTTGCCTCCACCGCGCAAAACTAAATGGGCATATGGATTGCCTTTGGTTTGGATTTGCTTGCCTTCGCTAATGGCCGGGTGCGAGTGTTGAGCCGCGGTAACGCTATTCACTCCAATCCGAACAGAACCACTTGTTGGATTTTTCATTCCAGTTGGAATCATTAGTTTTGATGCGAAAATTCTGTGCTCTTGATCTTCGGTGCTACGCGCACCTATTACTGTCCATGAAAGAAGGTCTAAAAATGTTTCTGTGCTTTGTAAAAAAAGTGCTTCATCTGCAATTGGCAAACCAATTTCTGCAATTTTGAGCATAAGTTCTCGCGCGTACTTTTCTCCCTTTTTTATGTCGGCTGGGAGCTTTGGATCTGGCTGCCAAAGTGGGCCCATCCAACCTGCTATTGTTCTCGGTTTTTGGGTGAAAACTCGCATAATAATTTTGAGTTTATCTTCAAGTTCATCTGCGAGCGGTTTTAGTTTTTTTGCGTATTCAATTACTTTTTCGGCTGGCCATGCGCTGCACGGACCAACAATAATTAGCATTCGTTTATCTTCGCCAGATAAAATTGCTTTTATTTCCTCGCGGTGAGTTTCAATTTGATTGCTATAGGTATTCATAATATTTTTTTGGATCGAGTTTTTTACAGCCTGTCCACAATTCAATTTGCTTGAAGCCTTGGGCCACGAACATTTCTAGGCCGAGTCGATTTTTTGTGTAATTCATGTCGAAGAACACAGCTTGCTCCGGAATTTGCAGATTGTCCAGAGGAGTTGCGTTGATTACTAAGGTCGCGTCTTTTGGGATTTCCGAGATGACTTCCCCGCCGAATTCTTCGGCGAGTTCGCGGGCGGGGCCTTCGCTACGATTTATAATCAGCAGTTTTGCTCCAGCTTTTTGCATTGCATAGGCTGCTGCACGAGCTGCCCCTCCCGCGCCGATTATGACAACTGTTTTGTGGACGAGATCATGGTCGCGAAGCGCATACTCAATTCCTGCGAGGTCGGTGTTGTAACCGTGAAGTTTGCCATTGCGATTTATTACTGTATTTACTGCGCCGATCTTCTTTGCATCTTCATCGATTTCATCGAGAAAAGGCATAATGCTTTGCTTGTGCGGCATCGTCACCGCTGTGAGGCCAATGTTTTCTTCGCGGATTTTTGCTGCAGCTTCTTCTGTACTTTTTATTGCGTGGGCCTGCATTTGGGCATTTAGGTTTTGGTCAGCGTAGACCGCATTGTGCAAGCGCGGGCTCCAAGTAGTTTTGAGTGGAAAGCCAATAATTAAATTAGTTTGCATCGACTAAAAGATTAAGAGCTTCTTTGTAACCTTCGGTGCCTTTGCCGCTGATTTTCGCGAGGCAGGCTGCAGCTGTGACTGAGCTTTTGCGCCAATCTTCCCTATTTTCTGTATCTGAAAGATGAACTTCTACGCATGAAATTTTTGCGTCGAGAAGGGCGTCGTGTAGTGCATAGCTGTAATGTGCGAGTGCCCCAGGGTTGATTATTATTCCGTCGGCTGGGTTTTGCTGGATGAAGTCGATTAACTCGCCTTCGTGGTTTGACTGAAAAGTTAGAATTTCGGCTGTGGACCAAGTTTTCACCTGTTCCTCAAGTTCGGCGAGAGTGATTTCTCCGTAATGATTTTTGTCTCGCTCGCCAAGCAGGTTTAAGTTTGGCCCGTGTATCAATAATATTTTCATAGTAGTTCTTCAATCTCTTTTACCAAAGATTGGTAGTCATTGTGGTTGTAAACAGTGTGAGTTGCAAGGCTTTTATAGATTGATTCTGCCTCTTGCCATTTGTCTTCGAAGACTTGTCGTTTCTCAGAATCTGGAGCTTTTTTGAAGGTTGCCGGCCAACCGCTTTCGATTATCCAATTAAAAACCTGATCTTTGTTTGCCGTAATATTGATGCAAGTTTGACCTTTTAATGATTCAGCGTGGTGTAATGGAGTTGAGCCGCCGAGTGCCAATACGCCTTCCCCTTTGAGGGCTTCCTCTAGCACTTCCCCTTCGAGCATGTGAAAAATGTCCTCTCCTGATTCCAGTACAATTTCGCGTGGGATTTGATTGTGCTTCTTTGCAATCAGCTCGTCTAAATCTGCAAAAGCCAAATCTAGATGCTTTGCGAGCGCCTTTCCGACTGAAGTTTTACCGACATGTTTGAAACCAATTAATACAATCATATGTTTGCTCCTATTTTTCTTATTGATTCTATAAAGTTTGGATAGGTTTTTGCAAGGCCCTCTGCATTTTTTATTGTGGTTTGCCCTTCTGCAAGCATGCCTGCAAGAGTGAGCGCCATTATGATTCGATGGTCTTTTTTGCCGTCGACTTCTGCGCCGCTTAGTTCTGATTTTTGAATTGTGAGTCCGTCTTCATGCTCTTCGATTTTTGCGCCCATTTTTTGTAGGGCTTCAGCCATTGCTGTGATTCTGTCGGATTCCTTTATTCGTGAATGAGTTGCATTTTTCAACCTGGTGAGTTTTTTTTGCGTGGCGATAACAGCAAGAATTGGAAGAAGATCTGGGCATTTGCTGCAGTCGATTTCTTGGGGCCAGTTTTCTATAAGTTCGGGAAGAATGGAATCGGCTTGAAGTGGATCTTTAGTGAGGCCTTCGATTTGAATTTCGCCTGGGATAAGTGCGTTTGCAGCGATGAACACAGCGGCCGAGGACCAATCGCCTGGAATGTCTTTGCTTTTTGCTGTGTATTTCTGACCGCCTTTTATGTGGAAAGTGTTGTTTTGCTCTTGAATTTCTCCGCCAAAGTCGCGAATCCATGCGAGGGTCATGTTTATGTATGGCCTTTCATTCGGGTTTTTGACAGTAATGATTGAGTCGTATGGCTTAAGCGGTTGAGCGATTAGCAAGGCCGAAAGATACTGTGAAATTTTGCCATCTACTTCAGTTTCGTGTTTTTCTTCGAGCTCTTTTATGGCTTTTATAAGAGGCTGCATGGGCCTGGCCTGCATTTGCTCGCCGCATACGAGTTTTTGTTGTGGCTCGAGAAGTGGCAGTGCGAAGCGGGCAGCGAGGCCTGAATTTCCTGCAGGAATTTGCAGGTCGCCGTTTTTAATGGCTTGGCATGTCTTTTGTGCATTTTGAATATCTTCTGAATCTGGGAGATTTGTGAGCTGTCCTTCGCCTTCAGCTAGCATTTGTAAAAATATGCCACGAATCGCGTGAGACTTTGAGCCAGGGATTTTGACTGTTCCGCTGAGGTTATTTGTTTTTTTTATTTTTAGCTCCATAAGCTTTTCATAATACACTCAAAGACAGGAAGTGGGAATATCTATATTTAGTTTATTCTATTTGGCTTGTAAAGTTCTGTTGCACTCACAATGCCCTTGACAAAACTTGACTATGAGTGTATGCTTACGCCCTAATATAATTAAATTTTTCATATGACCTCAATAGGACAAATAAATCTTGGGAATCTGAGCACTCAGGTTATCGAGGATATCGATGCATTACTTGTTCAGCCAATTCAAGCTGTTGTTGATGAAGCCGATACTAGAATTGTTGTACCAATTAGAGTGGAAGTGAAATTTGATGGACAAGATATTCAAATATATGGAGGTACTAAACAAATTCTTGATGCTGTTACTGCTGCTATTTCAGAGATTTTGAATGAATTGCCAGTAGAAGAGAATTCTCTTTAATAAGTTTAGTTTTGCCTTTAAATGGATATCTCTAGCGTCTTATGCGTTCAGTTGTAAAATCCATCTTTGAGAGTTTGTCAAATTAATTACCTATGGGAGATCCAGATAAAAGTTACGGTGTAACAGATGTTACTGAGAAGGATGGCGTCTTGGAATGGTGGTGCGGTGTTGAACGCTTTAGTTATAGTGCTGGCGATAAAAGAATAGCTGTGACAATGTTTGATGAAAGTCGAGAACATATACATCCTGTGGCGATTCTTCTAGAGAGGGTTGTTGTTGATAGACATATTGCTGCTTTGCGAGCACTAATTGAAGAGTCTGCCGTTCTTGATGATATGGAAGAAAGGGCTGAGAAGATTGCCTTTAAGGTGCCTGCCGAGTGGCTTGAATGATTAAGTTCAGCTTCTCCTGCCTGGATAATTGCTTAATTCGGTACTCCTCCTGAGATGCTGTGGAGCGATTTTGCATTTTTCGTGAATAGACAAGCTTAACTGGGCTGCGGCCTTTGGTGTATTTGGCGCCTGGGCCTGTGCTGTTATTGTGCTCTTTTAATCGGCGATCTAAATCTGTTGTGATGCCGGTGTATAAAGTACCGTCTGAGCATTCCAAAATGTAAATATTCCACATATATTTCTATTGTATATCTTCGCATTTCTTCTTTACAAGCCCCTTTCTAACAGGTATATTCCGCGTGCGTCGAAGACTGCAGGCTGTCTGGACACTTGTCTAGATTAGAAGCCCTGCCGAGATGAACACAAATCGCATAGGTAGCCCTTGGGCATAAACCCTGATGCATATCTCATCTCAATCGACGCAGGTTGAGATTTTTTAAAGGTCGGCTCATCCTCTCAGATTAACTGAAAAATATATATGGCAATTACCAAGCAAAAGAAGGAAGAAATCCTCAAAGAGCTCATTGAGAAGTTCAAAGATGCTCAATCTGTTGCATTTGGCCAATATTCTGGAATGACTGTTACAGAACTTTCAGATATGCGTAATAAAATGCGTGAGGCTGGTGTTGAGTTTAAAGTGGCTAAAAAGACACTTTTCAAACTTGCTGCAAAAGAGCATGGTCTTGAACTGCCTGATGAGATACTTGAGGGTACTGTTGGAGCTGCGTTTTCTTACGATGACCTAGTTTCTGGCCCTAGACTCCTGAAATCTACTTCGAAAGAAGTTGAAGTTGTGAAGCTTCTTGGAGGTGTTATGGACGGTAAAGTTCTTTCTATCACTCAGATGGGAGAATTAGCTGACTTACCATCAAAAGAAACTCTACTTACGAAGTTCGCATTAATGATGCGTGCTCCGTTACAAAGCTTCTATGGTGCAATTCAGGCTCCTACATCTGGTCTTGCTCGCGCATTTAGCGAGTATGCAAAGATGCAGCCTGCTGAAGAAGCTGCTCCTGCTGCTGAGGCTCCGGCCGAGGAAGTTAAGGAGGAAGCACCTGCTCCTGAGGCGAAAGCTGAAGAAGCAACTATACCTGATGCTCCAATTGAGGAGTCTGAGGTAGCCGAAGAAGCCCCTGAGGCTGATTCAGCTGAATAATCTAATTAATTTAACCCTTTTCAAATGTCAGACGATACTGCAGAAAAGATTGAGCTCTCAAAAGGAGAAAAAGCCGTTATAGACGCGCTTGAAAAGCTCAACATAATTGAAGTTAACAATGTTGTTAAATTCATGGAAGAAGAATACGGAATTTCTGCTGCACCTGTAGCTGTTGCTGCTGGCTCCGGTGGAGGTGGCGGAGACGCTGCTGGAGGTGGTGAAGAAAAAACTGCTTTCAACGTTGTTCTTAAGGAAACTGGTGGTCAAAAGATCGCTGTAATCAAGGCTGTACGTGAAATCACAGGTCTAGGTCTTAAAGAGGCTAAAGATGTTGTTGATAACAACGCAACTGTTCTTGAAAATGCTCCTAAAGATAAAGCAGAAGAAGCTGTTAAAAAGCTATCTGAAGCTGGAGCTACTGCTGAACTAGAATAATTTTCTTAGTTTTGTAAACTATAAAAGAGTCTTCGAACTTTCGGAGGCTCTTTTTCTGATATAATTAAGTGCCTTTATATCTAAAAATGCGCGTTTATAGTCAATTGAAATTGCTGTTACTGAATTCTGGCTTAAGTGAAGCTGAAGTAATTGCATATATTGAGCTTTTGAAGAATGGGCCATCAGATAGTATGTCTGCTTTAATCAACAGAACAAAGCTTGCGAGAAGCACTGCATATCATGTTTTGGAACAGCTTAAAGCACGCGGTATAGTTTCTAAGGGTACTGGCCCGCTGAAGGCTTTGTCGCTGAAAGCATTGGTTGAAGACCTAAAAAGAGAGCAGAGGCGTTCACAAAAAACTATACAAAAGCTGAGGAATCTTTCGCCATTTTTGCATATGCCAGAAAATTCTGTAGATGATTTTGAGGTTCTATATGATTTGGATGATATTAAAAATGCATACATGTTTATGGCTGAGCATGACTACGATACTAACCTGGATTTTGGAGATTATGAAAGTTTTATTGATGCACTTGGTGACTCGTCTATTGGGTTTAAATTCAGAGAAAAGAGGGCTTCGCATGCAAAACATCATGCGATTTGCACAACTTTTGGGCCGAACTTAAAAGAGTTTTGCAATGAAGAAGATTTAGAAAACTTTAAAAATCGTTTTGATATGATGAAAAATATATCTTTTGAAAATAAATGGATCATTTTTTCAGATAATAGTGATTATGTAATGTTCAATGACACAAGTGATCCAGATTTTCCAAGTTCGGTTTTACTTAGATCCAAGACGATTGCTGATGTACAGCGCATGCAATTTGAGAATTTTTCCAAGCTCCTTTAGGCAGATTTTATGAATACCCCAACTATTGCAACTACTAGAATCGATATGGTGGAAACTGCTGTTGGTTGTGCTGGGAATTGTATTAGCTGTGGAGCATATCAGCATGATGATGTTTTGCGTGCTACTGCTGAAGAAATGGTGAGTGATACTGGTGGAAGTGAGGCGGAAATTCGTAGAGCTTATTTGGCTTTGAAAAGGGATCAATTAGTTGTGCGAGAGGTACCAGCAGATGTACTGCGTGTAAATGTTCAAAGGGCTCATGATCTAGGTCTAAAATTTAATCGAGTCGTAACAACAGATGTAAATACTGAGCCATTGGGCACTCCGAATATCCTTGAATTAGCGCGACTTCTGAATGTGGCAGTTATTAGTCATGGCGTAAGCCATCAAGTTGCGAAAACTGTGGATACGCTTAGAGAAGTAGTTAAGATGATGCAAACTGGAGAGATTCCATTTTTTGGACTCACATTGGATTATGCAAGATCTCAAGGAAGGCTACCTGATGACCTTACCTACGATTTATATAGGAGAACTCTTGAAGAATTATTACCTGCAGTTGGCAGTGCTCGTATTGCAATTTCTGTTCAGGGTGGTGATGATCCTGATAAACCTGCATTTATTGGTAAAAGTGAGGAATTACTGAGATTACTTGAAGAGGGGACAAAATTCCCATTTGGCCTAGTACATATTGATCGTGGGCATGTATATACCACTGTTGGGCGTGGGAGTGAGCTTGTTGAAGGGAGACGGGACTGTAAGATCATATTTGATGAGGAATTCGTAGCTGAGGAGCTTGATACCTGGCATACATACAGAGGTAAGCTAACAGCTGATGGTAGAGTGCGTGTTCAGCTCCATGACCCGGCAAATACATATGGTACTAGTGTGGATTTTGAATCTTGGGCTGAATACCCTGTTGAGCCTTGAGAAAAAAGCCGATTTCTGCTATAATTATAAGATTAAAATAAAAATAAAATCGTATGGCAGACGGTGAAGTAGTACCAGGTAAGGTTGAAGAACCAAAAGCAGCAGTTGCTGCTGAGCCTTCTGTTACACCTGCTGCTGCACCTGTACCACCTGTTGAGCCAGTTACTGAGCCGGCTGCTGAAGGTGAAAAGAATGTATTTACAGAGCTTTTTGGTACTGATGCAGCGAAAAAATCTGGTTTGATGGAAAATGTGGTTAAACAGGAAGATAAGAGTGGAAAACTGCTTGATATTAAAGACGAAGTTAAGAAAAAAACTAAAAAACGATCTGCTCAGAATGCTAATTCAGTATTCTTAAAAGCAGTGATTTTGCTTTGGATAGTTGGATCTGTGTTTTTCTTCACACAAAATAGTGAGCGTTTCTCACTTTTGGGTGTAAATGCTGCGAATCGTGCGGCAATTGCAAGTGAACAGCTTGAGCAAGCTCAAGCTGATATTAATATTCAAAAACATCTTTCTGCAGTATTACTGTTCGATCAATATTCGAAAGTTACAGATGAGTACTTCTTTAATTTAGATCAATCTGTATCTGAATATAATTCGCAAAATAAACGTGAAGATTTCAAAAAAGATGCTAAGAAAATACGCCCTGATGCGGTTAATCTGCTAAAGGACCTGCAAATGCAATTGCAAGATTTGCCAAGTGCTGAAGAAGTTGTGCTTGCAAAGGCGGCAATTGATGAAATTGTGGCTGAGCTTGGGGAATCTGCTGGAACTGTAGATGAAGATACATTGCTTCAAGAAATTCAGGATTTTGATTCTGCGAAAACATTGATGCAGAGTAAATCTTTTAAACAAAGTGTAGTGAATGTAAATGCTGATGAAGCAACAGATGAAGATTTGAAAAATACTCTTGATGGATATGCTGAAATTAATAGAAGTGTGAGTACAATAATTCGTGAGATTCAAGCTCTGCGAACTGATTGGTCATTTTACTATGATGAGTTGGAACACCTGATTAAAACAGTTGATCCGCTTTATAATACTGAATTTGAGAGCAATATAAATATTAGCCAGGTTAGTTTTAGTGAGAATTTGGCTCTTGAAATTACTGGGCAAACTTCTACTAGTGATAGTAAGAATTTTACTCTGACTTCTAATCTGATTGACGTACTGGAAGATTCGCCACATTTTCATGCTGTGCAAGAGCGCAGTTATGCGAAAAGTGAATCTACAGATACTTATGAAGGTGGATTTCGCCTTTCTTTAATGATTGAAACTGAAAACAATGAAGAATAAAAATAAACTCATAGTCGCTGGATTACTGCTTGCTGCTGCTATAGCTGCAGGTGTGTGGCAATGGAATGTAACTCAAAATTACAAAAATATTGCTGATACAGTGAATACGAATTTGAGCGCTCTGACTGTAGAGAAAGAAAGACTGCTTAATGAGTATCAAGAGATTAAAGCTGATACTTTGGCTAGCCGAACTAGCGCCGAACATGATTTGAGCTTGGTCTTCCCTATTGATGAAGGAATGACTGATTTGACTCGAATGTTTGATGAATTTGCTGTGAAAAATAATTTCCAGTCTAATCCATTTTTCATCTCGAATATTAACTATCAAAATGCTTCGGATGCTTCAGATGAATCTCCATATAGAGTTTTGCCTGTTTCACTTAGTGTTACGACATCAAGGAAAAATCTGGATAAATTTTTGGACTACATAAATGATTCTGGCTCACTGCAAAGTGAAGTTCGATTAATGAATATTAAAAGTTTGAGTTTGGGTATACCTGCTGAATATGGCGGAACTTACTCTGCTCGATTTGAAATAAACGCTTACTTTTCACGTGAAATATAATGGATAATTCTAAGCTTCAAGCTTTACAAAACGCGATCGTAGGAGGAAACATACCCCAGCTGGTTATGGAAGCTGTGGCGCATGCTATTGAACTTCGATCTTCAGATATTCATATTGAGCCGCTGAAAAATACTGTTCAAGTGAGGTTTCGTATTGATGGTGTGCTGAGACGTGTTGTTGAGTACCCACCGAATATTCACCCTGCTGTGATTTCTCGTATTAAAATTATGGCTAATTTGAAAATTGATGAGCAAAGAATTCCACAAGATGGACGTGCACAAGTAACGACTGCAGATGGGCGTGAGCTTGATCTTCGTGTTTCTTCCCTGCCGACTGTAAATGGAGAAAAGATCGTAATGCGTATTCAGGACCAATCTCGTGAGATTCCTACATTTGAACAATTAGGTATTGCAGGTACTGGTCATCAAACTTTGATGGAGGCACTTGCGCTTCCTAATGGAATTATTTTGACTTCTGGACCGACTGGTTCTGGTAAGACAACAACTCTGTATTCAGGTTTGACGGTTTTGAATAAGCCTGATGTAAATATTTTAACAATTGAAGATCCGGTTGAAATCCAACTAGATGGCTTGAATCAATCACAGGTACACCCTGATATTGATTATACTTTTGCCTTTGGTTTGAGAACTGCTTTGAGGCAGGATCCGGATATTATAATGGTAGGTGAGATTCGTGATCGTGAAACTGTAGATGTTGCGATTGAGGCGTCTCTGACTGGACATCTTGTGATGTCTACAATTCATACGAATAGTGCGGTTGAAACACTGACGCGTATTTTAAATATGGGTGTGCCGGCCTTCCTTATGACGGCTACAATTAATGCTGTGATTGCGCAGCGTTTGGTGAGAAAACTTTGTGAGCAATGTAGACAACCTGCTCAGGTTGATCAACGAACTTTGCAAACTGCTCAGGCTGCGCTGGCGAAATTGAATCCTAATGAACCTGTTGATGCAGCTAAAGTTCAAGGTTTACAATTTTATGCTGCGGGTGCTGATGAAACATGTACAAACTGTAATGGAATTGGATATAGAGGCCGAATTGGTCTGTTTGAAGTAATGAAAATGACTAATCCGCTGCGTGAAGCGATTCTTGCAAACTCTAATAGTATGCAAATGCAGGAGCTTGCGATGCAGGGTGGAATGGTGACTCTGGAGCAAGCTGGACTTTTGAAAGCACTGGATGGAATAACTTCTCTTGAAGAGGTTTATTCAGTTGCGCGACCTGACACAATGTAATATGCCACAATTTAATTCGAAACTGCTGGCGACTCACCTAGAAATTGGCTTATCTAAAGAAGATGAGGCGAAGATGAATGCAATGCGAACTGGTAAAGCTCTTAAAGGTAAATTGAGCTTAAGAGGCTTGATCAAGAAAGCGAATCAAGCACTTGGGAATATGACGAAAATTACTCTCCAAGAGAAAGTGACTTTTTTTCAACTTCTTGCGGTGATGATTAATGCAGGTGTGCCTTTGATTCGTTCATTAAATGTTCTATCGAGGCAAAATAGGAATCCTCGTTTTAGAAAATTGATTGCCGATTTGGCATCTGAAATGGAGCAAGGTAAACCGCTTTCTGAATCGATGAAACGTTTTGACTGGCTCTTCACAGAAAGTGACAGAGGTATGATTGCGAGTGGAGAAGCTTCTGGTAATTTGAATAGTATTTTGAATGATATTGCGAGGCAGACCGAAAAAAATGCGATGATACTTTCACAAGTTAAAGGTGCAATGATCTACCCTATTGCGATTATTTTGATAATGATTGCTGCTCTGGCTTTGATGCTGACTATGGTGGTGCCAAAAATTACTGAACTTTTCACTCAAGGTGGGCAAGAGCTGCCGCTTACAACACAAATTCTAATTAGTTCTTCTGATTTTACTCAGGCGAATTGGGATTTGATGAGTATTATTGCGATAGTATGTATTGTTGGAATTTATTTATTTAGAAAAAGTAAGCGTGGTCATTATTTAACTGATTATGCTTTTATTAAAGTGCCGATTTTTGGGAAGATTGTTAGACAGGTGTTGATTGCTCGTTTTGCACGTATGCTTGCGAGTTTGATGATGGCTGGAATCCCAATTGTGAAGGCTTTGGATATTAATGCGAATGCTGTTGGTAACGCTGTCTACAAAAAACGTATTCAATTTGCAGCACAAGATGTGGCTCAAGGTATTCAGCTTGGTGAGAATATGAAAGAGAGTGAATTCTTGTTTCCTCCTATGGTTGCGAGTATGGTTTTGGTTGGTGAGCAAACTGCAAATCTTACTGAGGTTTCGCAGAAAATTGCTGACTATTACGATGGCCAAGTAGACAACGCGATCAAGTCGCTTTCTAAGCTTATGGAACCCGTTATTCTGGTAACAATGGGTCTGATTATTGGCTTTATTGTTGCTGCGATTATGCAGCCGATTATGGCGCTTTCGGATATTTCGAGTGTGGTGTAGGCGATGAGTGCGTGGTATAATTTTTTTGACTAGGCTTCTGTAGCTACTGCTATACAAAAGAGACTCCGAATGGAGTCTCTTTTGAGTCTGCCAGATTGGTGGAGCCAGGGGGATTCGAACCCCCAAGCAGAAGCGTGACTAGGCTTCTGTGCAAGCCGATTGCTAGCCCCATCACCTGGTATTTCTACTTTAGCTAAATAAACCTGAAAAATAGCTGAAATCTTTTTTTCTTGTCATTACCGCTAGGAATGTTAGAATCTTCTTTGAAGTAATACTTTCCACGTGAACATTTCGTTTCGCCAAAAAACTGCCGGCTTTACCTTAGTTGAACTACTTATTGTTATTACAATAATTGGAATTCTTTCGGTTGCGTTGGTGCCGAGATTGATTGGTGGAAGCGCAAAAGCGCGTGATGCGGCGAGAAGAGCTGACTTAGGTCAAATTGTCACTGCACTGGAATTATTTGCGAGTGATAATAGTGGGCTTTATCCTGATGCATCTGAATGTACTAATTCTGTTGCAATGACTGCAGACCTTGGAACCTATATGACTACTGTGCCCGATGACCCTAAGACTGACAATCTTTGGTCTAGTGGAATTAGCAGTTGTGCTGGCTCTGGTTATGACTATATTGCTTTGGACCCTACAGGGTCTGGATCTCGATCTTTTATGCTTATTGCTGAACTTGAGAATGCTAATGCTACTGGACCTGGCACATACCTTAGTGGTGCAATTGGCCCAGCAGTTTTTAATCCAAATCCTGCTACGTTTGATACAGCTGCAGCTGCATTCACTGCTAATGCTGACCACTTATGTGGGACGGTAGGTACTGGTGACTGTGTTGCTGCTGGCTTAGCCCTATATGCAATTGGCCGTTAATTTTATTTATTTATTTTTTATATATGAAAAATTTACTTTTAGCTCGGCGGGGCTTCACGCTTGTAGAACTTTTGATAGTTATAACAATCATTGGAATTCTTTCTGTTGCACTTGTACCAAGATTGATTGGTGGAAGTGAAAAGGCTAGAAATGCAGCTCGAAGAGCTGACTTGCAGCAAATTGCAACTGCGGTTGAATTTTTTGCTGATGATGGCGGTGGTGTTTATCCAGCTAGCTCAGATGATACTGACTGTGTAAGCACATTAGCTATTGACCCTTACCTTACAACTATACCTGCTGATCCATTAGGCTCACATGACTGGTCTGATGCTGGAACAAGTGATGATTGTGCCCTTTTGGGAGGTTATGAGTACTCTGTAACAAGTGATGGGTTTTTACTTTTTGCTGAACTAGAAGGTGAAACAAATGCTGGCCAAGGTGTTTATGATGCTGCTGCTGACATAGACCCTCTTGATACAACTTCAAATAACCTAGACGCTTTAAGTGCTTGTGCTGTAGTCGGCGACTGTACAACTGCTGTCTACGTAATTGCTCGCTAAAGTAGTCTAAATTACAAGATTAAAAAAGACCCTAGAAATGGGGTCTTTTTCCTTTAGTCAACAGGTGTAAAATGGTAGTATTTGATCATGCCACTCCACGCTCCGAAAGCTTTTGTTCGCCTTGTCGTTATTAGTCTTTTAGTGACGATGTTTACGGGGATTTTGCCGACCACACAAATGGCTCAGGCACTGACGAATTTGAAGGTTCCGGGTGAAGTTAGCACCTTGAATCCTGGCGGAGGGCTGCCGGAGATTCGAGATGTGCCGGATATTGTGACTCGTTATGGATTGGTTGCGATTTTGGTTGATGAAGAAACTTGGGGAAGTCAGGCGACAAAAAGCGAGGGTCTGTTTGGCTTTTTGGGGAATACATCGATAGCTCGAAAAATTGAGACTTATGCTGAAGACATCCAAGAAGATGTGCAGTGGACACGGACTGTGATTGTGACTGTGGGT
Organism: Candidatus Peregrinibacteria bacterium; assembly: GCA_018658105.1. Lineage (GTDB taxonomy): Bacteria > Patescibacteriota > Gracilibacteria > UBA1369 > 2-02-FULL-48-14 > JABHVW01. The sequence continues at coordinate 143,582 of JABHVW010000001.1, forward strand.
GAAGATGATGGGCCGGTGGAGATCCAGAGAATGCTTGAGCGTTTTTATTATGAGGGGAATCCTGAAGATAGAGACCATACGCGCTTGAGCGGCGTGGTTGTAATTGGTGATGTGCCCTTGCCTGTTGTGAATAAAGGCGGGCATCGCTTTGTTTCTATGCTGCCGTATACAGATTTCAATGATCCGAGCTATGTGCTAGATGAAGACACCTTGGATTTTGTGCAGAATCTTGAGGGACAAGATTTACAGGCTGAAGTTTGGCATGGCTTGATGGTTCCACCTGTAAGTGGACAGGCAGGAGTGGACATGCTGTCTAGTTACTTTGAAAAAAATCATGCATTTCATGATGGTGATGAAACTTATAGCAATTTTGATCAGAAGCTTTTTATTGGGGATTTTGTGACTGAGGAAAAAACTTTGAATTCAGTTTCATTTGATAGTTACAACCGTTACTTGGATTTATGGGAGGAAACTGTCTACTACCAATATACAAATGATTTAGTTGAGGATATATATACTGATCTGCAGGAATCGGTGACGCCTGGAGATGGTTTGGATAATGATGGCGATGGAAAATATGATGAAGAGGCTTCAAATGCAATCGATGATGATGGTGACGGGCTTGTTGATGAAGATATTGGAGATGGCTTTCATGGAATCGACAATGACGGCGATGGTTTGATTGATGAAGATGGATTTGCAGACAACAACAATGATGCGGGCTGGGTGATTCCGACTTATTTGGCTGATGGTGGTGGAAAGAAATTATTTGAAGATATGAGAGTGGATGAAGATCCTCCTGGTGATACTACTGGTGGAGAGGATTTGAATGGCGATGGTTTGCCAGATGGTGATGGCTGCCCTGGGCTTTGTGGCATTGATGATAATGGGGATAGTATTGATCATGATAATGATGGCTACCCTACTGGTTGGGAGATTTTGTATGGTTACGATCCTTTCGATCCGAAAAAACCGCACAAACTTGTGAGCAAGAAGGTGAAGCAAATTTATGGGCGTGAGTTTGAAACGGAAGAGGCGGCGACTAAGTTTTTAGAGAAAAAATTCATAGATAATACAAATGATTTCCGGCATGTGAGTTGTTACGATGATGCTGCCAGATTTCATCCTGAGTGGGATGATGATGAAGATGGATTTTGTGATGAAGATGGTTCAACTGAGAATCGTTTGTGGGCAAATGACTTTGGTGTGCCCTATGTTGGTGAATGTGCCTTTAACGATGCTGATTGTGATGGCTTGATAGATGAGGACAATGAAGGAATGGCTCCGGCGGGAATTTTTGATAATCTTCCGGATATGCAAGCGAGGAATATTGTGAAAAGCATGACTAATCGTTATGCGGAGATTTTTGATCAACCTCAGGGCATATGGAATCGATTTGTTCAGGGCACTGGGCGATATGCTGTGCGTGATTATGATGGTGAGACTGTTAAGAATGATTTTGATAGTGTGGTTTCTTTGATCGCGAAAAAAGATGAATATGTGCAGCAATATTTAAAATCTGTGAATGATGATTTGGAACTGGCTTTAGATGAAATTGTGGTTTTGGATCTGCAAAATACTATTCCTGCAGTTGCGGCCTTGATGATAGCTGGTGAATTTGTTGAAGATGGGGCTAAGACGCAAATTTGTGATCCTACTGCTGGCGAGAAAGCTGACAAAGCTTGTGTTCAGTTTATTAACCATGGAACGGATTCCCCGAATAAAGGCTTCAATGCATATGTTTCTGGGGGAAGTGCCGAGGCGAATAATTTCAGGATGTACGGATATAATGCTTGGAATCTAGCGTACGATGGTACAGAAATGTGTAACTTCTATGGAGGTACAGATGAGGAAGGTGGCCAGATTACTGAGTTCAATCGTTTGTATAGAACTTCTGCTGAAGAACTTGTTAAAAAGGAAATTAAGAATCAAAAAAACTGTACTCCAGATTTACTTTCTTATCGCGATGATATTCCTGAGATTTGTGCGCCAATTGTTGCCGAGTCGTCGGTTAGAGGTATTGATGCTGCAAAAGCTGTTGAGCCTTCTGAAATAAGTAAAATAGATATTGGTTTTGATGCTTGTTATGAGTTTAGAGAAATAAATCATTACAACGATTATGCCGATAATAATGGTAAATTTAATGATTGGTTGACTGGGAAAATTCGCCGATTTAGAAAAAAAGAAGATGAAGATGATGTGGATAGCTACAATGAATTTTTGGAGCAGGTTGATGAGAAAAGAGATAATGCTTTCCCGTTAGCTGGAATTTTGGGTGAGCGAAAACAGTTTTGGCAGCTAGATTTGATTCCACAGTCTGATGCGCATTTTTATTCTTTGACTGATTTGTTCAAAGACATGGGCTGGGAAGATTTCAATGATGATGACATCGATTTATTTATGGCATTAAGAGATGATGATGATTCTGTGAGAGTGTTAAATCCTCAAAATGGGACTGGAATGTCTGGGGTTTCTGAGGTGACAGTATTTTTTGATAAATTATATTTAGATGAAAGCAAATCTTTGTTTAGTGCGAATTTGGTGCATGATATGCCGCATGGTATGCATTTTTCTTCTGCCTACAAACATGTGCAGCCAACGGTTGATATAATCAATACGCAGATACAGGATGCGATGATTCCAAATTTGCCGATTGATAAAACTCGTAGAATTAGCTTTTTGGATAAAGCTGATCAGCCTCGAGAGCTCAACTATTTGAACATGTTTAATACAGTAGACATGAAGGATTTTGATGCGAAAGTTGATGAGTTGTCAGATAGGATTTCTAGTGTTTCTGGTGGTGGCGTAGTGCTCAACGATGTTGAAGATATGAAGTCACGACTAAATAGGACTCAGCTTGCAGATGCGCTTGAATGGCAGCAGCTAAACTTGGATGCAAAACATGAATATTTGTTGAAACATTATTTGGGAGCTGAAGAGCCGATTGTTGCAAAAGCAAGAAATGGATATGAGATGGTTGCGATAATTGCAGATGGAGATGCGACGCGAATTGATTATGGATACAACGATAGGGACCAAACTGAGGAGGATGCTGAGTGGAACCATAGGAGTCAGGATGAGATTGATGCGGCATTAGCTGCGGCGGCTGCGGCCGAGCCTGAATATGAAGCTTTGAGCACGGTTAGCAACACTATTCCGATACCGCTCGCTGAGTGGGTGCAAGAAATTCAGGATTGGATGGTTGATTTAAATAAATCTTTGAGCAGTTTTGATACTTTCGAAAATGGCGGGGTTGCCTGTGGTTATGAATTCCAAGCTAAAGGTGGCGATGATGATGGTGATGGTGTTCCTGATGCGGCGGATCCGACTGTTTCTTTAAGTGCGAGCAGTGAAGATCTTTCTGTTTTGCAGGCTGGTGGTGCTGATTTTTATAGGATTGACGTTATGGCTTTGGAGCCAGATGGAACTTTAAATACTGGGGATAATTTTACTGAGGTGGAAATGGAAATTGTGACTGGTGGTGATGAAGGTGACGAGGTTGTTTATGTGGAGGGAAATCCGAGAGTTCAAATGACTGGAGGTACAGCGCACTTTTATTTGCGTAGTGCTTTGCCTGGGAATTTCACGGTTAGAGCGCGAGCGACTAACCGAGATGGCTTCCCTGTTTCTAACGCGATGAGCGGGAGAGTTACGAGTAAGTTTGTAAAAGTGACGAGTTATTACAGTTATGCGTCGGATGGTGCGGTGGATAATATTGATGGAGAATTTGTGGAAGTTTTTGACGGTGATGAGGAGCTGCTCGCAAGGTTCAACCCAAATACTGGTAATTTATTTTTGCGATCCGGAGTTGCCGAGCTTCGCGAGGCGACGGAGGATCTGCCGACAAGGACCGTGATTAGCAGCGATGCTGGGGTTGAGTGGGGTAGCATTTTTATGATTCCTCAAGAAAAGTTTGTGGGCATAGGAGATGGGCTTTCTGGCGTTTTCGTAAATAAAATTGCTATAGGTGCAAGTGCTGAACTTGTTGAAGGTGTTGTTTATTTAACTGTAGATGGCGACGCGGCTGGTGCGGTAAATAATCATGGGCAGATATTTTTAGATGAAGGCTTTAGACTTTCATTTGAAAATCCTGGCGCAATAAATCTTTATGAGCCGCTGCATATTTTAAATGGATATGGTGAAACTATGTTCACGGTTGAGATAAAAGACTCTTTTTCAGATGTAAATTTTCAAGAAGCAGATGAAGAGTATGAAGATTATCTTACGAAAGCTTGGCCAAAAGCTAAACGTGGCCGCTTGATTGAAGTTGCGAAACGTGGACTTTTTGGAAAGGCCTCTGCCGAAAGTGTGATTTTGGATTCTGATTCTGATTTGCTAAATGATCTTGAAGAATGGACCGTTGGAACGGATCAAAATGATGCGGATACTGATGGTGATGGATTTGAGGATGGTGCTGAATTGTTCACTGGCTTTGACCCTTTACTTGGCAATGAAGCTGCTCTATTTACAGATATAGATCCTAGTCATCCTGCATACCATGACTTGTTGGTGCTTTATTTAAGAGGTGTGATCAAAGGTTATGAAGATGGAAGTTTCAAGCCGGATAATCGAATGAGTCGAGAGGAATTTGTGAAAGTTAATTTTGGTTCAATTTGTATAAATTGTGATAATTTTGATCAAGATTATGAAGCGGAGCTCATGTCTGAATATGGTGCTGCTCCCTTCCCTGATCGCGATATAAATCCTGAATTATTGGCGTGTGTGGCGCAGGCGAAAGTAGATGATGTTGTTTCGGGTTATGAGGCAGGGCCGGATACTGGAAAGTTTGTGCCAAAGCGTTTTATTAGCCGTGCAGAGGCGACTAAGGTGCTCGTGGAAACGGCTGATCTGCCTGTTGCTGGGCTTGCTGAAGGTGAAAAATGGTATAGAGAGTACGCAAATACTGCTGAGCTTTATGCTTTATTTCCTGAGGGAAGTGTTGCGAGTGACTTTTGGTTGGAAGCTGAGATTACTCGGTCTGAGTTTGTGCAAATGGCTGCAAACTTGTTGAGTGCGAGAGATTGTCGGGAATTTGATACTGACGGTGATGGGCTAAGTGATAATGAAGAAATATATATTTATGGCACGGATATCAATAAAGTTGATACCGATGATGGTGGTGTTGATGATTTAACGGAGGTCTTGAGGGATAGTGATCCTTTGAATGGTAATGATGACTTCCCTGGGCTTGATGGTGAGGATGGCGAATTGGGAGATGGGCTTGATGGTGACGGTGAAGGGGTGGATTTGGATGGTGATGGAATAATCGATGGTGAGGAGGATCTTGAGGCTTTGTTTGATTTTGATAGCGATTTTGCGCATGAGCCTGGTTTATATTTGGTTTCGGACCATGCTGCACTTGAAGAAGTTGCTGTAGCAGATGGTGAAGGTGGTGCGGTTGTGAATGTGTTTACAAATGAAACTCCGGCGAATGGGGAGTCAACTTTAACTGTTAGGGCTGAAATTCGAGATAAGAGCAGCAGAATTTATACTGATGACAACAGCAGTGTGATTGAGTTTGTGCTTTCTAGCCGTGATCATGGAAATGTTTTGAGCCGAAATGTGCAAGTGAATAAAGGCTTTGCTGAGACTGTATTTTTGGCTAGTGAGCTTGCTGGAGAAATTGAATTGGAGGCAAGAATCACAGATAGTAGTTTGCCGTCTGAAGATGCTCTGATTAAAGTTTATGCTGGTGAACCTGTGCGAACTGAAATAACAAGTGATTCAAGTGTTCTGCCTGCTGGAGGTGAAAGTGTTACTGATATGCAGGTGAAACTTTATGATTCCTTTAATAATTTGGCGAATCATGGTTTTTACTCCGTTACGATTGATAGTCCGGATGGCCTGGAGATTTTAGATTTATTTGATGAGAACCCGGATTTGGAAGGAATTCAAGTTACGACTCCAGATGGATTTGTGAACTTTAGAGTGCTCGCGAGTAGTGAGCCTGGCGTTTCTAGTGTGACTGCGAAGTTGGCGGAAATTCCTGATAGTGGGAGCCGTTTCAATTTGAATCATTTAGAGGGAATGAGTTTTGAAGTTGAGATTGATGCGCCATTTGTTTTGGCGGGTTCAGAAAGTCAGCAAAGTGTAACTATTAGGGCGGTCGACAGGAGTGGGCTGCAAGTGAATGGATTTAATGGCTTGGTGCTGGCTAGCGTTAGTGATGTGAATTATGGGGAGTTGAGTGAGACTGGGTTCAATATGAATCGAGGTGAGGCAAATATTTCTTACACGCCAGGAACTCTAGCTGGAACTGCATCGATCTTTGCTGAAAGTGCGGGGATTGTGGGTGGTAGTACTTCCCTATTGGTAAGAGCAGCGGATACTTATGAATTGCGGATCAGGAAAAGTGATAATACGAATGTGCTTTCTGCAGGTAGAAGTGAGAATTTTTATATTGAGGCCTTTGATGTGTTTGGTAATTTTGCTGATCGTGATCAAAGCACGAGTGGCACGATTCGTATAACTGAGGCGACTCAGGAATTTGCTGATATTACTAAATCTAGCTTTAGACTGCTCGAGGGTGTGTCGAGCTTTACTGTGACTCCGCATGATGCGAGTGGAAAAGTTAATCTTGTAGCAACCGCAGATGATGTTCTTTATGGGTCTTGGGGTGGCGATATTGATTACTCTTTGAATGGCGATACTATTTCTGAATTGGCGCCGCAAATGCTTTATGGATCTGTGCTTGGGGCTGCATTTGGGGATGTGACTACGCCTGATTATATTGGTGGATATTTGACCTTTAATGGTAAAACTCAGGCGATAACTAGTTTGATTTCTGAGCCGGTGCCGAAGAAACGTTTGGCTATTTTAGATGCTGAGGGTGCGGTGAATTTCCCGGAGGAAAGTATGGTGAATATGAATGTGCTTAGTGCTGGTGCAGATTTGCCGCTGCGAATGCAATGGCGGAATTTCCCTGGTGCAGACTTAATGGCGGAAATAATTTATGTGTTGCCGAATGGCCTTGATGATGTGAGCACGAAGCTACTTGTTAATAGATCCGACATTGAGTTGGAAGAAAAAGATGATGCTTTGATTTTACGAGACAGGAAATCTACAGTTTTGAAAATTCGTGATGATGGGCAGATTCTAATTTTGGATCCGCGATATGCATTGGTGTTTAACAGTAATGCTGAGGGTCTTGGATTTGGGGTTATGCGAAATACAGAAACAATAATGAGAATTGATTTTGCTGCAAATTGGACTGGTGGCGTGAATTTATTAGATGACCAATTTGTACTAGAAAGCTGGGACAGTTTAGAGTCTGGGCTTTATATAAAGCCAACAAGTGCGACTGTTCATGATTTTGTGAAAGTTCCAACTGGAAATAGCAGTAAGAATGCAATGGGTATGGCTCTGATTGATCCGAAAATGGATCTGCCAGCTTCTATGCAGGCTTCGCTTGGTTACCAAAGTTTGGAGGCTGCTGAAAGTAATGGTGGCATTGGTTGGGAGGATGAAAACAAACATTTATTACTTTTTGCTGCTGGGAATACTGTTGGACAATCTAACCTGTACTACCCATCTGAAGTTGGGGTTGTGCTCGGCGATCCGACTGTGAAATTACAGACCAGAGGTGATGTGAATGACATGGGCTTTACGAGTGATATTGGAACTATGGTTTCGGCTTCGCAAGATGATGTTGTGGCATTATTGGACATCGATTACAACGGTGATGGCCAAGAGGATGTGTTGATGGCTTATGATGATGGGCGCGTGGAAGTCTTACAGAATTTGAAGGCTCCTGTGCGTTTGCAATCAGAAGGTACAATTTTGCATGTTGAGAATGGAATCGCGTCGATGGACAGTGGGGATATTAATGGTGATGGGCTCGAGGATTTGGTGGTGGTGACGGAGACTTCGTGTTTTGTGGATGAAATGTGTTTGTATGTTTATGAAAATATTGATGGTGGTTTTGTTGCGAAAAATCTGACTATTGAAGGTATTGAAGGCAAACCTAGCAAGGTGATTGTTGAAGATTTGAATAATGATGGCTTTTACGATTTGGTTTTGACAGATGAGAATATGAAACTTTATGTGGTTTGGAATGCGGCTGGTGAGCTGTCTTCTGTGGATTTAATTGAAGATTTTGGGCTAGAAGCAGATAGTCGGGTTAATCTTAATTCTGACGTTGCTTTGAGCCATGAAGATATGGAGAATGGGCCTGTGATGGTGCAAGTTTTGGTGGATGAGGAAATTGCAATAACTTTGCCAGTATTGGATCAAGATGTTCAGGATTTTGTAGATAGACTGAGTTTGAGTGATGATTTTGATTTAACTGTGAACGGCTTAGAAGATGCTGGCGATGTGCAAAGGCGAGAAAATCGGCCATTTGATTATGCTGATGCAGAGCGGGTTGAGAAGCATTTAGAAACGAAAAAAATAGTTCGTGATTTGAATGGTGGAAAGATTGAAATGGGTGATATTTTGTCTTACAGCGTGACTGTTCAGAATGTTTCTGCAACTGATAATTTCACTGATTTATATATATCTGACCTGATGGATCCATCTGCTAGCTTTGATGATGAGAGCTTAACTTGTTTGGATTGTAGAGGTGGTGATGTAGATAAATTCCAAAATGGCAGCCTAAATAGGCCGTGGATTTTTGGACCGGTATTGATGCGTAAAGGTGAGTCGGTGACAATTCAATATCAGGGGAAAGCCAGAAGCTTACCGAGTGTTCAGCCTATGGTTGGGCAAGATTTCTATTCTGATTACACCGATGATAAATTTGCGGATATTGGTGTGACACTTGCGGGGAATAATACTGGCATATTGCAGCTTTATTATTCAGATGGCTTTGTGAATGAAACTGTTGAAAGAGGTGGAGGGCTTTTGGGTGGGTTATTTGATCCAAGTTTCAAACGAATAACTTATAGGTCAAAAACTTATAATCCAGATGATTATGAAGATGAAATCGAAGAAGAGCCCTTTGAAGATCCATTTGTTGATAGTGATGGGGATGGAATTATTGATATTATGGAAAATGTTGATAATGAATTAGGAATCCCTGCGGCTCCTCCTGGACAGAAAGATTATATTGCTGAAATGACTGGTGCCATTGATAAAAATGGTGATGGTTATTATGGAGCTGATGAGTTCTATCAGCAGGATGATGATGTGGATGGTGACGGGATAATTGATATTGGTGACGACTGGGTTACTGATGCACCTTTGCTGCTTGGTGAAGATGTGCAGATTGAACAAGATGGTTTGAACTTCTCTGCTGAGCTTGATTTATTTAATGAAGAAGTAAGCGAGCTTACACAAGTAGTTGAAAAAATTGTGTCTACTTTGACCTGTAATGGTGGCTGTTTGGCTATCCCTGGAAGTGTGGCGTTTTTAACTCCTGGTAATTTCCATGATCCAATTACTGGTACAACTTTGGCATATGATAATGGCTTCCCTGCCTTTGGATTGTTTATGGCGGCATTTGTGCCTGTGCCGTGTACGGGGCCAACGTGTCAGAATCCAGCGAGCCCATTTAGAATGTATATTTCTCCGACTACAACACTGGGCTTAGGTATGAGTTTTTGTGTTGGGCCGTGGCCAGCTGGTCAATGTGTATCTGTTGGAGTGCCGCTGCTTGGGGCGCTTGGTGTTTGTGATGCTATTAATGGATTTATTACGGATGCACTTTCTAAAGCGACTGAATTTACTTCAGATATATCTTCTGGGAAGGCCTTTAATGTGAATCCGAATCAGAATGTGCATGAGACTCCAAATGGTATGAGTAGTTCGATTTTCTCTGGATATGTACCTCAAGTTAGTACGCATGTGAACATACAGGTTCCTGGCTTTCCATCTATATTTACGGAGTGGTGGAAAGGGCAGAAACTCGAGTTTTTCAAGATGTTAGATTTGCCGGATATTACTGTGATTTATCCAGATCCTAAGAGTTTGGCTAGTGAATTTAAGTTCAAAGAAAATAAGGAGAAAAATTTAGAAGATGAAGTTGTGGAACTTGAAGAAGGGCCATTCCAAGGGCTTGAGGGCTTCTTGAACACTGTGCATGCCTTGCCACTTGTGGATATAAAACCGAAAGATACTTATATTCATTTCCCTTGGCTTACAGAGGAAGAGAGGCTTCTTGTGAAGAGAGATTGGGAGGATTGGCTTCAAGATACAACTGGTGAATTGCTTAGATTTAAACAGTATTTCTCTGAAGAAGGTTTAGCTCAACTTGCTGACCCATTGGTGCAAGAAACTTATGATTCGATTGTGGATGTGACCGAAGATGCTATTCAAGCTATGGAGGCGAACTTGGCTGTGCTTGAAGGTTACAAAGAAATCCCTGAAGAAATATTGAAATTGCGTGATATTCAAGCTTATTATGCGCAAATAATTGTTTGTTATTTAGATGCTGTTTTAGGTCACTTTGCTGGATATATTGCTGAGAATGCTCAGAGAATTGAGGCTTGGGGGCAATGGTGGGTTGATTTACAGGGAATTATTGCAGGTTGGGAAGTTTTAATTAAAGCATCAATAAATCTTATGGATTCGTGTGATAGGTGTACGAATCAAAGGTGGAGTGCGATGCAGCTCTTGTTTAGTTTATTTGCTTTTATCCCTGAATTCCCGGTGATTGAGCTGCCGAAATTACCAGATATTGTTTTGGATGTTTCGCATATTCAAGCAGGTGTAGATATTATTTGGCCTGATATTCAGTTTGTTCCAGAAACTGTAAATATACCTGAAATTCCTAGAATTGCTTTGCCGACGGCTAAGCTGAAAGTTGATTTTGATTTTAGTTTAAATATTCCGACTTTGCCGGAGTTCCCGATTATATTTGAATTGCCGGAACTGCCTGGTTTGCCTCTGCCGGATTTACCTAGTTTGCCTCCCCCACCTGCAATTCCTGAATTGCATCCGAGCATAAAAGCGAGTTTAAAAGTTACCAGTGATATTCTGCGTGTGATTTGTATTATCAGGAATGGTTTTGTGCCTGTTCCTGAGACTATGTTGAAACAGCAAATTGAAAATCTAACTGAGCGTGGTAGTGAGTTTGTGTTGCCGCTTGATTTAGCTGTAAAAGTGGAATGGCCTGGGTTTAGACGAGATTTCTTGGAAAGAATTGAGGTTACAACTTATTTGAATCTTACGGCTGACTTTAGTTTGCTATATGGTTTGTTTGAAAATTTCAGTGAACAAAGTGAAGAACTAACTGAAGATATTGCTGAGCCTCTGAATAAAGCGATGCAAGATTTAGCAGATGAAATTCAAAAAGCATTCTTGTTCTTTGATGTTGATTTAGAGGCTGATCTTGAGGCTGAGGGTGAATTTGGACCTTCAAGTTATGTGCCAGAAACTCATGCAGGATTGCAGGAAGCTGAAGATTTAGCGGCTTCATTTATTGATCACCCAATGGTGAAAGATAATTTGGCTGCATTGACTCAAACTCTTGGTACTTTGCAAACTGAGATTGATGCGTGGGCAGATGAAATGCCTGAAGAGTACGAGCTTGTTGCGACTCAAACTATGCTTAATGAAGATGATCCGATTCTACATAGATATGATGAAATATTGGCTGAGGGCCGCGATTTAGATTCTGATTTGATTGCGAGGATTCAAGATACACCACTGTCTGGTGTTGCGAGTATGAGGGAAAATCTGATCGGATATGTTGAGAATCTTGAGCGAGGTACTGAAAGGTTGCGTTTGATGGATGGCGAAGAATTTATGACTTATTTGGCGCAAGAAAGTCCTCAAAATGATTATATGTTTGCGAGCCAAGAAAGTGTGACGATTCCTGAATTGTTTGACTCTGTTGTGCTTGCAGAAAACAATCCTGGAGAAGAAGAGAAAAAGGCAAGGTTGCTTGCTGCTGGCCCATATGAAGGTGACATTAGTGTGGGAGCTGTAAGTGAAAGTGCTGGGGCTGAAGCTATAAATTCTGGGCTTTATATACAAGATCCTGAAACTGGGGTGGGCACGAAATTAATTGATTATAGCCAAGAATCTGATGCGAATGTTGAGATTTTATTTGTTGATATGGATGGAGATGGTGATGAAGATATTGTTTATTCTTTAGGTGGAGACGTATATGTGAAGGAAAATCACAATAAAACAGCGAGGGTGACTCGGATTGCTCGAGATCCTCAAATAAGCTCTGTTTCTGAAATGGCGCCTGCACATGGTTCGGTTAGAAACTTTAAATCTGGTAGGAATGGTTATGAAACTGCGAGTTTCTCATTTAGTGCAAGTGAAGATGCGACTGCATATGAAGTGGTCTTTTATGACTCGCTGGATGCGAGTGAGTCTGCACCAGATGAGAACTTGAAACGCATGCTTTTGACTGAGGAAGACAGGAATGAATCTTTGCCAATGACAGATGGAGATGGTGAGGAAGTGCCTCGTGGAAGGCCAATTGCGACGGACAGAAAAGCCCTTAATTTCGAGGGTGTTGATATGTCTTTGACTGTTGGCAAAAATAATGAATTTATAATGCCGGACATTCGAGATAGTCGTTTGGTTGCTACGGCAGTTAGTGGAAATATTAAGATTTATGATGCGAGAAAAAGAACAGTAATTTCTAGTGATGGAGAGCTTCGAAGTGGTGATGAAGTGCAAATGCAAACTATGGAAGATGCTAAAATTAAGATTACTGAGAATGGAAAAGTGAGCACTCTGAATTTGCCTGAATATACTTGGGTGCAATTTGGCCGTGCTGATGAAAGAGTGATTCGTATTGAAAGTGGATCTGTAATTTGGATAGAGAATGATGTGATTGAGGAGCAAGATCTAATTAAAAATATGGAAATCTTTGCTGATGAGAATGTGGTTCTATTGAGTGGAGGGGCGGATGCAACTCTTCAAACTAGTGAAGGTGTGATTTTAGAACTAGATAAACGTGAAAGCTTTATGATGGATGAGTTGATTAGCTCTTCGAATCCTTCTTCTAGGATTGGCTTAGAAAATGGGGCTTTCTACACGCAAACGAGAGGCCTTTATAAAGATGGTTCTATTGGAACATTTAGTAGTGAAATTCTTTTGAATCCGCAGGTTTGTGGCGATTCATCTAGCCCCTACCCTATTATTGGTGAAGGTGGCGGCGATGGTGATGACGAAGAAGATGGTGGTCTTGGCGGTGATGGTGATGGTCCTGGCGATGGAGGTGGCGGGCCGGATGGAGGCTTGAGAGATGCGATTAATGATAGAAGCATTGATCTTGCGATTTATTCAACTCATAAGCTTTCCGCTGAGCAGTCGTTTGATAGTGATAGTGAAATTGTGGATGCATATTGGGACTTGGATGCGAGTGTGGATGCAGATGGTGATGGAATTGCGAATAATGATGCACAGCTTGTTGGCTTGACTGCGGAGATTGGGCCATATGATGATATTGATAGAAAAGAGGTGACGCTTTGGGTTTTCGATACCGTTGGAAACAACTCAAGTGCGAGAGTTTATGTAGATATTTATGTTCCGAATATTATTTTGTCTGATGCGACTACACTGCAAATAAATGGTACTACTTCGCCTTTGAGCCCTGAATTCCCTTTTCATATTGTTAGGGATCGTGATGGGCTTGTGACAGAAGTTGGCGATGGATATTTGACTGATGATGATGGAAATATTTTAATAAATAATCTTTCGGATTCTGACTTATTGTCTGTGTTTAATGCTGAGGGCCAAGTGATTGCTGAGTTTAATCCGACTACAAAACAAGCAATTGCTGTTGATGAAAGATATGATATTAAGGCGTTGGCTGCTGAGGATGGTTGGCCTTCTAGGTTAGCTGTTTACGAGAAAGTTACAGGTTTGGTGCATGCAAGTTTTGTCTTTGTTTCGGATAATAATCGCTTCATAAATGAATTCTTAACACCACTTGAAGGTGTTGATATTGCGGTGCAAAAAAGTGTGACCGTTTACTTCTATGAAGAAGAAAGTTATGAAATTAATGAAAGTGGTTTGTTTGGGCGTGATGCTTTGGGAACGACTGAATTGATGATAACTAGAGATGGGAATATTACAATTTTTGATCCTAGTTATGAAGTGAGGCGTAGAGATGCTGAGAGTTTGGATGAATATTTGATTCTTGAAATTTATAAAGATGATGTGCTTGAACTTGAGCTTTGGCCTGGCAGCCCAGATGGTGTGGATATTGTTACGAGCAATGATTTTGATCTGCCGCCTTCCCTATTAATTGGTGAAGGAGATTCTCTTGCGGCTGACTTTAGCCTATATTTTCAAGATGTTTCGAATGATGATGTCTTGTTTGAAGATATTGCTGAGATGGTTGAAAGAGGTGTGCTGGAAGGTTATGAAAGGCCTGATGGAAGATATTTCTTGCCGGATCAACAAATAAATAGGGCTGAGTTTGCGAAGATTGTTCTTGGAATATTGTGTATTGCTCCGGGTGAAGATGCCTATATTTCTCCACATGTATTCAATGATATTTTGAGCTCTTCTGCATGGTTCTATCCATATACAAAAGAAGCGTTTAATAGGGATTTAATTACGGGTTATCTAGGTGAAATTGATGCCGATGGTTTGGCTCCTTATAAGCCAACAAATACGATTACAAGGGCTGAGGCTGCGAAAATTGTTCTTGAGGCCTTGGATCAAGAAGGTGTGATTGAGCTGCCTGATAATTTAACTGGTGAGCCTTGGTATGAGCCATATATTAGAATTGCTCAAGATTTGGCTCCATATATGACTGAGGATTTAACTCAGGGATCAGAGAACTTTATTTTGACGACGGATGAAGCGAGGGATCCGAATCATATAATGACTAGGTATGAATTTGTAGAAATGTCGTCGCGAGTATTGCAGGCGCACAACTGTTTTGATTTGGATAGTGATAACGATGGGCTAATAAATTATGACGAGGAAAATATTTATGGCAGTGATCCATACAATCCAGATTCAGATGAAGGTGGGGTTGCTGATGGAGTTGAGGTGACTCGAGGCACTGATCCGACGAATGGTGAAGATGACTTTGAAGATCAGCTGATTTTTGAAGCCGAGCCTGGTGTTTATGCGGTACATGAAGAGTGTTTTGCTTGCCCATGTAGCGCTTTGATTGATTATGCTTCTGACTTTAGGCCGGGTGATGAAGTGTTTGCTATAATTAAAAACGAGGATGAGGAAGTGTTCGGTGTTAGTAATTCCTTACCTGTTAAATCGCCATGAGAGAAATTTCCATTACATTAGTTATTGCTTTAGTTTTGTTCGCTTTCAGCGGCTATGTTCCAACTTATGCCGAAGAAGATGACGAGTATTTATGTGCAAAAAATATGATAAATGAAGGCGAAGAAATTCTTGCCATTTATGCGGAGGATTTGAATGATTTGTTTTTGGCAGAAACACCAAGTAGCGATTTAATTGGCGTCGGTAAGGCTTATCAAAAACAAACAGAAGAAGCCTTGAAAGTTCTTTTTGATAAGGGCCTAGATTTAGACAATACAAAGACTATTGATCTTGCGAATAGTGAGGTTGCAAATTGTGCTTATTATTTCGATAGGCTGAGTGAATATACAGAAGTGCTGCTTGAAATACATGCTCGAGAGTCGGCGAATAGTAAAAGAAGTTTTATTGTGGTGGATGCGATGAAAGCGCTAAATGAAGATTTGAGAGATTTTTCTGAAGATTTCTATAATACCTTCCCTAAAACATTCACTAAAATGAACAATAATTTACCCTGTTATGCCAAACAATGTCTGTAATTAATTATGTTAAGAACAATTCGAAGCTGTTCTTGATGTCATTGATAATTGGAGTGGCAATGCCTCAGTTATTTGGCGGAAGCTTGGCTGTGAATGTATTGGAGAATCCATATACCGATACTAAATTAGAGGTGGAAGATGTCTTTGTTAAATACCATTTGAATGTAAATGCTATTACAAATCAGTATCTTGAAATATTGATTACTGAAGAGGATCCGGTTGTACTTTTCCCTCAAAATGTTGAGGATTGTGCGTCTGAAAATGTGTCTACTTTTTGTCTTGCTGATGTTTTGAACAAAGAATTGAGAGATCTAGAAACTGCTTTTGCTGAAAGGAGTGATGAATTTGAAATTCCAAGTGATGGTGATTTAGAAAATCGAATTGATGCTGCGCTTAAACAAACAGCAGATAGGCAATTATTAATAAATGATGAATTGGAGGTAGCAAAGATGACTTTAGATTTAACTTTGGAAACATATAATCAGATTCAATTGGTGTATCCGCTACATAAAGAGTTTTTGACCTTAATTGAAAATTTGGAGGATTATAGAGATAACTTGGGTGCTTTGAGAGCTGTAATTGATGGCTTCCCTTCTAAATTTAATGACGCAACAACCATTCACTGTAAATAATGAAAAATTCTTTCTTCACTATTGCCGTCGCATTTCTAATAGCTTTAACAGGTTATACCTTTAGTACATTGGCGAATGTTGAGGAGTCTTTGATAGACAGAATATTTGATGAAGCGAAAGTTGTGAGAGAATTTGATAATACTGAAGAAGATTTAGATGAGTTGGCGAATCAATCGAAATATGCCTTCGAAAATTTGCATTTGTTTATGTATCAGAATGCGAAAATTGGACCACAAGATGCTGCAATTGAATATATTGGAATAACTCATCAGGATTATACAACAGATGAAATTAGACAAATTGTTTTAGAGGATGATGTGTCACCAATTTTGTTTAAGCAGATGACTCCTGAAGAGTTGGCCACGGCACAATTAGATTTGGATAAATGGATGGAGAAGCGTCAGGGGGAATGGCAAAAGGCAAAAGAAAATGGCGGTTTTGATTCAGATGAGGAATTTATAGAATGGCTTGCTGAATCTGAAGCGGTAAAAAATAGACAAAATCGAATTGATTATAATTTCAGTAAAGACACTCAAGAATTTGTGATGAGTGAGTACTCAAAAATATTAGATGAATACAGAGAGAGGCTTTCTTTTGAAAAAGATAGTTTTGATTTGGCTTTTTCTGCGCGTGCGACTGAACTTTTTTATAATAATGACTTAAGTGATTCTGCTGGAATAGACATATTATTTGACCTGGATATTATTAACTTTTTACTTTTTGGTAAATATATAACTTATCCGGATAGAAGTGGCGATGAAGATGTTGAATTAGCTTCTGTACAATTAGTTGAGCGTGCATATGTCGAGCCTAAAGTGGTTCTTGCTGAGGAGGATGCTCCAATAAGTGACCCTTATGTATGTAGTGAAGATGCAGATTTGAAGGAGGCGCTTTCTGAATTCGAGGAGTTTATTGCTACTTTGCCGGCTGAAGAGGCCGCACAATTTGATGCTGGTATAGCCGCAGATTTAGGTGATGCTGATGTTGATGAAGATGGTGAAATTGCTGAGCGTTTAGCGCCGCCACCGCCAGAGGATGTTGAAATTGCTGGCGGCGTGCATTCTGTACCGTCTAGTTCTTTGGATCGTTTGGATGAAAGCTTGGTGAGAATGAAGAGAGAAAAGGGTGATTGGAATCGAGGGCTGCCTTGTAATGAAATATTTTGTATAACAATTAATTTGGTGACTGGAACTTGGGGGACGACTGAAAATACTTATGTTGAGGAGGAATTTGAAGAGGATCAGAATTGTGTCGCCTGTCATGTTTCTTATATAAATGAAAGCATGGAGGAAACTTTGAGTAAGAGTTTGGTGCCAAATAAGGTTTCTATGAACTGGTTTGAAGATGCAACTTGTAAAGAGGCTGGGAATGAGATTGCTTTGGATTTCAATATATATGGGGTTAAACAACCTATTGTTTTGGACCCGGGTGATGAGCTGGATAGTACGGCGGCCGAAGCAACTGAGGCACTTACAGACAGGTGGGTGCAACTTGGGATTTTGCCTTTTGCAGGTGGAAGTAGAGGTAATCCTGAGAAAACTATGATTCAACTTGATAGAGAAAGAAGAAATAATCTAACAAAACTTGCGGGTGTAAGCCAAACACAAGAGAATGCTTTAATTGAAGAATCTCAATCTGCTAGCGATGTGCTTGCGGCTGGTGATAATGCGAAGTTAGATATATTGGTAAATTATGAAGGTCAAACTAGTTATAATTTTTACAAACAATTTTCAGGTGAGCTAAGTGCTATGTTAAGTGTGTTTGAAAGTTATGATGAAGCCCTGAAGTCTAGTTACTTTGAAAATGATGCTCCTCTTAAAAAATTAATTGAAACCCCTTACTGTAAATAAATGAAAAAACTAATTTCACTATTAATGTTGTTTACCCTTGGAATGCTTATGTCTGTTCCGCTTGGTTTTGCTGCTGGTGAAGAAGAAGAGGATGAGGAAAAAAAGAAAATTGTGATTACTGAGGCGAATCCTGGGGATTATTTTAAGTTTATGTTTGAGACTAGAAGTAGAAATGGTACCGGGCAGATTTTTATAGATGTGTTTACTAGAAGCCTTTGTCAGGTGAAAGATATTATGGCTTTAGATGAGCAGCTAGATGCAACTCGTGATAGCCTGCGGAGTGCTGCTTTTCAGGGGAAAGAAACTAAAGACTTAAAGATCAAATACCGGGCGATTTTGGCGGAAATGTATTTTGTTAGGAATATTCAAAAATCTAAGCCAGGGCTTTTGAATAAGCGTGATTTAGAAAAAATCGAAGCAGGACAGCAGCAAAATTTGGATACTCTAGAGGAAGAAATGGAAGTGATTTTTGTTGATGAGGAAAAGTGGTTTACCACTACGGTCTTTGCCAGCTACTTTAAACTTTGGGAGCATAAATATGAAGAAAAAGTTTTGAATAATTATGTTCGTTGTGAAGATGGTGCTTGGGCACAAGTAACAAGTACTTGGAATGAATTTTTGGAAAATATGAATAGTTTGGAAATTGATGTGGAGAAATATGAAGGTAAGCCTTTTGGATTAGATAATTTCAATTTTGAGCCTGACTTTGATACGAATTTTGATGATATAACTGTATTTGATGAGCTTGAGCCCCTCTTCCCTTACGATGACTTCAAAAAACATGAGCAGGAATCTGAAAAAGATATAACAATTCCTGTGAGCCTTGAAGATGTTGCAAGAGATAGCTCTAGGCCGACTTTCGAGAATGTTTTAGATACATTAGAAAAAAATAAATTGAGCTATGAGATTGAATTGGACTATGCAATGCGTAAAGCGCGCTATGAGCTTTTATATGGAGCTGGTGGTGCTCTTCCGGCACAAAACCTAGATGGCATTGTGCATGAACTAAATAATCTTATTCAAGAAAACAACGTTGCTGACTTTCCTTATATTCAAGATGCCGTAGATACAATCTACGGCAAACAATGTAATTAATTGAAATGCTTTTATAAATCACTGGAGCATAAACAAAAAGATCATGATCTTATTGTTTACTTCCATTAAGGGTTAGTGATTTAAAAAGCATTTCAATTATTAAGTAAGCTATATATACAAAATATTTACCTATCAACTTTTTCATAAAGAATAAGCTGCCTATATATTTACTGATTTAGCGTGAGAGTAAGGAGAATACGCTGTGTTTGCCTATTAGGGATCGACGTTTTTTGGGTTTTGTTTCAACTTGCATTCGAGCTGAATTTAGATCTTTCATACAATATGGGCACAGTTCTTTTTTTAGAGAGACGAGCTTGCCGCAAGAAAAGCAATTGAATAGCATGGAAACAAATTTTAGGAGGGGAATTAGTTGGTCTGTTTTTCGAGGAAGGCTTCTAGGTCTTCTTCTCGAATGCGGTAGACCCGCCCGATTTTGATGCTTTTTAAACTTCTGGATCTGATGAATTTGAGTATAGTCAAGTGATGGAGCTGTAAAGCTTTAGCAACATCCTCCGGCGTCATGAGCCGATTCACCATTTGGCTTTGTTTTATTTAACTTAAGTTAAATTTATAGCTTTATATTTAGCTTTGCAAGGATATTTTAAAATATAGCCATATGAGATTAAGTTTATATTGTTTAATCTATGTTGAGAGTGTTTTAGCTGGGTCTATTTGATTTTATTATGTTTTGTTATATTTTATTATACTTTGCTAATGATTAGCATGGACCTAGAGCAGAAGAATATTTAGATAAAGCTTGACATAGTCATATTTTAAGGATACTGTGTTAACACATTAAAACACTATGGAGAAACAAATTCAAAACAACCCGCTCGTAAATCAGCTCTGCGAAGCACTGAGTGCTGTTGATACTACTGAAGATGCACTTAATTTATTACGAGATCTTTGTACTTTTTCTGAAATCACTGCTATGTCTGAGCGGCTTGAGGTTGCTAAACAGGTGAAGAAAGGTACGTCTTATCGGCAAATCAATAAAAATACCGGCGTTAGCACAGCGACCATTACTAGAGTTGCTCACTGGCTTCATCATGGTGAAGGGGGTTATGAATCTATACTCAATCATTTGCATTGATCTATAGATTTATATTGATTTCCCCGCTCCGATTGGAGCTTTTTTTAATTTAACTTATTTATGAACTCATTTTCCCCAATACCCCCCTCGGATAGTTTTTATTTTAAACTAGAAAATTTATATAATGATAATCCTATGGCAAGAGAGACCCTGCTTGCCAATTTAGATAGATCTGAATATCCCGCCTTACCAATGACTCCTAATTTTGGTCTTGATGGTGCAATTGACCTAATGAGAAGTGGGTTAAGGAGTGAATCTGCCCTTTTACCGTTGCTTCAACTTGTGGAGCAGTCGGGCAAATGTTCGCCCCCAATGAAACGTAGAAAACTTTCTCCTGGTGTTTCCTTTCGACCTGCACCATTGCCTCTAACTTTACAACAAGCAGTTTCTACATTTTCGATTAATGATGCTGCTAATTACTCTGCTCCAAGAGGGCAAACATCAGCTGTCAATGCACTGAGAAGAATGGAGGGCTTGTTGATGGATGACCCTGATGCATACCCGCCAGATGGCATTTTCATCACTGAAGGTGGTGGTACGAATGGTATATATACTGCCATGAGATATATAGCTAAACGTTTTGCTGGTGGTGAAATCTTAGCACTGGGGCCTAGCTACTTTCAATTTTTTGAGAATGCTGTTGATGGAAACAATCCAGCAAGAAGTCTTCTTTCTGGATCTGTCACAAACTCTGCAGTGGGTACAGTTCGCTTTCTTCCAAGTGTTACTGAAATTGAAGCTGGAATTACAGAATGCACCCAAGTGCTTGTAATAACTCAACCAAACAATCCTACTGGAGAATATTATTCTGATGATGAACTGAAAGATATTATTAACTTAGCTATTGAGAGAGATATTTATATTTTGGAGGATGGAGCATTTGAGGAGCTTGTATTCCCTGCTGAGAAAGCTTCATTTAAATCGGTATCCCAGGTAGCAAATGAAATGGGTGTTTTAGATAGGGTGATTTGCAATGTCAAATCTTATTCAAAAGGAAAAAACCTTCCTGGTCTTCGCCTAGGTTATCTTGCCTCTGCGAATAGAGATTTTATTCAATTTATGTCTCGAGATTTGTGGCTACAAAGAGATTGCCCTGGCAAGCTTAAAAGTGGAACTATTTGTTTGGATTCAATCTTAAGATCTGTTGAATTAGCTCTTTTACGAGGTGCACCAACAATTGAAAGTGCTATTGAAGCAGTACGTGAACTCTTTGACTTCGGAAGTTGTGATGTCCCTATCAATCCTGATGTAGCGAAAACCTACCTGATACAAAGACAAACGGATATGAATGTCTATAAAGGGAATTTTGATTATCTGCTTAATCAATATCTTGGTGGTGCCGGCCCCTTTAGAGCCGTTAGCCAGACTAGAGGAGCTTACAATACATTTTTACGTCTTGATTCCCCATCAAGTTCGAGCCAATTTGAAATTGCTCAACGATTATTTACTGAACAAGGACTTGAAACACAATGGGGGCCAAGTTTTGATAATAATGATGCCAGATGGGAAAGTGAATATGGACTCTGGTTAAGAGTTACCTGCTCTACTTCAGTTCCATACTTAAGAGACAGTATTGAACGACTTACTTTAACAATTTAATTTTTCACCATTAATATTATGAAACGAAATACATCACTCATACAGGCCGGCCAAAAATTTGAGCCTACAAGTAGAGCTATTATTCCACCTCCATATTTAACATCAACTTATGTGCAAGAATCTCCTGGAGTTTCAAGATATGAATATGGGCGTACGGATAACCCTTCATTTAGAAATTTGGAGGCAGCAATTGCAGCAATTGAGAAAGATGCTGTTGATAGTGTAGTTTTCAGCTCAGGAACTGGTGCCATAAATGCTATGATACACCTTCTAGAACAAGGAGATGAAATCTTATGTGACAATAATACATATTCTGGGACTAGACGTATTTTTTCGGAATGTTATAGCCAATTTGGAATTAAAACTACATATGTTGATGCTAGAGATTTTCAAGACTTTGCACGAAACATTACTGATCGAACGAAATTAATATGGGCAGAGACACCAACAAATCCTCTTTTGAAAATCAATGATATCCGTGAACTTTCAAAGATCGCTAAGTCAAAAAAATGTTTACTTGGCATTGACTCTACCTTTGCCACTCCAATCAATCAATCACCTCTTACCCTTGGGGCTGATTTAGTTCTGTACTCTACAACTAAATATATGGCGGGTCACTCTGATGTGATTGGAGGTGCAATATCCTCAAATGATGAAGAATTGATCAAGAAATTACGATGGAGGAGAAATGCACTCGGCTTGAACCCTTCCCCATTTGATTGCTGGCTTATACAGAGGGGGTTAAAGACGCTTTCTGTTCGTCTGCAAAGACATTCCGAGAATGCGATGAAGCTCGCTCAGTGGTTTGAATCAAATCCATTGGTAGATCGTGTAATTTACCCAGGACTGAAGTCATTCCCACAATATGAATTGGCGAAAGAGCAAATGAATGATTTTTCAGGCATGGTTTCTGCTGTATTTAAACTCCCATCGGAGAAAATTCAACGATTCTTGATGTCTCTTCAAGTTTGGCAATGTGCAGAGAGCTTGGGAGGTGTGGAATCACTGGTGGATTATCCTTGGCTCATGACTCAATCTGGCCTTTCAGAAGTAGAACGAATTGCTTCTGAGATTCCTGAAGGCATGGTTCGATTTTCTACTGGAATAGAAGATGTTGAAGATCTAATCCTAGATATTGAATCAGCCCTTACAGTTGCTCAAGAATAACCTTTTCAAAGCCCCATCTTTTTGAGCCATAGGCCTGTGTATGAAACCTTACCTTGCTTGGCTACTTCTTCTGGAGTTCCGACTGCAACAATTGTTCCGCCGGCGTCTCCCCCGTCTGGGCCCATATCAATAATGTGATCTGAACATTTTACTAGGTCGAGATTGTGTTCGATAACAAGTACGGTATTACCGCCATCTACGAGTTCTTGAAGCACCTCTACGAGTTTGCGTACGTCGTCAAAATGAAGACCAGTGGTTGGCTCATCTAGAATGTATAGCGTTTTACCTGTGCTGCGTTTTGAAAGCTCTGTAGCAAGCTTGATACGTTGTGCCTCACCACCTGAAAGAGTGGTTGCAGACTGTCCGAGGTGAATATAACCAAGTCCAACACGTGAAAGTGTTTCCATCTTAGTTTTAACCGTTGGAATCGCATCAAAGAATATTGTTGCTTCGTCTACAGTCATATTTAAAATATCTGCGATGTTTTTTCCACGGTAGCTGATTTCGAGAGTTTCTCGGTTATAACGCTTACCTTTACATGTTTCACAAGGGACATAAACATCTGGCAAAAAGTGCATTTCGATTTTGCGTAGGCCATCACCCTGACAAACTTCACAACGCCCACCTTTCACATTGAAAGAGAAACGACCAGGTTTGTAACCTCGCAATCGAGCTTCTGGTGTTTGAGCGAAGAGATCCCTGATATCAGTAAAAATTCCGGTATAAGTTGCCGGGTTTGATCGAGGTGTTCGCCCAATTGGTGATTGATCGATGTTGATCAACTTATCTAGGTGCTCAATACCCGTAATATCGCGGTGAGCCCCTACCAGTTTTTTGCTGCGATTGATCACAGAAGATACCTTCTTAACTAGAATATCATTTATAAGTGTTGATTTACCTGAACCTGAAACACCAGTCACTGAAATAAAAGTTCCGAGTGGGAAACTTGCATCAACTTCTTTAAGATTGTGTTCTATTGCGCCGAGAACATTTAGGAATTTACCATTACCTTTACGGCGTTTCTTTGGCATAGGAATGGTCTTTTTGCCTGAAAGGAACTGACCAGTTACCGAATTTTTATCGGCCATGATTTGTTTAGGAGTTCCTGCTGAAACCACTTCCCCACCATGTTTACCTGCACCAGGCCCAATATCCAAAATATAATCTGCTGCTAGCATAGTATCTACATCGTGCTCAACAACAATTACTGTGTTTCCGCTGTCTCGTAGCTCTTCAAGAGTTTTTATTAGTTTTGCGTTGTCATTTTGGTGAAGCCCAATTGAAGGCTCATCAAGCACGTAAAGAACTCCAACAAGATGTGATCCGATTTGAGTTGCGAGACGAATACGTTGTGCCTCCCCTCCAGATAGAGTGTTGGCTGCTCGATTTAATGTTAAATAGCTAACTCCAACATGAGTCAGAAATTTCAAGCGTGATATTACTTCACGAGCGATTGGCTCTGCGATCATTTTTTGTGCTTTTGATAACTTTAGAGTATTGAAAAATACTTCAGACTCTGCAATAGACATTCTCGTTACATCTGCGATAGATCTATTATCAATAGTTACTGCAAGATATTCAGGTTTTAATCTGTTACCTTCACATGTAGGACAAGGAAGAATTTGCATGTATTGCTCAATTTTTTTACGAACATAATCTGAATCTGTTTCTAAAAATCGGCGTTCGAGATTTGGTATTACACCTTCGAAACGTGTATTAAACTCACCATTTGAATTTCCGTCGACTGAACCCATTTGAATTGTATATTTTTGATCACCCGTTCCATAAAGTACGCGTTTTATATCTTCATCTTTAAGTTCGTTAACTGGTTTATTCATTGAAAATTTATATTTCACAGAAACCTGTTCAAGAATTTTGTTATACCAAGTTAAGTGTGAACTAGATGATGCCCAAGGAAGAATTGCACCTTCGGCAAGAGTTAATTTTTTATTTGGAAGAACCATGTCTGGATCGATTTCTAATTTTGTTCCTAGACCATGACATGTTTCACATGCACCGTGAGGACTATTAAAGGAGAAATTCCTCGGCTCAATTTCCATCAAACAAACCTCTGGATGGTTTTCACATGAGAAGTTTTCAGAGAATTTTTGTATCTCTTTTGTTTCATTGTCTAGAATCATCATTACTCCGTTTCCGTGCTGCAGAGTCATTTCTACCGAATCAGCGAGACGTGTTGAGTCTGGATTTGGAAGTTCGATTTTCACACCCGTTGAAAGTTTTTTGTATTCTGTTTTGTAATCTTTAACAACCAAACGATCAATTACTACTTCAATATTATGCTCTTTATTTTTATCTAAATCAGGCAATTCAAGAATTGAACAAACTTCGCCATTAATGCGAAGACGTACGAACCCTTCCTTTTTGAGAGATTCAATAATACTTATATGTTCACCCTTTTTACCTGAAACAACTGGAGCAAGTAGAAGAATTTTTCTACCTTCATCCATTGCTTTTACATGTTCTACAATTTGGCTCGGTGTTTGACGAACAATTGCTTGAGTACAAATTGGACAGTGCGGCGTTCCCATTCTAGAGAAAAGCAGCCTTAAGTGATCGTAAATTTCTGTAACCGTACCCACAGTTGAACGTGGATTTCGAGGTGCAGTTTTTTGATCAATTGAGATTGCTGGAGAAAGGCCTTCGATAGATTCGACATCCGGCTTTTCCATTACACCAAGAAATTGGCGAGCGTAAGTTGAAAGAGATTCAACATATCTGCGTTGCCCTTCGGCATAAATTGTATCGAAAGCTAGTGTCGATTTACCTGAGCCCGAAAGCCCAGTTATTACAGTCAATTTGTCTCTTGGAATCTCTACATCAATATTTTTAAGGTTGTGCATCTTGGCACCTTTCACCACAATTTTGGAAGCGGGCATAAGAAAATAACGTAATTAAATTTACAGTAGCAAGATTTTACCTGACAAAAGCCGTTTAGGCAACAGATTATGCTTTACGTCTATGAGGAAGTTTTCGCCAAAGCACTTGATGAACGTGAGCTGGAGAGTTTTTTCCAACTAAATAACCGTATCCTTTTAAGTTTTCTTTCTCTTTAAATAGGTGATCTAAATATGAGTATCCGAAAATTAAGAATGGGACCATGAAGAAAGTAAGATTCATTTCTAGTAAAATATTGAATACTGCATGAAGACTTACAGCCAGTAATAACCCTTCGCTGTGTTTTTCAATTGCGAATACTCGGTTGCGTTTCATGTGAAGGATTGTGTGGAAGAAATTGATAAACGGGTGGCGTTTATTACGTTTTTCTTCTGCCCAAATTGGGTCTGCGAAATATGCGATTCCGTAAAAGTAACCGTAAATTCCAGAGAATAATATGTGTGCGAAAGTTGAGAAAACAGAACGGAAAACAAAGGAAACAAATAGAATTTCTGTACCTTGGAATTCCCAAATATAGTAGAAATATAGGACATTTTCTAAGAATGCGAATCCTAAGGCTGCAATAATTGAAAACTCAATTGCGTCGTCTATATTGCGAAAGAATCCTTGATCTGACTTTTTCACTACGTAGTGCTTCATGTACTCTTCGATAATTCCTACGAACATAAAGGCAAAAACACTGCCTAGCGGAAGGAATAAATATGGCGAGAAGCTAAAAACGTCTGCGCTGAATTGGTTTGTATAGTTGAAAATGTTGATCTGCGGAAGGTGTTCCCAGCTCCATTTGTAGAGGAGAATTGGGAGTACAGATGCGATTCCAAGTAAAAAAGTTTGCACAGCCTTTGGCCGGTAAACCGGGTCTTTTTTGTAGAATATGTAGCCCCAGATTACTGCTGGGATACAAGCCATTAATATGGTTATAAGGAATTGCATTTGTGTCTGATATATCCTTATATTATACCATAAGATGGGCTTTTTAGCCAGTTAGACTGCCCTTTTCTACGGTGTAGCACTTAATGTCTTTTAGGTCTTTTACGTGGGTTTTGGAGGTTGTGGTGATGATGCATTGATAGTCGCCGAGCAGTGTGCCGAGTTTGTTTTGGCGGCTGTGGTCGAGTTCTGAAAAAACATCGTCTAGAAGAAGGAGTGGCCGCGAGCCGGTTTGCTCTTGCATGTAGCGGATTTCTGCAATTTTCATTGCGAGAACTGCGCTGCGACACTCCCCACGCGAGCCGGTTACGGCGAGCGGGCGGTTTTCTATATAAATTGTGAAATCGTCGCGATGTGGGCCGAGCGTGGTGTTACCCATTCTTATGTCGCTGTCTTGATGAGCTATTAATTTTTCTTCGTAACGATCTGAATGCGTTTGGCTGACAATTTTAAGTTTTTCTTTGCTACCGGAAATTTCTTGGTAGAGTTCAGTGAGGTGATCTTTGAGATATGTGAGTAAAGCTTCGCGCTTTTCCCAGATTATTTGTGCTTCGGTTATGAGGCGAGCATCCCAAATTTCTAACTCCCAAGCTTTGGCCTGTCTATTTTGAATTCGTTTTAAAAGAGCGTTTCGTTGTTTTAATATTTGTTGATATGTGCCGATTGCCTCGATGTAGCGCCTGTCGATTTGTACGAGAATGCGGTCGAGGTATTGGCGACGAAGTCGTGGGCTGCCACTTATAAGTTGCAGATGTTCAGGTGTAAAAAGAACAATGCGAAGTTGTCCTAGAAAATCTTTCGGAGGAACAACATTGCCGTGAGTTTTTACTTTTTTCATTTCTGGACTGCGTTGAAAAAATACTTCTAGTTCAGTTTCGTCGACGGCACCTTTAATTCTGCCATGTGGTCTGTCCCATTTTAAGGTTTCGAGAGACTTTCTTGCACGAAATGATTTGCCGAGCGCCAAAAATGCAATGCTCTCTAGCAGATTTGTTTTTCCTTGTGCATTTGGACCGATGAGTGCCACCAGATTTGAATCGGTGAAATCTATTTCTAGAGAGTCGTAATTGCGGAAATTTTCTAGTTTAAGCCATTTTAGTTTCATATCAGCATACTATCACAGTCTTAATTTTCGTAATTTGATATGTTATAATGTATTTGATTATAACCCACATAAAATGACAGATCATTCAGGAGGAGCGGCTATGCATGGTGGCCATGAAGAGGAGCCAGAAGTTGTTAATGATGCGCCGAATAGGCCAGAAGTGGATGAGCCTAATGAAGTGACTCAAGAGATTGATGAGGATCATGCGCTTGCAATGGCAATTGAAAATCAACAGGTGCCGGCTGATCCAAAGGAACAGAAGGCTTTACGCAAAAAATTGATGAAAAGATTGAGCAAAGCTAGTGGATCTGAGGGCCGTGTTGAGACTATGTCTAAGCTTGCGGATTGGGTTGGACTTGAAGTTTTGGTTGGTACGATCTTCCCTGGTGTTGGCGATGCTGGCACTGCGATTGTTGAAACAACTTATTTATTAGGAGAAGCGAGTCGGGCAAATATGGCATATTCTGGTCGTGCAAAAATTGTTGGTGCACAACTTTTGGATGCGGCGATTGGTGCAACTCCAATTGTTGGAGATGTTGCTGATTATATGTTTATGGCAAATAGAATTAGCGCAGCTGAATTCAGAAAAAACACAGAAAAATTGGCTTCTGAAGCTTTGGAGGCAGGCGTTCCTACTGAAGAGATTGAAAAGATCTTGGCTTCTGGAGCTCGTCTTAGAAAGGCTCTCGCAATCACTGGCAAAGTGGTTGGAGCGACTAAAAAGAAAGATGCTTCGAATAATAATGATGGATTTAAAGCTGCTGAAGACGAGATGGCTGCATAGGACTTTGACATAGTAAACTTTTGGCATTAGTCTTTGGTCCATGAATGATTCTGAACTTCCACTCGACGACCCTTTATACCAAATGCGGCACTCTGCTGCGCATGTTTTGGCGCAGGCTGTTCTGGATATGTTTCCAGAGGCGAAGCTTGGGGTTGGACCGGTGATTGAGCATGGTTTTTATTATGACTTTTTGTTGCCGCGAACTTTGATCCCTGAGGATTTGGCGATTTTGGAACAGAAGATGAAAAAAATTCAAAAAGAAGCGCAGAAGTTTGTGAGGCAAGAGACTGATCCGGCGATGACTGTGGAATTTTTGAAGAAAGCGGATCAACCTTTTAAGGTTGAGCTTGCTGAAGAATTTGCTGCGGAGGGGAAACAGCTCACTTTTTACGAAAATGTGAATAGAAAAGGTGATGTTAAGTTTGTAGATTTATGTCGAGGTGGACACACAGAGACGACAAAAAGTATTGGCTACTTTAAGCTTAATAAAATTGCTGGTGCATATTGGCGTGGCGATGAAAAACGGCCACAGCTACAGAGAATTTATGGTCTGCTCTTTGCGCAAAAGGATGAGCTTAAAGCTCATATGCTAATGCTTGAAGAAGCGAAAAAACGTGACCACAGAAAGCTTGGTGAGGAATTAAATATTTTTACAATTTCTGATTTAGTTGGAGCTGGACTTCCACTTTTGAAACCAAATGGAATGGCAATTCGTCATGAGGTTGAAACTTACCTTTGGGACTTGCACAGGAAGCGAGGTTATCTACGAGTTTGGACACCGCATATTGCTAAGATGGCACTTTATGAAACTTCTGGGCATGCTGCAAAATTTGGCGCTGAATTATTTAGAGTGAGTGGTGCACATGAAGGCGATGACTTTTGTATGAAACCTATGAACTGTCCACATCATATGCAGATTTTCAGTGATAACCATTGGAGTTATAGAGATATGCCGGTTCGATATTTTGAGCCAGCGACAGTTTACAGAAATGAAAAATCAGGCCAGCTTTCTGGTTTGACTCGTGTTCGTGCGATTAGCCAAGATGATGGACACCTTTTCTGTAGGAAAGATCAAATTGCTGATGAAGTGAAAACTATTGTGGAAATCATTCAAATATTCTTTGGAACGCTTGGAATGGGAGAAGACTACTGGATTAGCCTTTCTGTTCGAGATCCTGAAGATATGTCTAAGTATTTGGGAGAGCCAGAAACTTGGGATATGGCGGAGGGTGCGCTTGAGGATATTTTGAAGAATGAGAATTTACCTTATAAACGAGTTGAAGGAGAGGCTGCATTTTATGGCCCTAAATTAGACTTTATGTTTAAAGATGCAATTGGACGTGAATGGCAGCTGTCTACGATTCAGCTCGACTTTAATTTACCTGAGCGATTTAATTTGAGTTATATAAATGAGAATAATGAAAAAGAACGTCCGGTGGTAATTCATAGAGCAATTTCTGGTTCGCTTGAACGTTTTATGGGAGTGATGATAGAACATTTTGCTGGAGCCTTCCCAACCTGGTTGGCCCCTACTCAAGCTATTCTATTGCCAGTTTCAGATAAATTTATTCCTTACTGTGAAGAAGTGAGAGATATTTTGGCTGATCTTGGTGTGAGAGTTAAGATTGATGATGCGAGTGAGAGCCTTGGCAAGAAAATCCGAAATGCAGAGAAATCGAAAATACCTTGGATGCTAGTAATTGGTGAAAAAGAAGTTGCCGAAAGAAAGATTGCTGCAAGAAGTTATCACTCAAAAGAGCAAAGTGACTTTGAATTAGATGCTTTTGTGGAAATGATTGCAGATGAAATCAAAAATCGTAGCCTGCCTAAGGTTTAGGCTGATTGACTGTACGTTGGCCTTTTGACTGCCTGTATGCTTGTAGTTGAGCTTCGTAAGTATCAACAAGCTGAGGTGTTGTTTTACCACCAATCGCGTTGACTGCTGCATTGTGCTTTCTATGATCCTCTTTAACTCTGGCCATCATAGCTTGTACTCCAGGAGCCTCTTGGCTAATTAAATGACCAATCAAACCTGAGAAGCCTTTGAAAACGTCATCCATAGTTTTTGGTGGATTGCCTCCAAAATCGTAATGGTATGTGCCTTGAACATATGAAACTAACTCAGCAACTTCTGCCTCACTTGGTTCAGCAGATTGAAAGACCATAGAGAATATTCTTTCGTCAATTAAGCTTAAGTATTCACGAGTTTTATTATTGAAATCATTACTTTTTCTAGAGTCATCACCTGAACGGAAATATTTACCAATTGTTTTACCAGCATTACGAGGCTTGGTGTTTCGCATTGTATCTGTCCACCTTACCCAAGTATTTTCCTTTCTATACATGCGTCCTTCCAAAATCGAATCCCATCTTACAAAGTTTGCGATAATATTTTGCATTACTGCGTGCCCCTCTCCTTCAGAAGCTTCATTTACCATGTCGAAGTTTTCGATTACATTTTCAAGAGTATCCAAATGACTAACCGTAGTACTTTGAATCGCTGTTTCTTCAAGCTGAGAGCCATCGTTTTTCACACGTAGTTGTTGCTCAATAGCTGAATCACTCACATATGGCAGGTAAAGCCAAACTAGATCATGATCAAAGGGTTTACCTCCAGACATGGATTTGTTCAGACGATCGCTTGGACCTTTGGATGCCATAGCATGTGAATGATACCAACGTTTAAATACAGGACCTGCTTCGTAGGTCACTGGTAAACCATTTGCACCTGTATCCATTTTGGCAATTTCTACATAGTCTTCAAACTCAAATGTATTGAATATTTCGATTGCTGGGTAATCATTCATCATTTTACCAATCAATGTAGTTGCAAGTTTTTCGGTCAATAGTCCATGAGCAACACCCTGAATTAGATGGTATAGACCATCTTCAGGAGCAGCATAACCACCATCAATTACATTGAATTCAACTGCCGCTTCGTAACGTGCAGGATCAGGTTTTGAATCAGCACCAATTGTCAGCTGATCTTTAAGTATCTTAATAATAATCGAAGAAAGTCCACCAGGCGTACTACGAGAGGTTGCCTTAAACTCTTCGAGGTATTTTTCTTTGGCTGAATTGTATGCAGATTCGTTTTGATTATTTAGAGTCATGAACATATCGTAATCACCCCAAATTTGTCCGAGAGCCTGACGTACATTTTCGTGAAATTTCACCCTATCTAGAGTGATAGCTTTCATTTTACTTGTATCAAACCAAATACGATTTTGTAGTTTATTGAAACGCTCAAGAATTGCTGGGTCTGTCCAGTCCATCCAACCTTTTTCTGAAAGTAGTTCGATACAAGCCTTTAACTGATCGGCATTTGTAGCGACCCTTGCAATTTCTTGAATAGCCCATGGATCACGAGATTTGTAACTATCTTTGTAATTCTGTACACGTTCTTGCTCACTTGTATCTACTTTTTTGTTAAGATCTCCAGAGATTTGATCCAAATGATTTACCCATGGAATGTTACTTGTACCCTCTAAAAATTTTGTCATTGCAGCACCTCCCTCACCAATGGCCTTATCTTCTAAACGTGTGTATGAACGCTGCATAGATTCTGGAATATCTCGTGAAACAAGGTGCCAATATGCACGTGGAGTCATCCAAGTTATTTTCCAAGGATTGTAATTTTTCCTTTTATCCATTGCACCCAAACTATCTTTTTCAGTCTTAATGTTATCAAGGATTTTCGGGAATTTTTCTTCAAGATCGTTTCTCATTTGATCGATCGCAGTCGATGCTTTTTCGATACCATCATTAATCGCATTAGTAATTACTGGTACGCGCTCTTCTTCTAAATCACCAGATTCTAAAAAGGCAATTTGTGGCTCAATACCTTGAGGTAGGGTTCGTTTTTTTCCATTAATTGTAAACTCTTCAGGTATTTCAGGGCCATCTGGATCGTTTGGATTTTTCTTAGTAAAAGGTGTATTGCTGTAGAACATGGTGTCCATGTCGCTTGCAATGTTTAGGTTCTTTACGAAAGATTCTCTAACCTTTTTCAAATCAAAAAGTTCTTTCTTTCTTTCATCCTCATCGAGCCCTGGTTGTGAACTAACAGCTGCAATAAGAGAGTCAACTTCAGAAATTGATTGATTGATTCCGCCTATGTAATCACTTAGAACAGGGTCGAATTCACGACGTTTCTTTTCTTTTAATGCGTCAAAAGCTGCTCTAGTTTCTGCTACAGATTTTTTCAATTCAGCGTTTGAAGCATATTCTTTAAAACGAGCTTCTTCATTTTCGATAATATTTGAGACCTCTTGAAGCTTTGGAATTTTCCAAGTTCCATCGAGATATCTCTCGTCCATTTCGCCTAAACCATCAATGTACCCTGGAAGGTCATCGCGGACTTTTTGTAATTGTTGCACCCATGTTTCAGACCTAGCATTATAAGCCTCAGGTGCACTTCTCCAATTTGTCTGCAAATTTGATAAGCGTTTATCGAAGCCATTTGTAAGCATGACCTCTAGATCACTGACCAAGTTATTTCTTTGCTCGATGATGCTATTTTCAATTGTATCAATTGCTGCAAGCACTCCTGATTCTTCGACTTCATCACCTCTGAAACTTTGAATAGTTTCATCTGCAATGTTGAAACCTGCACCTTGTAAACGTTGAAGTTCTTCAACTTGGCTGGCAATTTTGCCTGCCCTATTTCTACCAAGTGCATCTGCAACATTCAATTCACCGCTTTGGATTTTTTTTCGAATTTTGCGGAAATATCCAAGGTTATTTTGCAAAGAGTGAAATTGAGCGATCACTTCATTTTGGTCAAGACCATTGAGTATATCGTTAAACTCATTGCTTTCTTGAACAGGGCCAGATTGGATTAGATCATCAATACTTGTGTCTGTCTCTTTACCATAAACCAGAAATTCCTCCCCCATGAAGGGATTTTTTTGCTTGCCTCGGCAGTGCATTTTTTTATGGAATTTCATTTTGTTTTTATTTTTTGTTTTTTAGTTTTTGCCAGCTATTTATTCAGGAGGAGGGGGTGTATCTGCACCTTCATCGGCTTCATCTTCAGTTTCTGTGGGTGCTGCTGCTGCTGGTTGAGGAGCTACAGCGCTGACAATCTGAGTAATTTCATCCGGCTCCATTTCGTCACCTAGGGTTGTGTTTGTTTTAGTTCTTACTGCTCTAACTTGTTCTTCTGTTGCGCCTTGTGGCACTTCATCTACATGTTCAGATAATTTTGTTCTTGTT
Organism: Candidatus Peregrinibacteria bacterium; assembly: GCA_018658105.1. GTDB lineage: Bacteria > Patescibacteriota > Gracilibacteria > UBA1369 > 2-02-FULL-48-14 > JABHVW01. The sequence continues at coordinate 177,644 of JABHVW010000001.1, forward strand.
GCCTCTGGAAGTGCAGTTAGAGTACCTACATTAATATTTTGTACTGTAGATGTAGGTGGGTTTGTAGTTGCAGCTGGCTCAGTTGTTGCGGCAGTTCCACCATCTGTAACCGTTGTAATTTGGCTTAATCTATCTTCAAATCTGGAATGTTGATTTCCACTTATATTTAGTTCTTCTGCGCTGTACTCTCCACTTCTAAATACATATTGTAATTGAGAAATTCCTTCTCCGGCTTCAATTTGTTTTTGTGCATTTTGAATCGCAGTTGTGATTTGCTTTCTTCGCCCTTCATCAATAGATGTATTTGCATCTACAGTGTGGTAAAGCCTTCTTGCAATATCTGCGGCTTGTGATTGAGAAATTTCTTTTGGATTATCTAATTGTCTTAGAGTGTCATCGATATGCTGAGCATTTACTTCAGGACTTGCACCTGCGCCGCCTCCACCACCAGATAAACCAACACTTCTTCGGAATTTATCAACTTGTTGATCTGCGTAATAACCACTATCGAATCTGTTAATTTCTTGTTTAGCGAGGCCGAATAGAGCAAGTGGTGAAGCACTTACTGAAGTACCGTCTTTACTTACTACAGGTAAGACTGGTGCAAATAGAGGTGCTGTGGCTGCTGCTTTACCAGCTTTGGCAGCCAAGTCTTTAATTCCACCGGTAACTGTTTCTGCAATTGTGCCTTCTGCTGCTGCGAATACACCTAGCCAAACAATTACAATACTTGCGATTGCAATAATAAGTTTTTCCATGTCGTGAATTCCTGATGAGAAGAATTCTTTATCTAGTAGTGCATCTGCTTTGAAGTTTGAAAATTCAGTTGAAATCTCTCCAACATCTCCAAGTGCTGAAATCATTAGGTAACCAACAGTCATACTTAAACCAATAATAATTGGGGCAAGTAGGTTTTTTGTTATCTTTCCAACGATGTCACCACCACCACTTCCAAGTGCGTCTTTTAGCTGTGGAACCACAAAGAAAAGTACAGCGACTGGCGAGAAGGCAATTGCTATCCACATCACTGCAATACGAGTGATGAGTACAATACCGAGCACTATATAAGTGACTGCGAATACTAAATACATTATTAATGAGAAGAGTGAGTTAGCTACGAGGTCAGAAATGTCTGTAACGGCATCTGGATTCAATAGAGAAAGTGACTCAAGTGCTCCGGCGTTTACAGCCATAATTATTGAGATATTGCTCTTATTTAAATCCTGAAAATATGTTGCAGCCATGTATCCAGTTAAATCTGGTTTACCATCTTCGTTAACATATGTTTCTGTTTCCTTATTATAGGCACAGAAAATCTGTGCATTAATTGGTGTTTTTCCTGCTTCATCATCTGCTTTTGTCCATACTGTCCATTCACCGTCATCACTATTATTTTGACAAACCTCAGTTGTAAACTCTTCTTTTTGTTCACTGAAATCAAAATCTTCTACAATTTCTGGCAGTGCAAATGCGGCTGTTGTACCAATATTTGCCACGTCGAGCACAACTTTTGCACCTACATATGTGAAATTCACTAGGATCAAACCAATAATTAATTTAGGTAGAGCCGTTTTAATTGCAAGATTTCCTTCACTTTCTGTGAAAGGAAGTGCGTTATAAAATGCGATCACAAGCAGTACAAGCACGAAGCCAATATTCACAAGATTTCGAATTTCTACCCATATACTCAGTAGTCTATCTTCCATTTCAGGGCCAACAATCAAGTCGTTATCCATTAGATCACCTATGATCAAAAGTAATGGCCAAAGAAGTGCATTCAGTGTTTTTATGACTGTTGCAATCATGAAACCAAGAGTTTCGTTTGTTACTTGATCGATTCCGGGTTCAGCTGCATATGCTATTTCTGGCCCTACAAAAATTAGGGTAAGAAGTAGTACAGGCAGTAATGCCTTTTTGTTTATCAATCCGCTCATAAATTTGAGTAGTTTTTTCATATTATGTAATTACAACGACTATTTCAGTTATTAATGTGCCTGCACCAATTGCTGCAGTTGAAGCTGCGGCGGCGATTGTCCCGCCTGCTATAGCTGCTTTTTTACCTCTGTTCTTTTTCGCATTCATACCAATGTTTTTCTTTTTATTAATGCGAATTTTTCTCGCATGTTCTTCTTGTTCTTTCTTATAAGTTTCTTGTCTTTCTAGGTCTCTCTTGTGACTTTCTTCAGCATTTTTCAATTCTTGTTTTGCACGATTTATCATGTTTGCTTTTGAAGCCATCACGTTAGAAATTTCATTTAATTTTGCATTATCAATTTGTGCCTTCAGCGGCATTTGTCGATTTCTTGCAAGTAAATTATTTCGATTGTTTTCATAATTTGCTCTGTTTGCTGCATTTGCTGCTGAAATTGCTGCAAGTGCTGCGTTGGTTGCTGGTGAAATATTTGAACCACTCATATTCTTTGAAATCTCCTCATCTAAAACATTTACACCTGCAAATGGTGTAATTGCTTCACTTCCACTAGAGGCTGATAATTCTTCAGGTAGTAAAGAAGAAATGTCGTGTTTAGTTCGATCGCCATTTCTTTGAACTTTCTCGTATGTTTCTTCTTCGCTTAAATCGAATTCGTATGCCTGAATATCTGGGTGATCTAATTCAACTTTTAGAGTTCTATTTGCTTCGTCATGCTCTATAGATTTAATTCTGAAATGACTAGATTTCAGATTGCTCAGAATATTTTTGACATATTGTGCGTCTAGAAGAGCGCTTGGATCAACTTGATCTGGAGGAAGCACAGCAGAAAGATAAACTGTATTTAACTTATCTACTGAAGCAATATTTTCTTTAGTTACTAGAGTGTTGAAAGTTTTACCTTGATCTGTACTTGCTAGTAAAATGTGACCACGACGCATATTGCGTAGCCATTTCTTTTCTTCTTCAGGTTCAAGAGCTTTTTCTTTGATTAAAGCTACTGTCGTTTTCTCTACATATTCACCAACAAGCTGAGAAAAAGATTCAATTTTTTCTTCAGTATTCAGCTGATAACTATTTGGATTAAGATTTTCCCAATCCGCATGAATCGCTGTATAGGCTTGTGGCAGAGTTTGCACTTTACCTTCAAAGAAATCTGTAATGTTTTGATTTGTATCCATTATTTCTCTTTATTAAAGGGTGCTTTTCCTTGATTGCTATAAGCAGCATTTATAAACTCTCTTTGTTCTGTGTAAGTTTTTTCAGAAACTCCATAACCAATATGATTAAATTTTCTTGCAAATTCAGTCATTGTTTCTTCAAGTTTTGTCTTTGATAATCCTGGATATTGGCCCGCTATAACATCAGCATCAAGGCCAGTATTTTCAAAGGTTAAATTGATTTCCTCTGAGCTTGAGCTTTTAAGTTTTTCTGCAAATTTTTCAGAAATCGCGGGTGCATAATTGTAATAAAATTCTGTTAATTTTCTGTCGTGAGTAAGTGCATCTTGAAACTCAGCAATTACTTCTGATTTAGCTTCAGCATCTGCTTTTGGCTTAGAAATAACCATTCGAGCTAAATGCACACTTGGTTTGTCGACAAGCCTTGAGTTTGTTGTTTCTAGAATTCCGGCACCAAGAATTACACCTCCAATAGTACCTGGATTCAATGGATTAAGTGGGTTAGCAATTGTGTTAGAAACTACAATTGTTGCTGTACCTAATAGCCCAATCATTTGAGCCATGCCTTTAAAAGTCAGCAAATCTTTTGCATCATTTTTATGACCGAAACTTCTACGCCAATTTTTAAGTGCTTTCTTTCTATTTTTTCTTTTTTCTTTACGTTCAGCTTGTACTTTTTTGCTATTAATTTTAGCAAGTGCAGCTCTATATTCTACTGCTTTAGGATCGATTGGATTCATTTTTGACAATTTTTCTGCAAGATATTCACCAGCCTGTACGCGAGAAACTAGGCTTTCTGAATATAGCTGTACAACAACATCACCCATTCCATCTTGTTCACCAAGTCTGTCTAAAGTTTCTAATCTTTGTGCAGGGTTTAAATGGGCGAAAAGAATTGTGAATAATTGTTTTTCTCTACCTGTAACTGTGCCATTAAATACTTGTTCAAAACTTGGCATAATTTTAGACCAATCATCTTCGGTTAATACTTTGTTTGTTGTGATTCTTTCAATCAGCATTACTGTATCTGGGTATTTTTCATCAATTTCTTTTTGAATTCTTGCTTCGTGTTCACCCATAAAACCATTTCTCATCATCAGATCCACCATGTTTATATCTGCAAGAGCAGGCAATCCCCATTTTTCAAGGGCGGCCAGTTCGTGTTTAGAATCAATTTTTGGCGTTCCGTGTCTTCGATCTGTTTCGTGTGAACCACTCTCACCTGTTGGTTCAGATCCGTGTACCTCAAGAATAATGTTGAATCTATCTAATAGATCTTGAGTTACTTTTTTCTGTCTAACTAGCCATCTTTCATCGTCGAAATCTTTTAGTTCTTGAAGATGCCTTTGTTTAATAGCTAATATTTCATTTGTTACTTCGATTTGCTTACCTTTAAAAAGTAGGGCCATTTTGTTTTCAATCACTTTTGCTCTTTCAGATTCATTACGAACTGAATAATCTATAAGCGAATTGTAGTTAGACCTTTGCTCTTTTTCGCTGTCTTGTCTTTGTGTTTGCAGATCACCTTTGAAGATGTCTGAGCCGGATTGTGGTGATTTTACTACCATAAATTAGCTTAAGCGAAGTAAACGAATAAGAGTATCTATAAGAGATGGCTGCTTGCCTTCCCACTCATGAATCTGAGTAATTAGATATTGGCGGACCAAAGTTGGGTCAATTCCCATAAGAGGAATCGTTAGCTCTGGATGCCATTTGTTATCTGTAAGTATGTGTAATTCATCGACATATGGTGGGTGATGAAAAATCCAAAAGCGGCGAATGCTGCTAAATGGGATTTTATCCTTACCAAATTGAATGCCGTATGGTGAGATTTTTACGTCTAAATCCATCGGTTTATGCCTTTGCATGTATAAGAAAACTAAAGGCAAAATTACGAATAAAATCACCATAGTAATTGCATCGGACCATACTGCGTAAGCTATTAAAGCCGCATCTAGAAGCCCCATAACTAAATACCAAAGCACTCCTCTTTTGTAGCGGATGAACTGTGGAGCGATCCAATGAAACACAGCTTGTTCAAAAGCTTCATTAGAAACACGTGATTTTTCACTTTTTGCCATACGTGAATTTTGTTTTTGTTATCTGATTATAATAGCACAAAATAGCTATTTTTTCAAGTAGCTAATACGAAAAAACCGCCTGTTTAGAAGACGGTTTTAAATGATTTTCTTAGTATTTGCTTGTATATGGAAGCATTCCCATCTCTCTAGCCTGTTTAATGGCTCTAGAAAGCTGTTTCTGCTGTTTCAAGCTAGTTCCTGAATAGTAACGAGGAACGATTTTACCGAAAACAGTAAGATAAGCACGTAGTAATTCTACGTTTTTGTAGTCAATGAAATCTGGGATTTCAGGACGTTCTGTCTTTTGAGCTGATACTTTCTTAGTCATTTTAGGTAAATATTAGATTTAAAACATGTTGTCATCATCGATGCTTCCTGCAACTTCACCTGGAGCTGCTGGTGTTTCTACCGCTTCTGCAGCTGGTGCCGCTTCTGCAGCTGGTGCCGCTTCTTCAGTTGCCGCTGGAGCAGGTGTTTCTACCGCTTCTGCAGCTGGTGCCGCTTCTTCAGTTGTTGCTGGAGCAGGTGTTTCCACTGCTTCTGCAGCTGGTTTTGCTGCCTCAGTTACTGCTGGAGTTGAATCTGATGGAGTATAGTCGTCTTCTCCGTTTCGTTTTTCTAGGATAATCATGTCGTTTGCAACGATTTCAGTTTTGAAACGTTTTGTTCCATCTTCGTTCTCCCAGCTACGTGTTTTCAGGTAACCTTCGATATATACGAGCATTCCTTTCTTCAGGTATTGTTGGCAAATTTCTGCCAATTTAGCCCAACATACAACTTCATGAAATTCAGCTGATGTTCTCTTTTCTCCTGTGCTAGTCGTCCATTGACGATTAGTTGCCATTCCAAATGTGACAATTGATTGTCCACCTGTAGTGGTTTTTAGTTCAGGGTCTCTAGTTAGATTCCCTATGATAATCACTTTATTAACGCTGCGCATGTAATAGTGTTATGAAATAAAAATTACAGATCGATATCTGCATCATCGACGATAGCTTGTAGCTTTTCGTCTAATTCTTCTTTATTTTCTTCTTTAGCCTCCTCCTTCTCTTTCTTCTCTTCTTTTTCTTCTACTTTCTCTTCTTTTTTGCTTGAACTCGCAACTTTTTTACTTAGTTCCTCAGCATGTTTGCTAAGTTTTTGTTTCCCTGTTGTTGCAGGTGCAAGGTTTGCATCTTTGTCGTAACGCATAAGAACATAATCGTCAGCGACTTTTATGAGCAGGTAACGAACAAGACCAACCATAATTGCTAGATCTTTGTTTAAGTCTGCGATTCCAGCTGGTTCACCTTCAAAATTGAAGATTATGTAATAGCCATCTTTGTGACCATTCATTTTGTAAGCTAATTTGCGTGTACCCCAAACGTCTTCATCAACTATTTTGAAGCCATGTTCCTCGATAAATTTTTTCAATTCGTCTACTTTCTTTTCAAGAGCCTTATCAGACTGCTTAGCATCAAGAATTGTCATCATTTCGTATTTCATACCTGTTTGGGTTAGAGACTTTCAGATTTGTTTCGTCCTGAAAGACAGATAAGCGAGCGGAGATTAACAGGAAAAATTGCCTGATGCAAGAGATATTTCCTTTTGTCTTATTGGATATTCTTAAGTTCGTCTAAAGTTTTAAGTGCGTCTATAGGAGTGAGATTATTTATGTCTAGCCCTTGAAGACGTTTGATTGCAGGGTGCTGCGTGCTTTCGGCTTGCCTTAGAGACATTTGAGACCTTTGAAAGAGCCCCATTTGGCTTTCTGGCACCTTAGTTATTGTCTGCTCTTTGTTTTCAAGTTCATGAAGAATTTTGTCTGCTCTGTCTATAATCTTTGCCGGAAGACCGGCCAAACGAGCAACTTCTATACCGTAACTTTGGTCGATTCCTCCCTGCTTAATTTTGTGTAGAAAAAGTACGCCTTTGTCTGTCTCTTGAACGTCGATACAAAAGTTACGCGCGTGATCGAGTTTTTCTGCGAGGCCGATTAGCTCGTGATAGTGAGTTGCGAAAAGTGTGAATGCGCGAACTTGATCGTGCAAATATTCAAGAATGGACCATGCAATACTGAGACCATCATAGGTGCTAGTTCCGCGGCCGACTTCATCGAGAATAATGAGGCTGCGATCTGTTGCATGATGCATAATGTAGGCTGATTCCTGCATTTCAACCATGAAAGTTGACTGACCTTTTACAAGATTATCGCTTGCGCCGACTCGAGTGAAAATGCGGTCGAAAATTGGAAGTTCGGCAGAATCTGCTGGAATAAATGACCCAATTTGGTTCATTAGAGCGATGAGCGCGATTTGCCTTAGGTATGTAGATTTACCACTCATATTTGGACCGGTGATAAGCATTAATTCAGTTTCGTCGCGAGCAAATCGCGCGTCGTTTGGAATAAATGACTGCTCGAAATTGATGCTTTCTACGACAGGATGTCGGCCATTTTCGATCTGTAAATTTGTACCATGTCCTAGTTCTGCTCGAGTAATTTGTGGGCGACAGTAATTTCTTTGAATTGCGACTTTTGCATATGAAATGAATACATCTAATTCGGCGATCAATGCTGCATTTTGTTTGATAGATTTAAGTTCTTCGAGTGCACGTGCTTTTAAATCCATGAAAAGTTCGAACTCGAGGCTTTTAGTTTTTTCTTGAGCGCTTAGCACTTTTTCTTCGTATTCTTTTAGTTCAGGCGTCACATATCGCTCGGCATTTACCAGTGTTTGTTTGCGAATATAATTGTCTGGAACTTTGTCTAAATTGCTTTTACTAACCTCTATATAGTAGCCAAAAACCTTATTATATCGGACCTTCAAAGAACTAATCCCTGTTGCCGCTTTCTCTTGTTCTTCGATTTTTCTGAGTGCAGTTTTGGCATCTTGTATAAGTACGTGATATTCATCTAGCTCTGCGTGATAGCCGGTTTTGATAATGCTACCTTCTGTTAATTTGACTGCCGGCTCGTCTAGAATTGCCTTTTGAATGAGATCGACGAGGCTGTCTAACTGAATTAATTGAGTCTGCATCGTTTTGAGGCGACGTGCCTCAGCCCTGTTGAGGCGAGTTTTGAGGCGCGGCACGAGCGCGAGCGAGTGGCCGAGTGCAAGAAGATCTCTTGCGTTGCCGCCACCTGTGCTGAGCCGGCCGAGTAATCTTTCAAGATCATTCAGACTTTGTAAATCTTCACAAAGTGGATTGCGAAGGTCGTCATCGTTTTTTAGGTTTTCAACTGAATCGTGCCGCGCCTCGATTTCCTCTTCTTTTGTGAGGGGTCTAAGCAGCCAAGATCTGAGCATACGCCCACCCATTGGCGTTTCAGTTTGATCAAGAATTGAAAGCAAAGTGCCCTCTTCTTCTTGCCCTCGAATTGTTGAAAAGAGCTCTAAGTTTCTGATTGTTGCCTCATCTAAAGGCATGCCATGTTTAGGATTATAAGATTTAATTCTATCTATATGTGCCAGCTCCGTTTTCTGTGTTTCGTAAAGATAATTTAAAAGAACACCGGCCGCTTGAATTGCGAATGGCCAGCTGGCAATGCCAAAAGCTTCAAGAGTAGTGATCTTGAAATGTTTTTTTAATATTTGAGATGAGTCTTCATAAAAATCACATGGAGACATTGGCGCTTCAATTAATTGCCCCAACATCACTCGCAGTTCTGGATCTTCATAATGATTACGATGAATCACAAGTTCTGCAGGTTGAATTCGTATGATTTCTGTCTTCAAAATATCGATTCCTTGAATTTCTGTAGCTGAAAATTCACCGGTACTCAGATCTGCAAAAGCGAGTCCGTAGTAATCTTTTTGAGGGAAAATTGATAAAATATTGTGGCTCTCTTTATTCTGCAAGATTTGATCACTAAAACTTGTTCCAGGAGTGATAATTCTTACCACCTTTCTTTTCACAATTCCTGGCAAAGAAGGATCTGAAATTTGCTCACAAATAGCCACTTTGCGGCCGGCCTTACTAAGTTTTGCAATATAGTTTTCGGCTGCGTGATGTGGGATTCCGCACATTGGAATTGCATTTGCGTCTTTGCCACGAGCAGTTAGAGTGATATCTAGGATTTTGCTGGCTTCAATTGCGTCGTTTGCAAACATCTCGTAAAAATCGCCGAGTCTAAAAAATAAAATTGCGTCTCGATGTTCAGATTTAATCTCCTGATACTGCTGCATCATGGGTGTGAGCTTGGACATTTTTGCGTGGTGAAATCGTGGCTTATCTTAGCGCAAAGTGTAGCGTGCTGGCAAAAAAACTGGGTTTGAAAAAGCCTGCTATGTGGCGGAGTATTCCTTTATTTGCTATCCTGCGCGGGTGTCCCTGTAGTTCAACGGATAGAATAGCTCCCTCCTAAGGAGTAGATATAGGTTCGATTCCTGTCGGGGATACCATTGGTTGACAGAATTGAGAAAAAGTGTAAAATTGTGATCTTTATTCAAGCGATTGCTTTTAAATGAATATTAAAGAAGTTCCCCCTGGTACAGAGCAAGCAAGCGAGTCTTTGGGTGATTCTGAAGGAAAAGTTGAAGCTCAAAAAGTTGTATTTGGATTTCGTACTATGCTGATAGCTACTCTTGGTTTGTTACTAGCTGCAGGGGGCGTTTGTAGTGCATTACAAGGTCAGGACGCAAGTCCCACTAGTAGTGCTGAAAAGTCACCTGAAGACCAAACAGATGTTTTGATTGCCAGAGTTGAGAGCGCTATGCGTGCTCTTAAAAGCAAAGTTATGTCATCTATAGAAGAAATGGAAGATGAGCAGCTCAAGAAAGACTTAAAAGTACCCTTTGATGTAATAGGGAGGAATGAGGCCAACACCGACAAGAATAAACTGAGATTTAAGCGTGAAGTTCTTGCTATAGGAGGACACCATATTTCTGACAATCCATACGATTTTCTTTATGAGCTAAGAGATATAGATGATGGGGTCGCGGCATATGCACATGTTTCAAGGACCATGATACTTGGAAAAAGCCTTGATCCTGATAATTTATTGGATTGCCTAGTTATATATCATGAGACTAGACATGTGATTAATGATACTCATTTTAGACAAGGGATAAAGTCAGATGCTGAGTTTGCTGCTTACATGAGATTTTTCACAAGGAGGGAAGGAGAGGAAAAAATGGTTTGTGTTGATGATGAATTTACAGCCTATGGGATTGAAATCGAATTGCTAAACCTGATGCTAGATGGTGCATTATATGACGCAGCTGTCTCAGGTCCACCAGTGGATCCAGAAGAAGTGAGGGCTCTCTTGAATGCGCGTACTGATCAGATTGGGATGATCAAACTGCTCATTGAGTTTTCAGAGGTTTACTATCCAAATGGCATGAATGAAAACGGCGTATATCCAAGAGCCTTTGTAAATTTAGTAGCTGCAAACTACCGAAATCTTGGTTATTCTCTTTATATAAATACTGGAAAGGGAACCCAGGTTCCCTTTCAGACTGAAAATTATTAGTTTCCAGCGCAAGTGCTGCTTGGCTTTATGCCTTCAGGTGCGTAGTAATAGCAGCCTTCTTCTGTCCATGTTTTGCCTCCATCTTTTGATACGAAGCGAGTCATGTGACCTTCACCACTCCCTGCTCCGTTGGTGTCTACTACATCTATATAAAATGCGCGGTCTGCAATAAAGAAGTCAACTATATTTTGGTCATCACCTGAGACTGTGAAGAATTTTTTATCGGCTTCAGTTTGACCATCGGCAACCATTAATCCTACCCATTTAACTTCATCTGCTTTTATATCTATGTTGAAATTCATCGTTGGCTGCAGAGCAACAACAAAAGCGAACCGTTCGTTACCATCGCCTAGCCAATATGTGTCTGATTGTAAAATTTGAGGGCGCTGCACGAAGTCAGCTCCGCCTTCATGATTTTCTGCTAGGCCCCATATAAAATCTGGAACTATGCTGAGTGTGTGTCCGTCTTGAATTAACTTTGTAATTGCTTCGTTCATGCTTAACTCCTGAGGCTCTTCAATAACTGGCGTTTCAACCGCAGGTTCCTCAATAATCTCTATAGTCACTGGCTCTTCAATTTCTTGATTTACAGGTTTTTCTGGGGCTACTTGAGTGCAAGCAGTCAGTGCTAATACTAGCATCAGTCCAGGTAGTAGTTGTTTTGTGTTCATTTGTTTAGTTTAAGAATCTTCTGACAGACTAGATTATATTTACTTTTTGTCAAGGCCTAAGTTTGAACCTTTGCATACTCAAAAGTTCTAGGAGTCTCCGTTTAGGTATACCATTGATTGACAAAATTGGGAAAGCATTTAGAATAGCGCTAAATACTTTTTAAATTTACTATTATGGGAAGATTAGCAACACTTACAGCAGCTTTCGTTGCTACAACTCAACCAAATATGGCGCTTGCGGGAGAAGGTGTACCTGAAGAAGCTAAAGAAACAGCTGCACCTGCAGCAGACATATCTACTGAATGTAGAGCTCTTGCAGAGGTAACACAAGCCTTAAAAGCTCATGTGGGCATGGAATTGCCTCCTTTTACATCTACACATGTACCTGCTGATCATGAGACTAGAAATATGAGGACTATTAATGCCGCAAAGCCAAATCTGATGATGATTCAAGATATAAATGATGGTTGTGCATATCAAAATGAGGTCTGGTTAAACATGTTAACTCCTGATCGCACTGAATTAGATGTACACGCTCATCTACCTTTAGGTGAACCAAGGGCAACTAACCCTGAAGCGTGGCGTGTAGATACTCTTGAAGTTGCACCTCTAGGTAGTAGACCTGCTGAATGTGATAATAATGCGGCAGTAGACGAACGTTGTGAATGTCCTAATGAGCTTTATGCTGGGTTCAGTGATGCACTTCATGCGGTACTTACTGATTAAGTTTATTTTTGATATTTGATAAAACCTATGACACTAAGACTAACAGATTATATCAACCCTCTCCCGTCTCCTGCGCGAATAAACCAGCTCAGTCTTAATGAGGTGTTAGGAGCACTTGTCATCCCTAGGGCTGCCATTTTTGCAGCAATTACACTTACACTTTCAAATCTTAGTGACTTTAATCACTCTGAGTATGATTTGGCAGCCTTAACTCCTGAGCAAGCAGCACACGCAGCAGGTGAATATGAAGCAGATTACAGTGAATTTGGATTCGGTAAGAAAGTTATGAATTTTGGATTACATCGTTCTGCCCTCAATCACGTTGTTGGTGAATAGCAGGAGTTCTAGGAGTCTCCGTTTAGGTATACCATTGGTTGACAAGTGCACATGAATGGCGTTTAATTGCGCGTGTCGATTCTTAACTAATATTTATCATGCAAAGTAAAAATATTTTACTAATAGGAATTATGACTCTTGCAGTCATTGTTTCTGGCTGTGGTGTTCAAAATTCTGAAGAAGAGCTTACTACCACCCCTCGCAATGGTAGTGAGGAGGCTATGTCTGATGTTGCGTATGTCGATAATGTAGATACGAATGTGCAGAAAGAAAATGAAGATGTTGAAAAGCCAAAAGAAACTCCAATGCCTTTCCCGAAATTGGATATGCCTGAAGAAGAGCTTGAAGAATATTTAAGTATACTTGGAATTAGTTCATATTCTGCTCCTGAGGAATGGGGCCCTATGTATGTTGGTCTGGATTGGGATAATCAAGATGAAAACGTATATTTCAATAGTGCTGGAAATACTGTTTTGTACAAAGCTGATTCAGGAAGAAGAATCACACTTGGATTTGAAAATTTCTTTCTAGATAATGGCTGGGATAATCCTAGTATTGTTTACCAAACATATGACTTTAGCATTGGTGCTGGATTCAATACTTATGCGACTGAATCTGACTATCAATCAGTTGAACAAGGTTCTGTGGAATATAAATGGCATTCTAGGTTTGAAGCTATCGAGATGATTACTCTCTTTGCTTTTGAAGACTATTCTGTTGCTGTGGTTTATCAATTAGAGGGTGATTACACTGAAAATTATGAGCAAGTAATTGAAGATCTTTATGCTGGCGTATATCTAGAAGCTGACAAAGCAAAGCTAAAATTGATGGATGAATTTGTTGCGAGTCTAGAATTTTAAAAGTTCTAGGAGTCTCTGTTTTTAAGCTCACCGCTGATTGACAGGCTTGCCTGAATATGTTATTAATTGGCAATGAAATTTCCTGAAGGACCAGTTGCGATTTATACGAACAATAATGATGCTAGAAAGATCGCTGGCTTGTTCTTGAGGGGTGCAGTAAATGAATCTCAAGCTCCTCGCACTGTAATTGCGTGTGATGACGCTGGGAAGATTGCAGCAAATTATAGAAAGTGGCTGATAGAATTACTTGAAGCTGCTGGTGTTCAACATTTGACCATTAATAGAAAACTTGGATGTAGATGGCAAAATGTTGCTGAGGATTCAGGATTGGTTGTTAAACCTGTGTTTGCCCTTTCGGATCCAGATAAACTTAGCTCTGGTGTAGATGTGCCTGAACACCCACATCTTGCTTCGGAAAAATATTATTTATCTACAAACAAGCCTGGTGGTAAACATGCACATGTGGGGTTTGCTCCAAGATTTGATAGGCCAGTTACTGATTGGGCTAAGATTGATACTCAATGGGCGAATGTTGACTTAAAGGGTAGAATCACAGGTTTTGCGGGTAGATTAAATGCCTATTCAACAGGTATGGATGCTAATAATTTTCTACATGGTCATGGTCTAGTTCATGGAGATGTAAAGCCGGCCCAGCTTACTGAGTTCCCAAATGCTGATGATGACGGCTATACAACTAAACTTGCAGATTTTGACATACTGAGGCCTGCCTCAAGTGAAGATACTAAACCTGGCAATCTAACTAAAGATTACTTTGATGGCCGCTATCCGCATACTGAGAATGACCTATTTAAACGTGTACCCCTGTCTACAGGAAGAGATGTTTTTGCCTGGGGTGTTTCTCTGTTTGAAGCTCATCTTGGCTACCCAAACTATGCAAGAATAGCGTTTATTGATGGTTGGTTGAGGGGCACACTGCCTATAAATTTTAAGCATTCAATGTCTAGTGCTTTAGAGTCTGTTGTCAGAAATATGCTAGCTAGGCGCAGTGAGGACCGGCCAGATCTTGATGAAGTTTTACAGGTTTATGGCCCTTATGCAGCAGAGGTGTATGACGCGGCAGTAAGGAGATATTCTTAAGTTTTGGCTCTTTTGGCACCTTCCCATGCGAGCTTGTACATTTGTCGGTGAAAGTCTGCGATTTCTTTTGATTCGATAATTATGGCTAGCTTTTCGCACCATGAGGCGATTAAGACCTTGTTGTTGTAAATATTTATTTCTGGTGAGAATCCATATTCTTCTTCTGATACAAACACACTTTCTCTGTTTTCTTTTTTGTCTTTTTTAGCACGATCAAGTGACAGTTTGTTCGATGGCATTATCGCTTTAATGTGGATATTATTTACGACTCCACGACGCTTGTAATAATCTGGGAAAAAATTAGGCAATGCAGCGTGCATTTCTTCTACATTTGCATATGCCAAAATTCCACCATCTGCAGTTAGTGTGTCTTCATAAGCTTCGCGCATACCTTTTTCACCTTCAAAAAAACTGACCTTTGGCTTTGTACTCTCTGCATGTTCGAGTGAAATTAATTCAGGAAGAATGGCTTCAATTGATTCTTGCTGCTTTTCAATCCGCCTTAAAGTTTCTGTCTTTTCCCTTTCGAGAAAATGCACCAACTCTTTAGGATGCAAAGCCTTAAAAGTGCTGGATCCACTTTTTACAATATTTCTTACGAGACCCCTTTGTTTCAAACCTTCGAGAATATCGTAGACCGTAGTTCGGTTTATGCTTGTATGCCTTGCTAAAACAGATGCACTTTGTGGCCCCAAGTAAATTAGCTGCAAATAAATTTGTGCTTCTTTCTCAGAAAATCCAATTTTTTTAAGTTTTGAAATGAGTTTCATGTTGTGGAAAGTTATTCGACACTATGGACTTTAGCACTGCTTTCACCTGTCAGTCAACTGGTTAGGGCGTCAGCCTTTGCTGTCGGAGAATTATTGACAAGACTTTGACCCTGTGAAATAATATGGCCTAATACTACTAACTTAAATATTATGTCATTAGATCTAAAAATTAGCTTCCGTAATGAAGTTGTTCGAAAAGAAGATTCGGCCATGCCAGGAATACCAAATAGCCTTGTTGAGCATGCCTGGCTCTCTGGCTCCTCAGTTATGACTGAAGATGGACCTCTGGAGCCGGATGTGGATTCTTTCATTGATGCAATACTGGATTCTGTAGATGGAGTTCTTGGAGATGTTGAAGCTGCGCTCCAAATAGTAGATGGCGTAAGCGGTATTACTGATGATTATGAGCCTATGGATGAAACAGCTAAGTTTTTTGATGCTTCTGTTGACCTTAGCCTTGCTGATGAGGATGTTGCAAGACGAGCTGAATCTGCTGTTCGTGCTGCTTTTCCAGAGTCAGAATGGAAACTTCGATTTCAATACTATGATGATTCAGACTTAGTTCAGACAACTGGCTGGGAACCTCAAGTTTAAAGCCAATACTACCCTTGGAAATATAATTATTTAATCTATATACTATGAATATGAACTGCAAAAAATGCCAAAGTGACTTCACCATCCATGAGGATGAAAAAGCTTTCCTTGAAAAGATGTCTTTCCCAATGGGAGATGTTTCAATTAGCCCTGCCCTTCCGGTTTACTGCCCTGACTGCCGACTACGAAGTCGAACTTGTCATAGGAATGAACGCTTCTTGTATAAAGGTAAATCTGCGGTGACTGGTAAAGATATCATTAGTACTTATCATGAAGAATCACCTGCTGGAATGAAGTTTAAGCTTTATGAGCAGGAGCAATGGCGATCTGATGCGTGGGATCCAATGAGTTATGGTCGGGATTTTGATTTTAATCGAAATTTCTTTGAGCAATTTGGCGAACTAATGAGTGACGTTCCCCGAAATGCCTTGATTACTTTGGCCAATGAAAATTCAGAGTTTTCTACAGGAACTGCATATTGCAAAAGCTGCTACCTAATTAACTCTTCTGAATATTGTGAAGATTGTTATTACGGCAAGCTTCTTCAGAAATGTAATAGCTGTGTAGATAATCATTATCTGTACTCTTGCGAGCTTTGTTATGAGTGTTTTAGTTGCTACAACTGCTACAATTGCCAATATGTTTCGTTTAGTCAGAACTGCCAGGATTCATATTTCTCAAGTAATCTGAGGAATTGTCATCATTGCTTTTTAAGTACGAATCTTGATCGAAAAGAATATCACTTTATGAATGAGCCTCTTCCAAAAGAGGAATATGAGAAAAAAGTTCAGGCATATTTGGGTTCATTCCAAAACATGCAGCAATTGAAAAAACATGCTGCCGAGATTATGAGCACTATGGTTAAAAAATATGCGAATATCGTTAATAGCGAAAATTGTACTGGAGATTTTATTGAAAATTCTCGAAATTGTTTAGACTGTTATGACGTGAATGACAGTGAAGATTGTCGATATGTAACTGTTGGAGTTGAAGTGAAAGATAATTATGACTGTTCCAATATGTATATTAAACCAGAGCTTTGCTACGAGACACTTGGGACAATTGGCGTGAATACCGTGGCTTACTGTCTTTATGTATTCCACTCACAACGAATGCTCTACAGTGACTACTGCTTTAACTCTAGCGATTGTTTTGGATGCTCGGGCCTAACTCGAAAGGAGTACTGCATTTTAAATAAACAGTATACAAAAGAAGAATATGAAGAGCTTGTGCCGCGTATTGTTGAGCATATGAAAAATTCTGGTGAATGGGGGCTGTTCTTCCCTTCTGACTTGAGTCCTTTTGGATACAATGAAACGCTAGCAAATGAATATTTGCCTCTGCAAAAAGAAGATGCTTTGGCTCGTGGATATCAATGGCGTGATAAAGATGCACGAGATTATTTACCTGCAGAAACCACTCCACCCGATCACATTAGCGAAGTAACTGATGAAATTACAAAAGCTATGCTTGGCTGTGTTGACTGTGGGAAAAACTACAAAATTACCAGCCAGGAACTGCGTTTTTACAGGCAGCTTTCTATACCTGTTCCTCAGCACTGCCCCGATTGCAGATATGATGAGCGCTTGAAACGTCATAACCCACGCAAGCTGCATGCAAGACCATGTATGAAATGTTCTACGGAAGTTATGAGCACCTATGATTTGGATAGGCCTGAGACGGTTTATTGTGAAGCGTGCTACTTGGATATGTATTAAAACGCATCAAATTCAATAAGTTTTACTTCTCGCAAGTTGTTTTAGTGAAGATGGGTTTGACGGTGAGGCTTTACTCACCTATATTGAGTGTACTCTCACCCCACGACCTATGATTACTGAAAAACAAGAAGCCGTCCTTATGTTTATTGAGGAGTTTCAAATGGAATTTGGCAAGTCCCCTACTCTTCGAGAAATGAGAGAGCGCTTTCAAGTTAAAAGTGATAATAGCATTTTGAAACATCTGAAAGCATTAAAAGAAAAAGGATATTTAGAAAAAGATGATACTCCTCGTGGCATTAAACTTTTGAATTCTGTTAAAGAAAAGTTGCAAACAGCTTCAAATATGATTCGCATTCCACTGCTTGGAACTATCCCTGCTGGTGGACCAGTTATTAGCGATGAACATGTAATTGATTATTTTGAAGTTGGCAGTGATATGCTTAAAAAGCCACAAGGCTCTTTTGCTTTGACCGTTAGTGGTTTGAGCATGATTGATGCTGGGATTTTAGAAGGAGATTTTGTTATTGCAAACCGAGATATTGAAGCTAAAGATGGCGACATTGTTGTCGCCCTTGTAGATGGCTCGAATACTGTTAAGAGATACAGAAAGAATGGAAACCATGTTTGGCTTGAAGCCGCAAATCCTGATTACAATGATATCCAACCCGGGGAATATCTTGAGATCCAAGGAGTTGTGACCTCCGTCATTAGAATGTACTAACCACTAACCACTCCACCATGTTTAATAAAAAAAGTCGTAAAAAATATCATGTTTCTACCAGTCGTGTTTATATACCAGGAAGAAAGGGATTCATAAGAAATGCCCTTATGATGTCTAGGCCATATACAAAGAGAGCTGTTTACAGAAGTGCTGGCGCATTACTTGCTATTTAGCTTCTAGTAGTACGAATTCCATTGCTAGGTCTGAAAGTTCGCTTTTGCTCTTGAGTGAGTATTTTGCTTCTGGTTGAAGCTCTGTTTTGCCGACGATCTTTAGGAATTCTACCGCCCCAGTGATATTCAATTTCGTGTCTCCGTCTGCGAAATACATTGGGATTACTAGCCTTGGTTCAATTGCTTCCATTACTTTGTGAGCATTTTTACCATCTAGTACGTCTCCTCCACCAACTGGTAAAAGCAGGATGTCTACATCGCCGATTCTATCCATTAGTTCATCTGAAAGTTCGTGCGCAAGGCCGCTTAGGTGGCAAATCTTTATTCCGTCTAATACGAAGAGGAAAATGTTTACATTTTCGCCTTCGATACCTCCTTCTTTTGCATGCTTGTCTGCACTGAATGCTTCGATTGATACACCTGAAACTTCGAACTCGCCTGGCCAGTCTAATACTTTTGGATCACCTTCGAATTCAACTCTTGCTCCAGTTTTTTCTGCTAGTTCGTCGCCGAAGCTTACGATGTTAGCTTTAAACTTTGGAAGTTTAGTTCCAAGGTCTGAGTATGCGTCTGTGACTATGCTTGCTTCCTTACCTTTAAGTGTGAAGCATGAGTGTCCGTGCCAAGTGATATCCATAATTTTTTATTTAATTCGCGGGCATTCTAGCAAAGCTTAGCTGCTTATTCCAGTTCAGATTCATGCACCCATGCGTAGGAAATCTTCATTGTGTCACCATTGAGCACAGCAGAACCATACCAATTTAGTGAAATGTCTATTAAAAACCAATCTTCATAACTTCCAATTACTCCGTTAAAAACATCTGCAACTAAAGTCTGTTGGTCGTCAAGCAGATCAAATGTGTATTCATCTGAACCTACCACTGGCAATGCTTTGGCAGTTGCCCCATCTTTCAGGATTTGATTATTATTTGTTATTTCAATTTCGTAACCATCAACATTTCTGATTGAGCCCTCTTCTACAGGAGAGTTTGGATCCCAGTATTTTGCACCAGTGTCTGCTTCTAGGTATTTCGTAAAATGAAGGGATTCATCTGTTGTGTGAAAAGTAATCGTTTCAATTCCGATTGGTGTGTAGCCGAATTTTTCTTCGACTTCATCTGGAGTGAAAGATCCAAAGTGTGTGTTATCTAGAGAAAGTGCGTTTCCACTAATTTTGAATGTACCACTTGGAGACATTCCATCAGTTTCGCCTTGGAAATTTGATTCGAAAGTTCCATCAGCATTGAAATTTATATATGCACCGAGTGTTCCCTTTTGTGGGCCCCAATCTGTAGAGACCAAATATTCTTTTGTTGGTTTGAAAACTTGCTCCTGCACTTCGACTGGCTCCTCTGTGTTGGAAGCTTGATCTTGAAAATATAATACACCGAGAACGACTGCACCTATTAGGATGATAATTCCTAAAGCATTTAAAATTGATTTCATGGGGTTTTTGTTAAGTTCTATATCTATAATGCTCTAAAGGCATTTTTGTTACAAGAAAATTATGTTTTAATGACAGTGATTTTACCCCTCTACAATGTCAAAAATTACAAATGTTCATGCTCGTGAAGTTTTAGATTCACGTGGTAACCCCACTGTTGAACTTGAAATTACTACTGAAAATGGATTTGGCTCGGCTATTGTACCGAGTGGTGCATCGACGGGTGAGAATGAAGCTTGTGAATTGAGAGATGGGAATGAGCGCTTTAATGGGAAGGGTGTTGAAAAAGCTGTTGCGAATGCGAATGGCGAGTTAGCTGACAAAGTGATGGGTATGGATGTGCACGATCAAGAGGCTTTGGATGGAGCGATGATTGAGCTTGATGGAACTGAGAATAAAAGTCGATTGGGAGCAAATGCGATTTTGGGGATTTCGCTTGCGTCTGCGAGGTCGGCGGCAAATGAAAAAGGTATAATGCTGTGGGAGCACTTGAATCCTGAAGCTACATTGTTGCCTTTGCCAATGATGAATTTAATAAATGGTGGTGCGCATGCAGATAGCAGTGTGGATTTTCAGGAATTTATGATTATGGCGAAAGGAGCGGCCAATTTTAGAGAGGCTTTAAGGTGGGGTGCAGAAACTTTTCATGCTTTGAAGAAACTTTTGAAACAAGATGGCTATGCGACTTCTGTTGGTGATGAAGGTGGTTTTGCACCGAACTTGAAAAGTAATGAAGAAGCTATGGAATATTTAGTGAAGGCAATTGAGGCCGCGGGCTACAAACCTGGTAAAGATATTTCTATTGCTTTGGATCCGGCTGTGAGTGAAATTTGGGAGGATGGCAAATATGTCTTTGAGCGAAGTGGCCAGCCTGCAAAAAGCTCTGAAGAAATGATTGCTCTTTGGGAAGATTGGTCTCAAAAGTATCCGATTGATTCTATTGAAGATGGGCTTGGTGAGCAGGATTGGGATTCGTGGGCGCTTTGGATGGAGAAAATGGGGGATAAAATTCAGATTGTTGGAGATGACCTATTGGTGACAAATACAAAATTCTTGAAAAAGGGAATCGAGGATAAGAGTTGTAATTCTATTTTGGTTAAAGTGAATCAAATTGGAACTTTGACCGAGTCGATTGATGCTATTGAAATGGCACATGCGGCTGGATGGACTGCGGTTGTTTCACATAGAAGTGGTGAAACTGAAGATACGACAATTGCCGACTTGGTTGTTGCGATGGAGACAGGCCAAATTAAAACTGGTTCGCTTAGCCGAACAGATCGAATTGCGAAGTATAATCAACTTCTGCGGATTGAAGAGCGACTTGGCGAGAACGCGAGATTTGCTCGCCCGTTTTAAGCCAAGTTTGCCAAACCACAACTAATGCGGAGCGCTGATTGTTAGTCCAAGATCTGACAGTGCTTATAAGTTTGTCTGGATCAGCTGGGAGATCTAGTGATGAAACTGAGGTAGTTATTCTGTGATGAGTGTGATCAAGAATTCCAATATGCCAAGTACCATCGCTTAGCTTTGTGGTGTAGCAAGTTCTATCATCTCCTGATTCAGCTACAAGAAATTCGTAAAGCTGATCAATATCAATATCTATATAATTAACTATCTTACGAGCACCTTCGCCAGACTCTTCAATGACATGGCTAATCTCTGCATCTGTTGGCTCGTCAACTCCTTGAGCTGTAAGTTCTAGCAGGGCGAGTTGAGTAGCTCCATTAATAAGTCTTGCTTCTTTTTCTCCTATTTCCTCGTAAACTGGTAATCTAATCTCTATCATGCTGGCATTAGAGTGCAATTTTGCGTTTAAGTCAAGTTTTGTGTATAAAAAAACCGACTTCTTCTCCTAGCTATCACGAGCAGCGTGGTGCTTGTGAGCTATTTAATGGGAAAGAAGTCGGTCTTGGAATAGTGACTAATTCTATTCTGTTTTTGTTTTTGCATCTACCTTACTTTGGTCGATTTTATGGCCGGACCGGGGCTGCCCTTGGTGTGATGCTGATCGCTATACATAATGTAGGGAGACGATGAGATCACAGGACGATATTGAGAGCCTTTTTGTTTTTCTCTCGTGGGCGACCGGTCAAGGTCACCATCACAAAGTAGAATTGCTTTTTACCGAATTTTCAATTTGAAACTTTCTTTTTGTTTTTGTTTCATATCATAGTACCAAAAGGGTTCTCATCGTGCAACCATCTATGGTGGACGGGTGTAGAGGAGTGTGGTGAAGTTATACTTTCTAACCTGAAGAGCTTTTTGGGGTTTTGTTTATTTTCATTGCTTATTTTTGTTTTATTAGTAATAATCAGCTCGATGAGTAGCTTTTCTCTATTCGACATCGCGGGACCCGTAATGGTTGGACCTTCCAGTTCACACACTGCTGGTGCTGCAAAAATTGGGCAGTTTGCTAGGGCTATCTATGATACCACCCCTACTAAAGTGCATTTCTTACTGCACGGCTCATTTGGGGAGGTGTATAAGGGGCATGCAACAGATAGGGCTCTTTTGGGTGGTGTGATGAAAATGCCGCCAAATGACCCAGGAATAAGGGATGCTTTTAATATTGCTGAGAAGGCTGAGCTTGCTTATGAGTTTGAGCCTGGAGACCTTGGCCATGGATTTCACCCTAATACTGTGAAAATTACTCTGGAAAATGAGAAAAGGAAGGTTGTAATTATTGGATCTTCGATTGGAGGTGGGAATGTAGAAATAAACCGAATTAATGGCTTTGATATTCACCTTACTGGGAATAGTGCTGAGCAGTTTTTCACTTTGGTTGTGGAAAATGAGAATTTACCTGGAATGCTGGCTAAAACAACTAGTTTTCTTGGTGAGAAAGGGATTCGAATTGTGAATATGCAGAGTTCATTTTTGGCTGGTGAAAATAAGGTTTTGAGCGTGTTGAGTCTTGAAAAAGCGCTTAGTTTAAAGGAAATCCTTGCTCTTGAGAGCGAAGAAGGTATTATTTTCGTCCGATCTCTTAAAAAATTAACACAATAGACATGTCTAAAAACTTTGCGTTTCATAACGGTAAAAAACTTCTAGAACACTGTGCTGAGTATAAAATGCCAATTTGGGAGGTAATGTTGAATTATGAGATACAAATGTCTGGGAAGCCTGAGGAAGAAATCTATGAAATGCTTCATACCCGTTTACAGGTTATTTTTGATGCAGTTCAGGCTGCAATTGATAAGCCGGAGATGTCTCCGAGTGGAATGGTTGGCAAGTCTACGCCAATTTTGGCTAAAGCATTTGCGGAATATGACAAAACTGGTGGTGAGCTTTTGCTGAATAAATCTGCGATTGCTGCGATGCTTGGGGCGGTTGCGACAGGTGAAAACAATGCTCGAATGGGTGTGATTTTAGCCTTCCCTACTGCTGGGGCTGCGGGAGTGCTCCCTGGAGTGATTTATGGTGCGCGTGAAAGATTTGGCCTCAATAAGGAACAAATGGTTCAGATGATGCTAACTGCATCTGCGATTGGAATTGTTATTGCGAATACTGCGACTTTATCTGGTGCTGCTGGTGGATGTCAGGCTGAAGTTGGTAGTGCATCTGCGATGGCTGCTGCTGCGCTGACTGAAGTTAGGGGTAAAAGCCCAGAAACGGCTTTGCACGGGGCTTCGATTGCGCTGAAAAATATGATTGGCCTTGCTTGCGACCCAATTGGTGGGCTTGTGGAAGTGCCTTGTATAAAGAGAAATGGTGTGGCGGCTGTGTTTAGCATGTCGGCATCTGATATGGCTTATCTTGGAATAGAAAGTTTTGTGCCTTTTGATGAGGTTGTGAAGGCTATGCGTGAAGTTGGGGATATGATGTCCCCGAAAATCCGTGAAACTGCTCTTGGCGGCTTGGCTACCACTCCAACAGGTCAGAAAGTTGCGAAAAAGATGGGTCTTTTGAAAATTGGAAGTAATCCTTGCTCAAATTAAAATGAATAAAGCTTTTAAAATTGCTGTTTTGGGCTCAACAAGAGGTACTGATTTTCAGGCAATATTAGATGAGATTGATGCAGGTGCTATGCCTGGAGTTGAACCTGTAGTTGTGCTTAGCAATGTTGCTGATGCGGGGATTTTGCAAAAAGCGATTGATCATAAAATTCCGGGAATATTTGTGAATCCAGATGGTCATGACTCCAAAACCTATGAGGAGGCCTTAATTGCTTCGATTGGCGAGGTGGATTTGCTCTGTTTGGTCGGTTTTATGAGGATTTTGTCACCGGTGTTTGTAAGGCATTTTGCAGGTAAGATTATCAATGTTCACCCTTCTTTACTGCCGAAATATGGGGGTAAGGGTTTTTATGGTGATCGTATTCATAAGGCGGTGTTGAGGGATGGTGAAACTGAGAGTGGTATGACAATTCACTATGTAGATGAACTTGTTGATCATGGCGAAGTGATTTTGCAGAAAAAAGTTGCCATTGAAGCTGGTGAAACGATTGAATCTTTGAAAAAGAAGGTGCAAGAATTAGAAAAAAAGGGATATCCTGAGGCGATTAGGTTGATTCAGGGTAAATCTTAGCTTAACCTGATATAGATGACGGATAAAAAATACAAAATTAAGCACGATCGGCCGAATTGCATTGGATGCACTGCATGTGCAAATGTTGCTCCGGATTTTTGGGAAATGAGTGATGTGGATGGGAAATCGGACATTATTGATGGTGAAAGGAAGCCTGATGGCTGCGAAGTGCTCGATATTTCTGAAGGGGATTTTAAGGCGAATATGGATGCTGCTGAGGCTTGCCCGGTGAATGTTATTCATCTGATAAATATTGGCACAAAGGAGGAAGTCATATAAACTCTGAATATGGAAAATTTAGCTGTATATAAACATTTAAGTTGGCTTGTGGGTGGTGAGGCCGGTTACGGGATCACGACTATGGGACAAATGTTCGCGCGAGCTTGCTCGCGCGCTGGTTTAAATGTGTTTGGATATGCAGAATATCCTTCACTCATTAGAGGTGGACATAATACGGCGATGATAACTGTTGGTAGTGACAAAGTGCATGCTCATAGTAATAAAATTGATATTTTGTTGGCGCTGAATGAAGATACTTTGAATAAACATTTGGGCTCTATGTCTGAGGGTGGTGTTGTAATTTATGATGATGAGTCTTTGAATTGGGATGAAACTAGTAATCTGGGTTTAACTTGGGTTTCTATACCTTTGGCTCGTATTACTAAAGAGCTTGAGGCTCAAAAGATCATGCGGAATACAGTTGCTCTTGGAGCATCGTTTGCGGTGATGGGAATGGACTTTTCTTTTGTATCTAATGTTTTGGAAACGACTTTTGCAAGAAAGGGCCAAGAAGTTGTGGACTTCAATGTGAAAGTTGCGAAAGCTGGTTATGATCATGTGAATTCAAATGATTTGGCTGCGAATTTTAAAAAAGCTATACCCTTGCCTGAATCAGCAAAAAAACAAATTGTGGTTTCTGGTAATGATGCGATTGCGCTTGGTGCGATTAAGGCTGGGCTGAAATTTATGTCTGCCTACCCAATGACTCCTGCGACTTCGATAATGCAAACTGTTGCGAAACATGGTGTGAAATATGAAATAATAATGAAGCACACTGAAGATGAAATCGCTGCGATGAATATGGCAATTGGGGCTTCGCATATGGGAGTTCGATCTATGACTGCGACTGCTGGAGGAGGTTTTTCACTTATGGTGGAGGCTCTTGGAATGGCGGGAATCACAGAAACGCCATTAGTTGTTGCAATGGGAACAAGGCCTGGGCCATCGACTGGTTTGCCGACATGGACGGATCAAGGTGACTTGCGTTTTGTTATGCATGCTTCTCAAGGTGAGTTTCCGCGCATAGTATTTTTGCCGGGGGATGTTCAAGAATCTTTTGATATGACTTTGAGGGCTTTCAATTTGTCCGATAAATATCAGATGATTTCTATTGTTTTGACTGACAAATATCTGGGTGAATCTGTGCAGAGTGTTGAACCATTTGCAGCGACTGACTATGTGCCAGATCGTGGGCTTTTGATGAGTACTTCCGATGCTGCTGCGATTGAGGATGGCAGCTACAAGCGTTTTGAATTTACTGAGAATGGTGTGTCTAGACGTGCTGTGCCGGGCATGCCGAACTGTATTTATGTTGCGTCAACAGATGAGCATAGAGAGGATGGTGACTTAGATGAAGGCTCTGAGAATAGAATTAAAATGGTAGATAAACGTGCGCAGAAAATTGTGAGTCTTTTGAATGAATCTTTGAAGCCGGATGAAATGATTGAAATTCATGGGCCGGCGGATGCAAATTTGACGATAGTAAGTTGGGGCTCAACTAAGGGCCCGATTTTAGAAGCTCTTGATGCAGCAAATACTGAAGGACTTTCTGTGAACTTTTTACAGATAAAATTTGCGCTTCCCTTCCCTAGTGATGCTGTGTCTGAAGTTTTAAATGCTGCGAAAAAAACACTTTTGATTGAGACTAATTCAGAGGCACAAATGGGTGGAGTGATCCGCGAAAAAACTGGGGTCAAAATTGAAAATACTTTCTTGCGTTATGATGGACGACCTTTTCATCCGGCGCAGATACTTGATAAAATTAAAGAATCACTATGAGCAAAACATTAAAAATTCTGAATAATGTTCAAGAGCTAGATACAGGCTCGAGCTGTAACTGGTGCCCGGGTTGTGGTGATTTTGGAATTCTTCTGGCTTTGAAACAGGCCATTTTTGATCTGAAACTAGACCCAGAATCTGTGATGCTTGTGTCTGGAATTGGGTGTGGATCACAAGCTCCGCACTTAATAAAAGTTTATGGATTTCACTCGTTGCACGGGCGAACTTTGCCTGTGGCAACTGCGATGAAACTTGCGAATAACAAAATGACTGTGATTGCGATTGGTGGAGATGGTGATGGATATGGAATTGGAATGGGCCACTTTATACATGCGGCTCGTCGTAATTTCGACATCACATATATCGTTCAAAACAATCAGGTTTATGGTCTTACGAAGGGGCAAACTTCTCCGACTAGTGAGCATGGGTATAAATCAAAAACTACGCCTGAGGGTGTGATTGAGCCAATGATTAGACCGATTGCTCTTTCTATGACGGCTGGTGCGAGCTTTTGCGCTCGAGGTTTTGCAGGCGATATTATGTATCTAAAAGAATTGATAAAAGCAGGAATTCAGCATAAAGGATTTTCACACATTGATGTTTTGCAACCTTGTGTGACTTTCAATAAAATTAATACCTATCAATGGTATCAGCAGAGAATTTATAAACTTTCTGATGTGGAGGGTTATGACCCTTCAAGCCGGACGATGGCGCTTGAGAAAGCTGAGGAGTGGGGTGAAAAAATCCCTGTTGGAGTTTATTACAAAGAAGATCGCTGGACTTATGAAGACAAGCTACCTATGATTGCAGAGAAGCCCTTGGTTGATCATTCAATTGAGAATATAGACATTGGGCCGGCCATAGAATCTTACTTTTAAATTATGCCAAAAATTACAAATACATCATCTGGTACGAGTGCGGATTGCGAGGAAGGGGGAAGTTTTCGTGAAGCAGCTCAGGCTGGTGGGCTTGGAATTCCTTTTGGTTGTGAGAATGGGATTTGCAGCACTTGTTTGATTAAGATTGGCAGTGGAATGGAAAATTTAAGTGAAAGAACAGATCAAGAAGAAATGACTTTAGATGCCCGTGGTGCAGATGACAATGTGCGTCTGGCTTGCCAATGCAAAGTGAATGGCGATGTTAGTTTTGAGCAGTAATTTACTTCAACTTGTCTTTCATTTCTTCGCGTGAAGATTGATCGAGTTTTGCAGTATTTTCTTTTATTGTGAGTTCTGTTTTTCCAGATACAAATTTGCCTTCTTCGATGTCCTCTGCGATTACTAGGCCAGAAGTAATCATGGTGTTGCTGCCGATTTTTATGCCGGGCATAATGCTAGTGTTTACGCCAACTCTGATATTGTCACCGAAAATTGGGCCGAGTTTGTTGCGGCCTGACTCTTTGATTTCTTTTTCGTCTAGGCGAAGGTTTGCGCAAACTGCACCCGCGCCGAAGCTATTGTTGTTACCCATAACTGTGTCGCCAATGTAATTACTGTGGAACCAGCAATCGTCGCCGATGAAGGCGCGGGCGATTTCTGTGCCAAATCCTACTACGCAGTTTTCACCGAGCATTGAATTTCTAACTAGTGCATTTGTTGCCACTACAGAATTTTTACCTATGTATGCCGGCCCTTGAATAACTGCATTGTCGAAAACTTTTACGCCGGCTTCGATAACTACGTCGCCTTTGATTATTGCTGAGTCTGCGATTTCTGCCGACTCGTCTATTCGGCTGCCCATCATTGTGAATGAAAACTCCATGAGATCGAGTATGTGCCAAGGAAATTTAATCGGTCGCCATGGCCCATCGTAATGAACTGCTTCTATGTTTTGTTCTTTCATTAATTTTGCAAGTGCCACTTCGTAAATATCGTCGCTTTCTGAGTTTGTTGCCTTAAGCGTTTCGAATAATTTGTTTGAATCTTTGTGTAAGTGAAGCACCAAGTTGATGCAATCTGATGGCTCGTTTCCTTCGCCAGGTTTTTCGATAATATTTGTTATGCGATTGCCATCTAGTTCGAGGTAGCCGCCAGGAAAATAGCTGTCTACTTTGTAGGCTAAAATGTATGCATCTGCGTCGCCTGTCTGAGTTATTTTTTCGTATGCAGATTGGCCGAGAACGTCTCCGCCATTCACAATTAGAACTGGCTCGCCATTAACTTCGGGCTCTGCTGCTAGTATTGCTCCTGCCATTCCTTGGTCTAGATCTTTTTGCTCGACAACTTTTGCTTGAAATTTTTCTGCGAGTTTTTGAGTTTGCTCTAGGTTATGTTTGCCAGCAACTAAAATGAAATCTTCTAGCCCTGTTTGCTGCATCATTTCAAGCTGGTGTTCGAGCAGATACTTCCCTGCGAAGCGAAGAAAATTTTTGTCTGCTACAGGTTTGAGTCTGCGGCTACGTCCGGCTGCTAATATGATTGTTTTCATGGCGCACATTCTAGCTGATTTTGTTCAATCTGTTAAGGGGCAACGTAGACAAAATGTTGGCTTGAGGGTATACTTACTTTGACAAGTCTTGTGGTGGCGAAAGCCTACAAAAAAGTCGTTCTGCTAGGAACGACTTTTTTAATGTCTACCAAGGGGTGGTGGAGGTATGGGGAGTCGAACCCCAACCACAAAGGTGACAAGTCTTGTGGTGGTACCTCACCTACCCCCTCACTCCCTTGGTAGAACTGTTATAGCAAAACAATCTTTATAAAATGCTGAAGAAAAACTTAAGTTTTTCTGAATTTGTGGCTGAGGCTGAAATTTGTTAACCTTTTTGCATGGCTGATATAACTCAAACTTGTACCATCACTGGTAAAACCTTCCTTGTGACAGAGTGGGAACAATCTCATATTAAAAAGTTTGATGCTCCACTACCTACTATTTGTATTGAGGAAAGACACAGGAGAAGATATGCAAAAAGAAATGGGCGAAATATTTATAGTGATGTTTGTGATTTAAGCGGAAAGCCTACGATCTCTCTATATTCTCCAGATAAAGATTTTAAAGTTTATTCTCAAGATTCGTGGTGGAGTGATGATTACGATCCAACGGAATTTGGAATGGATTATGATTTTAATCGACCCTTTTTTGAACAATATGCTGAACTAACAGCAAGGGTTCCGAAAATGGCTCTTGTAAATGTGCAAGGAGAGAATAGTGAATATTGCAATATGAGCGTTGGCAATAAGAATTGTTATTTGGTTTTTGGTGGTGATTTTAATGAGGACTCGATGTATAGCATTTTTAATTTTCACTGTAGTGATGTTTCAGATATGTATTGGACAAATAAATGTGAACTTGCATATGACTGCACCGACTGTTCGGGCTGTTATAATGTGAAATATTGTAGGAATACTGCGAACTCGCGAGATAGTCAGTTTTTGTTTGAGTGTAGAAATCTTGAGAATTGTTTTGGCTGTGTTGGCTTGAGAAATAAGAAATATCATATTTTCAATAAACAATATTCTCCCGAAGAATATAAAAAAGAGATCGCAAAATTTCGTTTGGATACATGGAGTGGTGTTTTGCATATGAAAGAAGAATTTAAAAAATTTAGGCTGCAGTTCCCTACCAAAGCTTTGAAAATTACAAACTGTGAGAATGTTACTGGTGACAGGATTGTGAATGCAAAAAATTGCCAGAATTGTTTTGATATTGAAGGGCCTGCAGAAGATATAAAAGATGTCTTTTTGGCTGGTTGGGATGTTAAAGATGTAATGAGTTGTAGTCATGTTGGACATAAATCTGAGCTTTTATATGAAGAAATTGCAAATACAGGATGTAGCTTTTGTGCATTTTCTTTTTTGATTTCGAATGGAAATAATATTTTTTATTCAGACACTGCTTTGAATTCTCAAAATCTTTTCGGCTGCAACAATATAAAAAATGCTGAGTTTTGCATTTTGAACAAACAATATACTGAGCCTGAATTTAATGAGTTACGTGCACGTATTGTTGAGCATATGAGATCGACTGGTGAGTGGGGTAACTTTTTCCCTATATCGATTTCGCCTTATGCATACAATGAAACAGTTGCTCAAGATTATATGCCAATGAGCAAGGAAGATGTCTTGGCAAAAGGCTGGAAATGGCATGATGAAGAAAAATCTGAAATTGGCACTGGGCCTGAAATTGCTGATTCGATTTCAGATGTAACAGATGATATTTTGCAGCAAGACTTGATATGCAAAAAAACTGGTAGAGCATATCGTATTATTGCGAGCGAGCTTAAGTTTTATAGAAAAATGGGGATTCCTATTCCTCGCCATGCATCTGCGACTCGAAATGAGCAGAGAATTGCCACTCGAAATATGTTTGATACCTGGGATAGATCATGTGAAAAGTGCTCAGCCAATGTTAAAAGTTCATTTGCACCAGATACTCCTGAAAAGATTTATTGTGAGAAGTGTTATTTAGAGGAGGTGTATTAGTCCCTATGCTATAGTTCGCACATGAAGACCTGTACAAATTGCCAATGTTCGTTTGAAATTGATGAAAGAGATCGTGCGTTTTATGAGCGGATGAGTGTGCCGGATCCGACTCACTGTCCTGACTGCAGGAATCAACGTCGTTTGGCTGCTAGGAATGAGAGGAATTTGTATCACAGAAAATGTGATGCGACTGGTGAAAATATTCTGTCATTATATTCGCAAGATAAGCCATATAAGGTAATAAAAGAGTCTGTTTGGTGGAGTGATGATTTTGATCCGATGAAATATGGAAGAGATTATGATTTTTCGAGACCTTTTTTTGAGCAGTTTAATGAACTTCTTTTGGATGTTCCAAGGCGTGCGATGCATCAGGATGGAACTAATGAAAATGCTGACTATGTGACCTTTGGGATGAACAACAAAAATGCATACTTGGCATTTGCCTGCTTTTACTGTGAGGATATTTATTATAGTGAGTGGACTGGCTTCTCTAAGGATTGCATGGATCTTTTGATAAGCATGAAATGTGAGTTGTCTTATGAGCTAGTAGACTGCGTTGATTGCTATCAATGTGCATATTCAACAAATTCTAAAAACTGTCATAGTTCATATTTACTGGATGACTGTAGGAATTGTTCGAATTGTATTGCCTGTAAGAATTTACGAAACAAGGAATATCATATTTATAATCGACCAGTTTCGAAAGAAGAGTTTGAAAAATTTAAATCTGAAATGTTGAATGGAGGTTTGGAAGAAGAGAAAAAAAGATTCAATGAATGGAAATTAAAAATGCCGAATGTGTGTAGTCGGATGACAAACGCAGAAAATTGCTCTGGTGAGTACATAGAAAATGCGAAAAATTGTCATAATTGTTTCGATTTAGTGCTTGGCTCGGAAGATCTTAAACATGTTTATTTTGGAGGATGGAAGGGCAAAGATATGATGGATTGTTCTTTTGCGGGAAAAGATTCTCAGCTTCTGTATGAGATTCATGCGACTACAAATGCTAATAATTGTGCTTTTTCTAGCTTTTTGCGAGGTGGCTCAGATGTGTTTTATTCAGAGTCGATGTACTCGAGTACTTACTGTTTTGGATGTACAAGTCTTAATCATAAAAATTATTGTATTTTGAATAAGCAATATACGCGCGAAGAATACGAGGCACTTGTACCGAAAATTATTGAGCATATGAAGTCGACTGGTGAATGGGGTGAGTTCTTTCCTTCCTCAATTTCGCCTTTTGCATACAATGAAACCTTGGCGCAGATTTTGTACCCGATGACTAAACAGGATGTTTTAGAGAAGGGCTGGAAATGGCGAGATGAAGATGAGGCTGGTGAAGTGCGAGAAGATTTGCAGATTTGTGTGGATTGTGGGAAAAATTATAGAGTGATCGAACAGGAGGCAAAATTACTTGGGCGACTTGGATTGCCTGAGCCCAAAAGCTGCCCTAAGTGCAGAAGGAGCCGTCGTGCAGCTAGTAGGCAACCATATAAATTGTGGGATAGAAATTGTGATAAATGCTCGGTGGCGATTTCTACATCGTATGCGCCGGAGCGGCCAGAGATCGTATACTGTGAAGCTTGTTATTTAGAGGAGGTTTATTAGAACGATAAAGAGCCCCGTGGGGCTCTTTATTTCAACCAACTGACTTGTCTTTATTATTTTAGCAAAAAAAGGTGTTTTTGTCTATTTCATTGGATGAATTTCAGCTTTAATTCAGGATTTTATAAAGGTCCATTTGCTATAAAATATAAGTCAATGGCTGAAGGACATTGTGGGGATAGAAGAGGTTCACCAACTGGCTTGTCACCTTGTTGGTCCGGGTTCGACTCCCGGTATCTCAACCGCCATTGACGAATTGTTTTGTAGTAATTCCAAGCTAGAGCTATAATCGTTCCACTATGGCAACTATTGAAGCTCAATGCAGTGTGACAGGAGAAAGCTTTTTCATTCCGGATCAAGCGCAAAGAATTTTGCGCCATTTTGGTTTGCCACTACCGAGATTGGGGCCGACAGAAAGATTGAGAAGGCGTATGGCATTTAGAAATGAGCGCGTTTTGCATCATAGGAAATGTGATTTAACTGGTGAACCGATTGTGTCAGTTTTTGATGAGCACTCACCCTTCCCTGTCTATTCGCAAGAAGCATGGTGGAGTGATAAATGGAATCCGCCTGAAGCTGAGTTTGATTTTTCGAGACCATTTTTTGAGCAGTTAAGGGAGCTGCAACTTAAATGCCCGAGGATGGAGCTCCTGAGTAAAAATGCTGATAATGCGCGTTATGCAAATCATTCTTCAAGCAATAGAAATGGCTATATGCTATTTTCGGCGGTAAATACAGAAGATTGTTTGTATGACCTTATGATTTTCAATGCGAGTGATTGTGTGGACTCTGCATATGTCTACAATAAGTGTGAGCTTTGTTATGAGTGCTTTTTTGCAGATCGACTTTATAAGTGCATTTATTGTGTGCAGTGCAGTAATAGTGAGAATTTGTCTTTTTGTTTTGATTGTGTGAGCAGCAAGAATTGTTTTTTGTCGAGTAATTTGAGGCACAAAGAATATGTTTTTATGAATCAGCAGTTAAGTAAAGAAGAATATGAAGCAAAGATGGCTCACTTCAAGCAATTAACTCATTCGAATCGGATGGAGGTCTTGAAGCACTTTGAGAAGATGCTAAAGGAGCAAGCGATCCACCAAGGAAATATTTTGAAACAATGTGAGAATTCTCAGGGGAATTTTTTGATGAGATGCAAAGATGCGTGGAATACTTACTTTCTTGAAGATGGCGAAGATGTATGTGATATGTTCCAGGGTCAGGGAGTTAAGAGTATGTATAGTGTGAATAATAATGCGCATTGTGAGCTGGTGTGTCATTCGATGGGGGCGGTTGGAACAAGTCATAGCGCGTGTGTGAACTTGAGTTATGAGGATTCGAATTGTATGTATGTTGATCATGTTTTTAATTCTGAAGATTGTTTTGGCTGTGTTGGAATTAAGCGCGGGCGCTACAGAATTTTGAATAAGCAGTATTCTTTTGAAGAGTATGAGAGCTTGAAAGCGCGGATTATTGAGCACATGAAATCGACTGGTGAGTGGGGACAGTTTTTTCCGCCGCAAATGGCTCCGACTCCGTACAATCATACTATTGCTCATCAGATGTTTCCGTTGACTGAGGAGGAGGCGCGGAGGCAAGGTTATGATTGGGCTGTTGAAGAAGCACTTCATGTACCGGAGGGTGCTTTGACAGCTGCAGACTTGCCGGAGCGCATCATAGATGTTGATGATTCGATTTTACAGAAGGTAATTGTGTGCGAAATTTCTGGCAAGCCATTTAGGATTGTTCCTGCTGAGTTGAAATTTTATAGAAAAATGGGCTTGCCGCTGCCACGGCGTCATCCGGAAGTTAGGCATTCAGAAATTCTAAGGTTTAGGCCGGCGCCGGATCAACATCAGCGAACTTGCTCAAAGTGTGAGGTGGCTATGTATTCGTCGATTTCGGCAGATCGCCCAGATATAGTGTACTGTGAAAAATGTTATTTAGCCGAGGTATATTAAATGTCTGATATTACACAAATTTGTAGGATTAGTGGGAAGAGTTTTGTTATTGATGAAGGGGATTTGGCGCTAATGAAAAAATTGACTCCTGTTGTTGGCGGGCAAAGTTTTGACTTGCCAATACCTTTGATTTCACATGAGGAGCTATTAAGGCGTCAGCTGATTTGGCGTGCTGAGCTTCATCTTTTCAATAGGAAGAGTGATTTTTCGGGTAAGGCGATATTGTCTTTTTATCCTGCAGATGCAGATTGTACCGTTTATACACCTGAAGAATGGTATAGTGATGCTTGGGATGCTAAAGATTATGGTCGTGACTTTGATTTTAGCCGGCCATTTTTTGATCAGTTTGCTGAGCTGGTAAAAATTGTTCCGCTTTTGAGCATGGCCGTTCTTTCAAATGAAAATAGTGATTATATAAATAATGCAGGTTGGAATAAAAATTGTTATTTGATAACTGCAGCAAGTAGAAATGAGGACTGTTATTATTCTAATTACATAAATGATTCATCTGACTGCATGGATTGTAGTTTTGTTTTGGATAGCGAACTCTGTTACCAATGCATTGATAGCGTGAACTGTTATAGCCTGAAATATTCGGCTAATTGTAGAGGCTGTAGCGATAGTGCATTCTTGGAGAATTGCAGAAATTGCCAAGAGTGTTTTGGAAGTGTGAATTTGCTTAATAAACGTTTTGTATTTTTTAATGAGCAACTTTCTGAGGAAGATTACAATGCTCGAGTGGCAGAATTTTCTTTGCATTTACGAGAAAATGTGGAACGAGCGCGTGCCTTGTTCGAAGTTCATCGGCTTAAATTCCCATATAAATATATGCATGGTGAAATGAATGAAAATGCGGATGGAAGTGAGATTTTTAATTCGAGGAATATTTATTCGAGTTTTAATGTGTCTAATTGTGAAGATTGCCGCCGCGTTGTTTGGTTTCAAACGGCTAAAGATTGTATGAGTAGCTATGCCTTTGGTATGAAGTCTGAGCAGATATATTCCTGTCTGGAAGCGGGTGCTACTAGTCAGCGTATATATTTTTCTGCAAGTGTATTTGATTCATGTCTGGATATTTTTTATTCGTATTGCACTGTGCAAAGTCAAAATTGTTTTGGCTGTGTTGGAATGCAGCGTGGGCAATATTGTATTTTGAATAAGCAGTATTCAAAGGAGGAATATGAAGAATTGGTGCCGAAGATTATTGAACATATGAAAACGACTGGTGAATGGGGTGAGTTTTTTCCGATGAAGCTTTCGCCTTTGGCTTATAATCAGACGATTGCTCAGGATTATTTGCCGCTTGATGCGGGTCGGGCGCGGGAATTGGGTGCGAAGTGGGCGAATGAAACTGAATATGAGCGGCGTGTGAGCGAGCTGCCTGAAAATATTGATACAATTCCGGAGTCTTTTTGTGAGCAGATTTTGTACTGTAATGAAACTGGTCAGCCGTATCGAGTTATCAAACAGGAGTTGGCTTTTTATAAAAAAATGCGAATCCCTATTCCTAATAAATGTTTTTGGACTCGTCATATGGCTCGTTTAAAAAAGCGTTTACCTTGGAAACTTTGGGATCGGCCTTGTGATAAATGTAGTGTTTCATTGCGAAGTGCGTATGAGCCGGGTCGGCCGGAAACTGTTTACTGTGAGGCTTGTTATTTGGCTGAAGTGTATTAAAATTGGATTATGGATAAAAAAGAAATACTTCAACACTTGGCTGCATTTTGGCCTCAATTTGGCCTGCATAAAATCAAATGCATGAAGACTGGGAAAGATATTATTTCTGTTTTTGGAGAAGATTGTTCCTATCCTGTATGGCATCGAGAAGAATGGCTTAAACATGCTGACCCACCTTTTACTGAGTTTGATTCTGGGCGGCCTTTTTTTGATCAACTTTGGGAGCTTTTTCAAAAATGCCCTATCCCTCATAATGTTGGCGTTGGAAATGAAAATTGTGAATATACTGATGATTGGTGGTATAGCAAAAATTGTTTCTTGTCTCATTCAGGCATGAATTGTGAAGACGTATCTTATGTATATAGATCGCTCGGTATGAAGGATTGTCAATTTTGTGTATTTTGTTTTGATTCAGAGCTTTGTACTGATTTAATTAATTGTAGAAATTGTTATTCAACGGTTTATGCTCTGAATAGTCGACAGTGCCGCGATAGTGCATTTATTTTTGATTGTAGGAATTGTAGCGACTGTCTTTTTTCTTGGAATTTACGCAATAAACAGTACTGTATTTTCAATCAACAATATTCAAAAGAAGAGTATGAGCGTGAACGTGCTAAATATGATTTTTATTTGCGTGAGCATTATGAGAAAGGAAAGGAAATTTTTGCTGATATTTTACGTAGCAAAGCTTGGTGGCCATGTTTACAACAGGTGCAGTGTGAAAATGTTGATGGGGATTTTTTAGATAAATGTAAAAATTGTTCTAATACCTTTTTTGTACAAGAAAGTGAAGATTGCAAAAATGTACTAAGAGCATTCAAAGCGAAAAACTGTGTGAATTCAGTTAGTACAATGGATAGTGAGCTTGTTGAGATGTCTTGTATGGCTCAAGACAAAAGTTATGATATTAAATATTCAAATAATGTGGTTCAGTCTAGCTTCTTAGAGTATTGCAATCATTGTTATGACTGTGAACATTGCTTTGGGTGCTGCGGGCTTGTTGGAAAGAAATATCATATTTTTAATCAGGAATACACACCTGAGGAATATGAAATAAAAGTGTTAGAAATTAAAACTAAGCTGCGTGAAGAAAAAGTTTATGGTCAGTTTTATCCTTTATATTTTGCAGCCAATTTATATGAAGAAAGTTTGGCTGGTGTGCATTGGCCACAAGGTGAAAATAGCTTTAAGGATAAACCTTTCCATATTACTGAAAGAGATAAGCAATTTTGTGAAAAGAATCGTGTACCACTTCCGAATACATTTTATGTTAATCGTCTCATGGATAATTTACGATGGATGTTTTTTACTGGCGAACTACGTGAAACGACTTGTGCTGAAACTGGTGATCGAATTCTCACTGGAATTCCAAAAGAATTTGATGGCAGAATTTTATCGGAGCAAGCTTATTTAGATAAGATAGCTTGATTTTGTGCTAGAATAAGCGCATGAAAAATTGTAGACAATGTAATGTGCAGTTTGAGCTCAGTGAGCTTGAAAAGCAATTTTTGGAGAAGGTAAGCCCTGTGATTGCTGGGCAAAAGTATTTAATTCCTGAGCCGACATTATGTAGTGTTTGCAGGCGTCAGCGGCGATATAGTTTTAGAAATGATTGGAATTTGTATAAACGGAACTGCAGTAAAACTGGAAAAGGAATTTTGTCAGTTTTTCCTGCGGACGTGAAGTTCCCTGTCTATTCACAGGAGTCTTGGTGGAGTGATGAGTTTGATGCTCGTGATTATGGGCGTGACTTTGATTTTAGCAGGCCATTTTTTGAGCAATTTGCTGAACTTCAAGATGTGTTACCGAGAGTCGCTTCTATGGTTGTAAATTCTGAAAACTGTGACTATACCGCGTTTACATTTAAATCTAGAAATTGCTATCTTGCATCTCGTTTGGCTGAAAATGAAGATATTTATTATAGCTATTTGGTGTTGAAGTGTAATACATGTTTTGATTCATATAATTTAGATACATGTGAACTTTGTTATGAATGTATTGATTGTAAGGGTTGTTATAATTGTTTTTATGCTGAGCGATGTAAAAATTCAAATGATTTGATGTTTTGCAAAGATATGATTGGCTGTAAAGATTGCTTTGGATGTATTGGTTTAGTGCAAAAACAATACTATTTTTTCAATGAGAAACTAAATCGTGAGGAATATGAAAAACGCGTATCAGATTGGATGGATGGCAGCCTTCCAGCGATTGATCGCGCACGTGCAAAGCTGGATGAAATGTCTGATTCTAAGCCTATTCGTGCAGTGCATGTTTACAATAGTGAAAGTGCAACTGGCACATATATTTTTGACAGTAAAAATGCTTATGCATCCTTTGACTTGGTTGGCTGTGAAGATGTGATTCACTGTACTCAACTTGAATATGCAAAAGATGTAATGGATGGTGATTTTGCACTGAAACCTGAGCTCTCATATGAAATGCTTTCTGGTGGAATGGTGCAGCGTATGTTATTTAGCTTTGTTGGAATCAATAATTGTAGTGAAATTACTTATTGTATGGAGAGCTATAATGGTACTCAGAACTGTTTTGGATGTATTGGAATGAAAAAAGGTCAATATTGTATTTTGAATAAACAATATACTAAAGAGGAGTATGAGGCCTTGGTGCCGCGAATTATTGAACATATGCGTTCAAGCGGTGAATGGGGTGAATATTTTCCGTCCACCATATCACCCTTTCCTTACAATCGAACTGTTGCGATGGATTATATTCCACTTAGGGCTGAGGAAGTGCGGGCGCGTGGTTTGATCTGGGAGGAAAAACGAGATGAGCTAGCAAGTGCGAGTGGTGAAGGTGTGCTGACTTGTGCTGAAAGTGGGCGGCCTTTTCGTTTGGTCCCACAGGAAATTGAGTTTTATAAGAAAATGAAGTTACCGATGCCTACTTTGCACCCAGATGTAAGACATAAAAATAGACTGGCCAGGCGGAACCCTTATAGGCTGAAAAATGCGAATTGTGACAAGTGTCAAAAGTCGATTATGACTGATGAGCAAAGGGATCGCATGATATACTGCGAGAGTTGCTATTTAAGTGAAATTTATTAACCTGCCGGGTTGACAAATTGCCATAATTCTGGTAAATTAAGCGCTCATTTATGCCTATGGAATTTCTACAAGTTACAGTTGAACAGGGCACTCCTGACAACCCAAAAAAAGAGAGTCGATTTCTGCAGTTTTTAGATAATCTGCATAATACTGCGAAGGGCAAGCAACTTTCTTTTGAAATGTTTGGCTACAATCAATATACATACCTGTTTATTGGCTGTGATGCAGATATTACTAAACTTGTGGAGGGTCTTATTTATGCGGCCTTTCCTGACTGTGAAATTAAACCAATCAAAGACTACACTCGATTTTTCAAATCGGACAAACAAGTGATTATGGGGACTGGTGCTGAGCTGACTCGAAGTGATATTTATCCATTAAAAACTTATGAAGAGTTTGAAGTGGATTCACTTTCAGGTGTATTTTCGGTTATTTCAAAAATGGAGCGTGAAGAACAAGCTTGGGTGCAAATTTTAATAAGCCCTAAAGACGACAACTGGTCATACCATTTTGGCAGACAACTAAAAATGCGTTTTAATAGTTTCTTTAGAAGGCTAAGACTGAAAAATTTCGTTAGGATGAAAAACAAAAAACAATTTTTCGCAGAAGAAGATGCGCAATTTATTGACAAGGCTGATCAAAATCCATTTAGAATTCAGCTTAGATTTGCTGCGATTTCTGATAACCCTGCTAAGGCGAAAAAGAATTTGCTGGCACTTGCAAAAGCCTTTTATCAGTTCAATAAAACTGACAACAATGAATTTAAGATGCAGAAGATAAAAAATGGCGCATCGTTTGTTCGAGAATATCGTGCGAGAAAAATGAATAAGCCTGTAACGATTGGTGCAAATGAACTCGCGACGATTTACCATTTTCCGAATTGTGATCATGTTCCACATGTAGTGCATGTTTTGGCTAAAAAGCATGAACCCCCGAAAGATTTGCCTACTCAAAAAGATGATTCCAACTCATTGTTTGGGCGGACAAATTACCACAATAACTTCCAAGATTTTGGGATAAACCGTGGTGATAGACGTCGACATATGTATGTGGTTGGAAAGAGTGGTACTGGTAAATCTAAAATGCTGGAACTGCTAATTAAGAATGATATTCTTGCCGGGAAGGGTGTTGGTATATTGGATCCTCATGGGGATTTGGTAGATAACATCATGCGGATTATTCCTGAACATCGGAAGAAAGACGTGGTTTATTTTGATCCGGGTGATACTGAATTTCCGATCGCTTTTAACCCGTTGGAAGCTGTCGATGAGAAATTTAAAATGCAGGTAACAATTGGATTTATTGATATTTTCAAGAAGCTGTTTGGCGATAACTGGTCTGATCGTTTAGAGCATGTGCTTCGTTATACGACCTTGGCTCTTTTGGATTCACCAAATACAACGGTGATGTCTATTTTGAAAATGCTGTCTGATAAAAATTATCGGCAGACAATTATTGCGAGAATTGAAGATAGCGTGGTGAAAAACTTTTGGGTGAATGAGTTTGCTGGATGGAGTGAGAAATTTGATGCAGAGGCGATTACTCCTCTTTTGAATAAAGTGGGGCAGCTTGTGTCTACAAATATGATTCGAAATATTGTTGGACAACCTGATAACACCTTCGACATTCGAGATATTATGGATGGGAAAAAATTCTGCTTCTGAAAGTTTCGAAGGGACTTTTGGGTGAGGAAAATGCTCAACTGATTGGATCGATGATTATTACGAAAATTTATCAGGCCGCAATGGCACGTGCTGATATGCGTGAAGAAGATAGAAAAGATTTTTACTTTTATGTGGATGAGTTTCAAAACTTTGCGACGGATACTTTTGCAGAAATTCTTTCTGAGGCGCGTAAATATCGCCTGTGTTTGACCATTGCTCATCAATATATTGGGCAGTTAAATGAGGAGGTTCGTAAAACGGTATTTGGTAATGTGGGATCGATGGTGAGTTTTCGTGTGGGTGCCGAAGATGCCGTAATTTTGGCAGAAGAATATACTCCGGTTTTCAATGTTCGAGATATTATTAATCTTGGAGTGCGAGAATTTTACACAAAACTTTCTATTGATGGAGAATTAACTGAGCCATTTTCTGGCCGAACTTTAGATATGGATTACCCTGAAGTGGACCTGAGCAAAGATATCATTGCGGCTTCGAGAGCGGCTTACTGTAGACCAAAAGCTGAGGTTGAAGAAATGCTCAAACGTTGGGATGAAGGTAGTGATGAACCTGTGCCAGCAGCTAATTCTGTGATTCAGCAGTCGTCTGATTTTGAAATGCCATTGATATAGTTATTTGGTCAGCGCTCCAGGCCGCTAAGGCCAAGTCTTTACTGACCAAATAACTATATCAAAGCCTAGTAATGCGCTCTAGGCCGCTAAGGCCAAGTCTTTACTGACCAAATAACTATATCAAAGCCTAGTAATGCGCTCCAGGCCGCTAAGGCCAAGTCTTTACTGACCAAATAACTATATCAAAGCCTAGTAATGCGCTCTAGGCCGCTAAGACCAAGTCTTTACTGACCAAATAATTATATCAAAGCCTAGTAATGCGCTCCGGGCTGTGGCTTAAATGTTTAGGCGGCCTTTTGCATTTGTTCGATGCTTTGTTTGGCCATGATTTTGTCGAGGGTTGCGGCGAGTTCGCGGCGTTTTTCTGTGTGTTCACGAGCGATTTCAGCAAACTTTTTTTCTTTACGATATAGTCTGTATTTTTCGTAGGGGCTAAGTGCGCCTGTGACTGCTCGGCTTGCACTCTTTTTTAAATTAGCTTTAAGAGCATCTTTAACTAGCCCATCTACCATTTCGTCAGCGACGTGATTAACTACCTTGTGATTTGCTAGGAATTTGCCGCCTTGCTTAAAAGCTTCAGCACCTTTTTTACCTTTTGCAGAATTTGGCAAAATCTTTGCTGCGAAACTTAATAAATCGTTCGCTTTGGGAATTACTGCAGCTTCGGCGGTCTCCTTTAATACGGCGCCTGTTTTCCAAGCTTTTTTCATGATGGCTTTGAACCCTGCTTCGGCAGCTTCACCGGCTACATCTGTAGCTACGCCAACTGCTGCACGCTCTGTCATTTCTTTAACTGTGGCCTTCACCGCTGTTTTTGCTGCGGTGCTAGCGCTAAGCCCGGCAACACCTGCACCAGATGTGACTGGCTCAGGAACAATGACTCCAACGAAACTTACTATGTCCCAAACTGCAAATCCAGCGCCAAGGGAGTAAAGTATTCCTCTTTCACCCCAGCCTAGTTTTCGGCCATCTAAATCGTAACCGACCATAGCTTTACCCATATCCCAAAGCCCGCCTGCAACTGGCGTGACGCCAATTCCAAAATCGATTGCAGAAAGTGTGTAACTTCCTCCTCCCTCTTCTGCCTCTTCGGCCTCTTCTGAGTCGGAATCTATCTGTAATAGTGCTTTTTGCTCATCGATGTCTGTATTTAAATCTTGAATAAATGCTGCGACCTCTTCTTCTGTGTGGCCGTTTTCGAGCATGTGTCTTGCGTGTTCTTCGAAAAATTCATGAGCAAGCTCTTCTGCATCTTCTTGCCTTCCCTCGTCTAACAAAGTTTGATTTTCTGTGAGTAAACTTCTCATTCCATTTAATATTTCCAAGCGCTTTTTGATTTCTTCGGCCTGTTCTGCATATTCTGGATCGTTTGCGAGTGATTCAAAAACCTCGATAATTGCTGCGTCTAGATCTGTAATATATTTTTCTAATTCATCTTCGTTCATGTTTTCGAAATCTCCTTTCATTGCAAGTTTGTCTAATTCTGCATTGACCACTCTAGCGCCAAAAGACTCCTTTTTTTCAGGATTTTCTGATGGACCTTTTTTGGGATGTGGAGTGGTGGAGTGGTTCATGATCTTTAAGTGAGGATCTCGTGTAATCTGTCTTCGTCGATTGCGTCTTGGATTTCTAGTGCGATGCGTTCACCGTAGCTAATTTCGTAACCCCAAAGATAACTTGTGTGAGGTGTGAAGCGAGTGCCTGGGCTGCCAGGAATTCGCATTGAAACATCGAAAATTACTAATTCTTCTTTGCCTTTTTCGGCTGCGACTGCACCTTGAAGTGCGAAAGGTCCGATTATGCCGGGCTTTGAATGCTTTTGTGTTGTCTTTACAAATTTCTCACCCATTTCGAAGATTTTTTCTATAATGGATTCTTTAGTTGTTACGCTGTAGTGACCAGTTTCAACCATGCT
This sequence comes from Candidatus Peregrinibacteria bacterium, assembly GCA_018658105.1. Lineage (GTDB taxonomy): Bacteria > Patescibacteriota > Gracilibacteria > UBA1369 > 2-02-FULL-48-14 > JABHVW01. The sequence continues at coordinate 220,912 of JABHVW010000001.1, forward strand.
TGGCTTATAGCCAGATTCAAGCAGCTCGATTTGAGTTTTTGCATCGAGCCTAAGAAAACCATCAAGGCTAGTTTGGCGGCGCGTGTCTGTACCCATTAGTTCGAGTTCGCCGTCGATAGCTGAATAGAAAAAGTTGAAATTAACCTGTGCACCAATAATAAATTCTTCAATTACTGCTTTTTTGAGATCTGCTTTTTTAATTGTTCCGGCTTCGATCATTGCGTCTGATTTCACTTTGTAATCTTCGGGTGAAGTTGCGACGAAAAATGCTCGTTCATATGTACGTTCAGCTTCGTTCACTTTTACTATAACTGGGCCGTCTATATCTGCTGGTTTTTTGTACATCTTTGGGATGCGAATACCCGCTTTCTCTAGCAGCCAATACTGATTGTGCTGGACATCTCTTTCTTCGAGGCGAACCATGTGTCTAGTCCCGTAAATTGGCACTTGGAATTTCTTTTCAATGTCATCGAAATTGCAGTACACCCAGAAGTATCGATTGTGGATGAAAATTGCGTTTCTTTGTCTAAGCTCCTCCTGAACTTTGGGCTTTACGATGTCTGCGAATTTGTCTACTAAGATAATGTCGTCGATGCATCCTTTTGCTTCGCGAGTTTTGTAATATTTTGCGTAAGTTTTTTCACGCCCCTTTTGGCAAACAGCAAGAGTTTTGAAACCCATTCTCTTTGCACCTTCGCATACGTCTAGAGCGGAATGGCCGCCAAGCACAGCGATAGTAATATTACTTTTGTCGTATTTTTCTA
>JABHVW010000004.1 GCA_018658105.1 Candidatus Peregrinibacteria bacterium
GCAGCTGGAGGTACTGATCCAGGAACTACAGGTGCGCCAGCCGGAACTGGTGCTACAACCGGAGGTACTGATCCAGGAACTGCAGGTGCGCCAGCCGGAACTGGTGCTACAACCGGAGGTACTGATCCAGGAACTACAGGTGCGCCAGCCGGAACTGGTGCTACTCTAGTCGTTGACTTAGCCTTCGGAGCAGAAGTAGCACGTGAACGTGGACGTGAACTAGGAGTAGATTTTACAACTCCACGTGTACCAGATTTAGTAACCGCAGTACCTTCAGGACGCATATTCATACGATATGCCTCAGATCCATCAGCACCCAAAAGCACAATTTCTTTACCAAAAGTAATTTTGCCCTTTTCTTCTAATGCATCAGGGTTAAAACCCTTAGAAGCAATATACGTAGCCGTCAAAATTGCCTCTTTTTCTGCTTCAACAGCATTCAAAGCAAACTTACTCTCATAATAATTTCTCAAAAGAGCAACAAGACCATCTCCACGCACTATATCGTGTGTAGGACTACTTTTCGACTCATGCTCAGCCAAACTCAAAAAATGTGTCTCAGACCCAGTAGACAATTCCTTCATAATATCATCAAAAGCCATCCCAATCTTTTCCTTGAATAGTCATTTGTATGAATTAATCTAATTATTATACCATAAAAGAAGCATTTTTAGCAAGCTCACCTAACCTGTAAGAGAACCATCTTGCAAAACCTCACCATGCAAGCTATAATATAAATAATATTTTATCATATAAAAATGGATCCATCACATATAGAAGTTGCCAAAGTTATGCAAAATTTCACCATTTGCATACCTAGCAAAATCCGAAAAAAGCTCAAAATTAAGAAAAATGACCAGATGATCGTTCATTTAACCGAAAACGGGACCATCGAATTAATCAGAACCCCAAGCAATTGGGAAGATTTAATAGGAAGCGGCAAAAATGTATTTAAACAATTTGGTGGTGGCGAAGCATTTCTTAAAGCCGAAAGAGAAGCATGGGATTAAAACACATCGCAATAGACAGCATGATCCTCATCTATCTTCTAGAGGGACATCCAAAATATAAAGAATCCTGCAAAAAACTAATCAAAAATGCAGAAAGTGTAGTCATATCAAGCCTATCTGTAGGGGAAATTTTAACAGGTTACAAAAAAAACGATAATAAATCGGCTGAAATTCAATTCTTTGCATTTCTTAAAGCCATACCCAATCTAAGAATTCAAGCATTTAGCATGCAAGAAGCACTACATTTCGCAAACTTAAGAGCTGATTATCCATTCTTAAAAGCTCCAGACGCAATCAATATTGCATCTGCCCTAAACAGTCCTGCAGAAGTCTTCATCACAAATGACAAAGAGCTGCAAAAAGTCACACACATACCCGTAAAAACTTTGTAGTTTTCACACTTGACACCCTCGCGTTAGCACTCTACACTCTACAGTGCTAATTTAACTACAAAACTATGCCTAAGATAATTGGAATCGATCTCGGAACCACAAATAGCTGTTTCGCAGTTATGCAAGGTGGCGACCCAACAGTAATCAACAATGCTGAAGGTAAACGAACCACCCCTTCTATTGTTGCCTACAAAGATGGTGAACGTCTTGTTGGAGAACCTGCAAAACGTCAGGCAGTTATGAATCAAGAAGGAACAATTTACTCTGCAAAACGTCTAATCGGGCGTCAATCAAGCGAAGTTAAAGAAATAACAGATAGAATGCCTTTCGACACTAAAAAAGGTAAAGATGGTGAAGTTGAAATTGTTCTTGAAGGAAAAGAGCGCAGACCCTCAGAAATTGCTGCAATGGTTCTACAAAAGATCAAAGCAGACGCCGAAAAATTCCTCGGCGAAGAGGTAACTCAAGCAGTTATCACTGTTCCTGCATACTTCAACGATGCACAGCGTCAAGCTACAAAAGATGCTGGTGAAATCGCTGGTCTAAAAGTAGAAAGAATCATTAACGAGCCTACTGCTGCTGCCCTAGCCTACGGTCTAGACAAGAGCGATGTAGACAAAAAAATCGCAGTATTTGATCTGGGTGGAGGAACTTTCGATGTGTCTATTTTAGAACTTGGCGACGGTGTTTTCCAAGTACTCGCAACAAACGGAGATACTCAACTTGGTGGTGACGATTTCGACGAAGCAGTTATCGACTGGCTAATCGAAGAGTTCAATAAACAAGAAGGAATGGATCTAAAACAAGACAAAGTTGCACTTCAACGTCTTAAAGAGGGGGCAGAAAAAGCAAAAATCGAACTTTCATCTCAGCACGAAACAGAGATCAATCTGCCATTCTTAACTGCAGACAAAAGTGGACCTAAACACTTAGTTATCAAACTAAGTCGAAGCAAGCTAGAAGACCTCGTTGCAAAACTTATCGAAAGAACAGTTGAACCTTGCCGCAAAGCAATGGAAGATTCTGGCGCTTATGCAAGCGATATCGACGAAGTTGTACTCGTAGGAGGAATGACTCGTATGCCAGCAGTTCAAGAAAAGGTTAAAGATATTTTCGGTAAAGACCCTCATCAAGGAATCAATCCAGACGAAGTTGTAGCCCTTGGTGCTGCAATTCAAGGTGGTGTACTTCAAGGAGATGTCAAAGACATTCTTCTTCTAGATGTAACCCCTCTTAGCCTTGGAATCGAAACTCTTGGTGGAGTTATGACAACAATGATCGAGCGGAATACAACAATTCCAACCAGTAAATCACAGGTTTTCTCAACTGCCGCAGACAATCAACCTTCTGTAGACGTAAAAGTCGTTCAAGGTGATAGACCAATGGCAGCCGACAACAAATCTCTCGGTAATTTCCAACTCGACGGAATTCCACCTGCACCTCGCGGAGTGCCTCAAGTAGAAGTTACTTTCAACATCGATGCAAACGGAATCCTAAAAGTTAGCGCCAAAGACAAAGGCACTGGCAAAGAGCAACACATCACTATTACAGGTTCATCTGGGCTTTCAGATGAAGAGATTGAAAAGATGCGCAAGGAAGCTGAACTGCACGCAGACGAAGACAAAAAGAAGAAAGACGGAGTTGAAACTCGTATTAAAGCCGAAAGTCTCGTTTCTCAAACAGAGCGCACACTTAAAGAAAACGGCGACAAAGTCCCAGCCGACGTAAAAGAAGGCATCGAAGCTAAAACAAATGAACTTAAAGAAATTCTTAAAGATGAAAACGCAGACCTCGAACTGGTGAAGCAAAAAACCGAAGCTCTCGGCGAAGAAATTCAAAAAATCGGCGCTAGCATGTACGAACAACCTGGCTCAGAAGCCGGCGACGCAACTAAATCAGACGATCCAGATGTTCGCGTAAAAGACGTGAGCGAAGAAAAAAAAGGCGAAACCATCGACGGTGAAGCCGAAGAAGTAAAAGAGGAAGAAAGCGAGGAAAAGAAAGAGGAGGAAAAATCAGAATAATTACTAACAACCACAACAATGTCAGACGAAAAAAAAGACCAACAACCAGAAAAAAAGAAAATCAGGATCAATCCCGTTGAATTCGCAATGTTCTGCGACCACGCTTCTGTAAGTATGGATGGCAAGCTAAGCCTAAACGGAATTTTCGACAGACTTTTCGCCAAAGAAGTCCCAGTTACTCACACTCAAATGTTCATCGTGAGCAAACTCATCCTTCCCCCTGGCGACCACAAAGTTACTTTCTCTCTTATGCAGCAAGATAGCGTGCTATCTAAAGCTTCACTCGAGAAGAAAACAGACAAACTAGGTGTTCACACCCATTTCTGGAACGTAAAAAACCTGAAAATCGACAGCTGGGAACCTATCGAACTTCAAATCTTAATCGGCGGCAAACAAATCTACGTAAAACGTATGCCAATCGTTAAGGCTGAGGAGAAAAAGAAATAATTAAAATCCAAATACAGAATCAAAGACAGGCTTCATATTAAGAAGCAGGTCTTTGTGAACCTTACCAAGCTCACCTAAAATCAATCTCTTATCAAGAGTAGCAATTTTATCAAATCTAAAAACAGAACTAACTTTCAACCCACTTTTATCAAAGTGTTTATCAGAATCTTTTAAAAGAAAAGACACCTTTTTCGAAGCTACATCCAACTTTGAAGTAATAAAAATCACAACAACATCTTCTGTTCCTTTTGAAACAATCATCGCAGGTCTAACCTTTCTAGAACTTAAATCACTAAAAGGAAAAGGAATCAAAACTATTGCACCAAATTTAAACATATCTCTTCTTCAAATCATTTAAAGAATAAATATCTGGCTCATCATCTAAAAAATCAAAACTAGGTGAAGCAGCATTAATTTGTGAAATCGGCAATTCTTCATCTAAATCAGGTTTAGGAATAACATACACTTCTTCTTCATCACGACGACCAATCGCAATGATAACTTTTTTATACTTCACTTCATTCACAATCTTACTTAGATTTTTCCTCGCCTCTGTTGTCGTAAAATGTTTCATAGTTATTTTGTTACATTATGTACAAATTGTACCACATATGAAGCAAAGAAGCAATCGAACAGTAATACCATTGCCCCTTCCCCTCGCCTCCGCTAAAATCAGCGCATGTTAGATCCAAAATATATTCTGGAAAATCCAGACGAAGTCAAAGAATCTGCCCGTAAAAAAGGTGTGAACTTTGACGTAGATGCATTTATTAAACTCGATGAAAAACGACGCCAACTTCAAACAGAATGCGACGCACTTCGTGCAGAAAAAAATGCAGCCAACGAAAAAATCGCGAAACTAGATGGCGATGAAAAGCAAAAAGCAATCGCGAAAATGAAAAACAAAGGCGATGAAGAAAAAAAACTCACTGAAGAGCTAAAAGAAGCAGAATCAAAATGGACCCAACTCCTTCTAACTGCACCAGGTAAAATTTCACCTGAAACGCCAGAAGGAAAAGATGATACCGAAAACAAAGAACTCTACACCTGGGGCGATCTTCCAAAGCCAGATTTCGAATTTAAAGATCATGTTGCACTCGGCCTAGACCTAGACATATTAGACATAGAACGCGGTGTGAAAATTGCCGGCTCAAGAAACTACTTCCTTAAAGGTGACGGCGCACTTTTAGAGCTCGCAATTCTTCAATACACTTTGCACAAACTCGCATCAAAAGGATTCACAGCTTTCCTTCCACCACTACTCGTAAATTACGAAGCAATGCAAGGAACAAGCTATTTCCCTGGCGGCGAAGAACAAACATACACAATCGAATCCGACGACAAATATTTAATTGGAACCAGCGAAGTGCCAGTAGCTTCATATCATTCTGGCGAAATTCTCGACGAAAGTGAACTGCCAAAATTGTACGCAGGTTACTCATATTGTTTCCGCCGCGAAGCCGGCACTTACGGAAAAGACACTCACGGCCTATACCGAATCCATCAATTTCAAAAAGTAGAACAAGTAGTTTTATGTAAAAACGACATGGAAGAAAGCGCAAAAATGCACGAGATGCTACTCAAAAATGCCGAAGAAGTTTTGCAAGATCTAAAACTCCCATATCGAGTTGTTGCAGTTTGCAGCGGCGACATGGGCCAAGGCCAATACTACAAAAACGACATTGAAACCTGGATGCCATCACGCGATAGCTATGGTGAAACTCACTCTTGCTCAACTTTTCTCGACTTCCAAAGTCGCAGGCTCAACATTAAATATAAAAACGCAGAAGGTAAAAAACAATTCGTGCACACACTAAACAACACATGCATCGCCTCACCGCGAATCTTAATACCTCTACTTGAGATGTATCAAAACGCAGACGGAAGTGTAACTATTCCAGAACCACTCCGACCATGGATGGGAGGAAAAGACAAAATCGAAGCATAATCAGGAAATTCCATAGTTCACTTGAGGAAGTCGGGGCGGGAAGCGTAGCGCTCCCGGGGCTTTCGGAAATGCTATAGTCTGCCTGAGGAAGTCGGGGCAGGAAGCGAAGCGCTCCGGGGCCGCCGCTTCGACGAAGGCAGACTATAGCATTTCACATTGACAGTAGACAAAACCCGAGTAGAATGAGCGCCGAACAGCTCTCGATTTTGATTGTGTTGTGAATGGGAGCACTTGGATGGTTTTGTCTAGACAGAACCTGTCCTTCTGCTTTTACTCCTAACATTTTCAAGACTTATGCCGACAGCAACAGCTAAGAAAAAATCTTCGAAAGTCACTGCGAAAAAGCAGGGGCTTACTTCAACAAAACCTTTAGAAAGGAAATTTTTCGTTGACAACCAATGGAAAGTTGATCTGCCTAACCTTATTGAGGTTCAAACCAATTCTTACAGATGGTTTTTAGAACAAGGTATCCGCGAATTACTTGATGAAGTAACACCAATTACTGATTTTTCAGGTAAAAAACTGGAACTTCACTTTTTAGAACACTCACTTGGTGAGCCTAAATACACGCCAGAAAAATGTCGTGTTAAAAACTTATCTTACGAGGCGTCACTAAAAGTGCACGTGCAACTTATCAATAAAGAAAGTGGTGAAATTAAAGAACAAGATGTCTTTTTAGGTCCAGTACCTTTAATGACAGACAGCGGAAGTTTCATCGTAAATGGAATCGAACGTGTTGTGGTTTCACAAATCGTTCGTTCACCAGGTGTATTCTTCTCAAAAAATAGTGCTGCCCCTGGCATGCACAGCGCAAAAATCATTCCTAAACGTGGTGCATGGCTAGAAATCGAAACAGACAAAAAAGGAATCATTACAGTTAAAATCGATCGTAAAAGAAAAATCCCTATTACTGCCCTACTCCGTGTATTCGGTTTTGAGACAGACAAAAAAATCATGGATCTTTTCAAAGAAGAAATTACTGATCCAACAAAAGATTTCATCCTTTTCACTCTAGAAAAAGACACATCTAAAACTGTAGACGAAGCATACAAGAGTATTTACAAAAAGATTCGCCCAGGCGATCTTGCTACTCCAGAAAATGCTAGAGCACTTATCCAATCAATGTTCTTCGACTACAAAAAATACGACATGGGTCCAGTAGCTCGTTACAAAATCAACAGACGTTTCAACCTTAAAACGCCAAACGACCACGAACACCACGTGTTCCAAATCGAAGATTTTATTCTCATCTTAAAGCACCTAATCAGATTAAATAACAGATTAGAATTACCAGATGATATTGATCATCTTTCAAACAGACGTATTCGCCCAGTTGGCGAACTAGTCATCAATAAATTCCGTGTTGGTCTTTTAAGAACAGAAAGAATCGCAAAAGATCGTATGACAGTTATGGAGCTAGAAAGCGTAACTCCAACTCAACTTGTTAATTCAAGACCTATTACAGCTGCTCTTAGAGAATTCTTCGCGAGCTCACAACTTTCACAGTTTATGGATCAAACAAATCCACTTGCTGAGCTAGCGCACAAAAGACGTCTATCAGCTATGGGGCCTGGAGGTCTTTCACGTGAACGTGCATCGTTTGATGTTCGTGATGTGCATCCATCTCATTACGGTCGTATTTGTCCAATTGCTACTCCTGAAGGACCAAATATTGGTCTTGTAGTTCATTTGGCAACTCACGCTCAACTAAATAAATATGGATTTATCGAAACTCCACTGCGCCAAGTTCTTACTAGCGTTAAAAATGATGGTTCTGCTGCAGTCGGACACAAGGCTGGAGAAGACATCACAGAAGCTGGAAGTAGAAAAATCCTCGTTAAAGCAGGTGAAGAAATCAATTCAAAAACTGCTAAAGCAATCGCAAAAAATAAAGAAGAAAAACTTGTACCTATTAGAGCTATCCTTGGTAAAAAGATCGAAACTTTCGATGCCGAAGATGAGCAAGAGGTAGTTTACGCTCAAGCAAACACTGCCCTGACTGATAAAGGTGAATTCGTAGACAGCGCAATTAGTGCACGTTCAAAAAGCGAACCAGTTAACGTTGAACACAGCGAAGTAACTCACATTGATGTATCTCCTCAACAGATCATTTCTGTAACTACTTCACTTATTCCTTTCCTAGAACACGATGATAATACTCGTGCATCCATGGGATCAAACATGCAACGTCAAGCTGTACCTCTTCTAAAACCTCAAGCTCCACTTATTGGAACTGGAATGGAAGCAGTAGCTGCTCAAAATACTGGGCAGGTAATTGTTGCTAAAGAAGACGGAACAGTTTCTTACATGGACGGTAGACAAATCGACGTTATCTACAAATCAGGTAAAAAAGTATCTCACGAACTAGATGTATTCCGCAGAACTAACCAAGGAACATGTTTCCACCAAAGACCTCTCTGTTCAACAGGTGAGAAAATCAAAAAAGGAGACATTCTTGCTGACGGTGCATCAACTGAACAAGGTGACCTAGCGGTTGGTCAAAACCTTCTTGTGGCATATATGCCTTGGCAAGGTTACAACTTTGAGGATGCCGTAATTATTTCTAGTCGTCTGAAAAAAGAAGATGTATTCAGCTCAATTCACATTCAACAATTTACTGTAGATGTAAGAGACACAAAACTAGGGCCTGAGCTTGTAACACGTGACATCCCAAATGTTGGTGAAGCAAAACTTAAAGACCTAGATGAAAACGGAATTATCCGTGTTGGAGCATCTGTACGTGAAAGTGCAATTCTAGTTGGTAAAATCACTCCAAAAGGTGAAACTGAACTAACTCCAGAAGAAAGACTTCTACGTGCAATTTTCGGAGACAAAGCCCGCGACGTAAAAGACACTTCACTTCGCCTACCAGGTGGAGAAGGTGGAAAAGTTGTAGACGTAAAAATCTTCTCACGCGAAAACGGCGACGAACTTGAAAACGGAGTAATCCAACAAATTCATGTTTCAATCGCTCAAACTCGTAAGATCTCTGTTGGTGATAAAGTTGCCGGACGTCATGGTAATAAGGGTGTAATCTCAATTATCGTGCCTGAAGAAGACATGCCTTACATGCCAGACGGAACTCAAGTAGACATCATTTTGAATCCACTTGGTGTATCAAGTCGTATGAATATTGGTCAGATTCTCGAAACCCACTTAGGTTGGGCTGCTCGCGAACTTGGCATTCATTACGCAACGCCTGCGCTAAACGGAATCAAAAATAAAGATATCCTTGCAGAACTAAAACGTGCTGACTTACCCGAAGACGGTAAAATCCAACTCTTCGATGGTAAATCAGGTGAAGCATTCGATCACAAAACTACAGTCGGAATCACTTACATTCTAAAACTTGCCCATCTCGTTGAAGATAAGATTCACGCTCGTAGTGTCGGCCCTTACTCACTTGTGACTCAACAGCCACTCGGAGGTAAAGCTCAAAAGGGTGGACAGCGTTTCGGTGAAATGGAGGTATGGGCACTTGAAGCTTACGGTGCATCTCACACACTTCAAGAAATGCTTACTATCAAATCTGATGATGTTTACGGACGTGCAAAAGCCTACGAATCAATTATCAAAGGTGAACACATTCGAAAACCTCGTACTCCAGAATCATTCAATGTATTGGTGAAAGAGTTACAATCTCTTGGTCTAAATGTTGACCTTATCGAGCTTGAAGATGACAAACCTGACCTGAATGAAGAGGAATTATATTCCCCAGAAGAAGCTGAAGAAAACGATGTAAAACCAGCACCTGATGCAAAAGTTGTTGACGATAAAGCAGATGAAAAACAAGAAAAAAGTTCAGAAGCTGAAGAAGCTTCAGCAGGATAATTAATCACTATATGAATATACTTATTTGGTCACTCATATTCCTGGTAGCTCTAGCGGGGCTAATCAAATCCGCAGATATTTTCACTACAAACAGTGAAAAGCTAGGTAAAGCCCTGGGTGTACCACAATTCATTATCGGTGTAAGCGTTGTAGCTCTCGGAACTTCTTTCCCTGAACTAATGACCTCTATAATTGCAACATTCCAAGGCTACTCGTCTATCGTTGCTGCAAATGTAGTTGGATCAAACATCGCAAATATTCTTCTTGTCGGAGGTATAACTGCAATATTCGCAAAAGAAATCGTAGTCGAAAAAAGTCTAATCAAACTAGACCTCCCCCTACTCGGCGGAATCACAGCATTGCTGATCGTAACCCTTTACGACGGCACATTCACTCTTATAGAGGGAATGATCATGCTCGCTTCTTACATTATTTACGTTGCATACAACTGGAGCGAACACAGGGCAAACAAGCTTGAACAGTTAGAAGAAAAAGTCAGAAGAGCAATCGAAAAAAAGCAAGACACCAAAAAGCTAATGCTATTTATTTTGCTTAGCGCAATTGGAATCTTCCTTGGCTCAAAATACACCATCGACTCAATTATCGAACTTTCAGGCCTTCTGAACTTAGCTCCTGCAGCTATCACAATTTCAGCTGTTGCAATTGGAACTTCCCTACCGGAACTTCTTGTTTCAATTAAAGCTGCAAAAAAGAAAAATTTCGAAATGGTAATCGGTAACATTATTGGTTCCAACATTCTTAATTCAACCCTAGTAATTGGCTTACCTGCTTTCATCAGCCCACTCGTGGTAACTAATGAAGTAATCACAATTGCTATTCCTTTCCTAATTATCGCGACTGTACTATTCGCATTCTCAGGAATCGAAAAGAAGGTTTTCTCATTCGAGGGAGCCCTCTACTCAATTTTATATTTTGTATTTATCGGTCAGCTATTTAGCTTCCTATAAAAAATCTTTTTAACCCTTTTTTATGCCAGATTCAAAAAAGAAACCACACGTACTCTTTGATGCCATCGCAATCTCTGTGGCGTCACCTGAGCAGATCATGTCTTGGTCTAGTGGTGAAGTAAAAAAACCAGAGACTATCAACTACCGTACTCAAAAACCTGAGCGCGACGGTTTATTCTGCGAACGTATTTTCGGTCCTACAAAGAACTGGGAATGTGCTTGTGGAAAATACAAACGCGTTCGTTACAAAGGTGTAATTTGTGAAAAATGTGGAGTTGAAGTAACTCGCAGCATCGTTCGTCGTAAAAGAATGGCGCACATCGATCTTGCAGTTCCTGTAACACACATTTGGTTCCTACGTTCAACGCCTAGTCGCCTTGGACTTCTACTAAATCTTCCTGTTAAAACTCTCGAACAAGTTGTTTACTTTGCGGCATACATTGTAATCAATTTAGACGAAGAGGCACAAATGAATGCAATCGAACAACTTGATGAAGAATTCAAACAATTCAAAAAAGACATCATCAAGGAATATAAAGAAAGGTTAGCAAACGGTATTGGTAATAAAAAAGATATTGAAAAAGAGGAAGCAACTAAAGTTGAAGAACTCGTTGAACAACACGACCAAGCTAAAAAAGATTTGAACTCACTTTCTATGGGTAAAGTACTCACAGAGTTAGAATACAGAGACCTATCTATGAAATTTGGACACGTTTTCAAAGCTGGAACAGGTGCTGAATCACTTCGCACTATCATCGAAGAAATGGATCTTGAAAAAGACCTAGTTCAACTTGAAGCAGACTTGGCAACATCAAGTGGACAAAAGAAAGCAAAACTAATGAAAAGAACAAAACTAGTTGGATCTCTACTTAAAGCAAAGATCAAACCTGAATGGATGATTATGAGCGTTCTACCAGTTATTCCACCAGATCTAAGACCTATGGTTCAACTGGATGGAGGTCGTTTCGCAGCTTCAGATCTAAATGATCTTTACCGTCGCGTAATCAACCGTAACAACCGTCTTAAACGTCTAATTCTTATCGGAGCTCCAGAAGTAATCTGCCGTAATGAAAAACGTATGCTTCAAGAAGCAGTAGACACTCTAATCAACAATAGTGCACGTGCGAACAAAACAGTATTCAACTCTGGAGACAAACGAAAACTTCGTTCACTTTCAGACATGCTTAAAGGTAAGCAAGGGCGTTTCCGTCAAAACTTGCTTGGTAAACGTGTGGATTACTCAGGTCGTTCTGTAATTGTGATTGGGCCAAGTCTTAAACTAAATGAATGTGGACTGCCAAAATCAATGGCTATGGAACTCTTCAAACCATTTGTTATCGGTCAGCTAATCAGCGACGGATATGCACACAACATCAAGAACGCAGAAAAAATGATTCAAGCAAACGAAAAAGCTATTTGGGATATTCTTGAACAAGTAACGAAAGATAGATACGTACTTCTAAATCGTGCTCCAACTCTTCACAGACTTGGTATTCAAGCTTTCAAACCAGTATTGATTGAAGGTAAAGCGATTCAAATTCACCCTCTCGTATGTGCGGCCTTCAATGCCGATTTCGATGGAGATCAAATGGCGGTACATGTACCACTTTCAGATCGTGCACAAACAGAAGCAGGTCACTTAATGTCATCTGCACGTAACCTTCTAAAACCATCAGCTGGAGAACCAATTACAACTCCAACTCAAGATATGGTACTTGGAATTTACTACCTCACATGTGAACGTGATGGGAAAATCGGTGAAGGAAGAGTGTTCGGAAGTACAGAAGAAGCAATTCTTGCTCACGACTACAAACACATCCACCTACACTCAAAAATTAAAATCCGAATGGAAGATGGTGAAATGCTAGACACAACAGTTGGTAGAGCAATCTTCAATCAAACAGTTCCAGATTCAATGCCTTACCAAAACAAGGTATTTAAAAAGAAAGACATCACAAACATTGTTGGTAATGTCTTTGAAAATGACACTATCGAACGTACTGCTCAATTCTGTGATGACCTAAAAGTACTTGGTTTCAAATTCGCAACCATCTCAGGAATTTCTATGGCAACTTCCGATCTTCATATCCCAGATGCAAAATACGAAATCATGGGTGCTTCAGAAGAACACGTTGCAAAAATTCATGACTACTACCAAAGAGGATTCATTACCGAAGACGAAAGATACAAACTATCAATTCGTGTTTGGGGTAAAACTAAAGGTGAAATCGCTGACTCAATGATTAAAGGCTTCGACAACAAAAACGACGTTTACTACCAAGTAGACTCTGGAGCCCGTGGTAATTGGGGACAAATCACACAGATGTGTGGAATGAAAGGTCTGGTTGCAAATCCGGCCGGTAAAACAATTGAGCTTCCAATTAAATCCAATTTGAAAGAAGGTTTCTCAATCCTTGAGTACTTCATCGCGACGCATGGTGGACGTAAAGGTAAATCTGATACTGCCCTAAAAACTGCGGAGGCTGGTTACCTAACTCGTCGTCTTGTAGATGCAGTTCAAGATATTATTATCAAAGAAGATGATTGTGGAAGTAAAGACACTCACATTATCAGTCGAGAAGAATCTGAAGCTATTGGTGAGGCATTCGAAAATAGAATTTTCGGTCGCACACTTGGTGAACACATCAAAGATAAAAAAGATAATGTAGTGGTGAAGAAAGGAAAGATCATCGACAAATCAGTTATTGAAGCAATCATTGCAAACAAAACTGATCAACTAGCTGTACGATCTGTAATGACTTGTCTAACACTAACTGGTGTTTGTCAAAAATGTTACGGTAAAGATCTTGGTACAAACGACAAAGTAGATCTTGGAACTGCAGTAGGAATTATTGCTGCTCAATCAATTGGTGAGCCTGGTACTCAGCTTACTATGCGTACTTTCCATATGGGTGGTGTCGCTTCAGAAGCAGACGATATTACTCAAGGTCTAACACGTGTTGAAGAACTTTTCGAAGCTAGAATGCCTAAAAAACCGGCTATTCTTTCAGAAGTTAACGGTAAAGTTAAAGTTAAAACAAAGGGTCACAATACTGTAATTACAGTATTCCCTGCTGAAACTCTTACTGAAACTTACGAAGTTCTAGATGAAATGGAAGTTGTAGTTAAGAAGGGTGACAAAGTTGCTCTTAAAGATGTACTCGCTGAAAAAGGACGTAAGAAAGTCCGCGCTAAAATCGATGGAACAATAATTAGAATCGGTAAAAAGGAAATCGAAATCGAGGCAGACGTACCTGAAGTTGAGTACAAAGTAGACTCTGGTAAAACTGTTAAAGTTAAGACTGGAGATGTTGTAACTAAAGGTACACCACTTACTAGTGGTCACTTGAACCTTCGATCTCTAATGGTACTTACAAACATTTACACGACTCAAAAATACATAATGACTGAAGTACAAAGTATTTATGCTTCACAGGGTCAAAGTATTAATGACAAACACATCGAAATTATTACTCGTCAAATGTTCTCTAAAGTTCGTATTACAGACCAAGGTGACAGCACTCTCCTTCCAGGTGAAGTTGTAGACAACCAAGCTGTAGTAGACGAAAATGTTAAGCTAAAGAAAGCGAAGAAAAAATTAGTAGAATCCGAAAGACTATTACTTGGTCTAACTCGTATCGCTCTTCACACTCGAAGTTGGCTATCAGCTGCATCTTTCCAAGAAACAATCCGTGTTCTTGTAGAAGCATCAACCACTCAACGTGTAGATATGCTAGATGGACTTAAAGAAAACGTTATCATCGGTAGACTAATTCCAGCAGGTGAAATTTACAGAAAAAGCCTTAAAGGAGAAGTCATCGACACAAGAGAAGATTAAGCTCAATACTAGGAAAGCGCGATAACTCGCGCTTTCCCCTTGCATTTGCCCATAAAATCAACTAAATTACTCCGGCAAGTCCGGGTAAAATCCCTGACAGCTAAATAAAATATATGCCTACAATCAATCAACTAGTACGGAACGGACGAAAAAAGAAACCCGTTAAGAGTAAATCTCCTGCCCTTCAAACTATATTCAATAGCTTGAAATCTAGGAACAAAACATTATCTGGACCTTTCCGTCGTGGAGTTTGTACTAAAGTTACAACAATGACTCCTAAAAAACCGAATTCGGCTCTACGTAAAATCG
The DNA here is from genome assembly GCA_018658105.1 of Candidatus Peregrinibacteria bacterium. GTDB lineage: Bacteria > Patescibacteriota > Gracilibacteria > UBA1369 > 2-02-FULL-48-14 > JABHVW01. The sequence goes on from JABHVW010000004.1 coordinate 14,768, forward strand.
CTAGAGTTCGTCTTACAAACGGAATGGAAGTTAACGCATATATTGGTGGTGAAGGTCACAATCTTCAAGAGCATTCAATCGTAATGATTCGTGGAGGACGTGTGAAAGATCTACCTGGTGTACGTTACCATGTCGTTCGTGGACGTCTTGATACTCAAGGTGTTTCAGACCGAAGACAAGGACGTAGTAAATACGGTGCTAAAAGACCAAAAAACTAAATAAATTATGACAGTTCAAATCACAACTTACATACCACCAAATTCAGATTTAGTTACTGAAAAGTTCATTAACTACATCATGCTTGATGGTAAAAAAAGCATCGCTCGTCGTATCTTCAACGACATGCTTACTGAAGTTGAAAAACGTGGACACAAAAATGCAAGAGAAATGTTCTTCCGTGCAATCGAAAATACTAAACCTTCAATGGAAGTAAGACCAAAACGTGTTGGTGGATCAATCTACCAAGTACCATTTGAAGTTAGCCAAAAACGACAACAAATGCTTTCTTTCCGTTGGATTATCAACGCAGCTCGTGCTCGCAAAAGCTCACCTATCTTCAAAAGACTAACTCAAGAAATTCTTGATGCAGCTGAAAACACAGGTACTGCAGTTAAAAAGAAAGAAGACGTAGAAAGAATGGCAGCAGCTAACCGTGCATTCGCTCACTACGCTCGCTTCAGCCGACGAAGGTAAATCAAAAACTAGCATCACAAACTCTCCCCTGTTATAATCTCAGGGCTTTTTATTTCACGCCATGAAAAAATTCGCAATTATAAATGCATTCGCATTGTTAGCCCTCACGCTTTTCACTGCCTGCACTTTCAGATACAGCGCAGTTGAATACAACAATCGCGTCGTTGAACAAATTAATGAAAGCTCATCTCTAATTGAAGAGAGCGCCGCTTTGTATAACAACGTTATACCCGACACAATGACAGAACAAATCGAAATCGATGCTGCCGGAATGCAAGAGCTCTACAGACAATCAACACAAGCATTAACAAGCACCAAGCGCCTATTAAACCTAGAAAGCCGCCGCGAAGATCAAGCGCTAGACACAAGAGCAGGAATCGACACCTACACAGCTGCAGGCGATTTCTACCTTGGTACCTTCGAAAAAATGCTCGAATACTACAGCACCGAAGCCTACAAAGAAGACATCTCACAAGTAGCTACCCTCGATGAAACTCTCCACCAACACTTCACAACTTTCATCGCCGCAAACAACGACCTAGTCGAAATCCTCGAAACTTTCGTTGAATAAAGAAAGCCGAGGCCATCACCACCTCAAGAACCTTGACAAGCAAGTCGAACACCCTTATGGTATGCTCTTATAAAATATATAAAAATGGAATTCAGACGTACACTTGCAGAATACACAGACATGCTAGCAACAGACTCATCTAATCCTAAACACAGCAATCGTGTAAAAAACACACTACATGACTTACTTGCAGGGGCAGAACCAGCTTGTATACCTGTTTGTGAACCACTCGTTATTGTAAATCAATTAGAAATAGCTGTAAGAAATTTAGAAGATGCAGAAGCTCCAGCTACTGCATCAGAATTACTCGGCTTAGCAAGCCATCTACATGAGTTAGCAAGATCACCATCTTCTAGGTTATGTGCAACCTGCTCTAATTATGATTGCCCAGTAGCAGTCCAAAGCCTGTGGCGATATGGAAATCGATTTCTAAATAGAGACTAAATACCACCTACAAGCCAAAGCAGCTGAAAGTCTTTAGCTTCTTTGTTGATTTTGAGACAGCGCTCCCGAGGCCATCACTCAAACAGGAAGCCCTTCTTAATTTGTTCCTTATTTGTAGTGGTTGAGGAAGCCGGGGCGGGAAGCGCAGCGCTCCCGGGGCCGCCGCTCCGACGAAAAAAGTATAAAACAGATGCTAATTGACATTCATGGCTGCTTCCCTATAATGCGGGGGATTTATTTCCCAATTTTTTTATGACTACAACAGACCTATCAATGCTGCGAAACATCGGTATTGCTGCGCATATTGACGCAGGTAAAACAACTATTACTGAACGTATCCTTTTTTACACAGGTGTAAGTCACAAAATTGGTGAAGTACATGATGGTGATGCAACTATGGATTGGATGGAACAAGAACAAGAGCGTGGAATCACAATTACTTCTGCTGCAACAACTTGTAAGTGGAAAGACATTCGTATCAACATTATCGATACTCCAGGTCACGTTGATTTTACTGTTGAAGTAGAACGTTCAATGCGTGTCCTAGATGGAGCAATCGCAGTATTCGACGGTTCACAAGGTGTAGAACCTCAATCAGAAACAGTATGGAGACAAGCAGACAAATACAACGTACCAAGAATCACATTTGCAAATAAGATGGATAAAACTGGTGCTGATTTTTACATGACTCTTGAATCAGTACACACTAGACTTTCTAAAGAAGCAGTTGCAATTCAACTTCCTATCGGAGCTGAAAGTGAATTTAAAGGTGTAATCGATCTTGTAGAAATGAAAGCTTACACTTTCGAAGGAGACCACGGTGAAAATGTGGTTGAAATCGAAATTCCTGTAGACATGATGGAAAAAGCAAAAGAATACCGAGCAACACTTGTAGAAAAAGTTGCAGAAAACAACGATGACCTTCTAGAAAAATACCTAGAAAACGATGACCTAGAAGTAGAAGATCTTAAAAAAGGAATCCGTAGCGCAACTATCGCAAGTAAAATCTACCCTATGCTTTGTGGTACTGCCCTAAAGAACATGGGTGTGCAACTTGCACTAGATGCAGTCCGTGCATACCTACCCTCACCTCTGGATGGAGAAGGAATTACAGGTATCAACCCAGACACTGATGAAGAAGTTACAAGAAAGCCAGATGCAAACGAACCATTCTCAGCTCTTGCCTTCAAAATCGCAACTGATCCATTTGTAGGTAAACTATGTTTCTTCCGTGTTTACTCAGGAAAGCTTGAGTCAGGAAGTTACGTACACAACTCAACAACAGATGCCAAAGAACGTGTTGGACGAATCGTTCAAATGCACGCAAACACTCGTGAAGAAATTAAAACTGTAGAAGCTGGAGACATCGCTGCAGCGATCGGTCTAAAAAAGACAACAACAGGTAATACCCTTTGTGACCCAGCTCACCCTATCGTTCTTGAATCAATGACATTCCCTGAACCAGTAATTCAAATTGCTATTGAGCCAAAAACTAAAGCAGATCAAGAAAAAATGGGTATCGCACTTCAAAAACTTGCTGAAGAAGATCCAACTTTCCGAATCAAATCAGACGAAGAAACTGGTCAAACTCTTATCTCAGGTATGGGTGAACTTCATCTAGATATCATCGTTGATCGTATGAGACGTGAATTCAAGGTTGAAGCGAACATCGGTGCACCTCAAGTTGCATACCGAGAAACAATTAAAGAAGAAGTTAAGATCGAAGAGAAATATGTTAAACAAACTGGTGGACGTGGACAATATGGTCACGTACTTATGCGCATTATGCCTCAAGAGGCAGGTGCTGGATTCGAATTTGATAACAAAATTGTTGGAGGTAAAATTCCTCGTGAATATATCCCAGCTGTAGAAAAAGGTGTTAAGGAAGCAATGACTCGTGGAATTGTTGCCGGTTACGCAATGGTTGATATTAAAGTTGAACTATATGATGGTTCTTACCATGATGTGGATTCATCTGAAATGGCCTTCAAAATGGCTGGTTCAGTTGCATTCAAAAATGGTGCAGCAAAAGCAAAACCTATTCTTCTTGAACCAATCATGAAAGTTGAAGTTACAACTCCAGACGATTACTTAGGTGATGTTATGGGTGACGTATCTTCACGTCGTGGTCAAATTTCTGAAACTACTGAACGTGGAATGGCTAAGATCATTCACTGTACTGTTCCTCTATCTGAACTATTCGGATACTCAACTACGCTTCGTTCCCTTACTCAAGGGCGAGCTGGTTACGCAATGGAATTCAGTCACTATTCAGAAGTGCCAAGTAATGTAGCTGAAAAAGTTAAGGCTGACCGTGGCAGATAAGCTTGCGGCCATGCAATTTTTCGACTAGAATACCTGCGCTTTGCGGCAAAGACCGCTATATGCATTAATTATAAATCTCCCTTATCCCTTAAATTCAACCTTATGGCAGATACGTTTCAAAGAACAAAGCCGCATGTGAACGTTGGAACTATTGGTCACGTTGACCATGGTAAAACAACTCTTACGGCAGCAATCACAATGGTAGCAGCCGCTAAATTCGGTGGTGCTAACTCAGGAATCGCTTACGATCAAATCGACAATGCTCCTGAAGAGAAAGCTCGTGGTATTACTATCGCTACTTCTCATCAAGAATACGAGACAGAAGGAAGACATTACGCTCACGTTGACTGTCCTGGTCATGCTGATTACGTAAAGAACATGATTACTGGTGCCGCTCAAATGGATGGTGCAATTCTTGTTGTATCTGCAGCTGACGGACCTATGCCTCAAACTCGTGAACACATCCTACTTGCTCGTCAGGTAAATGTACCTCACATTGTTGTATTCCTGAACAAAATGGATATGGCAGACCCAGAAATCGCAGAACTTTCAGAAATGGAAGTACGTGAACTTCTTAACAAATACGAATACCCAGGTGATGACACTCCGGTTATCAAAGGTTCAGCTCTTAAAGCAACTGAAGATCCTAATGGTCCAGATGCAGAGCCTATCGTTGAACTTCTTAAAGCTCTTGATGAATTCATCCCAGAGCCAGTTCGTGAACTAGACAAACCTTTCCTAATGGCTATCGAAGACGTGTTCTCAATTAAAGGACGTGGAACAGTAGCAACAGGACGTATCGAACAAGGTGTAGTTAACGTTAATGACGAAGTTGAAATCGTTGGAGTAAAAGACACTCGTAAAGTTATTGTAACTGGAGTTGAAATGTTCAAAAAGACTCTAGACCGTGGTGAAGCTGGTGATAATGTTGGAATTCTAATCCGTGGTGTTGAACGTGAAGAAATCGAACGTGGACAAGTACTTACTAAACCAGGTGCAATTACTCCACATACTAAGTTCGACGCTCAAGTATATGTACTAAACAAAGAAGAAGGAGGGCGACACACACCATTTTTCAAAGGTTACAAACCTCAGTTCTACATTCGTACAACTGATGTAACTGGTGAAATCGAACTACCTGCTGGTGTAGAAATGGTAATGCCCGGAGACGACATCTCTATGGTAGTAAGCCTAGGTACTCCACAAGCTATCGAAGAAGGTACTCGTTTCGCTATCCGTGAGGGTGGACGAACTGTAGGTGCCGGTGTAGTAGCTAAGATTATTGAATAATCTAAGTTCAAAATTACTATTAAAGACCTCGGCATGCCGGGGTCTTTTAAGTAAAAAGCATTTCAGCTTTAATTCAGGACTTTGCTTAGAGCATAGTGCTATTCTTAGCTTGTACAAAAAACATTAACGCGTTACGATAATATCGCGTTATGATAACATCATCACGCAAAGCATGATCAAAACATTTAACTGCAAAGAAACCGAGAAAATCTTCAACAGAAACTTCTCCAGAAAGTTACCAACAAGCATCCAAAGAACCTCACTTAAAAAGTTAAATATAATTCATGCCGCAACATCAATTAATGACTTACGAATACCTCCCTCTAATCATTTAGAACGATTAAAAGGTAGTAGAAAAAATCAACATAGTATTAAAATAAACAAGCAATGGAGAATATGTTTCAAGTGGAAGGAAAACGATGCATATGAACTAGAAATAACAGATTATCATTAACTACACCTCAAGATGCCCAAAATCAAACCAATTCACCCAGGGGAAATATTATTAGAGGAATTTCTAACCCCACTTAGCATCTCCCAATACCGCATAGCCAAAGACATCAGTGTTCCAGCAATAAGAATAAATCAAATTGTACATGGTAAAAGATCCATCAGTGCAAATAGCGCATTACGCTTAGGTAAATATTTTGGCAACTCAGCAAAGTTTTGGCTAAATCTTCAAACTCACTATGACCTAGAGATCGAGTCAGATAAATTAGAAAAAATATTAAAAATAGAAGTAAAGGTACTTCCATCAAAACAAAAAGCTTGACCACTCACCTCTTCCCTGTTAAAAAGTATGCACAAAACGCGACAGAAGTTTTTTTCTTGTCGCCTCGCCTATGGCGGGAAATCACGAAACCTGAAAGCGCAACCTGCGCAATAAGAACCGTGATTAAAGTCACGGTATTTTTTAACTCTCAAACCCATGGCAAACCAGAAAATTCGTATCAAAATTAAAGCTTTTGATCACAAAGTAATCGACGAAGCTGCAAAACGCATCATCGAAAGCGCAGAAAAAACAGGTGCAATCGTAATTGGACCAATCCCTCTTCCAACTAAAATTGAGAAGTTCACAGTACTAAAATCAACTTTCGTTAACAAAAACGCTAGAGATCAGTACGAAATGCGAACTCACAAACGTCTAATAGACATAACTCAAACAACTCCTCAAACTATCGAAGAGCTGTCTAACTTGTCTCTTCCATCAGGAGTAGACATCGAGATCAAGATGATTATCGAAGAAAAGAAAGGAAAGTAGACAAAAAGTATTGACTCAAACTGCCCGTGCCAGTAGACTGCGCGGGCATTTATCTTATCAATGCGTCTGAGGCTCCCTCTGGGAAGAAAAGTCCAAAAGACGTCTAAGCAATAAATTATGCCAGGAATTCTCGGCAAAAAAATCGGTATGACTCGCCTGATTCAGGATGATGGTCGCGTGATCCCCCTCACAGTAATCTTATGTGAACCCAATACAGTGGTTCAAGTAAAGAGCACTGAAAAGGACGGATATCCGGCGTTAGTGCTCGGGTTCGACGCATTAAAAAAACCATCAAAAAACAAGAAATACCGACACCGAAAGGAGTTTCGTACTGCTGAAGGTGAAGAATCTTTGAAAACTGGGGACAATGTCAAAGTAGACATCTTCGAACTCGGTGATAAGGCTAGAATCACAAGTGTTTCTAAGGGTAAAGGTTTCCAAGGTGTGATCAAACGTCACAACTTCAGCCGAGGTCCTGAAACACATGGTTCACACCATCACAGAGAGCCAGGTTCAATTGGTGCATGTACTCGCCCAGGTAAAGTCCACAAAGGTAAAAAGATGCCAGGACGAATGGGTGGAGACACAAAAACATTAAAAGCAGTTGAAGTAGTATACGTAGATGTAGAAAAAAACTTAATCGGATTGAAAGGTGCCGTTTCAGGCGCTAAGAACACTCTTGTAATCATAGAAAAGAAATGAAAATAACTCTATACGATCAAACCGGAGCTAAGAAAGGTGATTTAACTCTAAACAAAGAATTGTTTGAGGTTGAAGCTAGCCAATCATTGGTACATAAATACCTTGTCTACCAACAAGCTAACGCAAGGCAAGCAATTGCTCACGTTAAAAACCGTGGAGACGTAAGAGGTGGTGGGCGCAAACCTTTCCGACAAAAAGGAACTGGTAACGCTCGTCAAGGTTCAACTACAAATCCACACCAGCGTGGAGGTGGAAGTGCCTTCGGACCAAAGAAATGGCAAACATTTGCTAAGCAAATGCCTAAGAAAATGAGAAAGAAAGCTCTACTAGGGCTTCTAAGTAACAAAGCTAAAGAGGGCCAAATCATGGCAATAGACAAATTCGAACTAGACAGCCCAAAGACTAAAGTATTCGCAGATCTAATGGCAAAACTACCAGTTGAAAGAAATCTTCTAGTAGTAGCAAGCAGAGAAGAAACTACATTAAGAACATCTTCAAAAAATATTAAAAATGCGAAGACAATTACTAGCGGATACCTAAACCCAGCAGATCTAACTAAATACAGAGCAGTTCTATTCACAGAAAAAGCTATGCAAGATTTAGAAGCAGCTTACACTAAAAAATAATATGAATTTATCTCAAGTAATAGTAAAACCGGTTCTCACTGAGAAAAGTGTACAAGGAAGTACTGTAGGCAAATATAGCTTCGTAGTTCACGAGGACGCTACAAAAGTAGATGTTAAAAACGCGATTCAAAGTGCTTACGGAGTAAAAGTTGCAAAGATCAATATGTTAAAAGGTCTACCTAAGTTCCGTTGGGGGCGAAATCGCAGACCTATGCAAAAGAGAAAAGCAACTAGAAGAGCAATTGTTACCCTAAAACAAGGTGAAAAATTAGACCTAACTAAGTTAAAACCAACTAAATAATGCCAGTTAAAAAAGTAAAAAATACGAGCCCGGCTAGACGCCAGATGAGTACCCTCACCTACGAGGAGATCACTAGCAGCAAGCCTCGCAAGCAACTAGTAAAAGGAAAAAAGCAAAATGCTGGTCGTAACAACGGTACAATTTCTATCCGTCACAGAGGTGGTGGTAGCAAACGTAGACTCCGTGATGTCGACTTCAACAGAGCTTCAAAACTAAATATTGAAGGTACAGTTAAGAGCATTGAGTACGATCCAAATCGAAGTGCATTCATTGCATTAACTTGTTACAAAGATGGTGAATACAAATATCACCTATCAGCTGAAGGAATGGAAGTTGGTGACAAAGTTATGACTGCAGAAAAAACTAAAGCTAAGCGTGGTAACAGAATGCACATTAAAAATATTCCAATCGGTTTCGAAATCTACAATGTAGAGCTTAAATTAAACCGTGGCGGACAAACTGCAAAATCTGCAGGTAACTCTGCAAAGCTTGTTTCCCTGGATGGCGAGTACGCTCAAGTTGAGCTCCCGTCTGGAGAAGTGCGCTTTGTACCTAAAGAATGTTTCGCATCTATCGGACGTGTTTCAAACATCGACCACAATCAAGTGGTGATCGGAAAAGCAGGTCGTAACAGATGGAAGGGTAAACGACCAACCGTTCGTGGTAAGGTTATGAACCCTTGTGATCACCCCCATGGTGGTGGTGAAGGAGCAAACTCAATTGGTATGGCTTACCCAAAAACCCCTTGGGGGATGCCAGCACTTGGTGTAAAAACTAGAAGACGCAAAGACAGCAACCGCTGGATTGTGAAAACTCGTAAGGGGAAAAACTTATCTAACCTTAAATAATGTCTAGAAGTAGTTACAAAGGACCGTATGTAGATGCAAAGCTCCTCAAAAAGGTGCAAAAGCTAGAGCAAAGCAAGATTATAAAGACTTGGGCTAGAGCTTCACAGATACCACCTGAATTCGTAGGTAGAACCTTCGCGGTTCACAACGGTAAAGAGCACACTCCTGTGTTCGTAACTGAGGCAATGGTTGGACACAGACTCGGAGAATTTGCTCCAACTCGTAAGTTCAGAAGTCACCCACTTAAAAAAGCTGCATAAGCAGAATAATCAAAAACAATGAAAGCAATACTAAGAAACTCATCAATCTCATCTAAAAAAGCGAATTTGGTCGCTGGATTGGTTCGTGGCGCAATGGTAGAAGATGCACTAGCACAACTTAGGTTCACACCTAAGAAGGCAGCAGCAATCCTATCTAAAGTGATAAAATCAGCAGCTGCTAATGCAGAAACAAACTTCAAGCAGAAAAGGGAACGTTTATATATCAAAGAAATTATCGTAACAGAAGGAAGAACAAACAAGAGAAGTATGCCACGATCAAGAGGTCGTGCTAATCCAATCAAGAAAAGGCATGCTCACATCACAGTTCATGTGGATGTAAAAGCGGCACCTAAAGCTAAAGCTGAACCAAAAGCCAAAGCAGCAGAGCCAAAAGCTAAAGTAGCAGCACCTAAAGTTGAAACTGTTCCTAAGAAAGTATCTAAACCTAAACAATCTTAAATTATGGGAAGTAAAGTAAATCCTGTCGGAATGCGAACTGGTATCATCAAAACTTGGGATTCAAGTTGGTACGCTGGTAAACGCACATACGCAAAAGTCCTAAAAGAGGATATTGCTATCCGTAAATTCATCATGGTTAAACTCAATGATACTGGGATTGCTAAATTAGAGCTCGAAAGGAACGCGAAAGATATTACTATCAACATTCACTCTTCAAAACCTGGTGTTATCATCGGTCGTCAAGGAGCTGGAGTTGAAGGTCTAAAAGCTGAACTAGAAAAGAAATTTGGTCACAAATTTACACTGAATGTAAAAGAAGTTAAAAAACCTGAATTAGTTGCTTCACTTGTAGCAGAAAATATTGCTATGCAAATTGAAAGACGTGTTTCATACCGTCGAGCAGCTAAGATGGCAGTACAAAAAGCAATGGATGCTGGAGCGAAAGGTATTAAGATCCGCGTTGGCGGACGTCTAAATGGAGTTGAGATCGCACGTAGTGAATTCTACAGCGAAGGTCAAATTCCTCTTCATACTTTTCGTGCCGACATCGATTATGCAGGTCACCCTGCACGAACGACATACGGAATCATAGGTGTAAAAGTCTGGGTTAACCGCGGAATGGTCTATAACAAACAAAATGCTTCTACCTAAAAAAATGAAATTTCGGAAGTGGCATAGGCTCAGAGGTAGTTTCAAAGGAAACACTAAGGGCGGAGCTACACTTGCATTCGGCAGCTATGGTCTCAAAGCCATGGGTACAGCTGAACTAACTTCAAGACAGATTGAAGCAGCTCGTCGTGCAATGACTAGACACGTTAAACGTGGCGGTAAAATCTGGATTCGTATCTTCCCTCACAAGCCTATTACAGGTAAATCTGCGGAAGTACCTATGGGATCTGGTAAAGGTGCTGTAGACAGATACACTGCACTAGTGCGTCCAGGTACAATGTTGTTTGAAATGGATGGAGTAACAGAAGAACTAGCTCGCGAAGCGATCTACCTGGCAGCTCAAAAACTACCAATCAAAACTAAGTTCGTAACCAACAATGACTAAAAATGGCTGATATAACTAAACATACCGTTAAAGAGCTTAGAAAAATGAGCAAAAAAGACAGAGATGAACTGCTTAAAAAAGCCCTACCTCAAAAAGGTCATGTAAATTTGCACCTTAAGGCAGGAGAAAAGAAGACACCGCACGAAAAAGCTAAACTTAAAAAACTTATTGCTAGAATTCACACATTAAACAGTGAAATACCTCTAACAAAAGAAACTAAACCAACAGAAACTAACCCAACAGAAAATGAGAAGTAAAAAAGGAACCGTAGTATCGAAATCTGGAAACAAATCAATTGTGGTTGCTGTTCATACTTACAAGCAACACGAAAAGTACAAAAAAAGATTCCGAGTAACTAAAAAGTTTCACGCACACGATGAAGATAACAAAGCCCAGGTTGGAGACGATATTACTATCTACGAAACAAAACCACTATCTAAACTAAAAAGATGGTCAGTAGAAGCCCCTAAGGCTGAAACTGAAGCCCCTAAAGCTAACACTAAAGAATAAAATGATTCAAACTCAAAGTAAATTATCGGTTGCTGACAACAGTGGAGCAAAAGAAGTTATGTGCATCAAGGTGCTAGGTGGCTCAAAACGCCGCTATGCAAGAATTGGTGACACAATTGTAGTCAGTATTAAAAAAGCAGCTCCAAAGGGCGCTGTGAAGAAGAAAACGGTACAAAGAGCTGTAGTTGTAAGAACAAAGAGCAAGCAAAAACGTAAAGATGGTTCATACATAAAATTCGATGAAAATTCAGTAGTAATCATCAATAAGGATGGACAACCGAAAGGAACTCGTGTATTTGGTCCTGTAGCTCGTGAACTACGAGACAAAGGATTCCAAAAAATTATCTCTTTAGCTCCTGAAGTACTATAATATGAAAATCAAAACTGGAGACAATGTCGTTGTGATCACTGGGAAGAACAAAAGCATGACTGGAAAAGTTATGAAAGTTCTACTCAAGTCAAATAAAGTAGTAGTAGAGGGCGTAAACAAAGTTACTCGCCATGTTAAGAAGACTAAGGAGCGTGCAGGGCAAAAGATTCAATTCGAAGCTCCAATCCACGTATCAAACGTTATGCTAATCGACCCAAAAGACAAAAAGAGATCAAAGATCGGATACGCAGTAGATTCAAAAGGTAAAAAATCAAGAATATCTAAAAAAAGTAATACTCAACTATGACAGCACCATTAAAAGCAAAATTCGACGCTAAAATAAGTGGAGAGCTAGCAAAAGCTCTAAACAAGAAAAGTGCACTAAATGCACCTAGATTAGTGAAGGTTGCTCTAAATATTGGAATCGGAAGCCGAATTACATCAGGTAATAAGGACTATAGTTTCATTGAAGAGAACCTAATAAGTATTGCAGGTCAAAAACCTAACGTAAGAAAGGCAAGAATGTCAGTATCGAACTTCAAATTAAGAGAAGGAATGCCAGTTGGACTATCTGTAACGCTAAGAGGAAGGTTAATGTATGACTTCGTTGAAAGACTGGTTAACGTTGCACTGCCCCGCGTTAGAGATTTCCAAGGAATAACTGTTAAAGGTTTCGATGGCAAAGGTAACTTCTGTCTAGGAATCAAAGATGTAACAATCTTCCCTGAAATCAATCACGAAAATCTTTCACAAGCACATGGGCTTCAAATAAATGTCTGCACTACTGCAGAGACTGACCATGAAGCTTATATGCTTCTGAAAGCTCTCGGCTTCCCTTTCAAGGGTGAAGTATCAGCTAAAGAATCTAACAAATAAATACCCATGGCAAAGAAATCCATGATCGTAAAACAAGATCGTCGTAAAAGACAACTTATGCACCGTCTTGCTCTCGGTTTAGACCCTAAACCAGGACAAGCAGGAAGATGCCGTAATCGTTGTAGCTTATGTGGCCGCCCTCGTGGTTACATGCGAAAATTCGACATCTGTCGTATTTGCTTCAGAGAATTCGCTAGTAAAGGACAACTCATGGGTGTCAAAAAATCCTCATGGTAAAACATTAATAACTTACAAATGACTGTAACAGACCCAATCGCCGACCTACTGACTCGCATTAGAAATGCTGCTCGTGCAAACAAAAACATGGTGCACATGCCTCATTCAAAATTGAAAGAGTCTATAAGCAAAGTTCTTGTTGAAAACGACTACGTAATAAGTGCTAAAAGTATAGGCGAAGGAATCAATAAAGAGTTAGCAATTGAACTTAAGGAAGATATGCAGAAATTGCATTTGAAACGGATCAGCAAGCCTGGTCAAAGAATCTACCTTAAATCACGAGAAATTCCTCGAGTTTTAGATGGCCTAGGTATCGCTATCGTCTCTACTCCAAAAGGAGTTATGACTGGAAAGCAAGCTAGAAAATCAAAAATGGGAGGAGAATACTTATGTGAAGTTTACTAATAATATCAAGCAGGATATAATCCCTGCCCAAACACTATAATATGTCTAGAATAGGAAAAAAACCGGTAATCATTTCAAGCGGAGTAACAATTACTCAAGCTGATGGTGTAGTTACAGTTAAAGGCCCTAAAGGGGAATTAACTATAACTCTTCACCCACTAATTAAAATTGAAATCACAGAAAGTGAAGTGAACATACTAAGAGATGGTGAAGAATCACAAAAAAGAGCACTTCAAGGTCTAACTCGTAGCCTAATTCAAAACATGGTTACTGGTGTTACTGAAGGATTCATCAAAAGATTAGAGATCAACGGTGTAGGTTACAGAGCTCAACCACAAGGTAAAAAACTCGTACTAAGCCTTGGTTACTCTCACCCGATTGAATACGCAGTACCAGATGGAGTAGAAGTTACTCAGGATGCAGAAAAGAAAAATGTATTAATTGTAAGTGGAATCGACAAACAAAAAGTCGGTCAAACAGCAGCAGAAATCCGCAGCTTCAGAAAGCCAGAACCATACAAAGGAAAAGGTATCAAATACGAAGATGAATACATCAAACGTAAAGCAGGTAAAACTGCAGCTAAGGCAGGCGCATAATAAATTTCTATAAAACACCATGAAAAAAACAGTTAACAAAGAGGAGAAAAGACAAAGACGTCACGTACGCAGCAGCTCACGTATGTCTGGTAGCGCAAGTCGCCCAAGACTAATCGTGTTCCGAAGCCTACGTTTCATCTATGCTCAACTCCTAGACGATAAAACTGGGAAAACACTTGCATCAGCTCACGATATGAAAGTTACTAAAGGAACTAAAGTAGAAAGAGCAGAAGCAGTTGGAAAAGAGCTCGGTGAAAAAGCAAAAAAAGCTGGCATTGAAACTTGTGTATTCGACAGAAATGGTTATAAATACCATGGTCGTGTAAAAGCATTAGCTGATGGTGCACGTAGCGCAGGCCTTAAATTCTAATTAATAAAGACACTATGTCAAAACCTCCTAGAAAATTCCAAAAAAGACGAAAAGAACCAAAAGAGTTCGAAGAAGAAGTAATTCAAATCGATCGTGTAACTCGTGTGGTTAAAGGAGGTAGACGTCTTCGTTTCCGAGCTACAGTTGTAATCGGTGACAAAAAAGGACGCGTTGGTTACGGAATTGGTAAATCAACAGAAGTACAAGCGGCAATTCAAAAAGCTGTAAGTAAAGCCAAAAACAACCTAATCGAAGTACCACTTTACAGCGGAAGTATACCTCATACTATCCAAGTGAAATTCAAAGCTGCTATTGTTTTCTTAAGACCAGCTGGCGAAGGTACAGGTATTATCGCAGGTGGTGCAGTACGAAAAATGCTAGATCTTGCCGGAGTACGTAACGTACTTTCTAAATCAATCGGATCAAACAACCGTTTGAACACAACAAAAGCAACATTCAAAGCATTAAGCGAACTAAGAAGAAGACCAGAAAAAGAAACAGACAAAGAAAAAGCGAATAGTGAAAAAGCTTCAATGAGCGCTAAATCAGATCCAAACTTCAAGAAAATGTCTAAGAAAGAAGCTAGAGAAAAAGTAGAAGCAAACCAAAGAGGAAGCAATGTTAAGAAAAAACCAGCAGCTAAAAACCCTACTGATAAAAAAACAGAAGCTAAAAAAGCTCCTGCTAAAAAAGCTAAAACTACTAAAGAATGAAACAACATACATTAAAACCAGCAGCCGGAAGTACTAAAGCAAGACGTCGCGTTGGACGCGGTGGAAACCACGGTACTTACTCAGGAAGAGGAATGAACGGTCAAAACGCTCGCTCAGGCGGAGGTGTAAGACCAGGATTTGAAGGTGGACAAACTCCCCTTCTACGCCGTATTCCAAAATTAAAAGGATTCAAAAATCCAAACAGAGTAAACTATTTTGCTCTAAATGTTGGTAAACTTGAAGCAGTATTCGAAGATGGCGCAAATGTAGATGCTGCTACTCTAATCGAGAAGGGTCTTCTGAAAAAAGCTATTCCACTAAAACTTCTTGGAACTGGTGAAATAAAGAAAAAACTAAACATCACAGTAAATCTAGCTTCAAAAAGTGCAGTTAAAAAAGTTGAAAAAGCAGGTGGTACAGTAAAAATACTACAAGTAAAAAAGACTGAAGAAACTAAAGGAGCAGCTAAAAAGAGAATTAAAAAAGAAGAAGAAGCTGCTAGAAAAGGAACAAATGTAGAGACAAAGGAATCATAAATAATAATTCATGCTTAAGTACCTACGCCAAATCTGGCATTCAAAAGACTTACGAAACAAGATTATTTTCACAATCTTGATGATCGTGCTTTACAGGGTTATGACTCACATCACTATCCCTGGTGTAAACAAAGAAGCTCTTCAATTCGTATTCGACCGAAACGCCCTACTAGGCGCATTTAGCATGCTAACCGGAGGAAGCGCAGAAAACTTCTCAATCGTACTTATGGGACTTTCCCCATACATCAATGCATCGATTATCATGCAGCTATTAACAGTAATTATTCCAAGACTAGAAGAACTATCAAAAGAAGGTGAATCAGGAAGAAAAACAATCAACAAATGGACAAGATGGATCACACTCCCTCTTGCTTTCGTACAATCTTACGGAATGATCGCACTTATCAACGCACAAGCAAGTGTGCCAATTATCGACAATATCGGCGACCCACTAACTATCCTTCCTATCATGTTGATTATCTCAACAGGAACAGTTGTACTTATGTGGATTGGTGAAGTTATGACTGAAAAAGGTATTGGAAACGGAATCTCGATTTTGATCCTTGCAAGTATTTTGGCATCAGTGCCACCACTTCTTGGGCCAAGTTTCGCACTCGCACAAAATGAAACTGAACGTTTAATCCCAATGGTTGCAGTAATGCTAATCACTCTAATTCTTACTCTCATAGTGGTTCTTTTCACAGAGGGCCAAAGAAGAATTCCCGTTACTTATGCAGGGCGTAAAGTTAAAGCAAAGGCTGAGCAATCTTTCTTACCAATTCGTGTGAACCAAGCCGGAATGATTCCTATCATCTTCGCAGTTTCACTCGTTACCTTCCCTTCGATTATCGGACAATTCCTTCTATACGCTCAAGCTCCTTGGGTACAAGCAATTGGCCGTTTCACAACAACACAATTTACACACACAAGTTGGCTATACATTTTATCTTACTTCCTACTTGTAATTGCATTTACATTCTTCTACGTAAGTATCACTTTCAACACTGAACAAGTTGCAGACAACATTCAAAAACGTGGAGGATTTATTCCAGGTCTAAGACCAGGAAAAGAAACTGCAGAATACCTAGCAAAAGTTTCAAACCGTATGAATTTATTCGGTGGAGCAATGATCGGTGGAATCGCAGTTTTACCACTCATTATTCAAATTCTTTTCACTGAACTCGGAGTAAGCGGAGTACCACTAGTAGTTGGAGGCGCTGGAATCATTATCGTTGTGGGAGTAGTCCTAGACATCGTTCGCCGCATCAATGCACAACTTCTTGTGCAACATTACGATCGATTTTATAAAGGATAAATTATGGATATCATTTTATTTGGAATGCAAGGCAGTGGTAAAGGTACCCAAGCCAAAAGAATTGCAGAGGCTTTGTCTTTAGAAATCTTTGAAGCCGGTGCTGCCCTTAGAAAACTTTCTCAAGAAGATAGTGAATTAGCTCAAAAAGTTAAAAGTATTATGGAGGCTGGAAACTTAGTTCCAACCGAAGTGGTAATGGAAATCATCCAAGATTTTATAAGCAAACTACCTGAAGGAAAGTCAGTTCTATTTGATGGAATTCCACGAAGTAACGACCAAAAAGAACAACTCGATGAAATTATGAATTCATCAGGTCGTAATTTCACTGGAATACTAATTGATATCACAGAGCAAGAAGCACTTCGAAGACTAACAACAAGAAAAATTTGTACTGGCTGTAAAGCAGTTTACGCATCTTTTTACGACAAAGAAAAATGTGAAGCCTGTGATGGCGAACTAGGAACAAGAAAAGACGATACACCAGATGCAATTCGTGTAAGACTCGATACTTTCCAAGCAAAAACACTTCCAGTAATTCAAGATTACGAAAAGGAAGGAAAGATGATAAAAGTAAACGGTGAACAATCGATACAAGAAGTAAACGATGCTATAATGATCGTGCTTAAAGACAATATGTAATGGCAATTAATATAAAAACCGAAGCTGAAATTGCTTCAATGCGACGTGGAGGGAAAATACTCGGCGAGATTTTGCATACTCTAGTCAGCGAACTTAAGCCTGGCATGACAACAAAAGATCTCGATAATCGGGCAAATGAACTTTTTGAAAAATATAATGTTCTCCCAGGTTTCAAAGGCTATCACGGCTTCCCTGCTTCACTTTGTACGCCTGTTAATAACGAAGTTGTTCATACAATTCCAAATGACACACCACTCAAAAAAGGCGACGTCCTTTCTATCGACTGCGGTGTAATTTTAGACAAACTAAACACAGACTCTGCAATAATGTTTGTTGTTGGTGGCGAAACTTCACCTGAAGCTCAACGCTTTGTAGACACTTGCAAACGATCAACATGGGCAGGAATAAGAGAAATTAAACCAGGAAATCATATTGGAGACATTGGTTACGCGATCAGCAAAGTTGTAAAAGATGGCGGCTACAGCGTAGTGCCTGAACTAACCGGCCACGGTATTGGATACACTTTGCACGAAGAACCTCATGTATATAATTTTGGTAAACGCGGAAGCGGCGCAGTATTAAAACCAGGAATGACAATCGCCATTGAACCAATCGTTGCAATGGGCAATTCAAAAATCATTACCCTAGAAGACGACTGGAACATCGTAACTGCAGATGGAAGCTTAGGCGGCCAACACGAGCACACCGTACTCGTAACAGAAAGCGGCTACGAAGTACTCACCCTCCGCCCAGGCGAAATTCCCCTTTAATATTTTTTGTTGTAACTGCAAAAAATTATAGTTGATTACTCACGAACCAGTGTATTGCATCCCAATTATCATCAAGTGGACGCAAGGTATAAATGGCATATGTCTCACTACAAGTATCAGGATTTGCAGGATCTAAACATTGCTCAACAACAAGCGAAGTTAAAAAATTAACTGGCTCTTTTACAGTTTTCAAAACATTTCCAGTAGATAAAACTGCCCCATGCGCTAAGTCAAAATTCTGATATCTAAAGTAATAACGCAAAGCTTCATCAACAGTAATATTCGTTTCAGTCGCAGTAACTGCACGTGAAATGATTTTCAAAACTGCATTGGCATCACCCAAACCCAAACTCTGCGCCTTGTTTTTCATAGCATCCAAAATGAGCTGCTGCCTCGCTGCCCTATCATAATCCGAAGTTGTATATCGCGAACGAGCCACCCTCAAAGATGCAGTCCCATCCAAATGATAATCCCCAGCCTCATAATATAAAGTCGAACATACATCACCCTCACAAACTTTATAAGTAGGATCAATCAAATCCTGCTCTAAAGTAACATCGACTCCTCCCATCAAATTCACAATATCTTCAAAAGCAAACATATCAATCAATGCAAATTTATGAATTTTATAACCTAAAATTTCCTCCACCCACTTCACCTGCTCAGTCACACCATAATCGGCATATACACTATTAATCTTTCGCCCCTTCACATATAAATCACGCGGCACACTTACCAATGTAATTTTGCGAGTCGAAGAATTTATATTCGCAAAAATCATCGTATCCACATTTGTCCCCTGCCTCCCCATCAACAAAATATTGAAAAAGTCAGGCTCATCAACCAAAGCATTTAAGCTAGGAATATAATCCGGGAGCGTAAAGTTTTTTTTTTGAAACCAATCTCTAAAGATTGAATTGCCGAAACCAGAGATTCACTCCCCTCACCTGGCCAATCCACATTTACTTCACCCGTAGCTTTATCAATATAAAGCATTCTTAAAGTTTCACCTTCTCCATTCAAAATCGGATAAGACAACCGATCCCCAGTCTCAATCAAATCACCAATTGTAAATCCAACCTGTTCTAAAGTTTTATTAAATGCACGATCACCCATCAAATCTTCAAACTCTTTTCTACGATCATCTACCAAAATTTGCAAATTCGTCCTCAAATCTAAAGTCAAAACATGCGTAATCAATGCATTCAAACCAGCTGGACTCGCAGCAAACTCAGTCTCTTCCCCTTCAACCTCAAGTGTTATGCGGCCATCTTCCTTATAAATCAGCAAACTCCCTATTAATCTGCCATCATAATTTTGTACATTAAATCGTCCATCAATAGGAGTTTCAATGAAATCAGAGAGCAATAAGCCATGTTCATCCAAAAAGCCAAGGAACTCATCATTCAAAACTTCATTTCTAAATAGCTCAACCTGAGCTCTAAAAAAGTCAGCAGCCGAACTCTGTCTAGCCAAATCGTCCGTCAAAAATAAATCCAAAGCTGTTAAAGTCACTTCTGCATCTGATGTAGTCTCAAAACCATCAAATGGCATAAATGTATCAAATGTAAAATCTCCATCATAATTCAAAGAAACTTTTAGCAAATCTTCAGATAAAGGCTCAGCCCCATAAAAAGTATAAGAAAGTGAATCCTCACTATATACCCCCTCAGGAGACAAAAGATGAAGGCCAGAATTTGTCCAATCCTTATCTGTTACATATGTTTTTAAAGCAGCTTCATTAGTAGAAAATAAAGTTTTATTATTTTCGTACTCCCCCAGCCTGTCTACATATTGAAAGACTAAAGAAGTTAAGTTTTGGCTTTGCGCAGGCACCAAATCGCCAAGTTCACTAAAATCATACTCTTGCGTAGGTAAAAGCAAAAAAGAACGGATCTGATTCAAATCATTCCCGAAACCTGTTAAATAGTCTTTAGCCTGACTAACTTCAGATATAACCTGACTATTGCTCGACTCAATAGAGTCAATAAAAGTCAAACGGTGCCTCATTTCATAAAGCTGGTGCATCTGAAACGCAAGCAGCCCCGCCATGAGCAAAAAGCCCAAAAACATAAGAGGATTATCTAAAACTTTCTGAAATATATTGCGGCGTTTAGACATATAGACAGATCAATGTGAACCCGCACACTATAACGAAAAGCCACCATCAAAACAAATTCAAAAAAACTCTTGCGTAGAAATGTCTAGACGTGTAGACTTTCCCAGCTTTTATCTAAATTCTTAGATTTAACAGCTTAATGGCCGTCCATTACTTATGGCAAAACAAGTTATCCAAGTCCAAGGCATAGTTGTAGAATGTCTACCAAATGCAACCTTTAAGGTTAGACTAGATGACCCGGCCTATCCAACCGACCACGAAGTGCTTTGTCACCTCTCGGGCAAGATGAGAATAAATTACATTCGAATCATCCCAGGAGATGCGGTTACGGTTGAACTGACACCTTACGATCTTTTCAAAGGACGTATTGTGTTCCGTCACAAAAAAGGCCAACGGCCAGTGACAGTAGTTAAAGAAGCACCTGCAGAAACCGAAGCTGCTCCTGAGGAAGAAACATCCGAAGAGAAAGCTGAGGAAGAAGCACCTGAAGAAACACCATCTGATAACACAGAGAAAAATGAAAGTTAGAGCATCAGTAAAACCTATGTGTATTAATTGCCGCGTTATACGACGTGGAAAAAAAGGAGGTACTAAAGTTATCCGCGTGATATGTAGTGCTGATAAAAGACATAAACAAAGACAAGGCTAACCTAATATTATTATGGCAAGACTCTGTGGAGTGCAAATACCGAATGAAAAGCGAATTGTGATCGCACTAACCTATATCTATGGTATTGGTAAGCCAGCTTCACAACGTATCCTCAAAGAGCTAAACATCAATGAGAACGTAAAAACGAAAGATTTAACTGAAGGCGACCTAGCTAAGCTACGTGACGCACTTGCAAAAGAGCAAACAGAAGGTGACCGACGAAGAAAGGTACAAATGGACGTTAAACGTCTACAGGAAATTGGCTCATACCGTGGTTACCGCCACCGAAGACGTCTACCTGTAAGAGGTCAACGAACTAAGACTAATGCTCGAACTAAACGTGGTAGAAAGGTAGCAGTAGCAGGTAAGAAAACTGAAACTAAATAATAACTAATTAAGTCACAATGACTGACGACAAATCAAAAAAAGACGATAAGAAGGTAGCAAAAGCAGCAGATGCTGCAAAAACTACTGAAGAAACCGAGGCTAAGCCAAAGGTAAGGCGTAGCAAAAGGAAAACTGTCCTTTCTGGACGTATTTACATCGAAGCAAGTTTCAATAACACTCTCGTTACTATTACAGATGACGAAGGTAAAACAGTTGCTTGGCACACTGCCGGAGCAGCTGGATTCAAAGGTTCAAAGAAATCAACACCATATGCAGCTCAAATGGCAGCAGAAGGTGCAGCAGAAAAAGCTAAAACTTATGGCTTCGAAAAAGGCGATGTATACATCAAAGGAGTAGGTCACGGACGCGAACAAGCATTACGTGGACTAATCGCACAAGGAATATCTATCCAAAACATTTACGACGTAACACCCATTCCTCACAATGGATGTCGTAAACCTAGAACTAGACGTGTTTAACCAATAATTTATGTCTCGATACACTGGCGCAAAAGGACGACTTGTTAGAAGGTTCGGAGTTAATATCTTCGGATCAGATAAATTCGACAAGCTTCTAAATAAAAGGCCACACGGACCTGGTATGCACGGAAACACGCGTCGTCGTGGTAAAGATTCCGAATATAAAAAGCAACTTTTGGAAAAACAAAAGCTACGTTTCATGTACGGAATCACAGAAAGACAGCTTCGTAATTACTACAAAAAAGCTGCTTCAAGCAAAGAAACAACTGGTTCAGCTCTACTCAAACTTCTAGAAAGACGTCTAGATAATGCAGTTTACAGAGCAGGACTTGCAAAAACTAGATCACAGGCTCGCCAAATGGTTAACCATGGTCTATTCCTACTAAATGGACGTCGTGTAAGTATCCCATCTATTCAAATTAGACCTGGAGACGTATTCGAAGTTCGCACTAAATCAAGCTCAAGCCCTCTTTTTACAGATGTAAAAGAGAATAAAGAATTCGACCATGCTAGATGGTTGAAATCAGATCAAAAAGCCCTAAAGGCGGAAATCTCTGAACTTCCAGGTGAAGACGATTTCGACAAACTCATTGCAACACATCTTATCATTGAGTTTTACTCTAAGTAATTCCTTAACCTTCTTCGCATGCATATTATTCAAGAAGAGATAGGCCTTCCTAAAATCTCAGAAGAGAAACTAGGAGCTTTCCATTCTATGTTCACAATTAGTCCCCTACCACAAGGTTATGGAACAACTGTTGGTAACGGGCTACGTAGAGTTATGCTCTCTTCATTACCTGGCGCTGCCGTTACAGGTATTAAAATTAAAGGTATCACACATGAATATGCAGTTCTTAAGGGTATGAAAGATAGCGTCCTAAATATGATGCTAAACCTTAAGCAACTAGCCGTTTCAATGGATCAAACAGAAGCAGTAATGCTAACCCTTAAAGCGAAAAAGACTGGGGTAGTTACTGCAAAAGATATTGAAACTCCAACAGGAGTAGAAATCCACAATCCTGATTTATATATCACTACTCTTGAAAAAGCAGGTGCACTAGACATGCAAATCAGAGTAGAAAAAGGAGTTGGATACCGTGCAACAATTATCGGAGACCAAGAAGACCCAGAAATGATTGAAATCGATGGAGTTTTCTCTCCACTAAGCAAAATCCACTACACTGTAGAGGCAACTCGTGTGGGTCAAAAAACAGATCTAGACAAATTAATCCTAGAAATTAAGACAAACGGATCACTCAAACCAGATGAAGCAGTTAAATTTGCAGCTGGAGTACTTGAATCTTACTTCAACATTTTCAACAGAGATGCTGATGCAGTTGAACCTGAATTCATGAGCGATTTTGAAAAGATCGCAGCTAAAGCAAAAGAAGAAGAAGAGAATCTGAAGCCAAAACAAGTATCTTACACACCTATCGAAATTCTAGGTCTATCACCTAGAACACTAAACGCTCTTATCAATGGAGACATCGGATCTATTGAAGAACTAGTTAAATGCAATCCTGCAAAACTAGGAAACCTAAGAGGTTTCGGTAAAAAAGCACTTAACGAGGTAGCAGATGCACTCGAAAAACGCGGATTGACCATGATAGAGGAGGAATAAACTTTACAGTTCCCCTTAAAAGCTATATAAAGAATCACCATTAGAATCACTACAAATGAGACATAAAGTAAAAAGAAAAAAACTGAACATGCAGCGAGATCATCGCAAGGCACTGCTACGCAACCTCGCGACCTCAATCATCCTGTTTGAAAACGTTAAGACTACTAGCGCTAAAGCTAAACAAGTTAGACCTATCGTTGAGAGACTGATTACTAAAGCAAAGACTAAAGATACAGTTACTGCTATCAGACAAATCGAAAGAGTAGTATTTGATGACAAAGCAGGTAAAAAGCTTATCGAAGTACTAAAAGATCGTTATAAAGACCGCCCAGGTGGTTATACTCGCATCATCAAGCTCGGACACCGTGCTGGAGATGCAGCCGAAATGGTTCAAATTCAACTAGTATAAAATGAAAACTTATCACCCAAAACTCGCAGACGTACAAGGGAAACGCAAATGGTTTATAATCGATGCAAATAACATTGTACTCGGTCAACTAGCTACAAAAGCTGCTGTAATCCTTCGTGGAAAAAGCAAAGCAATTTGGCACCCTTCAATCGATTGTGGTGACAATGTAATTGTTATCAACGCAGAAAAAGTAGTACTAACAGGTCAAAAAGAACTGCATAAGAAATACTACAGTCACTCTGGTTACCCAGGTGCACTGAAAACAACTACAGCTAAAGAAATGCGTGAAAAACACCCAGAACGTATTGTAGAAAAGGCAATCGGAGGAATGATTCCTCGCAATAAGCTTAAAAAAATCGTCCTCGGTAAACTTTATGTTTACGTAGGATCTGAACACCCACACTCTGGGCAAACTCCTGAAACTCTAACTATTAAATAATGAGCGAAGCAACAAAATTCACTGGAACTTACTTCTACGCGAACGGAAAACGTAAACGCTCAGTAGCTCGTGTTCGTCTATACAAAGGTACAGGCCGAATCATAGTTAACGAGATGGATGCAAAAGCTTACTTTGGCGAACAAGAGCCGGTAAACGTACTTGTTTCACCTCTTATCCTTACTAAGCAAGAAAAACAGTTTGATATTTCAGTTAAAGTAATTGGTGGAGGAAAAAGCAGCCAAGCACAATCAATTCGCCATGGTATTTCTAAGGCACTTGTAGTGGCAGATGCTGAGAACAGAGCAATCCTCAAACCAGAAGGTTACCTAACACGTGATAGCCGTATCCGTGAACGTAAGAAATTTGGTCTACGTCGAGCTCGTCGTGCACCACAATTCAGCAAGAGATAACATTTCAGAAAAATTTCAGCTTTATTATGTAAGACTCTATTTAATGAGTCTTACTTGAGTTTCACATCAAAATATGATAAAATATAACCATTAAATATGACCATAGTCACAATGCAAATAAAAGCAGGCGAGTTTAAAGCAAAATGTCTCAAACTAATGGATGAAGTAAATCATAAGAAAGAAACATATATAATAACTAAACATGGCAAAGCAGTGGCCAAATTGGTGCCAATAGAAACAGAGCCTCAAAAAGAATTATTCGGAGCACTAAAAGGGTACATCACAATTAAAGATGACCTCACAAAACCCACTAAAGAAACCTGGAACGCAGAATTATGATTATACTAGATACACATTCGCTAATATGGTTAATGGAAGGTGACAAAAAAATCAAACCATACCTGCCAAAGATCAAAAACGCACAAAAAAAGGGTGGCATCATTATTTCAAATATTTCCATTTGGGAACTTGCCATGTTAGAAAGCAGAGGAAGAATTTCATTAAATACAGATATTAAAAAGTGGGTAAATACCTGTTTAAATTTACAAGGAATCAAGCTACAAGAAATCACTCCAGAAATAGCAATAGATAGCTGTAATTTACCAGATAACTTTCACGGCGATCCAGCTGACAGAATAATAAGTTCAAGCGCAAGAATTCTAAACGCAAAACTTCTCACCTTTGACAAAGAAATCTTGAAATATGCAAAAAAGGGCCATTTAAAGGTAGTGAGCACAGATTAAATAAGCTAGAATCAAATCATATGCGATTCGACATCTTAACAATATTTCCAAACCTAGTCCTTCCCTATTTTGAGGACTCAATTTTAAAACGTGGCAAAGACTCCGGCGACATTGAGTTTCACGTTCACAATATTCGTGACTACAGCAAAGATAAACATAATAAAGTCGACGACACACCTTACGGTGGAGGTGCAGGAATGCTTATGACCTGTCAACCACTCTTCGACGCAATTCGTGCAGTGAAAAAAGAAAACAAAGGCCCAGTAATTTTTATGAGCCCACAGGGTAAACGCTTTAATCAAGAAAAGGCAAACGAACTCAGCAAGTTAAATGAAATCATTCTGCTTTGTGGCCGGTACGAAGGAATCGATCAAAGAGTCCGCGACGAACTCGTCGACATAGAAATTTCCACAGGTGATTTTGTATTAACCGGCGGCGAACTTCCTGCCCTAACAATTATCGACGCAGTCTCTCGCCTAATACCCGGTGTACTCGGCGCCGAAGATAGTGCACACGACGATTCATTCAGCGAAGGCATGGATGGCATGCTCGAACACCCCCATTACACAAAACCAGCAGAATTTGAGGGCTTAAAAGTCCCAGATGTATTAATTTCCGGCGATCACGGTAAAATTGCCGAATGGCGAAAAACAAACCGCAAAAATCCCAATTAAATAAGCCTCCCACGCCCATGAACGACTACCACGCACTTACAGCCAAAAACACATTAAAAGAACTTAAAACAAGCCATTCTGGCCTGAAAAATTTAGAGGTAAAAAAACGACAAACAAAATTCGGCCCAAACGCAATTAAAAGCACTGGCGGAATAAAATGGTGGCAAATTGCAATCGAGCAATTCACAAATATCATGGTAATCATTCTAATTGCCGCAATGGTAGTAAGTGCACTCATCGGCGAAGAAATCGACGCCATAGCAATTGGAATAATAATCGCACTCAACGCAATTATCGGTTTTATTCAAGAATTCAAAGCCGAGAAAGCAATCGAAGCTCTCAAAAAAATGGCCGCTCCACATGCAATTGTAATTAGAAACCAAAAAACTCTAAAAATCCCGGCAAGCGCACTAGTTCCCGGCGACATTATTGTCATTGAAGAAGGAATGCAAATTCCCGCAGATGCCAGGCTCATCGAACAAACCCAATTAAAATGTAGCGAATCCAGCCTAACCGGCGAAAGTAATCCCGTTGCAAAAGATATTTCTATAGTTAAAAAATTCAATTCGATTGGAGATCTAAACAATATGGTTTTCATGGGAACAGTCGCTAGCCAAGGGCACGGTCAAGCAGTTGTTACTAGCATCGGAATGAAAACTGAATTTGGAAAAATCGCCCACATGGTTCAAAGCGAAAAAGACGGAATGACTCCCCTACAAAAACAACTCGACCATTTAAGCAAAATTCTCGCTGCACTCGTTTTAGCAATTGCCGCAGGACTTTTCGGGCTCGCTTTCATTACCGGCCGCGACCTTGTTGAAATATTCCTACTTTCAATCAGCCTTGCCGTCAGCGTAATTCCAGAAGGCTTACCAGCAGTTATAACATTAACACTGGCAATTGGCGTACAAAAAATCGCGAAGAAAAATGCAATCATTCGCAAACTTCCCGCAGCAGAAACCCTAGGCAGCACAAGTGTGATTTGCTCAGATAAAACTGGAACACTCACTCAAAACCAAATGACAGTTAAAGAGATTTTCTTGAACGGCAACACCATTAATATCACAGGAATTGGCTACAATCCAAAAGGGAAAGTAGAAGCAGACAGCAGCAAAGAACTAGATTTATTAATGCTTGCGAGCGCACTTTGCAACAATGCAAACTTACTTCAGTCAGGTAGAAAATGGGGCATAAGTGGAGATCCAACAGAAGGTTGCCTACTAACTTTGGCAAAAAAATCCGGCCTCGACTTACACAAAATAAACAAAGCACATCCACGCTCAGACGAACTCATTTTCGACTCACAAAGAAAACGAATGTCCACACTCAACAAAGATGTAATGTACACAAAAGGTGCAGCAGATTCTGTTTTATCTATTTGTAGTCACATACAAATCAAAGGCAAAAAAATCAAACTAACAGCTGCAAAAAAACGAGAATTAATGACGCAAAACGACACTTATGCAAAAAATGCATATAGAGTTTTAGGTTTCGCATACAAACAAGTTAAAGGTAAGAAATTTAAAGAAGATGGCATGGTTTTCATTGGTATGGTTGGAATGATAGATCCAGCAAGGCCAGAAGTTAAACTAGCAATTCAAAAGTGCCACGACGCACACATTAAAGTCATAATGATAACCGGAGACCACGCCCTAACAGCAAAAGCTATCGGTGAAGAAATCGGCCTCTACAAAAAAGGCGACAAAATTTTAACCGGTGCAGAACTCGAAAAAATGACCGCACGTGAACTCAAAAAAATTGTCGAAGATGTAAGAATTTATGCACGAGTAAATCCCGAACATAAAGTTATAATCTTAAAAGCCTTACAAAAAAAAGGCCACATAGTCGCCATGACTGGTGACGGCGTTAACGACGCACCCGCTTTACAAAGTGCAGACATAGGCGTGGCAATGGGCATAACTGGAACAGACGTAGCAAAAGAAGCAGCTGAAATGATACTAGTAGACGACAACTTCGCAACCATCGTAAACACAATCGAAAGTGGTCGAGTAATCTACCGAAACATTAAAAAATTCGTACGTTTCTTACTTAGCGCAAATTTCGACGAAATAGTTGTAATCAGTGTCGTTTTCTTAATGGGCATGCCTATCCCCTTCCTCCCCCTCCAAATACTTTGGGTCAACTTACTTACCGACGCACTACCAGCAATTGCACTCGGAACAGACATCGCAGATGACGATATTATGAAGCTCGAACCAAGAAATCCAAAGGCAAGCATCTGGAAAGAACTCATAAGTTTCAGCGCTCTAGCCGGCCTAATCGCCGCAGCAATTTCACTCTTCATCTACTTCAAATATGTTGGCCAAACCAGCATCGAACACACCCGAACCCTCATGTTCACAACCGTAGTAATGTTTGAAATGATGCTTGTATTCTCCGTACGATTCAGCCACCGCCACTACTTTACACACTTCTTCAAAAACAAACTCCTGCTCTTCAGCGTCGCCCTCAGCATCGCCTTCCAACTCTTCGCAATCTACTCCCCAATCATGCAACCAATCCTACAAACTGTTCCACTCACTCAAACCGACTGGCAATGGATTCTCGGACTCTGCGCAGGTGGAATAGCAATAATCGAAATATGGAAAACTTTCCAAAAAGCCCCAACACATGTCTGATCCAAAATACATAACGGTCAAAGTAATCCCGAAATCTCAACGCACAGAAATCGTAGAAACAATGAAAGACGGCACCATCAAAATCCGACTAAAAGCCACACCACAAAAAGGTGAAGCAAACAAAGCTCTCATAAAATTCTTAGCTAAAGAATACGGCATTTCCAAAGATGACATCAAAATAATCAGCGGTCACACTAGCCAGAAAAAACTACTGAGAATCAAAATTCACCTTATGTGAAGCTGATCGTCGTGTCCACCTATGCATTCTAACTCTATCAATCACATTATCTACTTCGGAATTATTAAGCTCGTTTCTAAACTTAGCTGCCGTATTCAAACGTCTAACTCTTGCAGCTTGCTCCTCTACTCTTAAATCAGCAGGAGTCATAGCTACTAGCTCACAATTACCCCCTCTTTCTGGACCTTGATTCGTAGTCATTTTAGATGCAATAATAGGTTAAGAATAAATCTTAGCACAAAAAACACTCATGTCAAATCACAGGCCAAAAAAACAATACGGTCAAAACTTCCTAGTAGACGAAGATATCCTTGCACAAATAATTGAAGCAGCCGAGCTCACACCAAATGATCTCATACTCGAGATCGGCCCAGGTAAAGGTGCGCTAACTCATGCCCTTTTAAGTAGCGGTGCAAAGGTGACGGCAATCGAAATCGACGAAGACCTCTTGCCAATTCTAAAACTCGAATTCGGCCAAGACCCAAATTTCACCCTCACTCATGGAGATGCTCTCAAACTTCCTCCACCAAAAACGCCATATAAAATCGTAGCCAACCTTCCCTACTACATCACATCTCCACTCCTCAACCATTACCTGCTCGAACAATTTGAAGGCGGAAATCCACCTGAAACACTAGTAATAATGCTACAAAAAGAAGTAGCAGAAAAAATCATCGCGAAGAAAAAACACAGCGTACTTTCCCTTCAAGTGCACCTTTTCGGAACCCCAGAAATCATATGCAAAGTACCAGCCAAAGCCTTTAGACCAGCACCCAAAATAGATTCAGCCGTATTAAAAATAACCGTAGCAGCAAAGCCAAAAATTCAAGCAGATCTAAAAAAACTCTTCTGGCTTTTCAAAATGAGCTTCGCCCACAAACGCAAAAAACTCGCTAACAATCTCGCCGGCGCTCTCGAAAAAACACCCGCCGAAATCAAAGAAATGCTCACGAAACTAAAAATCAACGAAGACGCCCGTGCAGAAAGCCTCACACTTCATGAGTGGGAAACTCTCTTTAACGAACTGAATTAATAGCCTCATTCATCTCCTTCACTGCATTAGCAGCAGCCTCAGCATAATGTGAACCATCTGCAGGCCCTTCAACTTTTTCGTATGCAAAGATAATTCCACGTGAGCTATTCACAATCGCACCCTGTCCATCTTCATTGAAACAAGGCTTCACATCTTCCGCACCACCTCCCTGCGCTCCATAACCAGGAACCAAGAAAATCGCCGTAGGCATCAGTTTTCGAAGTTTCGCAGCCTCAGCCGGATAAGTCGCTCCTACCACAGCACCCACAGAAGAATATCCACTTTCACCAATCAAATCACTTCCCCAACTATCTACAAAATGAGCCATCAACTCAGCCACTGAAATATTTTCATCAACAGTAACCCTATCTTGAATATCCCCAGATGACGGATTAGAAGTTTTCACCAAAGTAAAAATTCCCTTCCCATGCGAATCACATGCATCCATGAATGGCTTAACCCCATCCAGTCCCAAATAAGAATTGATAGTCAAAGCATCTACATCCATTCCTACTTCTTCCCCACCAAACATGTCCACATCACCCAAAAATGCCCCAGCATAAGCCGCAGCCGTCGAACCAATGTCATTTCTCTTTGCATCTGCAAGAACAAGTAAACCAGCCTCCTGAGCGTATTTACATGTCTCTTCATAAGCCCAGTAACCATCACTTCCATATTGCTCATAAAAAGCAATCTGTGGTTTAACAATCGGACACAAATCTTTCACCGTATCAATTATACCTTTATTAAACTCAAGAAAAGCCACCGCAGCAGCCTTACGAGTTCTATCATGCTCAGCAACAGCCTTATCAATTATACAAGCAGGAATCTGGTTCAAACGTGGATCCAGCCCCACACACACCACAGAATTTTTTGCTTTAATGGCAGCAATCAGCCGGTCAGCGAAGTTCATATAAAGAAGTTAGTTGGAATATTTATAACATAAAATCATAAAACAAATCGACTACATATTAACTTTAATGAGTACTAGAAAAAAAGACTTACTTAGTTTTTTCTAAATCCATAATTAGAAAAGATGGATTAGCAACGTATTCTGGCCCTAATTTCATATTTTCTGCAACTCCAGTATTGTAAGTAGCACGTTCAGATTCAGCCCTAAAAGAATTCCTGTTAGCTTCAACAACCGTCCATCCTGCTCGTTCAGCAGCTTCAATATATCCAGCAGCAGTATGAAAATTATTATCTACCGCTAAGCCAGGTATTCGACGAATAATCGGAGTTCCAGGTCTAACCAAACATTTGTTTTCTTCAGTAACTAAAACAGGTTTTCCATCCCCATCCAAAACAAAAGTAGCACGCAAAACACTAGCAAAAGAGTGAATCAATCCTTTTACAGCTCGTTCTCCCAGCATCCAACGTCGATCAATTTCAGCTTGAATATCAACAACATCAACATCTCGAGTAAAAGGGACAAGCAAAGAATCAGGAGCAGTCACCAAAAATCGAGCACCTTTTTGAGCGACCCTAAGCGCTTCTTTAAAATGTGCTTGAAAAGTACCATCAGGCAAATTACAACCAACATTAATACTTGCCAGTCGATCAAAAACATCATCATCAAATGGCAAATTATCAACGCTTCCTTCAATAAGAGTAACATTTCCCCAAAGAGCCTCCATATCGCTTAAACATTTTCTCGCTCTTTCAAGCATAGCTGAACTTAAATCTAAAGCTGTAGCAGAAGTAACACCTTTTTGAAGTGCATGTATAGTCCATGGGCCAGCTCCTGCACCAATATCTAAGAAACGAGTACCACTTAAACGGATTTCACTCATCAATCTATACAAGTCTGGATCAAGAAACTTTGCACCATCAGGGCCATGCTTTGCGAGTGCGTATGCACTAGCAGCATCAGATTCCCAAGTACTTGCATCATCAACAGATCGTCTTACATCTGACATAAAAATAATTTTAAGGTCAAATTATAGCTAAAATTTAGGTTTTGTCAAACTATGAAAGCCCATGCTTCCCTGCCCATTCTGCAGGTGCTGAACCAAAATCTTGAAGCATAGCCTCTTGTTCTTCAGTAATCACACCGCGTTCACGTGCAACAGCAAAAATAGTCGGCGATGTCGTCACTGTTTCAAGCTCCAAGCCAGCTTCGGCAAAATTCGCAGTAGCTTTTGCCATTTCATATGTATTAATAGCAACAACCTTAGTCACAACAGCATCACATTCATCTCTCAATGCTTGTACAGTTCGAATGCTGCTTCCACCAGTTGAAATAAGATCTTCAATCATAACAACTTTTGCACCATTATCTACAAACCCTTCCACCTGTTTTTTTGCACCATGTTCTTTAGGTTTGGATCTAACATAAACCATAGGTTTACTCATTTTTTCAGCAACCCAAGCAGCCCAAGAAATCCCTGCAGTCGCAGTTCCAGCAATTACATCTACATCTTCTGGAACCAATTTAACAAGCTCATCAACAATTAAACGTCTACCTTCAACATCAGCATTTAATGCACGTAGATCACAATAAACAGGTGATTTCAAACCACTAGTCCATGTAAAAAGCGGATCCATTGAAACCTTAAAAGCCTTAGCATCTAACAGTGCAGCGGCAACTTGATGTGCAGCATCCATATTAATTGGGGTTAAAAATTATGTTTTTTTCCAAATTCATCTCTATGATATTTTCCAAAATCTTCGATCTTTTTCACTTCCTCCCACGGCATAACCGGCCCTTTCAAACAAACCGGATCACCAGTTCCATCCACAACACAGTTTCCACAAACACCAAATCCACATTTCATATATCGTTCAACTGAAACAAATGCCTTTGCACCAGCAGCTTCCGCCGCCTCTGCACCTTTTAGCATCATAATTTCTGGACCAACCGCATAAACCGCTTCAATCCCTCCAGCATCCAAAAGCTCCTGTAAAACCTGCGTATTATAACCATGGTGGCCTTTACTTCCATCATCCGTTGAGACATGAACGGTAGCACAATCTAAAGCTGAAATTCTCTCTTCATACAAAACTAAATCTGCAGATCGAGCACCAACAATAAATTCAACTTTCGCCCCCTTCTTCACGGCTTCATGTGCAAAAAAGTAAAGTGGCGCCGCACCATATCCACCAGCCAAAAGTGCAATATGTGCACCTTCATCACATTCAAATTCAGTTCCAAATGGCCCACGCACTCCAACAAAATCTCCAACCGAAAGCTCATGCATAGCATTTGAAAACGGACCAACCGCCGCAACGGTAAAATGCATTTCACTACCATTATCCATCGCCACAGAAATCGGCTTTTCATCGAGACGAGGAATCCAAAGCATTACAAATTGCCCCGGCCTCGCACCCAAAGAAAAATCTACAACAAAGGTTTTCACCATATCGTTCTCAACGATAATCTCTTTTATCTTAACCGACTTTGGCACTCTATTAAGTATTTGCATGAACTTTTCCAATTATATCAGTAATTTTTTCCACACCATTTTCGTCACACCAATCATTCATTTCCTTCGCAACCTTTCCAAAAACTTCCGGCCCTCTAAAATGAACCGCCGTCCCCATTCCAATCAAACTAGCACCCGCCATCATCATTTCAATTGCATCGCGACCAGTTGAAATCCCCCCAGTCCCAATAATCGGCAAATCCTTATGTTTCGCACGAATCTGGTAAACCAAAGCCACAGAAAGCAACTTAAGCATGTGTCCACTAATCCCACCAAATTTATTGTGCAAAACCGGCTGAGCTGTCTCAATATCAATCACCATCCCCGGCCCCAAAGTATTAATCGCACATATCCCATCCGCTCCAGCTTCAATCACACTATCTGCAATCGTCACAATATTCTCAACATTTGGTGAAAGTTTCACAACAAGTTTCGCATCCGCAGCTCCACCTTCATCCAATTTTGAACGAACCAAACGCGTCACCTCCGCAGACTTCGAAATACTGCATGCCATAGGCTTCCCAAATTCATCTTTCACATTCGGACAAGAAATATTCAGCTCCACAATTTTCGGCCCCATACCCGCAACCTTCTCTGCAATCTCACCAAAACCCTCCATCATTCCTCCAACAATATTGAAAATCATCGGCGCATCTGTCTTAGCCCTATATCGAGCCAACTCCTCAGCAGCCTTCTCTGGCCCCGCATCCGGAATCCCAACCGCATTTATAAACCAATGCTCATTTCCCATCATAGTCGGATTTGGATGCCCTTTATGCTCCTTTGCCCAAAGCGACTTAGTAGTCACACCACCAGCCCCATGCTCAATAACTCTTGCCATCCCATCTCCAGTGATTCCTAAAATACCCGACGCAAGCACGAGTGGATTTTCGAACTTTACACCGAGGAATTCTACTGAAAGGTCTGCCATTTCTTGAATTTAATTCGGCTCAATTAAAGCACAAAAAAAATCAACCAACAAGTAGTCCAACACCAGTCTCTCTTGCCTCAATTTTAACTAGATCTTCAATCATGTCATCCATCACAGCCAAAGCAGCAGCTTCAACTTCTACTCGCACATCATCTGGTAAACCATATGAATCTATATGCTCACAAATCAATGCATGCACATCATCACCATCCTCAAATGTATGAGAAGCATGAATTTCTTTCCTAGGCCTTAAATCTGGAAGACAACATAATAACCACATGAGATTTACAGCTAATTCCTTCTGAATATCACCACGGTTTTCAGCAGAAACACCACAAAATACATCCAAATTCTCAACAACTTTACCTCTCAACTTGGCAATAGTAATTTCTGGGCCTTCATCACGCTCAAAAGCACCAAACTCAACAATATCACTCATATCTCAATATAAAATTATAAGAACTCAAACTACAGCAATTTTCCAACTTTAGTCAAATCCTCAGCCAATTCTCCACCCTCCATAACAACTTCCCCATTCACAATCGTCATAACAGGCCAACCCTTCAAATGACGGCCCTCATAAGGAGACCATCCACATTTAGATTGAACCAAATCCTTGCTAACAACACGCGATAAATCCATATCCACCAAAACCAAATCGGCAACCATACCCTCGCGCACAACTCCACGACCCGAAAGCCCAAAAATTCTCGCTGGCTCACTTCCCATCAACCTAGCCAAATCCTCAAGCTCAAGCCTTCCAGCATTCACTGCATCAAGCATCAAAGGCAAAGAAAACTCAACACCAGGTACACCAGACGGCGGCCCAGCCACACCCTTTTCCTCAACAGTATGCGGAGCATGATCCGTAGCAATACAATTCACAGTTCCATCTTTCATGGCCTCCCAAAGCGCATCAACATCTTCTTGCGCCCGAAGCGGCGGATTCATCTTCAAAAATCCATCCTTCATTTCATCAGCAGTAAAAAACAAATGATGAGGACAAACCTCACAACTCAAATTCTCATTTTTATTTGCACGCACAATCTCAACTTCTTCCTTACAACTCATATGCGCAATGTGCAGTTTATTCCCAATTTTTTCCCGCAAAGCCACAGCAGCACTCGTAGCAATACGCGCACATTCACAATCTCGAATCTCAGTATGCACAGTAAATTCCTTCGCCCTCTCTCGTATCCTATCGTCATTCTCTGCATGAACAATCACCGGCAAATTTTTCCGCTCACAAATTTCAAAAATCTTCTCCCAAGCCGTCGGCTCATCCACAAGCAAATCACCAGTAGAAGCACCCATATAAACTTTCACAGCAGGCGAACCTTCAAGCTCCTCAAGAGCAGCAAAATTCCCACTACCACCAAAATGAAAACCATAATTACAATAACTTCTTCCCTTCACCAGATCACGCTTACCCTGCAAATGCTCCATAGTTGTAATCGCAGGATTATTATTTGGCATATCCAAAACTGTAGTCACTCCACCCAACACAGCCGCCTTACTACCTGTTTCCCAAGTCTCTTTATGCGAAGCCCCCGGCTCTCGAAAGTGGACATGTGCATCAATCACACCCGGTAACAAAAACTGCCCTGTACCATCAATTACCCGCACATCCTCGCCCTCATCAAAAATAGCGACAATTTTCTCACCATCCACAAAAACATCACGGACTTCACGCCCATCAGAATTCACCACCGTTACATTTTTGAAGATTAACTTCATAACCCAAGCAATTTAGTAATTAGTGCCATACGAATAGCAACACCATTCCTAACTTGATCAAAATAAACCGCACGTGGATCGCTATCCACAGCAGGTTGAATTTCGTCAACACGAGGAAGCGGATGCATCAAAATCGCACTCTCTTTTGCTTTAGACATAAGTTCAGGAGTCATCACATATACACCTTTATATTTCAAATATTCCTCTTCTGACTCAAATCTCTCCTGTTGAATTCTAGTTTGAGAAATAATATCGCACTCCCCAATCACCGATTCCAAATCTTCAGTCTCTTCAACTTCAAATCCATTTTCCTTAAGCATATCCACAACATCCCGATTCATCTTAAGAGCTTCAGGTGTCACAAAAATAAACTTAAGACCCTTAAAGTGCCTCAAATACTGACATTCAGATCGCACAACACGACTAAATTTCATATCTCCAACACATCCAATCGTCAAATTCTCAATTCCTCCAAAGTGCTGCCAGATTGTAAAAATATCCAAAAGACCCTGTGTCGGATGATCAGCCGCACCATCTCCTCCATTCATTACAGGTGCAATACTTCCCTCAGCAAACTCAGGCACACTACCCGGCTCCGGATGTCGCATCGCAATAATATCTGCATATCTACTCACAGTTTGCGCCGTATCATGCAAACTTTCACCCTTCTTCGCAGAAGAAGTTTCTTTCATCATCGCATTCGAAATCACAGTTCCACCTAAACGAAGCATCGCAGCCTCAAACGAAAAGCGAGTCCTCGTAGAAGGTTCATAAAACAAAGCCGCAAGAACTTTTCCTTTCGCAATATCTAAACCACGACGCTCTTTCAAAACTGGCAAGTAAGATTTCGCGTTTTCCAAAAGCTCCATGAGCTCTTCGTAACTCAGATCAGCCGAACGTAATAGATGTTTCATGAAATTGGGTTTTAAAATCCCCTATAAACTACGCAAAAAGATTGTGAATTTCAAGCCCACCATCATCATCTGTAGCTATAAAACCACAAGTAGCTAAACGAACTGGATCCTCACCAGCACGTCTCAAAATTTCATGATGACTCTGAGTATGTCCAACACGAAGTATATCTCCATCAACATCTGCATCATCAGCAAGCATTTCAGCCACACCACTCACCTGCCGCTCATATTCACCTTCCATCAATTTTCCAAGATTTTCTCCATAAACAGCTCCACCACTACCGCTCAAAACACCCTCTAAATCTACCCCATCAAGCTCTTCATCAGATTTATACGAACCACAATCCAAACGCTCATCCGTTTCAGGCATATTTCCACCATTAATCGCAGCAGCAGTATGAAGTGCACGACCATTCCTTGAAGATTGAATATCAAAAGTTCCAATTGCCTTAAATAGCAGGCTAAGCATTGCTCCTTGAATCAAGGAAGCATTATCAGTTCCATCCACAATATTTGCAGGTTCACGCATCATTGTCATTTTTTTAGATGCACCTTCCATTTCCAAAATTGATTTCGCTGAATCTTGCGCACCATGCCTCATCCAAAGAGTTAAACGACTACTATTTTGGTACTGTTTTAAAAAGGCTCGCACCTTCTCCAAATCCAATTCTCCAGCTTGAGCAGCAATAACCAGTCCATAAATATTTTTTCCAATTCTATTAATTTCGCCTACAAGTCTCTCCGTTGCTTCATCAAAAGACAAAGCCTCTCCCAGTCCAAGCCGTTCTCGCACCCTAGCTCGCTGAGGAACTCTCCCAATCGCAGCAGTAACTCGACCACTCAGCTTAGGATTATTAGCGACATCTATCCTATCTTCCTGCTGTCGAATATTCGTTAAAGTATGACAAGCAGTAACCATTTCGTCAGTATGAACAAAAAGCTCTTCAGCATCCATACCTTCCCAAATCTCATAACCACGTGCTTTCGCAGCATGTAAATTACTAGGAAGTCTTGTTTTTACTTGTTCAGAAGCAGACATAAATATTAAATTAGATTTTGGACAACATCAAACACCAGAAACCCCCGCATGTCAAACCCTTGCACTAAGCCGACTTTAAAACTATAGTTCTCAAGATCTTCCCTATGAGCAAAACAATTCTTACATTACAAGACGGAACAAAAATCACCGGCCGCAGTTTCGGAGCAACAAAAGAAACTGAAGGTGAAGTGGTTTTCATGACAGGTATGGTTGGTTACCCAGAAAGTTTTACCGACCCGTCTTTTAAAGATCAAATTTTGGTACTCACCTACCCTCTAGTTGGGAATTACGGCGTGCCGAAAGAAGAACTCGACGATGACAAACTCAGCAGATTTTTCGAAAGTGCAAAAATCCATCTAAAAGGAATTATTGTAAGCGATTACAGCGAAATCTACTCTCATTGGAATGCAGAAAAAAGCCTTTCAGAATGGCTACGTGAATACGATATTCCAGGAATAACAGGTATAGATACTCGTGCATTAACGAAAAAACTCCGCGAAAAAGGTTGTATG
Source organism: Candidatus Peregrinibacteria bacterium (assembly GCA_018658105.1). Taxonomy (GTDB): domain Bacteria; phylum Patescibacteriota; class Gracilibacteria; order UBA1369; family 2-02-FULL-48-14; genus JABHVW01. Next base: position 53,337 of record JABHVW010000004.1, read on the forward strand.
CTCGGAAGAATTCATTCAGAAGATGCTGAAACAAACAAAGAATTCTACGATCCAAATCAGGTAAATCTTGTGGCAAAAGTAAGCATTGAAACTGCAGAAACTTACGGCGAAGGCCGCAAACACATTGCAATTATCGACACTGGAATGAAATTAAATATTTTACGCAGCTTTTTAGAAAGAGGTGTAAAAGTAACTCGCCTGCCTTGGAACAAAAATCCTTTTGAATATGCAGAAGAAAACGATGTAAAATTTGATGGAATTTTCTTTTCAAACGGCCCTGGCGACCCAACTATGGTTCCAGAAACAATTGAAATTATGAAAGATTGTTTCGAGAAAAAAATACCAACTTTCGGAATCTGCCTTGGTAGCCAAATTATGGGCCTCGCTGCAGGAGGAAAAACTAAAAAACTTAAATACGGGCACCGTAGCCAAAATCAACCATGTATAGAACTTGCAACAGGTCGTTGCTACATCACATCCCAAAATCATGGCTTTGTTTTAGACGCAAGCAAGTTGCCAGACGACTGGGAAGTATCTTTTGAAAACGCAAATGACGGAACTGTTGAAGGAGTGAAACACAAGAAATTGCCTTTCTTCTCAGTTCAATTCCACCCCGAAGCTGCACCCGGTCCAACAGATACAGCTTATTTATTTGATGAGTTTATCTCCATGTTGTAAAGTGGTTTTACAAAACCTCTAAACCACATACCATGAGAAAATTCAGCTTAATTATGATTGTCTTTATTTTGAGTACTACTCTGGCTTTTGCAGCACAAACTGCAACTCCAAGTGTTGACGATCCAGCAACTCCAGTCGACGCTGAAGTAGCACTAATCACCGGTAACAGTGTAGCTGGCGCAAAAATCCAAGTTACTGGCGGCCCTCAACAACTTTCCCCTGTTTATGCAGACGACGACGGTGACTTTGAAATCACAGTTGGCCTCGCTCAAGAGAGTGAAAATAGTTTTTTCATTACAGCAGAAATAGACGGCGAAGACAAAAGTGAAGCAATTCAAGTATTAATTGTTGAAGGAGAAGAAGCAGCACAAGCTTACGAAGAAGAATCTGGCGAAGATCTTACAGCTCCAGATCAACCAGAAGTAGATCACGATTCAATCGAAACCGACAAACTTTCATACACAATCGAAGGAACCGGCGAAGAAGACACAACAGTTTTAATCAACGGCGAAGATAGCGGCGTAACTGTAGACAGCGATGGAACTTTCGAAATTGAAGTAGATTTAACAGGTAACGGAGTCGAAGATACTTTTGACATCCGCCTTCAAGACGATGCTGGAAACATAAGTAGTAAAGTTCGCGTAGAAATTGAAAGTGGCACAGAAAACGATGAAGATGAAGAGGAGGAGGAAGAGGAAGAGGAGGAAGAAGACGAAGACGATAATGACTTTTCAGACACTAGAGGACATTGGGGACATGGACACATTCAAAGACTGCGAGCGCTTGGAATCGTAAGTGGACACGACGGCACAAACGAGTTCCGTCCTAATCACTCAATCGGTCGCGATGCTATCTTAAAAATGGCAATTGAAGCCTTTTACGATGACGACGAAATAGACACAGATGAAGGCGACGATCTATTTGGTGACGTGCCCCGCGGATCTTGGTTCAGACACTACGTTCGCATTGGTGAAAGAGACGACATTATTGATGGTGAATCAGATGGCAAATATCACCCAGAAAGAAATGTAACTCGTGCAGCTGCTCTTAAAATCATTCTTCGAACAGCAAAAATATCAATTATAACAGGTGGAAATGGTGACTTTGCAGATGTCCCAACAGATGCATGGTTCGCAGGCTACGTTGATTGGGCTAAAGAAAACGGTGTTGTTGGCGGTTACGACGATGGACTATTCCACGGTGAACGCGAAATGACTCGTGCTGAAGTATCAAAAATCATCGCGCTGGTTCTCGACTACTTAGAAGAACAAGAGTAGTATCGGTCCATGTTTGTATGTTTAGACATTGAAACCACAGGCTTAAGTGCCGAAGACGACCACGTGATTGAAGTCGCAATTGTACGCTTCGATCATGAAAAAATTCTTGATGAATGGAGCAGTTTAGTTCGCCCTACCATCAACATTCCTGAGTTCACAACAAGGCTCACAGGAATCGATGATGAGATGGTGAAAGACGCTCCTCGTTTAAGCGAACTTGAAGATATTATTAAAGAAAAAATTGGAGATGCAGCCATTATGGGTCACTTCATTTTTTTCGATGTTAATTTTCTAAATCACAATAATTTCGATCTGAAAAACACTCAATTAGACAGCTGCCAACTTGCTCAAATCTTAATGGAAAACGAGGCAAGTTACAGTCTCGAAGTCCTTGCGGAAAAATTTCAAATAAAACAAGATTCGGCCCACCGCGCACTCGACGACGTTAAAGCAAACATCGACTTATTATGGCGCCTATCTAGCCACATTAAAGCCTTAACAGCAGAAGAAAAAGATGACCTGAAACGCATCATGCAAAAGAGCGAGTGGCCTTGGGCAAAATTCATTTTAGAAATTATCGATCAAGATGGAGGCGAACTAATAAACTCACCTCGAAGCGAAAAAGCTATAGATAGTGAAAAGCACGCAGATCTAATAAAACTAACTAAAGATTTAAAAACCCCTTTCCTTCTAGAAGAAGCAAGTCACACATATTTAGATCTCTTAGAGTATGCAGAAAGTTTAGAAACAAACAGTGTTGTAACTGTCTCAAATCCTCAACTTTTCCCTGTAAATAAAAACATCAGTCTAATTAAACATCCAAATAAATATTTAGATGAAGAAAGGCTGAAACAAATGCTCAACAAAGACAGTCTAGACAACATTGAAACAATGCTTGGCGCTAAGCTTAGCCTTTGGCAAAACAAAACTAAAACAGGCGATAAATCTGAGCTTCGTATAATAAAAGAAGAAAACAATCTTTGGAATGAAATTTGCTGCCAAGAATACGGCGAAGATCAATCATACTTTAAAAAAGCAAAAGAAAGTGCTGGCGAAAAAAAGATCACATTAATAAGTCATGACCACTTTTTAAGAGATCGCGCACGAAAAAATCCACAAATTACCCTGCCAGAAAACACTATTGTTGGCGAACTAGACAATTTTGTTAGTGCAATCGAGTACTCATGGCACATTCAATTAAGCGAAAGTAAGTTCCTTACAAATCTCAATGCAATTAAAAAGGATAATCCAGATAGCTCAGAAGTTCTCGACCACATTGCAGGCAAAATTTCTATTTTGTTCGGCTTTCTCGGCATGGTCATTCAAAAACACGGCGAAGAAAAAGACCCTCGCCATCTGTTAATAGTCGAAGCATTCCACAGAAACACCGAGCAATGGAACAAAGTTATCAAATCATCTGAATCAATTTATGCAGCAATCAGCGCCCTTGGCGAAGATATAAAGGCAAGCGGTCCACGAGACGAACTTGAAGGCCACATTCACTATCTGAACAAAATACTTCTAACAAATGGCCCTGCCCTCTGGATAACTTTGAGCCAAGATCAAAAAATCATAATTCATGCTTTCCCAGAACATACAGATCAGATTTTTCAAGAAAGGGTATGGAAAACAGATTCAGAGCTACATTTATTTTCACATCATGGCGACACAGGCGACGATTTCAACTTCCTAAAAAGCCAATTAGCAATCCCTCTAGACACAAACATCCACAAAAATGACGATGTCTACCCCCTGCCCTTGTTCACACCTGAAAAACCTCTCAGCAATCCAAACGAAAATAGGAACATTCCAGAGGTTGTAAATGAAATTTCAAAAATGCTCCCAGAAATCGAAGGAAATGCAATGTTGCTAGTCACTTCAAAGAACAGTGCAGAGCAATTCTTTTACAAATTTCCAAAATTAATGGAAGAAACAGGGCGAAAACTCCTAGTTCAAAACATGGGCGGCGGAATGGGTAAAATCTACAAAATGTCCCAAAAGACAGATGGCAAAAACTTTTTCATAGGAAATGAATATTTTATGAAGTTCCTATTAAGCGAAGGTGTGAAGCTTAATTTCCTTGGAATGCACAGATTACCATTTTCACATCCAAACTCCCCAATGCAAAAAACTCGAAGCAAAAACTTCTCAGATCCATATAAAGAGTTCAGCTTGCCACAAACAAACATAAATTACCGTGGCATTATTCACCGTTTTCTTGGGAATGAATGGGAAAATAAGAAGATTTTAGTGCTCGATCCTAGAGTAAGTCGCCTAAACTAGAGTCTCAAAATAAAGTGCTCTTTAGGGCCTTGACTTTTTTGGTGCGCGTCTCTAAACTCTCCGCGACTAAAATCTCAAATTATGACTACCAAAAGCCCCATAACAGATATTCACGCCGCAGAACAAAAGGCAAAAAAGCACATCGAGGATGCTAAGCGTAAAGATGACAAGAAAATTGCTGACACAAAAGAAAAAGAAGAGGCAAAGCTTCTTGAACTTGAAGAAAAGTTAAGAACAGAAGGCAAAGAAAGCTTCGCAACTGCAAAGAAAGCAGCTGCAGAAAAAGCAGATAGCAGATTGAAAACAGGTAAATCAGACAACAAAGGAATGATGAAAGTAGCTCAAGGAAAAATCGATTCAGCAGTTGAAAAAGCAAGTTCAGCATTCACAGAATACACACAACAATAAACACTTCCCAATGGCAGTACTTAAAATGCAAAAAGTTCAAATCCTAGGGATGAGAAAGGACCTCAAAGGTATCCTAAAGCTCATTCAGGAGAAAGCTGTGATGCAAGTTGAAGATGTCCAAAGTGAAGTTGAGCTAGAAGCAATCAGTGAGGAAAATCACAATACAGATTTTCAAATCGCTGAGTTAGATTTTGCAATTAAATTCTTAAGTGATCATGCGCCTACACGTAAAATTTGGGAGGGTCGCCCTTCTCACACTATTGATGCGGCACTTAAAAAACTCAAATGTTTCGACCATCAAACAATTATCAACGCATGTAAAAAACTTGAAGAAGATATCGTAGCTGATCAAAACGCTCAAAACACACTTGTAGAAGAAGCAGCCTTGCTTACAAGCTGGAAAAAACTACCATTTGATCTAAATATACCTCGTGAAACAGATTACATTCACATTTTAATTGGACTAGTTTCAGCTGGAGATTACGAAGAAATGAAAAAAGAAATCTGCAATATTGGAGATTTAAATGAAATGCACAAAGTAAACGAAGACGGTGGAAAAGTTTATTTCACAATCGTTATTGCAAAATCACAATTAGATAAAACAAAAGCTGTGCTTAACACTTACAAATTTCAAACGATTGAACTTCCTTATTTTGAAGGAACAGTTAAAGACCGTCTAAAAGACATCAAAGAGAAACTAGAAAAAATTGAAGAGAAATTAGAAAAACATCAAAAAGAAAAAATAGATTTAGCTAAACACTCAGATGATCTAAAAGTTGTCCATGATGTTTTAAGCTGGCAAGACGAAGAAAACGAAACAAGAGCAAAACTAAAAGGTGGTTCATATAGCTTTGTAATTGAAGGTTGGATCGCAAAAGTAGAAATTGAAGACTTAAAAACAAGCTTACATAAAATCAGCGAAAATGTCGCAATTGAAAACATCAAAGCGAAAAAAGGCGAAGAAGCACCAATCAAACTTAGAAACAAAAAAGTCGCTTGGCCATTCGAGTCAGTAACAACTCTTTACGGGTTCCCTACTGCAAGCGAAGTAGACCCAACTCCATTCCTCGCAAGTTTCTTCATTGTATTCTTCGCGCTCTGTCTAACAGATTCAGGTTATGGATTACTACTTTTCGGATCAATGTTCCTATTCCTTAAATTCTTCAAACTTCCTGAAGAAAGCAAAGGCCTAGTAAAACTATTGATGTGGGGTGGAATTCTCACAATGATCGCCGGAATTTTCTTCGGAGGATACTTCGGAATGACCCCAGAACAAGCACCCGGCTTCCTTGTAAGCGACGGTGCTTTCAAATTCCAATTAGTAAATGCAACTTCTGGCAACGGCCCCCTCACTTTCCTTGTCCTTGCAATGGTAATTGGAATCGCACACGTACTTTTCGGAAAATTAATCGATGGATGGTGGAAAATGAAACAAGGCGACTACCTAGATGCAGTTCTAGATAGCTTCCTATGGGTTGCATACATTCTTGCACTTCTAGGTTTCGGCCTGTCTTCAGTAGACATGGTTATCCCAGCAAGCCTCTCAACTATATTTATGTGGCTCGCACTTGGTGGAACCGCAGCAATGATCTTAACTCAAGGAAGAAAACAAGAAACACTTGCAGGAAAAGCAATCATCGGCGTCCTTTCACTTTACGGACTCGTTGGTTACTTCGGAGACGTGCTTTCATACTCTCGTATTATGGCACTCGGTCTAGGAACTGGAATTATCGCTTTCGCGGTAAACACAATTGCTGGCCTTGCAATTGATCTAATCCCTTATGTGGGATTCCTCTTTGCAGGATTAGTACTTTTGGTAGGCCACTTAATGAATTTATTACTGTCAGCTTTAGGAGCTTTTATCCACTCCGCTCGTCTTCAATTTGTTGAATTTTTCGGCAAATTCATGGAAGGCGGTGGACTACCATTTAAGCCCTTCAAGCGTCACTGTAAATATATTACTCTTAATTAATTAATAACCCCTTTATTATGTTCGAATCTGGATTAGCCATTACCGTTGCAGGTGTATTTATCGCCGTTGTTCTTGGTGGTATTGGATCAGCAGTTGGTGTGAGCACAGCCGGTCAAGCCGGTGCTGGTGTAATCAGCGAAAAACCTGAACTTTTCGGTAAAGTTCTTGTACTTCAAGCCCTTCCGGGTACTCAAGGAATCTACGGTTTCCTTGCAGGTCTTCTTGTACTTATTCAAGTTGGTCTACTTGGTGGAGAAGCTGCAACAGTTAGCGTAAGCACTGCATGGCAACTATTCTTCGCTTGTATGCCAGTTGGATTCACATGTCTTGTATCTGGTATCCAACAAGGAAAAGCTACTGCAGCTGGTCTTCAAGCCGTTGCAAAAGACCCATCAAACGTTGGTAAAGCAATTATCATGTCAGCTATGGTAGAAACTTACGCTGTACTTGGTCTTCTTATCACTATCCTTCTTCTATTCGGAATCGAAATCGCTTAAGAAATTCATAAAATATGTCTACTCAAAACATTATCAATCAGATTGAAAACGATGCGGAAGCTGAGGTTAAAAAACTCGGCGAAGCACGTGATCAAGCAATCTACAAAATCCAAAAGGATTATGAGCAAAAGCGTGAAAAAAGCACTGAAAAGATCAGTGCAAAACTCGCTGATAGCATTGCAAAGGTAGAAGGCCGCGCAGAAACTTTCACTAATATGGAAGTTCGCAACGATTTACTTCGTGGAAAACACGCAGTATTAACTGCAGCTTTCGACCAAACAATCGCAAACCTTTTTGCTTCAAAAGATTACGAGAAAATACTAGTTAAACTTCTTAAAAAAGCCTCTAAAGAATTCAAAGAAGGAACTGTTGTTCCTGCAAAAGGCAAAGAAGACGAAACTAAAAAGGCTCTAAAAGAATCTGGCGCAGACTTTGAACTCGCTGGAAGATCTGCTCACATCAAAGGAGGATTCATCTTGAAAACTCCAAGTGTTGAACTAGATTTCTCATTTGAGTCTATCTTAGGAAAAGAACTTTGGGGCGACCTAGAGACAGAACTTTCACAACTATTATTCAACTAGAAATGAACACTAAGCAATTTACATACGCATCTGCTCGAGTAAGAGCACTAGAAACTAAACTCCTGAATTTACCAGAAGTGGAGCGTATACTTGGTGCTTCATCTGCAAAAGATGCTTACAAAATTCTAAACGATCTAGATTATTCAACTCACATTGGTGACATAAATAATATTTCAGACTTTCAAGTCGTAGTAGATGCAGGTTTAGAAGATACAAAAACTCTTATTGCACAGATTTGTCCAGACAGTAAGATTTTGGACCTACTTTTCATTAGTTTCGACTTTCACAATATCAAAACTATCCTAAAAGGAAGCCTTAACGGCAATGACCGAGATTCAATCGAAAGCCAATTACTTTCTTTCGGAATGATTCCAAAAGAAACAATTCTTTCATTCATGCTTGATGAAGACAAACCTCTCCTATCAATCCCAACAGAATACATTCAAATAATTCTTGCTGGAATTGAAAGAGCAAAAAAGAGTTACAAAGCACAAAACAATGACCCTAGATTAATAGATCTAATTCTCGATCAAACTCAAATGGAATTACTGGCTCAAATCGCTGAATCAACGAGAAACAAATTCATTAGTGACTTTGTTAAAGCATTTATCGACCTAAGTAATATCAAAGCTTTCATCAGAGTAAAAATGCTTAAACAAGAAGCTTACTTTGAAGAAATGAACGAAAACATTTTGTTCGCAGAAGGTGGCGTACTTAAACCAAGCCACTTCCTAAGTAAAATGGATGCAGACACTGCAACACTAATTAACATGTTCCGTGGAACAAACTATTCAAGCGTTGTGAGTCACGGAATTGAAGCATTCGAAAAACACAAATCTTTTGTTTACCTAGAAAAGTATGCAAACGACTATTTACTTGGCTTAGCTAAAAAATCTAAGTTCATCCCATTTGGTCCAGAAGCTTTAATTGCTTACTTTTTCGCTAAACAAAACAATGCTCAAATCATTCGCATGATTATGGTTGGTAAACTCAATCACATCGAGCAAGATTTACTTCGTGAACGATTAAACACACTTTATGTCTAAATACGAAATCGCAATTATCGGACCAAGAGAAGTAGTTCTCGGATTCAAAGCAATCGGATTGCAAACAGAATTCTCTATGAACGCTGAAGAAACTCTTCAAAAACTAACTGAGCTAAAATCTCAAAAAGTCGATGAAAGAGAAAAATACGCAATTATATTCATTCTCGAGTCACACGCTAAAAACATTCCTAAAGAGGAATACAAAAAAATCACCAATGACGCACTACCTGCAATTATCGCTCTTCCTGGCCCTGAAGGTTCAACCGGATTCGGCATAGAAAGGCTCGGTCAAATTGTAGAAAAAGCAATTGGATCCAATATTCTTAAAGACAAGTAACCCAAGTTAAATATGACAGATAAACCTTCCAGAACTGGAACAATCATCAAAGTAGCCGGCCCACTAGTGGTAGCAACTGGTATGAAAAATGCAAAAATGTTCGAGGTAGCCAGAATCGGTGACGAACGCCTAGTAGGTGAAATCATCCGTTTAAATGGTGACGAAGCAGCTATTCAAGTATATGAAGAAACTGCCGGAATCGGACCAGGCGAACCAGTTGAACTTACTGGTGACACAATGACTGTAGACCTAGGCCCAGGTCTTCTAACTTCAATTTACGATGGAATCCAACGTCCACTTTCAGCAATTGAAAAGGAAGTAGGACCATTCATCACACGTGGTGTAGAAGTAAAAGCACTAGACCGAGACAAAAAATGGGATCTTAAAGCAGTAGCAAAAGCAGGAGACAAAGTAACAGGAGGTGACGTACTTGGAACAGTTCAAGAAACAACACTTATTGAACATAAAGTAATGGTTCCACCACATATTTCTGGAAAACTTAAAGAAATCACTGGCGGTAAATTCACAATCGAAGATGTATTCGCAAAAATCGAAGATGAAGATGGAAAAACACACGACATTATCATGCTACAAAAGTGGCCAATTCGAATTCCAAGACCAATTCAAGAAAAGAAAGTACCGAACATGCCACTAAAAACTGGTGGACGTTCAATCGACACTTTCTTCACACTTGCAAAAGGTGGAGCAGCTGCGATTCCTGGACCATTTGGTGCAGGTAAAACTGTAACTCAGCAATCACTTGCTAAGTTCTGTGACGCACAAATTATTGTCTACATTGGATGTGGAGAACGTGGTAACGAGATGACTGAGGTACTAGTTGAATTCCCTCACCTTGAGGATCCAAACACTGGCGAACCTCTTATGAAGAGAACAATTCTGATCGCAAACACTTCAAACATGCCTGTTGCGGCTCGTGAAGCATCTGTATATACAGGTATCACAATCGCCGAATATTACAGAGATATGGGTTACGACATCGCACTTATGGCTGACTCAACTTCTCGTTGGGCTGAGGCTATGCGTGAAATGGGTGGACGTCTTGAAGAAATGCCAGGTGAAGAAGGTTACCCTGCTTACCTCGCATCTAAGATTGCAGCCTTTTACGAAAGAGCTGGTTACGTAGACTGTCTTGGTTCAGATAACCGTGAAGGAACACTTTCAGTAATTGGAGCCGTTTCCCCTCCTGGTGGAGACTTCTCAGAACCAGTTACTCAAAATACACTTCGTGTTACTAAAACTTTCTGGGGGCTAGATTCAAAACTTGCTTACGCTCGTCACTACCCTGCTATTAATTGGCTAACTTCGTATACGCTTTACGCGGACAACATTGAAGGCTACCTAAAGAAAGAAGTTGCAGAAGACTTCCCTCTCTTAAGAAATGAAGCAATGGACCTTCTACAAAAAGAAGCGAAACTCGAAGAACTTGTTAGACTTGTAGGTGCAGATTCACTTTCAAATGCAGAGCAATTACTACTACTTGTAGCTAAATCTCTACGTGAAGATTTCCTATTCCAAAACGCATTCGATCCAGAAGACGCTCGAACTCCTATTAGAAAACAATATCTAATGCTTAAGACAATTCTTACAATTGCTCATGCTGCAGAAGATCTACTAGATAAAGAAAACTTTGAAATTGATGACCTTAAAAAACTAGAAGTACTTCAAGAAGTTGCAAGGGTTAAAGAAATCCCTGCAGATGACGAAGCAGCATTCGAAAAACTTATGGGTCGTGTTCAAAAAGATATTTCTGCCCTAGCCTAACCTAAAAAAACACTATGCAAAAACAATTTAAAACAGTCAAAGACATCGTGGGACCTCTAGCATTCGTAGAGCTTCCAGAAGGTGAAAAAGTAACTTACGAAGAACTCGTAATCATTACTTTATCAGACGGAGAAGAAAGACTTGGAAAAGTCCTCGAAGCAAACAAAGGCCTTGCCGTTGTTCAGCTCTTCGAATCTCCACAAGGTATTGCTACAGATGGAGCAAAAGCTCGTTTCCTTGGTCATACTTTCGAACTTGGCGTATCAGAAGATATGCTCGGTCGTACTTTCAACGGTCGTGGAGTACCTATCGATGGTGGCCCAGCTATCATCGCCGAAAAGAAATTGGACATCAACGGTAACCCAATGAATCCAACTTCACGTGAAATGCCAGATGACTTTATTCAAACTGGAATTTCAACAATCGACTCATTAAACACTCTTGTACGTGGACAAAAACTACCTATTTTCTCAGGTTCTGGTTTGCCACACAACAAGCTTGCTGCACAAATCGCAAGGCAAGCAACAGTACAAGGCAAAGACGGAGGTAACTTCGCGATTGTCTTCGCTGCAATGGGTGTACCTTTCGAGGAAGCTCAATACTTCATCAATGAATTTAAGAAAACCGGAGCGATCGAAAACTCTGTTCTGTTCATCAACACAGCAGACAATCCAGTAATCGAACGTATCGCAACTCCAAGACTTGCTCTAACAGCAGCTGAGTACCTCGCCTTCGAAAAAGGAATGCACGTACTTGTGATCTACACAGATGTAACTAACTATTGTGAAGCTCTTCGTGAAGTTTCTGCGGCTCGTAAAGAGGTGCCAGGACGTGGAGGTTTCCCAGGTTACATGTATACGGATCTTGCTACTCTGTACGAACGAGCTGGAAGAATCCAAGGCAAAGAAGGATCTGTTACTCAGATTCCAGTAATGACTATGCCTAATGACGACAAAACTCACCCAATTATTGACCTTACTGGTTATATTACTGAGGGTCAGATCGTACTTGGCCGTGATCTACACAAAAAAGGTATCTACCCACCTGTAGCCGTTCTCCCTTCTCTCTCACGTTTGATGGGTAAAGGGCAAGGTGAAGGAAAAACTCGTGAAGACCACTCAGGTTTGATCGGTCAGCTATTTGCTGCCTACGCTTACGGATTAGAAATGCGCGAACTTGCAGTAATTCTTGGTGAAAGTTCACTTTCAGAAACAGACCAAAGTTACCTAAAATTTGCCGACGAATTCGAAAAAGTATTCGTAAACCAAGGCGAAACAAATCGCGACATCAAAGACTCACTCAACCACGGTTGGGACCTATTAAAGATCTTACCTCGCACCGAATTAAAACGTGTGAAGAAAGACCTAGTTGATAAATACATGAAATAATATGGCAATAATTGCAGGATACAATCCAACTAAAATGGCATTGCTCGAGCTTAAAAACAAGCACGGGCGTGCCAAAAAAGGTCACAAACTTCTTAAAGACAAACAAGAAGGACTCATGAAAGCCTTCATGGACGTAATCCGTGAAGTACAAGCTATGCGTAAAAAAGTCGAAGCCGAGCTCGGCTCAGTTTTTCAAAACTTACTCATCGCATCTGCTGTCACACCTCACCCAGAATACATTGAAACGGCCCTAATGGCTCCAAGAACAAAGGTAGACCTCGAAGTTACAACTCAGAACGTTATGAGTGTAAAACTCGCTAATATCGAGTCAAAAGTCGAAGGAAATATCCTAGGTTACGGATTCAGCAACACTTCTGGTGAACTAGACACCGCACTACTTTCATTACGCGAAATTCTTCCACTATTGATTCAACTCGCCGTACTTGAAAAGAAAGCTGAACGCATGGCCGACGAACTCGAAAGAACTCGCCGCCGTGTAAACGCACTTGAACACGTAATGATTCCAAACCTCGAAGACACAATGAAATTCATCAAACAAGTCCTCGAAGAAGGCGCTCGTATGGAAAAAATCGTATCAATGATTGTGAAGGCTAAGACTACTTAGTTTCTCCTTCAGATGAACCAGGTAAATCTAGAACTGCATCTTGATCACTAATCAAGTGATTTGCCGTACCACCAGCAAATGTACCCGCACAAAATGCAGTCGGCACAGCCAATGCAGCAGCCAATGCAGCAAGCCTCCATCCTGTTCGACTAGTTCTTAATGAGCCATTTTCCCTATGAAGATTCTCTGCCTCACGATTTGAACCTTTCACATGCTCACGTAAATCTGCATAAGAAGCTATCGCATACCGAGTCAATGAAGCCAAAGTATCAACTAAATCAGACAAAGGCACTCCACTTAAATCAAGATCTCTAATCCCTTTAATATCATTTCCAACATTCATTGCCGCATCTGTACGTAACCTATCAACCCACCCTCTCACAGTTTTAATAACTGTATTAAGTTCACGATGCTGTTCCTGTGCATCAAGTTGAATTCCTTCCTTCTCATCATATTTTTTCAAAAGATCCCTAACAATAATTTCTTTTGAAAACCTCCCCAACAAATCTTCAAATAAAGGCCTTAAATTTTCAAACAAAACGCTTTCACCTCGTTTACAACCCGACAACACTATACGCCTTAACTCTTCATCATCTGTCTCTCTATTAACAAATCCAGCTGCAAATATATTCATTTCAATGTCAGTATCAAGCCCTCGATTATAGGCATCAGTGAATAATAATATAAATTCTCCAATGATCCTTTGTACAGCTGCATCTACCCCTTCACTATTATAATCAGCCTTCACAGCTGCTATATGAGTACGATCTAGACGAGCCGGCTGCTCCCACTCTTGAGCATCAGGACAAAAGGTCAAAGCACGTAATAACAATTCATCACAAACTCTAGCTGGATGTGACTCTTCATCTCTAGCTCCAATCCTTCGCCTAATTGCCCCCAAGCCAGGCTGCTCCTCAATATTATCGATATCTAAATCTTGTGCTCCACCTTCAACCATTTTTATACATTTAAAAACATGGCTAGAATTCTAGCGCCATATACAACTATGTCAAGCTAGATCATTCTCCCACTTCCACCTCCGGTGCTTCTTCTAGCAACGGTGCTTCTTGTCCATATGTCATGTAAGCATAAGTTGCACCTACTCCAATTGATCCAGTAATCACTCCAGCAGGAATCATTGAAGCAAGTAATGCGAGAAATGCCAATCTAAATTTATCTCTAGAAGATTTTAAAGCTCCACATTCAACCTCTTTATTTTCTATCGTAGACTTAGCCTCATCTAATTCACCATTCATTTTTGATACAGCTTCAACAGTAGCAGCTCTTAACTCTTCAACTAAAGACACAAGGTCTTCAAGAGACCACCTTTCTAAGGTAGCATTAACTCCTCTTCTAGAATATGAGTTACGTATATCAGATGTAAAACCAGCTTCAAATCCTAGATTAATTGCAGCAATCAAAGCTGTTCTTACTCTTTTAACTGTCTCCACAAGCCCACCAGCATTCTTTCTCAAATCATCATGTTGCATCAATGCTTTCATACAATGTGGCATAGAAAATTCATTCAAAAATTCTGTAAGCCATTTATCAAAAACAATATTAAATTCTGCATTTGCACTATTCAAATCCGCAATAATTTCCTCTTCTTTTTCAACAAACCACACAGAAGGCTTAACTCTATATTTATTCTCAATTTCTTCTTCTGAACTTCTCTCCCTACCACGTAGAGCATACATATGCATTACAAGACCAGCTTCAGTAAGCTCATCAATAAAAGCATCATGATCAACTTCACCATCATTCTGCAATGAACTCAACAATTCATCAGTAATATGAATTGGATCATATCCTCTCATTCCTGGACAAGACCTAGTGATTCTATTCAAAAGTACTCTCCCCTCATTATCAGGATGTTTTTTATCCCCCATAGATGCACCCAAAGCTACAAAGAACCCAGAACGACCTCGATAAGAATCAATCATATCCTCATAGAGATCCTTATCAATAGGTTTACCCCTTTCATCCATACAAAATAATTAATATTTAGACACAACTATACTAAAAGTTCACGCTTTGTCAACGTCACAACAGGTATAAACTAAAGCTTCTTCTCCAGCTCTTCAATTTCATCACGAAGTTCTGCCGCCTTCTCAAATTCCATATTTTGCGCAGCCATATCCATCTCAGCCTCAAGACTAACAATCAAACGGCCAATCTCTTCCTTCGGTACTTTACTCACATTATATCGACGTGTTTGCTTCTTCTCAGCCTTCTTTCTAGACATCTCAATATCCTTAACCGCCTTCAAAATAGTTTGCGGCGTAATTCCATGTTTTTTATTGTATGCAATCTGTACATTTCGCCTCCTATCCGTCTCATCAATAGCCAATTTCATCGCATCAGATTCCTTATCTGCGTACATAATCACAAATCCATTCGCATTACGCGCAGCACGCCCAATCGTTTGAATCAAAGCAGATCGACTACGCAAGAAACCTTGCTTATCTGCATCTAAAATTGCAACAAGCGATACCTCGGGTAGATCCAAACCTTCACGCAAAAGATTAATACCAACAAGCACATCAAACAGTCCAAGTCGCAAATCTCTCAAAATCTCAATACGCTCTAAAGTATCAATATCAGAATGCAAATAACGCACACGCACATCTGCATCCGTCAGATATTCAGTCAAATCTTCCGCACTTCTCTTCGTTAAAGTCGTCACCAAAATACGCTCACCCTTTTCAGTTCGGACTCGAATTTCTTCAAGCAAATTATCAATTTGCCCAGCTTTTGGCCTTACAGAAATAACTGGATCCAAAAGACCAGTCGGCCTAATAATCTGCTCAACTAGACCATCTTTCTTCGCCATTTCATATTTACCAGGAGTCGCAGAAACATAAATTGTACTACCCATATATTCCTCAAATTCTTGAAACTTAAGAGGTCTATTATCAAAAGCAGACGGCATTCTAAATCCATGTTCAACAAGAGATTGTTTACGCGAAAGATTACCATTATGCATCGCTCCAACCTGTGGAACAGTCATATGCGATTCATCAATTACAAGCAAAAAGTCATCCGGAAAATAATCCATCAAAGTCGACGCCTTACCTCCAGGAGGAATATCATTAAAGTAACGAACATAGTTTTCGATTCCACTACAATAACCAGTCTCTTGCAAAATTTCTAAGTCATATTCAGTACGAGTCCGCAGACGTTGTGCCTCAAGACCCTTCCCCAGTTCGCGTAATTGTTGCTCACGTTGCTCAAGTTCTTTACGAATTCCAACTGCTGATTTTTCAATCTTTTCTTGAGTCGTAACCGAATGCTTCGCAGGGAAAACTGTAACCTCACCCGTCGTACCCAATATTTCACCCGTAAATGGATCCACTTCAGAAATCTTTTCAATTTCATCCCCAAAGAATTCCAAACGCAAAGCTGTATCTCCACCAGGAGGAAACACCTCCACAAGATCACCAAGCACATGAAACATTCCTTGTTTAAAATCTAATTTCGCTCTTTGATATTGCAGATCAGTCAGAGTACGCAACAATGTATCTCTCTTCACTTCGTCACCAACCTTCATCGTTAACCTTTGATCTAAATATTCTTGCGGCGAACCAAGACCATAAATACAAGAAACCGAAGCAACAATAATCACATCATTTCGAGTCAGCAAACTTTCAGTTGCAGCATGTCTATATTTATTAATTTCATCATTAATTTGTGCATCCTTTTCAATATAAGTATCAGAAACTGCAATATAGGCCTCAGGCTGATAGTAGTCATAATAAGAGACAAAATAATGCACAGCATTATCCGGGAAAATCTCCTTCATTTCACTACAAAGCTGAGCAGCAAGCGTTTTATTATGCGCAATAATCAAAGTTGGCTTCTGAATTTGTTCAATTACATTCGAAATCGTAAAAGTTTTACCCGTTCCCGTCGCACCCAAAAGCACCTGACTATGTTTGTCATCTTTAATACCCTTAACCAAAGCTTTAATCGCTTTCGGCTGATCCCCTTTCGGAGTCATTCCAGATTTAATTTTAAACTGTTTTTTCTTCATAACTAAAATTAGCCCAAGGAGTCTACCAGGTTAAAGTGCGTTAAGCAACCAAGACTCACTCGCCACCTTCATCTTCTACTTGCCTAGTTCTCGCATTAATTCTTGCTAAAACATCTGCTGGGTGTTTTTTTCCTATAAATGGTAAAGGCCTTCTAGGTGGAGGTGTTGACCTAACACCTGCCTGTAACAAAGCATCAATAGCTGCTTTCTCTTCATCAGTCATAACGAGATTTAAACTCGCTGACTCTCGATCATGTCCTGGTCTTCTCTTTGCCATACGATTTATAATTTATTTAATAGATCTATGATTTCTCTCTACTGAGAGTATTTTAGCAAGCCACTCATCAGAACGCGAAGACAAGACAGCTTCTGTCCTTTCTTTTGCGATCGCCGAATATATAGCCTGTAAAATAATCATGGTTAACTGAATATAACTACTTTTCATGTTTTTGTCAAGCTTCTTCCCCTTCATAGATGATTTTTTCAGGTATGATGGCGGCGAATTAAATAAAAAATATGCCCCTACATTTATTGCAAATAGCAAAAAA
The DNA here is from genome assembly GCA_018658105.1 of Candidatus Peregrinibacteria bacterium. Classification (GTDB taxonomy): domain Bacteria; phylum Patescibacteriota; class Gracilibacteria; order UBA1369; family 2-02-FULL-48-14; genus JABHVW01. The sequence goes on from JABHVW010000004.1 coordinate 70,792, forward strand.
ACTAGCACACGACGCAGGTAAAATGGCGCTTGAATACCAAAAAAAAGGTTTCAAAGTAGACACAAAAGGTAGTCACGTAAATCTAGTCACAGAAGCAGACAAAGCCTGTAATGAGCTTATCGTTAGCGTTATTCAAAAGAATTTCCCCGATCACAGCATCATCAGCGAAGAAATCCCACCAATCAAAGGTACAAGTGACTACAAATGGATAATCGATCCAATAGACGGAACTACAAATTTCGCACAAGGATTACCAATTTTCTCGATTTCAATCGCAGTAATTCACAAAGGTGTACCAATTATTGGTGTAGTTGAAGTCCCTGGAACAGGTGAAACTTTTTGGGCAAAACAAGGCGAAGGAGCTTATTTAGGCAAACATCGCATTCATGTTTCTCAAACTAGCGAACTCAAAAATGGCCTTTATGCAACCGGCCTACCTTACGAACGCGGATCAGCACGTACAGAAAAAACATTCAAAATCTACCAGGCAATACACGCCCAATCTCGAGGAGTCAGAAGAATTGGCACCTCAGCTCTAGACCTCGCCTACCTCGCAGCAGGCCGTTACGATGGCTATTTCGAATACGATCTAGAAGCATGGGATATAGCAGCAGGAAAAATAATCGTAGAAGAAGCCGGCGGAATGGTAACCAACATGGATGGCAGCATGCTCTCGCCTAAAAAAGGAACACTTCTTGCAAGTAATGGATTACTGCACAGCAAATTAATGGAAACCATCAAAAAAGAAGGAGGCTTAAACGTTTAAGGCCAACAAAATCACCAAAACAAATCGAGCTCCCCTAGCCAAAATTACACTTGGCAAGAAGAAACGGAAGTCCATTTTAAATATACCCGCAGACCAACACACCACATTAAAAGGTACCGGCGTAATTGCAGCAATCAAAACCGCTGCAGTCCCATAATTCTTAAATAAATCACAAGCTTGCTGATATTTTTTTTCACCAATAAATTTTAAAGCACCCTCATATTGCAAAAAATAACCCATGCCATAACCTGCACACGCACCAAGCGCACTACCAAAAGCAACCAAAAGCCAGGTCAAAACAATCGGCGAACCTGAAAGAACATAACTATATAAAAGCACATCCGGAGGAAAAGGCTGCAAAGTGAAATCAGCCAAAAATACAGTGAAAAATAAGCCCTGCATGCCAAACTTATCGTGTACAAACTGCCCCATTGCATCAAACTGCGGCGCGAACACAATCGCAATCACCAAAAACACAATAGTCAGCCAAATAATTGGATAAAACTTCTTCATGCAAGGAGTGTATCATTCTCTTGCAAAATGCACTATTTTCACCTAGGATTCAGACGCAATGACTGCGTAGCTCAGTTGGATAGAGCGTTGGTTTGCGGAACCAAAGGCCACAGGTTCAAATCCTGTCGCGGTCACCATTTTTGGTGAAGAGGCCTGTCCCACCATTTATGTTAAAATATTCGCAATGAAAAAGAACCTCCTCATTGCCACTTTCCTCATTGGAAGCATCGCCTTCCTTTTTGTGCTGAACTATATTTTAAATGCAGCCATGCCATCACAAGAAGCAGTGCAAAGCTTCTTCGAAAACTACGGAGTTTGGGGCTACCTATTCTACGTACTATTCGGAATATCAGCGGTAGTCGTAGTGCCTCTAAACTTCTCGCTCACTGGCATAGCCGGCGCATTTGTTTACGGCTTTTGGGTAGGAGTTTTTACAAATTGGATCTGCAAAATCATTGGCACATTAATCGCATTTTCACTCGGCAGATATTTCGGCTCAAAACTTTTCCCCTTATTCAATAAAGAAAAAGTCGCATATTTCAAAAAACTCATGGAGTCAGAAAAAGCCATTATCATTTTCTTCTTACTATCATCCATCCCCTTCACCCCAAGCGACGCAATGGCATATTTTCTCGGCTGCTCCCCAATGAAAAAAATCACCTTCATATTCATTACAAGCCTCGGCAGCTTCGGCACTTCCTTCACACTCGCATACATTGGCAGCGGCCAAGCGCTAGACAAACCCATCTTCATTGTTGGGCTCGGTAGCATCATGGCCGCCGGATTATTTTGGATACATATGAGCAAACAGAAATTACATTTGAACTAAGAAGCATCGGCCACAATCACCAAGCGTTCGTTATCTATATAACGAAATCCTTCGCGAATATTTGAGCTCGCCGGATTCCAGTGCAAACGCACAAAAGCATCGGCCGAAGAAAGACCAGTTCTTTGCATTGCATTCAAAGCCTCCATCGTTCCCGGACAAGTACCACCAACACGCAAAGTTACATCTGCTAAACCACAAAATTGTTGCCCTGCCGAACGACCAGAAACTATATCAAAAGATATTCGTGAAACCCGCAAAAACTCACTAAAGGCTCCAAAAACTTGCTCAACTTGTGGCAGTGCTGCAGTAACATGAGAAGGCAAAGTATCTCTCATTACATCTAATATTGCCCTGCGCGACAAAGTAAAATCTATCCCTCCAAAACCATCCCTATCCTCCAAATCAATTTGCTTCCCAGCTAAAGAAACTCGCTCACCCGTCGGCAATAAAACTTGTCCAACTGTATGAGTGTCTACATCTTCTAAATTCGCCTCCAAAACCATCCCAATCTCTCGCCTAAACAAATGCGTATATTCAGAAAGTAAACGCCTCAAATCCTCCTTAGAGTCAATTTTATGCTGGCCATTGCCATCAGACTCCTCAGGATTTTTCAAACGTACTTCATGCCCTTCAAGACGCAAAGCATCATAAGCAGCCATGGCCTGATCTTCATTAAATGCAATGTAGCCAGGCAGGCCCATCCGGTGTATCGCATCCAAACCACGCGGCATATGCTCAGGAACATTTCCAGGATCAATCGGTGGCCGCAACAAACCCTTCATCCCATGAGCTTCATGCTCAACCAAAGCTCCATAAAATTGTCGCGGATCTTCATAAGGAAATTTTCTCATGTCATAAGCCTGCGGCAAAAGTGGATATTCACCCAAAAGCTCTGCCACTTCTTTACGGGTTTGAGCTCCCAAAGCCTGCGCCATCCTAAGAGCAATATTCTCATTTCGCTCCCGAATTAAAGGAGCATAGGCGGGCGGCAGAACCAAGCCTTCATTATATGGTGTAATTGTTAACATAATCAAAATAGTGAATTAAATAAAAAAAGCCCTTCAGAGGGCATGTGTTGTTAAAGTATTTTTTATAGCATCACCAATCCCCCTGAAATGAGTTCAGTTCTTTCCACCAAGCAAAATTTGAAAAAGAAAAATGGGACATAACAAGTAATTGTATGCCCCATAGTAACAAGTTTTTCAGCCCTTACACAAGCTCTTCTACCGCTTTATAACTATCAGTCATCCCCAAATCTTGAGCAACTCGCTCATAAGTAAGATGACCTTTGTAAGTATTTAGTCCACGAGCCATTCGTCCATTACCTGCCAAAGATCTCTTCATCACTTCATGCGCACCTTCCTTAGCAATCATTTTCAAGTAAGGCAATGTCGCACTAGTCAAAGCCATTGTAGACTGTCTACTATATTGTCCAGGCATATTAGTTACACAACAGAAAATCTTACCGTAGATCTCATAAGTAGGCTCACTATGAGTCGTTCCACGTGATCCCCAAATACATCCACCTTGATCAATTGAAACGTCAACAATTACAGTTCCATCTTTCATAGATTTAACTTGTTCCTCAGAAATAATTTCTGGAGCCTTCGCGCCAGCAACCAAAACTGCACCAACTACCAAGTTAGCTTCTTGCAAAGCCAAGTCATAGTTTTCACCATCTGGAACAATTGCTTCAAAATTCTTAGACAAATTTGGCCCAAGATATTCAGCCATCTCCGCATTCAATTCTTCAACTCTTGCAGGATTAATATCAAACAATTTCACACGACAACCCATACCAGCCGCCGTTTTTGCTGAAGTCGCACCTACAAATCCTCCACCTACAACAACAACACGTGCACTATCCGTTCCAGAAATCACACCCAAAGTTACACCTCGGCCATTATATTTCTTTTGTAAATATTCAGCTCCATATTGAATCGCAACAACACCAGCCACCTCACTCATCGGCGCAAGCAAAGGCAATTGGCCTTGCTCATCTTCTAAAGTTTCATAAGCAATCGCAGTAATATTGTTATTCACAAGAACCTTAGTCAAACGTTTATCCACACCTGAAAGATGCAAATATGTGAACAGTGTCTTACCAGCAAATTGCTCAAGCAAATTATATTCAGAAGGAACAGGCTCCTTCACTTTAACAATAATTTCTGCTTCCTTAACAATATCTTCTGGATTTCTCATCATTTGAGCACCGCATTCTTTGTACTCAGTATCAGAAAATCCACTACCAATTCCGGCAGTTTCTTGAACAATAACAGTATGACCTTCTTCAACAAGCTCGCGAACTCCATATGGAGTTAAACCAACTCGATTTTCGTTGTCTTTAACTTCCTTAAGTGTGGCAATAATCATAGCGTGGGGGGATTATAGGGGGATAAATTTAAGAACCTTTTAAGGATGCAATCGCTGCCACGCGATCACTCGCTTTAAAAATATAAGATCCTGAAACCAGGATATTCGCGCCTGCGGCTATCGCCTCCGGCGCAGTTTCATTGTTAATTCCACCGTCGACAATAATGTCTAGGTCACTTTTCCACTCTCTAAGCTGCGTAATTTTCGGTAATGATTCAGGCATAAAAGATTGCCCACCAAAACCAGGTTCAACACTCATCACAACACAAGCATCCATCAAATCCAAAAATTCACGAATTTCATCTGGAGAAGTCGCTGGCTTAATCGCAAGAGAAGCCTTACAGCCAAGCTCACGAATTCGACCCAAAATCTCTGCAGTTCTAGGCCCAGTCGCCTCATAATGTACAGAAATAATCGAAGCACCCGCCTTAGCAAAATCCTCTAAATATTTCTCCGGCTCGCTAATCATTAAATGACATTCAAAAGGCAAAGAACTCTTCAAGCATTTCAAAACCGGTGCACCAACAGTAATATTCGGCACAAAATGTCCATCCATTACATCCACACTAATAATATCCACATGCTCTTCAATCGAAGCAATTTCTGCATTCAAGTCACCAAAATCAGCTGACAAAATCGATGGCGCAATTTGAATATCATGCATTTTCTATAGCTGTTATTTTGTCGACTCTGCGCCCATGTCGCCCGCCTTCAAACTCAGCACCTAAAAATGTATCAACTATCTCTTTCGCCACATCATTCCCAATCACTCTCTGACCAAAAGTAATAACATTTGCATTATTATGTTCTCTTGCCATTCGCGCAGTATTTGAATCATGAGCAGTCACAGCACGTATTCCCTTCAATTTATTCGCAGCAAGCGCCATTCCCATTCCTGTTCCACAAACCAAAACCCCCAAACTATCAGCATTTTCTAAAACTTTCTCACCAACCTCTCTCGCAATATCCGGATAATCCGCTTTGTTTACCTCATCAAAAACCCCAAGATCCAAAACCTCATGGCCTGCATCTTTCAAATGAGTTTGCACCACCTCTTTCATTCCATAACCAGCATGATCACTACCCAAATATATTTGCATATTTTTTTAAATTAAAGTGCCTCCGTAACAGATTTGTTTTCGTGCACACATTTGATAACGCGCGCCAACAAGGAAGCAATCGGTAAAACAGTCAAACCTCTAAATTCTTTTTCAGAAGTCACAGGAATCGAATCAGAAACAATCACTTCTTTAAAATTAGTTTCACGCAACCTATCAACAGCCGGACCAGAAAACACTGCATGTGAAGCCACCAAATAAACATCTTTATTCGCACCATGATCTATCAAAGCTTGATGAGCAGCACAAACACTACCCGCAGTATCAACCATATCGTCATACAAAATACACGTCCTCCCCTCCACATCACCAACTACAGATGTAACTTCAGCCACATTAAATGTTGGCCTTTCTTTCGTAAGAACCGCTAGCGGCGCATCTAATAATTTAGCCAAACGTCCAGCATCTTTTGCCGCGCCAGCATCTGGAGCAACAACCACAATATCAGTCAATTTTTTCTTCATAAGGTACTCCGCAAACATATTCCTCAGATTCAAGTTATCTACAGGAAAAGGGAAAAATCCTTGCGTTTGATCACTATGCAACTGCACAGTAATCACATGATCAGCTCCAGAAGTAGCAATTAAATCTGCAAATAGTTTTGCACTAATCGGCTCTCTTGGGCTTGCAACCCTATCTTGCCTTGCATAGCCAAAATGCGGAATCACCACAGTAATCTTACCTGCAAATGATCGCTCCAAAGAATCAATCATAATAAACAATTCCATATAATCCTCATTCACTTCATGAGTCGCAGTCTGTATTAAAAAAACATCTGAACCTCGTACAGATTCAGCTGGCTTCGCATAAATTTCCCCACAAGCAAATCTTGAAATCTGCATTTCAGAAAGTTTCGTCCAAAGTTCTTTAGCTATTGCACCAGCCAACACAGGGTGGGAAGTACCAGAGAATATTCGGAGATCTTTCGGGCGGGGCATAAAAGACGTTTAAAGTGCCCCCAGTGTAGCGCGAAAATATGCATTTCGAAAGCCCAATCACATTGGCAGATAGACTTTTCCGAACGTAAAAGATAAGAGCTTATCTTCAAAGCCATCCCAAGAGGCCCCTTCTTTAGGATATAAAAACTTCACATTTAAATTTTTATCAGGCAAATCAACATTTACAGCCTCATCCACTCCCCAAACATATACATGGTTTCCAAAGCTAGACAAACCAGCCGCAAATTCCATCGCAATGTCACTGTGACAAGGCAAATGCAAATATCTATCAGGGTAACTCCTTCTGAATTCCTCAAAAACCCCATCTGGAAAACTTAAATCCACAAGAATAAAATGCCGATTCCTCAAGCCCAATTGCGTCAATTTAAGATCTAAATTCATGTCAAAATATTAGTTATTTCCTGCATTTCTGTATCTGAATAAACCACATCATCATATTCAGGCTTTCTCTCTGCAAATGGCACCCCCGCAGATTTAATAGTCGGCGCCCAAATACAAGCCGGCTTCCTCTGAGTAATCCTCGCTTTCATATATGAATACACAATTTCATCATGACTATGCGCATTCGCTAGCTTAATAACTTTCCAACCAAAAGCCTCAAAACGCTCCTGAATCATCTGGTCACGAGCATCATTTTCATCTATCACCAAACATAAACGATCCAAACGCTGCTCACCAGCCAAACGAATCGCCTCCCAAGCCCTTCCATATCTCAATTCATAATCGCCAGCCAAACAAAATACATGCTGATTCTTACGCTGCATCTGTATCGCCTGCGCAATCCCAACAGCATAAATCAAACCATATGCATGCTCATTACTCGTCAACTCAACCCCAGGAACTTTTCGATTCGGCAACATGGGCAAAAGCTCCGGCAAATTATATTGCTCCTCTTCAAGCACCGCATATAAAGCTGGCAAAGCCTCCAGTTTAGATAAAATAAAGAAATCCCTGTCTTCCTCCTGCGGTACCAAAGAATTATGCGAAAAAATTTGTCGCCCATTTTCAGTACCAAAATAAAGCCCTTCAATTAAATCAATCGCAGAAAGCACACGCCCACTCGAGCCTTTTCCAAATTTTCGAATAAGCTCAAGAGCTCTCAAACGCAACTTAGCCTGTCTGTCATTCATGGCTGCATTATGCCCCATTTAAGAGATTCTGCATACTTTTTTTCAAAACAGGGTGTACAAAATCTGGCTGCAAATCACACATACCCTCAAGTTCAAATTTTCTGTCAGCAGCTCCACGGTGAGGAATTTGCAAATTCGGCTTATCAACAATTCGATCTCCATAATACAAAATATCAATATCAATCACTCTCGATTCCCAGCGCTCTTCACTCACTGGCGCCGCACCAAAACTCACATTCCCAATATTCGCCGGCTTCACTGGCCTGCCCATTTCCCCTTCAACAAACTTACAAACTGCAAGCAAATCTTCAGGCTCAAGATCCGTCTGACATTCAATTACCTGATTCAAATAATCCGGCTGATCCAAACCTCCAAGCGGAGCCGTCTCACGCACTTCAGATTGCCCCATAACCAAAACATTTTGCTTCATTAAAAGATCGCGAGCCTGCACCAAATACATCTCTCTATCACCCAAATTGCTGCAAAGCCCTAAAAATACATGCATTATTCAGCGCGTAAAGTAACAAAACTAGTGTCCGTCTCCCAAAGCTTCACCTCATACAAACGCACTTTTTCATTTATTTCCTTCCTCGCCTCCCCATCTCCATCCAAAAGAGCCGCAATCTCCTCAGGCATATTCGGGTCATCCCTCTCAGCCTTCAAAAGCACCGGCAAATCCACAAGTTCATCCCAAATTGCCTGCGCAACATTTTCCGCCGTAGAATTTTCAAAAAATTCATTCAAATTTTGATGATCATATTTATTCAAAATCCTCTCCTTCACAATTTTCTTCAGGATTACAAAATCAATCACCAATCCATTCGACTGCACCTCTCCCTCCACAGTAACCTGCAGCTTATAATTATGACCATGCATACGCTCACACTTTCCATGATATTTAGAAAGCGAATGAGCCGCCGCAAAAGTGAATTCTTTAGTTACAAATGTCCTCATAATAATGATTATATTTATTGGAGAGTAACTGTAGCATTTTCCAGCACAGTGTGCACTCGCAAAATATCGATCCGCCCTTTCAATAAAGCCGATGTATACAAAGTGCCACCAAATCTATCCTCCCCCAAAAAGCTCTTACGAGATGCCCCTACAAGCACAGAACAACCCAAATCACCCAACTCCTCAATCCTATCGATAATCTCCCACGAGTAAGCCGGATCACCCGAAACAAAAGCCCCCATCCCAGGATCCACAATAATTTCAGAAACTCCTACAGCCCGAGCAGCCGCAACTCGCTCAGTCAAAAAATCAACAACAGTCGCCATAACATCCTCATATTCCACCTTATCAGCAGTAGTCCGAGCTGAATCATCTTTTGAATACATCAAAACAATCGGCACATTAAATTCAGCCGCCACTTCAAAAATACGCGCATCACCACGCCCAGCCGTCACATCGTTAATCATACCTGCTCCAGCCTCCAAAGCCGCCCGCGCCACCTCACTTTTCCACGTATCCACAGAAATAATCACATCCGGGAGCGCCGCCCGAACAGCCCGAATTGCCGGCACCACCCGCAAAAGCTCCTCCTCCAAACTAACATCGCGGCTTCCCGGCCCCGTCGACTCACCCCCAATATCCAAAATCGTCGCTCCATCCAAAACCATCTGCTTCGCCACCTCAACAAGATCTTCACTGTCAAATCGCCCCCCATCCGAAAAACTATCAGGAGTCACATTCACCACAGCCATCACTTGTGTTTCTTTCATTATTGGTATATTAAAGCCACAAATTAAATATGCAAGCCCATGACAGCAAGTAAAAGTCCAAAACCCCTCGCAATTATTGCCGAGGACATGCCTATGGTCGCGAATTCACTCAGTAGACTATTAGAGGCATGGGATTATGAGACTCTAATTGCCTATAATGGCCAAAAAGCAATCGATTTATGCAGAGAACATATTGAAGAACTTGTACTGCTACTCACAGATGGTGATATGCCTAAGAAACATGGCCTAGAAGTTGCAGCTGAAGTACGAAAAATGTCAGAGAATGTAAAAATCATACTCCTTTCAGGCTCCCTTCATGTAGGAACTAATCAAGCAGCTGCAGATGCAGCAGTAGCAAATGGCGATCTAAATGCATATTTAGCAAAACCTTACCTTGTTAAAGTGCTGAGAACTAAAATCAACGAGGTACTTGAAGCCTAAGCATCCCTTTCCTCCTCATTGTAAACATGTTCGTACTCACTTTTGTGATACTCATGAACTTCATCAGGATTGAAAAAACGAGGCACTTCTTTGCCTGCAGTCTCAATCGAATCTGAAGCATGAAGCACATTGCAAGAAAGACTCATCGCAAGATCACCACGAATAGTTCCCGCATCTGCCTCACGAGCTTTTGTAATTCCAGTTATCAATCGAACTGCATCAACAGCTTCGAAACCTTCCAAACAAATCGCAATCACAGGTGAGCTCTTCATAAAATTAGAAACTCCAGGGAAAAAAGGTTTATCTGCAATATGAGCATAATGCTCACGCAAAAGCGCCTCATCAAGACTCATCATTTTCATTCCAACCATTTTCAAACCCTTTCTTTCAAAACGACCAATTATTTCACCAACCAAACCACGTTGAATAGCATCTGGCTTAATAAGTACTAGTGTTCTTTGCATAGACATAATTCAATAATTTAAAATTTTAATAGTTTTTCAAAACGTTCTTTATCTTCATACGGCCCAATAACCGCTAAGTAAAGAGCATCATTTGTAAATAAAGTTTCCGCCACTCTCTTTAAATCTTCAACCGTAACTGCATCAATCAATGCTGAAATATCTTTGAACGTTTTCACCTCTCCATATAAAAGTTCATGTCGCGCCAAAAGCTGACCAAGAGTTTCAGAATCTTCCAAAGCCAAAGTCATGGTCCCTTTCAAAAATTCCTTCGCCTTTTTAAGCTCAGATTCAGGCACATCCACCAAACGCACTTTGTCGTACTCCTCAATAATTCCCGTAATTGCATCATCAATTTGATCAACATTCACACCCGCTCGCGTATAAAAAGTTCCCGTATCCAAATAAGATTCAACTCCACAAGAAATGTAATAAGCCAAACCTTTTTCTTCACGGACTACCTGGAACATTCGTGAACTCATATTTCCTCCCAAAACTGCCGCAAGCACTTTATGAGCATAATAATCTTCATGCTCCGCTGCAACTGCCTTCACTCCACAAACTAAATGCGATTGCTCAGTATTTTTCTTCTGCAAAGAAACCCTTTCCTCCGATCCAATTCCCTCAATCAAATTCGCCATCTTTCGATCACGCTCTTTCGCCTCCATTGGGAAATATTTCTCAACCATCGCAACAGCCTCATCATGATCCACCGCCCCAGAAAGACAAACAACCATATTAGATGGCATGTATAAGGCCTCCTTGTAAGCTACAAAATCGTCACGATTCAATCTATCGATAATTTCTTTAGTTCCAATTTCATCCCAACCAAGCGGCTGATCTCCAAATATCGCACGCTCAAAATTCCACGCAACCTGATACATCGGCGTATCTTGATACATATTATATTCCTCTTTAATCACTCCCCTCTCTTTTTCAATTTCCTCATCATCAAATCTCGCATGCAACATCATGTCAGAAAGCACATCCAAAGCCAGTTCAGCCTTATCTGCAGCCAACTTCACATAATAACCTGCATATTCTTTCCCGGTGAAAGCATTAAATTGCCCACCAACAGAGTCAATTGCCTCAGAAACTTCTTTAGGACTTTTATATTTTTTCGCCCCTTTAAAGAACATATGTTCCAAAAAGTGAGAAATCCCATTTATTTCTGGAGTCTCCCATCGTGAGCCAGCTTGCACTAGAACAAGCGCCGTAACGGCTTTTGTTCCCTCCAAAGATTCAGTCAAAACTCGTAATCCGTTGGTTAAGGTTGTTTTTCGATGCATACTGTTCGTATAATAGGGCTCCAGCTAACCCGCGCATCCTACCAGAAGCATATGAATCGATCAAACCCAATCAACCGCATCAGTCTAATCATATTTGCTGTTGTACTTGTAACTGGAGCAATAATCGCTCGACTCTTTTTTCTGCAGGTTATTTCTCATTCTTATTACGAAGAAATCGCTCAGGCCGAACAATCCGGTTACACAAGCCTGCCAGCCCGTCGCGGTCAAATTCTAATTGAAGATTATCATTCTGGCGAAATATACAAACTGGCAACAAACACTACTCTAAACATGATTTTTGCCGATCCCACTTTAATTGAAGATCACGATTTAATTGCCGAAACATTAGCTCCACTTCTTTTCGATTTAGAGATTGAACAAGAAATCGACGAGAAACGTTATAACGAAGAATACGAAGCAATTATTGAAATCGAAAGTGAAATCCTACGCGAAGAATCGCTTGAAAAGTTGAGTCTAAAAAATGACGAAGAGCTTTCCAAAAACTTCCAAGACAATCTTGCTGATACCCTAGCAACAAAAACTCGAAAGGTAATTTTAATTTCTGAAGATCTCGATCAAGAAACTCAAGATGCAATTAAAGCCTTAAATTTACACGGCACAGAACTCACAGAAAACGGTAATCTATATGCATTCCCACCCGAGATTTCAGATACAAACCACGTTGCAAGCGAACTTGCAACAGTTTTCAACACAGACAGCAAAGATCTCGAACGAATACTACTTGGGAAAAATCGCTACGTAATTTTAAAGCACAGATTAGAGCCAGAAACTTCCACACAAATTGAAGAAATACTTTTAGAAGATCGCAAACTAGATGCACCAAAATTCCTAGGTATTCGTATGAGCGAAGAATATTTTCGCTTTTACCCAGAACAAGAACTCGGCGCCCAAGTTCTCGGTTACGTAAATTCAGCAGCCAACGGACAATATGGAATTGAAGGCAGTTTCAATGAAATTCTCACAGGTGAAGACGGGATTTTCACTTCTCAAATAGATGCATACGGAAATCAAATTACTGTTGGCGACTCAGTAATCGAGCAAGCGGTAGACGGCTCAGACGTAACTCTAACAATCGACCGTGCAATCCAACTTCAAGTAGAACGCACCCTAGCAAGCGGCGTAAATGAATACCGCGCAGATAGTGGCCAAGCAATTGTAATCAATCCAGAAACCGGCGAAATTCTCGCAATGGCCCAATATCCAACTTTCAATCCAAACACTTACGGAGACGTATTTGAACTCGTTGAAGTAGACATTCCAGATGAAGAAAAAGAAAAACTCTATGTAACTGGCGACGAAGAAAACCCAAGATATTGGCTATATATTCAAGTTGACCCTGATGTAAGAATTGAAATTTTCCCAGATGAAGAAGACCCCGACAAATACTGGGCTTACAAAAACGATGTAGGTCCAGAAGTTTATAAAAACAAAATGGTCCAAGAAGTATACGAACCTGGATCCATTTTCAAACCACTCGTAATGGCAGCAGCCATCGATGCAAACGAAGTAACAGCAAACACAACCTTTGTAGACAACGGCCCACTTGAAGTCGACTACAATGTCTACTCTGAAGAATACGACAATCTTATTCGCACCTTCGACAACCAATACCACGGAATCATGACAATGACCCAAGTCCTTGAAAAATCCAGCAATACCGGAATGTCATTTGTAGCCAGACAGCTCGGTGAATCACTCTTCTATTCATACATCAAAGCTTTCGGATTTCTCGAAAGAACAGAAGTAGGAATTCTCGACGAAGTAACAGGGAAAGTGAGCCACTACGACACATGGCAAGCGGAATCAGAAATGCTAACAAAAGCCTTCGGCCAGGGTATCTCAATGACTCCCCTACAGCTCGCCCAAGCCTACACCGCACTCGCAAACGATGGAATAATGATGCGCCCAATTTTAGTAAGTAAAATCGAACACGCAGATGGCTCAGTTGAAGAGTTCGAGCCAGAAGCAATAAGCCGTGTAATCGACACAGAAAGTTCACAAATGATCACAGCGATGATGACAGCAACCTCCGAATCATATTATTCACTTGCCCTAGAAAACCATTACTTTGCTGCAAAATCCGGTACCGCTCAAACATACAAATGGGGCAAGGCCCTATCTGGCCCAGGTACAACAATTGCAGGTTTCGTAAGTTACGGACCAATCGACAATCCACAATTTCTAACCGTTGTAAAACTCGACCATCCACGCACAGTTGAATGGGGTTCCGCAACCGCCGGCCCAATAAGCAAAGAAATAATCAACTTCCTCTTCGACTACTACAACCTGCCACCAGACAAATCAAACTAGTCTCCCAAAACAGCCCTGGTCTCACCACTACGCTCAAAATACCAATTTGCAATTGCATCTCTTAAACGTAAACCATTCACCTCAATTTCATAGAATCGCTCATTTGTTAATGCCGTGTGCGCCCCAAAAGCATAGGCAAATACATTCTCTAAATCTGCAAGCTGACCCCTCGCAAGCTTCATGTAATGCTCAATATACTCAATCTGCTCCGAATCATTCGGATCATTTATTCCCAAATTCGAAAGTTGTTTTGAATCATTCATATCCAAAGAAACAAACGCATCCGTACTTATATATTCATACAAATTTACGGTTTGATAACATTTAGTCGGATCAGCACTATTTGCGCTCACACAAGTTTCATCGAGCTCCACATCATGCTCTTCATATCGCCCTGCATAGCTATATGTTTCACCACTTCCAAAAGCCGGAATATCTTGTTTCCAAGCCGCATCAATAATCCCCTTAACCTCAAGATTCGGTAACATTGCAGCCACCCTATCCAAATTCTGCGACACACCCTGCCCACCTGCACTACTCCCTGCAAACAAAAGCTCAGACCCTTTCTTAATTTCCAAATCCTCAATCACAGACTCAACAATATTTTTCCCTCGATAGTGAATAAGCAAATCATCATACCAAACTTTTGAATCACCTGCCCACCCATCTGAAGAACACATCGGCACATACACATGATTGAATTCATAAAAATCCGGATTGATCCTCGGCACAGACGAAAGCAAACCTCTAACCAATCTAGTATCTTCATAAACTGTCGAAGTCATTTTTTCTGGCTCTTTCCTCCATTGTTCCTTACAAGAATCACCACTGCTACAACCACCTCCACCCTCCAAAACCATTATCCATTTTTCAGAATCTTTACCCGAACCAGGCCTAAAATAATAAACACCTGGCGAACCATCATTACAAACCGCCTCCCTCTCTTCAGCATTTTCAATCTCAAATTTTTGCATTCGCTCAGCACTCATACGCTCAGTCAAACTCATCGACTTTATATCGTTTAAAACCTTTTGCCCCGAAACATCTTCACATGCAGCAAAAAACAAAACCCCCAGACAAAGTAAAACTAAAATTTTAAAATTCATAAACAAAATATAGCACGCCCATAAAACATCATACAAAACATCCAGAAGCTACAACCAACACACAAAACGTCAAGTTCGATACCTTGTACTTGACCATCACAAGGCGTATAAAAAAACCTTTAAACGTTAACGCAAGTCAATATGCCATTATCCGAGCAAACAATTACTGAATTCGAACCAAGGTTACAACACCTCGCAGAGGAAATCGACCGTGTCGATACTAATCGAAGAAATCAAAAACTATTCAAGAGTACTGATGGAGCAAGGGATACAAACCCAAGTGATATTCGTGAGGCACATAAAAACTATCATAACAAGCAAATACCTGAAGGCACCGAACGAGCTAGATTCGGAAATTTACTAAACATTGATGCAAAATCACAAGCAACTTTACAAGATGCATTAGCCTATTGTACCTGGATTACAGCACAGACTCTTGGAATAGCAAAAGAACACAGACAATTTATGGACATCAGCGACTTAAGCACAAATGATATCTTTGCAGCTTTAACTGTTGATGCACCTGAAGCATTACGAGGAACCTGTTTAAAACTAGTACGATTAATACAGTCAAATAAATTATGGCACGTACTCGTAAATAGCCCTATTAAGCAATATTATAATACTGACCCAACTTATCCGCCTGCATTAGACGGAGCATTACGAGCAGTAGTCAACGCAGGAAAAGCACCTTTTCAACATCACACCAGTCAAAATCAGAATAGAAGAATAAACCCTACAGGAAGCATTGAAACAAGACCTGTCGCAAAAGTTCATGTAACCGGTATACATACACCAATAGTCGACACTCAGCATGTTGTGCATCAACAACCCACGTATTTACCTGGAAGTAAACTAGCAAGAACAGGCCGCACAGAATTTAAGGAGCATCTTATAGTAGAAGATAGCCTTAAGGGACGATTATTATATGGCACTAAACTATATGTAGAGAATCGCGAACTACACTCTTCAAGATTAATTACTGTAACCGGTTCAATGCGAGCATGCAGACTAATAGATGTCACTTTATTACCAGGCAAAGGCCTTGATACAAAAGGGCTTGAGATACAAAATGGTGAATTAATCCTTGAACCTGGTGCTCAAGCAACTTTCTCTTCTGCTTTCTTTCTTGGCACAAGAATCTCAACAACTGCTGACTCTTGTCCAGGTGTTCAATTCAGCGGTTGTGATTTTTCACTAGCTACAATCACAGATTCAGCTTTGCCAATTATTGCCGCAAATAGTGATGCATCATGCATATTCTCAGAAGCACAAATGGCTATTGTCGACCCAGAGGCAGAAAAGTTCCTTTCAGAAACCGCAGCAAATGAAATAATTTCAAAATTCGCACCTGGAGAACACGGACTTAGAGGTATTGAAGATCCAATAGGTATTGGTAGATTACCAAAAATGGCTTTAGCTACAGATCATGAAGCAGGTCGTGATGATATTGCCACTGCCCCCGAATTAAAAACCGCTAATAAACGCCGGGCTCAAAGAGTCTACAATGGTCATCGCCTTGTAGAAGACGAAAGAATTTTACCTGCATTAACAAGTGCAGATGCTAAACATCTACCAGCTCGAGTAAAAGTTATGGCTGGATTAGTTGAAACAGTTAGAGAAATGGGGGAATATTCTCCAGAAAAAATGTACGAATTCTTAATTTCTGAAGGCGGCAGAGATCTTGCACTAATTTTTGGCTTTGGAAGCACATTAGATCATTTGCCACAAAATCTTTTTCACTTACCAAATCAAACAGTAACAGTCAGAAATGGAGATAGTAGACCAAGGGTTGATAATGTATTTCCAGCAAGAAATATAAAAACTGGTGAATTCACCCAAACATACTCTTATCCTGATTCAGATAATAGAAGAGATAAAGATAAATATGAACCCATTTATTACACTCACATTCATCAATTAAGAAAAGCATTATTTGATCTATGCGAAAGACTTTATCATTACGGCCGATACATGTCAGAATTAACCGAACTAGGCTACTCATTCCCAGAAGCAGACGCTACAGCAGAAATATTTGTCTTTGAAGGAGTTTTCAATCCAAACGTAGTTTCAATAGATCGCATAGAGAACGACGTTGAAATACCAGTTAGTAATGGTAGCCATATAACAGCATTAACAGGTCCTAATACAATTAGCGGAAAAACTATTTTAATGGATGCAATAGCGAGAACAGTTGAACAAGCGCAACGTGGAGCTCCAAGCCCAGGCAAGGTAACTGTTCCAGAAAATGGTATGTTCGATCATGTTTTAGTAATGCCAAACCTCCGCACCAAACTAGGTGGAGAAACCAGCGGAATGGCAGAAAGAGCTCAAACTGTACTATCAGAATTTCTAGATAGAGTTAAAAGTCTAGCAACAGATGCCAGTTCCGAACGCAAACCAAGAGTTATGGTCTGTCTTGATGAAATTATGATGGGGGTAACACGACCTGATGATGCACATGTTATTGAATGCAACTTCATTGACGAGCTAATGACACTTCCAGATATAGATGTAAATATCATGCTAGTATCTCCTGATGGACGTGTAATCAATGCTCTAATGAGACGCTTTCCTGAAAGAATCACCATAATGGCTCCTGACCCAGATGGCGACTCAACATACTCATTACATGAAACCGACGTACCAGGCGAATCATCTGCATCCGCAATTCTTGAAGAAAAAGGCCTAGGAAGATTTCTTGTGAAAACCCCTTGGATGTTTGAATCAAAAGAAGCTTAAGTCAAAAATTACTTCTTAGCTCCTGCCCAAAATAATACGGCAGCTAAAGGTAGTGGCACCCAAAAGAAATCTTTAAGTTCGCTTAGGTGAGAAGAATCAGCACCAACAACAAACATTACTACAGAAGCAAGAACAGCAAGGCCAGCGAGGCCAAATAACATATTTTTATTCATAAGAAAAAGTTAATAACAAATAAATAATAACAAAGCTTTAATACAACTCAAAACTCTCAACCCATTCATCAAATTCACTTGCATTATAGTCAGATGAACCAGTTGGGTGCTCTGCATATAAAACAGCTGTCCACTCACCTCTATCATCAAGATACTCTACAGGATTATCGAAAATAGCATATGAATATTGAGACGGCATAGGAACCAAACCAGCCTCCAAAGTTGTTAACATAGTCACATCTGAACCATTAATTTTTCGTGACTCCCTACCTGTAATTTCCATTGAATGCCTAGAATGCTCATTACGATCCAATAAAATTACTTCAACATCAGAAGGATCTGAAGAAAAGAGCTCCAAATAATAAACTCTCTTACCCTTTTCGTCATGCAAAGCTAAACCACCATCCATAGATTTAACCTCAAACCCATCAGGATATTCAAACTTGTAACCTTTCCCACTAAACTCATTAACCGAGTCGTCATCTAAAATATCTGGAAACACCACAAAGTCATCGCCATCCTCCACAGGAGCATCAACAGAAGGGTCATCAACAGGAACAGTACATCCAAGCAAAAACACAGAGAAGATTGAAAGAAAAAGAATATTGTATTTCATATAAATAAATTATTAGTCAGAAGTGTAAAACAACAATGAGCTACTTTTGTTACATTACTGATCCAAAATCGGAGCCAAGTTAAATCCAGAAACTTTCCAATCTTTCCCCTCTTTAACCAAATGCATTTCAATCTGCATGCTATCACCACTTGCACCCGTTACCGTCCCACTAACATCCGAGTAAGTAACTCCATTCTCCGTTCCAATAAATCGAGAAGGAAATGTAAAAGTTGGCGTGTCAGTTAAAATTGGAAACTGCACCAAGAACTGTTCAAAAAGCTCTAAATTTGTATTTTCTTTAAAAAGCACACTCGTATCTTCATAAGCTGCACTTACCTCCCCAGATGAAAGTTCAGTAAAAAATTCCTCAGAAACTTTCACCGGCTTAGCCGTTGAGCCAAATACAAAAAAGACAAATACAAAGATTCCTAAGACAGAAAGTCCAAGAAAAGCTAAACATGTTTTTAGACCGGTTTTCATAGTGGGTGGGTTATTTACAACAATCTACCAGAAAAAACCCACTCCCTAAAGTGCAACGAGAAATCGAATTAGGTCAAATCAGTGAAAGGATTCCACGCGGCAGACCAAACATGTCCATCAGGATCTTGAAAATAACCAGCATAACCACCCCAATAAGTTTCATAGGCCTCTTTAACAATTTTCCCACCAGCAGCCCTCGCCTCTTCCATCACCTCATCAACACCCTCTTTAGAGCCCACATTATGCGCCATGACAACTCCAGAAAACTCACCAGTTGGAGCAATACCCATTTCCTTTTCATATAGATTTTTGCTGTATAGAGCCAACCAAGTCCCCTCAGCCTTAAACATCACATGGTCTTCATCCTCTTCACCATGCACCACAAAACCCAAAGCTTTATAAAACACAGCTGCGCGCTTAATATCCTCGGTTCCCAATGTAAGAAGACTAATCTTAGATTTCATGCCCAGATTATAACATTATGGCAGGGCCTTTACACAATGTTCGAACTAATCACATTCCATAAACTTGCGAATGGCCACCCACATCCAACATGACTACCAAAGTATAATCTTCGTATTCTTCAAATATAATCCGCACATTTCCAGTGACAGAAATTGCCCGCTTACCTTTCATCGAACCAATCAGTGCATGGTTTTTCAGCAAAGGATAGTTGACATCACTTTGAAAAAGCCGAATCCTTTCTATAACTTTATTTTGTAACTTACGATCGAGCCTCTTAAAAGCTTTCTGGAAACTTTTATGATAATCAATCTTCATTCTGCAACTTCTTTAAGAATTCAATAGCCTCTTCACCTTCAAAAGCCCCACTCACATTCACCCCTCGCTTCGCCTCCTCAGAAGCCTTCAAAACTTCCTGTTCCTGCTGAATCGTAAGCCCATTCTCAGTCAACAAAGAAAAAGGAATCCCCTCTGAAATAATAATCTGTTTGAGATAAACCTTGATCGCACTGCTCATATCTAAACCAACTTTATCTAAGATTTTCTTAGCAGCTTTTTTAGTTTTTGGATCAATACGAACCTGAATTGTAGACATATGAAAAGATTAATACACACCCATCATACACCACCTGTAGTGACATTGTCAATACTAGATTTTGGCAGGGCCAGTAGGAATTGAACCCACACCAAGGGTTTTGGAGACCCGTGTACTACCATTATACTATGGCCCTATAGTGAATCTAAATAATCTCTTCCCTTACCTGTCTTAAAGAATTTCTCCCTTAGACCTGCATCCTTTTTCTCTGCAAAACTTTCTTTATGTACTAACTTAAACGGTCTTCTGCTTCTTGTCGACTTAACTCCACCTCGATAATGCTCCTTCAATCTTCTATCCAAATTCGATGTCATGCCAACATACCGCTTCTGATCTTTCAAACTCTCCAAGACATAAACTGTATACATAATATCCTTTCTCAAGGCCAGTAGGAATTGCCCGCCCCAGGCGGGTTGGAAACCCGTGTAGTTCCCCGCCTTTGGCGGGCTGCCATTATACTATGGCCCTTTAGCGGAGTGAATTGTAGCCAAAGAGAGACATTTCTGCAAGAATAGAAATAATTTAAAAAGCCTCCACATGACAAATTCTATAGCAATTTTGATTGCAGCAATGTTCGGCCCACGAATCGCTGCCCGCTTAAACATAAAAATCGGCCACAAAAAAGTAGACGAACGGCTAAAACGAATACAAAGAAAAACCCCAGACACCAGCATTCAGGTGAAAAACTGGAACTGGCTCTACAACTCACACAGTTTCATATTAATTGCCAGCATCATCAGCCCGCTATTTTTCATAAAATACCTACACCCTGCCCTGCACGGCATTTTTCACAAAGGCGAATTCATCTTCTACAACAACGGCCAATACCTCGCCACTTTCGTCTACATCCTTCTCATACCGCTAGCATTCAACCTCGCCTTCATTCTATTCGCCAGTCTAAACAAAGGAATAAAAACTTATTACGCAGCACGCAATCTTCAAGATCAATTATATTTCACACAAAAACTAAAAAGAGAATCACTCACAAAACTAGCTCAAAAATACGACATGAATCCTGTACATAATCAGAGTATAAAATCACTAACTGGCATATTAATTGTTTGGATTTTAATCAACCTGCCATTTCAAGCTCTCGCCTTAAATTCATACACACAAATTCATGAGCAAGGTGTACGAACAAGCAACATTCTCGAACTGAAAACTCGTCAATATTCCTGGGATGAAGTAGACCGAATAGACATTCAAGCAAAATACAAAGGTGAAGATATTACACCTCAAATTCTTCTGAACTTTGCAGACGGCAAAACTACAAATATTTGGGATTTTGGCCTCGTTACACGAGAAACAAGCACTTTTACTGGAGCTCTAGAACTTGCAGATTTAAACCAAGTTGTAATTTGGCCTAGCAGCATGCCAAACATAAATCACTTTCGAGAAAACCTACGTAAACAAATTCAAGAAGTTTTCAACTTTAATTCAGACCCATCAAATTTCATTCCAGAAGGATCCCTACTCAAACAACTAATTAACGGAGACACATTCTAACCATATCGACTCGCCGAAGGGCTACGTTTTGGCAAGCGTTTAAGCTTCCATTTCCAGTAATATTTAAAAGCATCAACTATGTGAATTCGCATAACTTTGCTTTTGAAAATCTTACTAAAACCTCCCGCAGACAAACGGCCTTCATTATGTCCAGCCTGTGTATCACCAACAAAATGCACTTCAAAGCCGCGCTCCCAAGCCGTTCTACAAATATCTACATCAGACATAAACAAGAAATAAAGCTCCTCATTCGGACCAACAAGATCCCAACATTTTCTAGTGAAAATCTGAAACGCACCCGTCAACCAATCCACCGCCTCTGATTCTTGCACATCTTTATCCCACATCAAATATCTTCGCATCCGCTTTCCAAAAAGATTCCTAAGCCACCCAGTTCTCTTAACAATTAAATCAAAAAGCCTTGGATAGTTTCTATAATTATCTTGATAAGTACCACTTGGATACTGCAAGCGCGGCGCAACAATTCCAACCTTCTTATGCTCTTTTAAATAATCCAAAAGCACCTTAAAAGTATTTTTTTCTACCCGCACATCAGGATTCAAAATACATAAGAACTTACCCTTTGCCATCTTAAACCCAAAATTATTCCCATTCGGATAGCCTTTATTTGGAATCTCATAAAAGCGTAAATCAAACTTTAAATTTTTCTCAAATGGAATTTCTGCATTCGCTCCTTCTCGCCCATTATTCACAACAAAAACCTCTGTTTTCTCTGGCAACCAAGCCGCCTTCAAAGCAGTCAAATTTCTCGTAACCTCATGTGGGCTACCATGGTGCAATATTACTATCGAAAGATCCATCATTGAAAATAAGTTAACATTTTTTTTGTAGAAACGCGTTTATTTATGCGCCTTCCAGGCACAAAAAGCAAGGCCTTAAGCCCTTCAACAAACACACTCGGATGTCTAAACAACATATACAATCCTTTCATTCCTTCAAAAATCAACATCTTAATTACGACTCTACTTCCATATTTCCAGGTAAAATGATTCTTCAAAAGAATAAAATGATTTTTATATGAATGCCTTCTTGAGTAATCTGCTTTTCCTTTTTGCGCTTTCGTCAAATTCCCTAAAGACTGTCCACTAGTATTGGCAACAGTCCTCGCATGCCAACCCCAAGTCCTAGGAAAAATCGTGATTTTCTCACCCAAAAGCCTCAAACGATAAGCCAAATCAATATCCTCTTTATACATCCACATCCTCGGGTCAAAAAGCTCCCAGTCGCTACCGTGCAATTTAGGTATTACCGAAGTTCGAATAATAAATGTCGCACCCGAAATACCAAAAACTCCATTCAAATCAGCATCATATTGCCCCATATCTTCTTCCCCCTGACCTCTATCATGAAAATGGTGCCGCTTCTCTCCGACAATCCCAAAAGAATCAATAATTTTTGTCCTCCTATGATTATCAAAATCCCAATGGTAAAGCTTTCCAACAGCCATACTAATTTTTTTATCTTTCTCCATAGATTTCAAAACTTTCTTCACCACCGGCACATTCAAAAGCACATCATTTGTGCAACATAAATAATAATCATGACCAGGAAACTTTTTAATAATTTCACTGTTCCCTCGCCCATAACCAATATTCCCATCGTCATGCCTAAAATATTCAATCTTCGGAAATTTCTTTTTAAAAAAGTCCCGAATCTCATCGTTATGCGCCGTATCAATCACAGCAATTGTCGCTGGCAACTCAGTTCTAAGTTGCTCCAAAATCGGAATAACCTCCTTCATATAATGAAGGTCGTTATATGTTAACAAGCCAATTAATACTTTGGTCTTCATTCACTGAGCTTTAAAAATCCACCAAAATGCGTGCGAGTTGCACTACTTTCGCTGGCTAATATTCCGCCTTCAAACATAGCTAAAATGTCTTCGAGACCCAGCGCAGTGTCAGCAACACCAAGCTCTAACTGTTCACGCAAAGAGCGTAATGAGCTCGCATATCCAGACAATTCCTGAGCATCTAAAAACACCAAACCTTCACTCAATTTTCCAAGTTCCGGCGCCAATGTTTTATATAAATCACCATCCTCTAAAGTCACAAATTCTTCTTCCCAAACTTTCGCCGTAGTAATCAAAAGCCTATCGTCTGAAAGCATTCCATATGCCAAACGAATCACACTCGAAGTAACAGAAGTTGGAAGCGGAGCATGACCAGTATTAAAACCTTCAAGAGCCGTCAGATCCACATCAAGCAGATCAAACTCTGCCCCAGCAATAGTAGCTTTACCCTTTGTTACAGCACCTGGCAAACTCGCTTCAAAAAGAAACATCAAGCCCCCAATCTGCCCGTCTAACTTAGTCAAAAAATCTGCAGCCAATTCTTTATCGCTGCTCACATCAATTAAAAGTGAAACTCCAGGAACCACTCCTTCCCCATTTTTCTGAACCGCAAGAGCATATCCCTTGTCCCAAAAACTCAAAACTTCCTCTTCAAAATCCATTGAAAAATATGCACGGAAGAAATCCTCTAAACCAGCAAACTGATTTGAGTCACCCTCCAAAGCACTAGCTAACTCAAAACTTTGCTGCAAACCAAATGATTCAAAATAAAGCATCAAATCATCCGCCGGCATTTCTTTTGAAAGATAAGGTTTTGAACTCGGAACAGCATCAAATGCAAAGCCAAGCTCAGCCGCCTCTTCTTCATCTGCAACAATATATACATCAAATAAATATCCATCTTCACCTGTATTCACAGCCAAAGCCTGATAATCAATCACATTCGGAAACCCCGCACCAGTAATTCCAGCTACCGCTTCCTCGTCAGAAAAATTCCCTGGGAAAAGCACTAAGTGCAAAAGCGCATCCGCCCCTACATCAACCAACGCAGCTTGATATTCTTCATTTGACCACAAACTTTCTTCATCTTTTAAGTCGAGCATAAACAAAATATCTTCAGCACTACTAGAAGTTAAAAGCACATCTTCATACAAACCGGCATAAAAACCACCATCACTACTCACATAAACATCCGCTTTGTTCAATTTTGTGAAATCCATTTGCCCAGAATCAACCAAAGTCTCTAAAACATTTTCCATCGCTTCTGCATCTTCTAAAGTCGCCGCCAAAAAAGCTCTCGTCTCACCTTCCACTTCAGAAGGCAAAGATCCAAAAGACATTCTGAATTCCTCACCTAGCGCAGGCAAAATATCTTCTTCAAAATTCAAACTGCCATCCTCAGAAAGTTGAGAATCCAATTGCTCAGAAAGATAATCTAAAAACGGCTCATTATTTGTGTCGCCTTTAACCTGATAACCAAAAGTCATTCCAACCTCTTTTGGAATAAAGCTTTCAGGAATATAACCAAGATCACTTGAGTATTCAGATGGGTTTGCAGTTTTTTTCGTGGAACATCCTGCAAATAAAACGGCGCTCATACTCAGAGCGATAAGCAAAGTTTTGGAAAATTTATTCATGTAAAAAATCTATCACGAAACCCAAACGCATCAAAACATAATATCAAAAAATTGTAGCGTGTATTTGTGAATCACCAGCCAGCTCAGGATGAAAACTGCTCGCCCAAATATTCCCCTGCCTCACAAACACAGGCACGCCATCATGATCAATCAAGCTCTCAGCCTTAGCACCCAAAGTCTCAATTTTCGGCGCTCGAATAAAATGCCCCCTAACATTCAAATCTCCCAAAGGCATCTCTGCAAGAAAACTATCCAGCTGCCTTCCATATGCATTTCGTTTCACAACAGCATCCAAAATACGTAAATCTGCCAACAAAATCATACCAGCGCAGGTTCCATATATTTTAAAATTCTCATCAGATGCACGCTCCACAAGCCACTCATCCAAGCCATAAAGCTCCATAAACATTTTCATCACCGTGCTCTCCCCACCAGGAATCACAAGCCCCGTCAAACCTTCCACATCATCAAGCGACCTCACCCTCCTATGCGGAAACTGAAGTTCATCCAAAATATCCTCATGCTCCTTAAAGCCTCCCTGCAGTGCTAAGACTCCTATCATTTTCAGGTGTATTTATTGAACCTCTATCTTGCATTCGAACGTCTAAATTTTCAATTTCAAGCCCAGGCATTGCATCGCCCAAGCCTTTTGAAAGCTCAGCAAGTTTTACTGGATCTTTATAATTGATCACCGCTTGAACAATTGCATGAGCCATTTTTGCAGGATCAGAAGATTTAAATATTCCACTTCCAACAAAAACACCATCACAACCAAGTTGCATACAAAGTGCAGCATCAGCTGGTGTAGCAATTCCACCCGCAGCAAAATTCACAACCGGCAAACGGCCTAAATCTTTAACTTTTTGGACCAGTTCATAAGGAACACACATTTCAGCAGCAGCAGATTTCAAAGCCGCCTCATCCATCTCAGCAAGAGCAGCAATTTCACGATTCATAGTTTTAATATGTCTAACCGCTTCAACAATATTACCTGTTCCAGCCTCACCTTTTGTACGAATCATAGACGCACCTTCATTTATTCTTCTAAGCGCTTCACCAAGATTTCTAGCTCCACATACAAATGGCACCTTAAATTTGCTTTTGTCTACATGGTCAAATGGACATGCAGGTGTAAGAACTTCACTTTCATCTATAAAATCAACTTCAAGAGCTTGCAAAATTTCCGCTTCCATATCGTGTCCAATCCTAACCTTGGCCATAACTGGAATAGTAGACACCTCTTGAATTTCAACAATCATTTTTGGATCAGACATTCTAGCAACTCCACCATCTCTTCGAATATCAGATGGCACACGCTCAAGAGCCATAACTGCACACGCCCCAGCCGACTCTGCCACCGATGCCTCTTTAGCATTAGTAACATCCATAATCACACCTCCTTTCAACATTTGAGCCAAACTTTGTCCAGTTACATTGTCCATATTAAGTGGTTATTAAGCTGTAAAGCCAAAAAAACATAAGGCAAAGCTAACTCTTCTGCAAGCCAAAAATCCACGAAAATATTCTGTGAGGCTTAATTGCCAAATCAGGATGCCGCGAAAAAACAATGCTTAAAAACAATAAAAATATATATGCTCTAGCCAACAAAGCCACAGACCCACCATTCGAAGCAAGCTGACAAAAAGAATATCCAACCAAAATATAAGCCAAAAGTCTCAACAAATAACAAACCCTCGGCGTGTAATATTTCAAAACTGCCTTATGCTTTATTGCTTTCTGTTCACCAAGAAGTTTAATGTCACTCCTTCTTTTATGGCTCAAAAGAATCAATGTCAGGCCAAAAACAAAACTCAAATAATATAAGGCCTCTTCGCCTGGCCATAAAACAAAACCCGCAGCAGTTCGCAAAACAAAATTACTAGCTATCATCACTGAATCCAAAAGCGGTATTTTCTTAAATCCAAATGAATACAAATTTGTTAAAGCAAAATACAAACAAACTGTTCCAAGAAAAATCTCGCCTAAGTAAAAGCCCGAAAGGAGCACAAAACAAATCAATAAACCCGCAACTACAACCGCAGAAAACCCGCTAATTTCACCCGAAGCCAAAGGACGCGTTTTTTTCAAAGGATGCAAAGCATCTTCCTTGCGATCAATCCAATCATTCAAAATATATGTCGACGAAGAAATAGCAGAAAAACTAAAAAAGGCTAAAAGAAGCGGCCAAAAACTCATGGAAGAATCCCGCAAAAATAAATACGGCAAAAATATAAGTAAATTTTTATACCACTGCTCCACCCTTAGTAATCGTCGCAAAGTTCTTAAATTCATTTTTTAAATGTTTTAGCAGATACAATCTTAATCGCTTTAGGCAAAACTTTTACACTCATTGTTGTCCCCTTAAACACATCTCCATCAATCTCAAAACGCCTAGCCTTCTTTGATTTAATCACCACCTCCTTCCCACAATAACTCTTCAAACGCATTTTTGAATCCAAAACATACACATTCAATTTCCCATCATTTGGCAAAACTCTATCAGCAAGCAAATTCGTCACTTTCCAATCAAGCAAAGGAAGCATATTAAAAACAACAATAGATTTCGCAAGAACATAATGTCGCTCCCCATCAACAGTAACTCGATACGGCTTTGCTCTATAAATTAGAAGGTTTTTAATGGCAACAAAAATATAGGCAAAAATCCCAAATCGCCTCCTCGCAGATCGACTAGTCTCTTTCATAACAAAAGTATCATAACCAATGCCAGCACCCAAAAGACCATAATATTTCCCGTTCACAAAAAGCGTATCAAACTCAATAGCTTTAGTTTTCAAACCAAAACGCAAAGCCTTTTTAACAGAGAGCAAAGGCAAAAATAGAGCCCGCGCCAAAAGATTTCCACTCCCCTGCGGAATAATAAGCAAAGGTGTTTTCAAAGAATTCCTGATTATAAATGAAGCAACTTCTGCCACAGTGCCATCTCCACCAACCACAACGACCCTATGAAATTTCTCGTCCAAAAATTGTTCCAAAGGCTGCCTATCTGCCTTTACAGTGTTAAACCACGTCCACTCATAACCAAGAGATTTCAACTCACGCTTAATCAAAGCTGGCAAATCACGCGCCACTTTTTTACCAGACACCGGATTAAAAACTACTAAAACTTTTTTCATGTAAATATACGGGCTAAAAGATCATCAATAAAATAAAAGAATGGATAAATGCCAAAACCCTTTTTTTCTTTACGACGCACCTTTATAAACTCAGCCCCAATGCGCCTTGCAAACCTATCATCAGTCAAATATTTATCTCCAATAACCAATAAATCTAAATCTTTCTCATTCACTACAAAATCCAGAATTTTTACATTCGGCTTTCGAATATTTGTTTCCACATATCCAACATCAGCCTGCTCAGCAACCGCCCTATTTCTCACATGATCTTTTTTATTTGAACAAAGAGTCACCTCATTCTTTCTCTTCAAAGCATTTATTGCCGTCAAACTTTCTGTCGACAATTCCACCTCCCCATCCGCAAGCAATGTTCCATCAACATCCAAAAGAATCAATTTGTCATGTATAGCCGTGGAATCTAATTCATGAAAATATTTCAAACTTTAGAAATTAAGAAAAATAAAACATACAACACCGGAAAGTGTATCAAATAAATCCAAAGACTGCGTTGCCCCATCCAAACTAAAATTGGCAACTTAGACAAACACGAAAAATCTGCAGAAAACCTTTTCCCAAAAAACTCCGCAAAAGCCAAACCCAAAAGCGGCACAGCCAACCACGGGAAAAGCGGGAAATAATCCCAAGGCGAATAAAATAAAACAAAAAAAATAGATTCAAAAAACCAATCTTTCAGAAGCAAAACCAAAACAGCCGCAACAATTGCGAACCACGCATGCCCTTTAAATGGCCTCACAAGCAAAATCGCCACAGCAGCAAAATGCAAAATCCCAAACCTTACAAACTCGTCACCAAAAAGCAAAAACGTCGCAATCGTTGGCAAAAAAGCTAAGAGAAGAATTTTGACGGCGCGCTTAACTTGCCCAAAATAATCTCGACTCGAAAGCACCAAAGAAACCCCAAGCAAACCCAAAAACACATACTGAGTTAAGCGCGCCAAAACGCGCCAAACCCCACTATATAAATCAAAATCTGCCAGCTCAAAAATCCCCGCAATCATCGCCGCATGAAAAAGCACCATGCTCACAAGCGCAAGCCCCCTCAATGCATCAATTTCAAGAATTCTTTTCACCCACAAATCCTATCATATCTTGCCATGATCACTTACATAGGAATATAACAAAACTCTGATACAATTCAAGGCATATGAAAAAGTTTTTAATCTCACTTTTCCTCGGGACAGCAGTAATTACTGGCACAGCTGTGTTCGCTTACTCTGAAATCAAGCCCGAAGCCATGCAACTTCACTTCGTTGAAGATGCCGAAGAACGTCAAGCCGTATGCAACGATGGCAGCCCTGCAGCTTATTATTTGCGCGAAGGCTCAGGTGAAAATAAGAATAACTGGATCATTCAACTCGAAGGCGGCGCATCTTGTTCAAGCGAATATGACTGCAAAAACAGATGGGTAACTCAAAACAGCTTAATGACATCAAATGGCTTAACCAGACAAAAACCATCATCAGGCATTTTATCTGGATGGCGATTTCAAAACCCAGACTTTCACAACTACAACCACGTAAAACTCGAATATTGCAGCTCAGACTTATGGTCTGGAAACAATCAAATAGGATACAAAAATTTACCCCTACAATTCCGCGGCAAAGTAATCGTAGATTCAGTGATTGAAGACCTCGAAATGCACGGGCTTAAAAAAGCCGAAAACATTCTATTCTCGGGTAGCAGCGCAGGCGGCTACGGCATGATGCGCAATCTAGACGACATTTCAAAACAATTAACCTGGGCCGATGTACGCGGCATAAACGACAGTGCCTGGAGCATGACCTACGAAATTGGCCCATACAACACATCTTTTTACGAAGACAAATATGGAGATGACTTCACATCAATTGAAGAAGATAACGAAAGCGCTGGTGAATATATTCACGGCATATGGAACGAATTTCTAGACGAATCATGTGTTGCAAATTTCCCAGATACGCCTTGGGATTGCAACAACACCACTAAAACAAGCGAATATATTGAAACACCTTACTTCTTATATGTTGATCAGCAAGATCACAAACACACAGAACGACTAGGCCTAACAGATTTTACAGATCCAGAACAAAAAGAATATTTGAAACTTTATTCTGAAATCATGCGTGAATCATTCGAAGGCATCGACGCCATGTTTAGCACCGACCGCACTGTTCACACTGGCCTCACCAGCTCCCGCTTCAACAGTCTTATTGTAGATGGCTATACCTACCGAGATATATTTACAAATTGGTATTTCGATCAAACTGGACCAAAAAAAGTCATCGAATCAGTAGGCAATTAAGGCAGCAAAACCACTGGCATCTCAAAAGACATTTCATGTTCTGGCAAACCAGAAACATTTTCTCTGCGAACAACAATAGTAGCATTCGTAGTTTCGCTTACTTCAAAACTTAACTCCCCATCAAAAGAAACCGCTTCTTCAATCATCCAATCGTCATATGTCATCACACTTTTGTAATCAAGCATTTTCCCATCTGCATCTCTAAGTTCTAATATTATTTGCGCTTCAATATACCAAAAGCCAGGAGCCGTACCAGAAACAAGAAAAGGCGAACTCACTTCTGCTCCACTTGCAGGTACAGAAACATTAACTTCGTTATCCACTTCAATATTTTCAACAACCTCAACAGGCTCAGGTTTAACCCTTTTCTTCCTATTTTTTGCAGGAGAAACACAAGCGCTCAAACCGAGAACAAAGATTAAAGCCCCGATTAAAATATTTTTCTTCATATTTGTATAATAAATGTAGAGAAATTATAAAAGTTCAAGTTAGAAATGTAAACCATCTCACCGACTTCTACGTATATAAGCCTCTGATACTTTTCTCAAATCACATTTTTCTAACAGATGCTGAACATATTCATTTATCGCTTTTCTAACACCCTGAGGGTCAACCCCATCAGGAACAGACAAAGTAAGTCCCTGTTGACTCACCATATGTTGAAGATAAGCAACATCCGTATAAGAGCCAGGAAGTTCATCCATCGTAGGATGAGGAGATCGAAGATGATGCCACGTATATGATGCAATTTGACTTGGACGAGTCAAAACAACATTTGGCAGATTATAAGCAAATCGACTAAACATACCTATCGCAGCCTCACGCTCTTCATCTGATATTGGAGTTCCAGCTTCCCAAGGCCATTGATGTCTTGTACGCGTCTCCACAGGAGCTGTTGGCGTATCTAATGCAGCCATTGTATCTCCATAATGTAATAATCGCCGATCATCATTACGAGTCTGCCCCCACAATTTATGCATTCTAATTTGTGGCCTATCAGCAGCTGATGGCTCAGCTTCAGGTAAAACTCTCTCACTACGACCCATTTTAGGACAAGACATATACTAAATATATTAATTAAGAATACAAACTAAAGCGCATGACCCCCATCTGTCAAACTTTCCGGGAGGGCATTTGCCTTCACCTATAATATAAGCCATAATCTGTCCAACGCTTAACCACCCGCCACCATGAATCCTAATCTTATTATTGAATTTGGACCTCGTTCTCTTCTTTCTCTAGCTGGAATATTAATTCTTATGGGTGGAGTTTGGTATGTAGATCGCACCTGGGATGAAAAAGCTTCAGCAGCATACGAACGTACAAACGGAAATCCAAGCGATAAAGATTTAGACACAGCATTTCCCTTCCCAATTGCATTTATTTTAGGATGGATAATTTTTGCCGCAGCATACCTATTCCCACTAAATGGCGGCACAACACTAGACTTCAACCCCCTCAACATAGCCGCAATCGTTTTCTCACTTCTACTTGCTGTCGTTGCATCTGTCCCAATGGGCGACGCAGTGCGCCACCGCAAAGCTGGCAAAAAAATGAAACTAAGCATGATGTTCGTACTCTCTTGGCTAGGCCTCACAATCACTTCCGGCCTTTCCGTAGGCACCGGTGCATCTGCATTTATATTTGGAGGCCTTGGAGCAATATTTATAATTGCTTCAATGAAACTCCTCTGGAAATACCGCAAAATGGGAGACTCTTGGGAACAAGATGGCAAACCAAACCCAAACCCTATCGTTTACAACATGGGCGGCCCATTATTTGTTCTTGGTTGGTTCTTCTTTTGGATCAGCATGTCAGGCACCACAGGAGCAAGCGGCGATCTAGAAATCTACTTCAACCTACGCACAACACTCGCATTCTTTGCCGGCTGCGGAATGGTTCCTATAGTTATGATGCTCGATTACGCACACGACGAAGGTGGCAAATATATTGGTCTCGGAACCTCAGGCGCACACTTCGGACGCCTCTTCGAATCAATCGTTCCCTTCCTCACAATGTGGATTTTATTTGGAGTAGCAAGCTTCATCGCAATAGACAATACTTTCACAAACCCAGACACAAGACACTGGCTTCTTCTTGTAACCTGCATACTTCAAGCACTCACAGCAGGAGGCCTAATTCAAACCGCACTTTACAAAGGCAACATGGCGAACAAGCGCAAATTCTCAATGATTTTCGTTCTACTTTTCTTGGCCCTCGCAATAAACATCGGCTGGGATGGCGGACTAGCAAGATATTTCGCATTAGCCGGCGCAGCTTTCGTAATAGCAGGTCAAATGAATGTATTTAAAGATCGAAAACGCGGCGACTACTGGATGATAAACAAGAAGCCAAACCCAAACCCTATCGTTTACTCAATCGGTGAACCACTCTTCATGACCGGCTGGATTCTACTATCTCTAGCAATGTCACAACCAATATTGTGAACCTAGAAACACAAGCAATCCTACTGCTAGCCCTTTTCTCACCTTTTGTTGAGCTTTTCCCAAACCTCTATATGTCTTGGTGGGCACCCAGCAACGGCAAACTAAAAAGATACACCGAAACCTGGCCCCGCCGCATAGCCATCGTATTCACAGTATGGATTCCAATCCTGTTCACTTTAGAAAAAATCATCGTAGAACCCCCTCCTTTAATTTTGATAATTGCTACTCTCATTTTCTCAGCATTCTTTTTACGACTCTACACTTTCGACAAATCCATACGTCAAAAAACCACACCATCAAAAATCCCCGAAGCCCTATATTTCATCGCCTTTTCTAGTATCGGAGCAATTTTATACACAGCCATCCCAGACAAACTTTGGCTCGTACCAACCGGCATTTTAACAATTTTCCTCGGAGCCTCCATGATGTCTACTTTCAGAAGGAAAAACCTCACTCTAGACATAATCGGCCGCCTAATATTCAGCACTGGCTTTCTAATCAACCTATACAATTTGGCAAGGGCTACTACAATGTGACATTATGATCACGACTTAAAAAAATAGCGATGAGCGATATCATATTAGAAATTATTAGAATAATTCCCCTACTCGTCATTTTCATATTTTTAATTAATAAAGGCTCAGCCATAAAAAATAAAACAACAGGTTGGTCTATAATTATTTTTGGGTTTGGACTGCTTCTTTTTGCATCAATAATCGACCTAACAGATAATTTCGAAAGTCTAAACAAATATATAATTATTGGTGACACTCACTATCAAGCAATTTTAGAAAAAGTAGTTGGATATTTAGCCGGCTTTATACTTCTAGCAGTAGGTCTGATCAAATGGATACCTCAGATTACTGAAGCTAGCCACGTAAAAGATGAATTAATTGCATCAGAAAAAAATTGTCTGAAATAAATCTTCAGCTAGAAAATACCGTTGCAAAAAGAACAGAAGCTCTCGAAAAAGCAAAATCCAAACTAGAGCAAAAAAATCAAGAATTAGAAAAATTCAACGCCATTACAGCTGGCAGAGAACTAAAAATGGTTGAATTAAAAAAAGAAATCGAGCAACTAAAATCTAAGCAATAGATTCAAAAAAATGAACTCTCAAACAAACGACCCATTACACGGTGTAAAACTAGCAGACATTTTAGAATACCTTGTAAATGAACTAGGCTGGGAAGAGCTAGGATTTAAGATCAATATTCGCTGCTTCACCAATGACCCATCCATCAAATCTAGTCTCAAATTCTTAAGACGCACACCTTGGGCACGAGAAAAAGTAGAGAAACTGTATTTGCAGCAAAGACACTCAAACTAAATGGTAATTCTCAAGGCAAACATGTAAACTAACACCTTAAGCCAAACAAATGAGTGCAGCCCCACAACTCAAACATGTAGAATTCGCTCCCAGCGAAGTGCATCCTGAAATAGCCGAACATTTTTCGCCAGATGCACTCAAAAAACATGAGCCAACAGCCTGGCTTCTAGACGGTACAAATCCTCCAGATGCAGCCTACAAAGAAGCGGAATGGAGTGCTGAAGAAATGCTCGCATATGTAAAAGCCGCTGTAGAAATGCTAGCGAGCACACCAGAAGAAGCACTCAAAGCAAAAGAGATTCCCGTTACACCTGCAAATGTAAGAGCTCTATTAATTGCGCGCACTGCAGTCGCAGACAGCATGAGGCTCTACTACGTGCCAAATACAGGCAGGCCAGGCATCTCAATAAACGCTTTCTTGGCAGAACTTTTTAGAGGGGCAGAAAAGAGAGTCAATAAGGCCTTATCTGAGGATAAACCGAAGGAATTCACTCGGGAGGTGCTGGAGCAAGACATGCAGAACATAGGCGCGAATTTGGAGGGAATATATAAACTGCTTTTTTGCTTAAAACGTGCAGATGGCGCCAAAAGTCAAGGCTGGAGCAGTGAAAGGGAAAAGGCGAATTTCATGAAAAAGCTAAAAGAACTAAAATCAGAAGATAGTCAAAAAGTAAAATTACAAAAATTATGGGTGAAAAGCGAAGGTGAAAAAGCCGAATTCGAAGCAGCATGGGAAACATGGGAAAATAAAAGCAAAGAGCTGGCAGGCAAATTTCAAGCCAAAAAAGCCAAGGAAGAGCCAGAAGCTATTGGCCTTCATGCAACGCAAATCGCAATGCAACGAATTGGAGTCTCAAATAAGGTGAAAGGGTTAATAGCTCTAGGAGAAAAACATGCAAAACGGCTCCAAGGAAAAATTGACGAAATAGAAGCTTCAGATCCAGAGGAAATACCAGCAATCGACAGTAGAGCAAAACTTCAGGATCTCATCGAAAAGATTAAGGCTGCATTTCAAAAAGTGTTCGTAGATTCAGGCTTATTGCCAGTAGAAGGAGCTTATGATCCAGAGGTATTAATTGGCGGAACAACAAGCTCATACCTCGCCTCCACCTCCACAGATGGAAGGGTCAATGTTAGAGAGTTCAAAGGCAATGAATCGGACTGGTTGAAAAGAGGGGCTAATTTATGGAGAATTTTAATTCATGAGCTCACTCATAATTGGCAAATATTACACGCGGTTCCAAATTTAAAAGCTTGGGAAAGTAGATCAGGTTGGGAAATTGGAGTACAGCCAAGTGAGATCTATGCAATGACACAAATAGCCGGATTTGTTGAGGCAACCGGTGCTACAACAAACAGATTAATAGTGGCCAAACTCAAAGCAGATCTCAGAATGGCCCTTAATGCAGTCGCTGCACTTAAGTTCCACTCTGGAGAAATTTCATGGGATGGAGTGAAAACTGACGTCGAAAAAGTTCCAGATAGAGATGGAAAAGAAGTCACAAGAGTCATGACTATGATGGCCACGGGTCCAGACACAGCCTGTGAAGGTTGGATCAGTTCAACACTTTTTGCAGCCTGGCTGCAAACACGTGACCTCTCGATTTCAGCTTCAACATACAGAATATTCATCGAAGAAACAGGAGGTGTAATTCCAGCACACTTTTTCTTGCCATGGGAAGGAAATGGCATCAAAGTTCCAGATGACACACAACACCCAAGCCTAACTGCACTAGCTTAACTAGCAGCTTCGATGCCAACAAACTGTACTCCACACCCGAGCCAATGGGTGTGCCTGACACACCAAAAATGGAGCCGTCACCGGGATTTGAACCCGGGACCCCCAGCTTACCATGAATAGCATGTACTCCACGCAGCACTCTTTTGGCTAGTCTATGCGGCATAGCGGTAGATTGGCTCGTGGTTTCAATGTGCAATTGG
Organism: Candidatus Peregrinibacteria bacterium; assembly: GCA_018658105.1. Lineage (GTDB taxonomy): Bacteria > Patescibacteriota > Gracilibacteria > UBA1369 > 2-02-FULL-48-14 > JABHVW01. The sequence goes on from JABHVW010000004.1 coordinate 107,006, forward strand.
ACGGGTACATCCGTGAGTAGTTTAGCATAGGTTTCCTGACCCTGAATATTGACTTGTCTTACGCCCCACAATGGCTATACTGTCAACCATTTAACCAACTCAAAATGCCTAACAATGGAGACCCAGTTCCAGGTGAACTAGAACAAGGTGCACTCGTAGAAACAGCACCAACTCATGCTGAGGGTGTAGCTGTAACAAACGAAAGAGATGTAACAACTTCAACACTAGAGATCACGACTCAAACAAGATTTGCTGATTCTGCTGGATTCACTGCAGAAGCCGCAGGAGAGCTATTCCAATCTAGCTTGGTTATAATAAAAGCAAATTTAGATGACATAGAAGCTGGTCTTGGTGAACAACTAGATCCCTTTTTAGACAACCCAGAAAAAGAATCTACAGTAATGCGCAGCTTACTAGAAAAGGCTGAAGCAGCTGGAAACCACGAGTTAAAAGTTGCATTGTTCAATGTCTATCGAGTTTCTGTCTCTTACGGAAGAGGAGCAGCATATGGAGCAAACCCTAAGGGGCCAAGCTCAGACGTGAACAAGTTCTTCAACGATAAACTGGAAATCCCTGAAACTGGCCTTATTGTTGTGGACTTCTTCTTCATTCGAAACTTTGCACAAATTGTTGAACGTCTAACTGCACTTGGAACGAGAGATGGCACAAACTACCTAAGTAGATTGCGAATCCGTGTGCCAAACTTCGTTCTTGCAAATCACCTTGCTGGCCTAGACCGCACATCTGATAATGCTAAAGCTTTCGCTGCAGCCTGTGAACTAATCGGCGAAGACCAAGTAATTGTAGGCGAAGGAATAACACACACTGGAGATATTGCACTTGGCGAAGGAGAGGAAATGGCAATCCGTTTCGCTCCACGGGCAGATGCAATTATTGCAGATTTCGCTTCGGACACAGAAGGATTAGATGATCAATTTGCAGCTTCAGAAAGAGCTTTTGTCACCAGACTTCAAAAAACATTTACCGACCTAACAGTTGGGGGAATAGCAATGGTCAACGTTGCTGTGGCAAAAGATGACCATGCACCTCTTGCAATCATGCCAGACAAACTAAGCTTAAACCCTGGTGTGAGAAAATCTCAACTACAGGCACTAGTTACAGAAGCTTGTCTATCATTTAGTGGCACCGTTTCAATACAGCCAGAACCCGGTGGTGAATTTGTTAACCCTGGGTCTTCTATTGCACCAGAAGTTACTGACATTGAAAATCCTTTGGAAGGACAAAACTTCAATGCAACAACTTACTTTGTTGTTAGGAGGGATTCATAGAGGTCATAGCCTGACATTCCACGCCAGTGTACTTCACATTCCAGGCCAGGGGGTGCCTGACGTAGTTTTGCCATATATAGAAAAAAGAGCAAGAATAAGCTAAAATACAACAAAAACACCTCCTCATATGTACATATACTTCACTGATTATTTCAAAATCTCTCCAGAGGCTCTTGATAAATACGGAGCTTTCAACATTTCATTGGTTTCTGACCTACCCTTGTTCATTGATCCGTTTCTTTTATTCAACAGTAAAAAAGATGAATACCAAACTCTACATGAAGAAATCATCAATTATTTGAAGTTTCTGAAAAAGAAATCTACTACTATGGAGATAGATAAAGGCGCATTAAAAGCATGGTATTCATTTAAAGAGGTAAAACAAAACTGGTTTGGCTTTTCTATTGGAGGAAATAGTGGGAGCGGTCTAGGCCCAGGTTTTGCAAAAGCATTAAACGAAAATTTATCCAAAATCTTTAAAGGGTTTGGCGAAGAAGAGATAACCAAAGGAAGTCATCTTGAAAAGCTTTGCTTAATTAGAGAGGGAGTTGGCAAAGACAGCATCAGTGATTTTGCAACAAACCTAATAAAAGGTTTTTTGCTAGAATATACAGAAGAGTTCACAAAGAAAAATGTCCCCGAAGAGTTAACCGATGAATTTCGTGTCCAGAAAGCAAAATTCAATTATCAAACTGAATCATGGGAGGAGGGCAAATTCGTTCTACCTAAACATCAAAACGACTTTGTACTGCTCACTCCAAAAGATTTACTCACAAAAGACGACACATGGATTAACAAGACCGACTTAATAAATGATTTTGATCGTATTCCCGACTCTGTACCCGATGAACAGCTTAGGTTCCAGATCAACAATTACTTCGAAAGTCAGCTTGCGAATGAACCCGATGAAGAACCAACCAAAGAGGAAACAAAAAAAGCAGCTTACTCCACACTTCAAGAGTTTCCTGAATTGATTGATTTCTTTATTAAATACAAAGAGGCAAATGGAGCACGTGCAGAAAACCTCAGTAGTCAAAAGGTCAAATTCTCACAAGAAGTTTACATTGAGAATGTAAGAAATTTTGTAAATAAACTACAAAGAACAGAGTTTTATGAGCTACCAGAAGAAAACAGCTTCATAGAGGCAAAAAAGAAAATCCGCGCATTAAAAAAATTCATTGAAAGCAATGATGGATATAGATTGTTCTATGACAACACTGGTAAAGCAGTAAAGAAGGAAAGTGACTTACAATTATTATTTCAATTAGCATGTCATGATTCAATTTTTGACATTAATCGTGAACCAAATAACGGAAGAGGTCCAGTAGATTTCACATTTTCTTTTGGGAAAAAAGATAAAACCCTTGTTGAATTTAAACTTGCCTCAAATACACAATTAAAACGAAACCTACTAAAGCAGGTCGAAATTTATCAAGAAGCAAATGACACCGAGATGGCATTCAAAGTAATCATATTTTTCTCAGAAAAAGAACACGCAAGAGTCAAAAGAATTCTCATGGAAGCAGAACTAATGGAAAAACAAAATATTATATTGATAGACGGTAGAAACGACAATAAACCTTCAGCATCGAAGGCGTAATTATTCCACATTCAACGTCCTAAAAAAGCACAAGTTAGGCAATGATTTTCTGTCTTTATTTTTTGCAGAAAAAATATTTAACAGATTACTTGTAATACAAAAAGGCACTACTGAAGAGATTACAAATATAAAATCAAACAAGCACAACCTTGATCAAACTCTTAAATAAGAGTAAATTCCAGCCGTACCCTACAAATCTTATCTCGCAAGGAATCTTGCTCGTCGTATCTCAATAGTGAGTAACGATGGGCGGGTTCGGGCCACTATTGAGCGCCCTTGCGGCAGGAGATTTGTGGGGTACACCGACCCGTCCTTTTTGCTATTAACCCCACAAGCATGGCAACCACACAAAACCAAACACCAATTTATAAACGTTGGTACTTCATTGCACTCATCTGCGCAATTGTCTTCGTAGCCCTTCTCCCAAATTGCACCAGCAATCTAGAAGAAGCCGCATATGACCACCCTATGGTCTTAGATATAGCCTCACTCATCAACACCTCACCTGAGAACTTTGAATCAGTCCTAGGCGAAGGAAAACATGATTTCTTTGAAAGTGCTGGAGACATCAGCTGGAACACCGACACCTATTACATCGATGCTCACTTCGAGAACAATCAGTCCAGTGAGCTTTTCTTCAATTATATAAAAGCTGGGGCAAGTGAAGAGGAGGTCCTCGCAGCAGGAAATCTTGAGAATAAAGCATCCAACTATCGCATCGAAATTCAACCATGGCTCGACCCTTCAAGTGCAGGAGCAAATGGTGAAGCTCAAATTGCGGGTGTTCATGTCTATGCAAAGTAGTTCCTTCTAACCCTCAGACAATAAGGCTCCAAAACCTCACAAAACCTGACACTCAGCTTTCCATAGAAAACTTCCAAAATAAATCAAATCTAACCTGAATTGTTAAGAAATGCTAAGGTTCAACATCCCATAGTAAAAACAAAAATGTTATGGTGCAGGATGTATGACTTCAAACGAACCAGATCAAAGCTACAACAAAATACTTGCCTACTTTCGTAGCATCATCAAAACAGAAACATTTGAGAGAAAAGTAGAAGCAATTCGAAAAGAATGTGAGGTGCCTCCCTTTGGATTCATCCCAGAAGTCCATGGGACAAACCCACCCGAAAGGAAAAAGCATGAAAAAAAACTTTTCAAAAAAGCAGCTACATTAGCTGGCGAGTACGGGTTGAAACTTCCATTCTGGGAAGATGTAATAATTCAATACATATTATTTTCAGAAATTGACCTATCAATGACCGAAAACTACAGCCTAGTTCATTTAAGAGACATTCCTAATAGTAAAGAGGGGGCAAAATACAACTCTGTGTGGAGAGAATATAATAATTATGAAGATGAGTTCTACCCAATTTGCCTCATGATTAGCCCATATGCCTCAAGGAGAGATATTGAAGACTTTATAAAGAAAAACTTCAGTAAGCAAATCAAGCCTGCACTCAAAGAACATCGCAAACCAGGTATAGACATAGGCAAAAAACGGATCGGAATGGAGTATGTAAGAGCAAGAAATGAATTTATCTACAACCATAAAAATTTACCTCTTAAAGAAATTGGTGAGCTCGTGAAAAAAGAGTTTGGAGAGGAACTTGATGATGGCTACATAGGAAAAATTATCTCTATGGAAAAGAAAGCCAGAAAATAAGTGTACTACATTTAATACTTAGATTGCTTTTTTAGTGAGGACTAGATTTTCCGTATGCTTATAAACTAACCACATCCAAGCATGAACACATTCGCCCCACTACGCATCCTTTTAACCTTAACTGAAGAAGAAGAATTCGAAGAACTCATCAATCCTGAACACACACCTCTTTGGGAATGTTGGCCAAACTACATAAGAAGGCAAGAAGTCTTCCAGCATTCACTCTCAACAACCAGAAGTGTAAGAGACACACTGAGAATGCTAATGCGTCACTGTGGAATCTACTCAGTTGAAGACTACAATGACCCAGAAGTCATACAAGATGCTCTTCTAGAGCTAAAAGGCAATCGAGGATTTGGAGAAACCACATACAACTCATATCTAAAAAACATCAAAAGTTACCTTATCTTTCTAAGACGAAACGGGATCATCAAAGAAGTCCACCTAGATAGAGTAGAAAAATTCAAGAACATCATTCATGAACAGCATACCCAAACGGAAGAAGAGGTCATTCAGGTCCTCGCACAGCTCCTCAATAGACGACAAACAACACTAGAACGACTTCGAAACATATTCTTCTACAAATTACTGATACTCACGGGTGCCCGCCCATCTGAACTTGAACGATTAAAAAAAGAAAATATCATCAAACAAGGGGAAAAATGGACCATCAAAATAAGGGGTGGGAAAAACAAGCCAAGCAACCGCTTCTACTACCTTCCCTCTGGAGTAAAAGATGCCCTCATCCCATACATGCTCTACAGAAAGCAGCTAGCCAGAAATGAAGACTGGCTTTTCGCCTCTCAATCAAAGCGAACAGGCTGGACATCAAAAGGAATGCGACACTTGCTCAAGAAGCTCTCGAAAGAACTTGGCTTCACTGTTGGACTTTATTCCACCCGACGATACGTAGCAACAAAACTCGCATTAGCAGGAGCCACTGATAGTGAAATAGGCAACCACTTAGGCCACACACGTCTATCAACAACAAAGCGCTACATAAAACAGTGTGGCGCACTTACGAAAAAGAATGTGGACAAATTGAGTGAGCTATTAAACTAATTATAGAGAGCAAACATTGATAGAGTGACTAAAGAAAGCTAATCTCAAGACACAACTACAAAATATTATGTCCATGTCATCATTAGAAAGGGAACTCAATGAACAAGTAGATAGACAACTGAGAAAAGATAAGCCCATCTTAATTGAGAGATTCATCAAAAGATTAGTCGAAACAGGGTACCCACCAGAGCATCTACAGCTCGAATGGCAAAATTCAAATGACCACTTTGACTTAGCTGTGATCGAACCAGAATCAAATCAATTAATAGCTGCATTTGATTTCACTACACCAGCAGTTTCAACACAAGTGATTTCAACTTCAACTGAAGCTAGAGAGCGAATCAAAAAATGCTCTGAATTAAAAGGGAAGAAAAACATACCAATCTACAAAATTTCCCTTAGCAGAGAAAATTCAAAGTTTTATCAATTTGTCATTAACATCGCCTCACCCGAAGAGGGTCACTTCGTTCCAATAAGTACAGTTCCACCATTCCACAAATTAAACAAAAAAATCTTAGGCGGAAAAATTCATAAAGAGCGTGACTCCTTAAAAAGGATCACGGCATTACTGCTCTTTCTCACTATAGAGATTCTTATACTAAACTTGTTTGAACTAATGGAAATTTCAATTGAAACAATAACAATACTTGGAATAATTATTGGTTTATGCCTTCTCCCTCATGCCGAAAGCCTAAAATTTTTGAATCTGCAATTTACGAGCAAGAAAGACACAAAGAAGAAAACCTAATTCAAACAATGCATCTCCGCAGCCTTCCCCATCTGTTGCACCGAGCAAGTCAGATAGATAGTCGTCGTTGTGATCTTTGCATGTCCCATCATTTTTGAGAGCGTATAAATGTCTACTCCGCCTTCAAGCATCAACCTGGCGAAAGCGTGTCGCAAAGTATGAGAAGAGAAATTCAGCTTTGTAGTCTTTCGTAATTTGAACATTAAATTGTTAATACAGCGTGGACCGATTGGTAGATCTTTCTGAACCGCAGTAAAGAAATAGATACATTGTTTCTTCAAACGCTTCCTATCCTTCAAATACTCTTCAAGAATTGAAGCTAAGCGAGTATTGATTGGAATGACCCTATCCTTCCCTCCTTTCCCTTGTTCAATGAAGAGAGACCTATTTTCAAGATCAACATGAGCCATCTTTAATTGGAAAACTTCCTTCCGTCTCAATCCAGCAAGCAACATAATCCCAACAATGCCTCTATTTCGGTATTTCTCGAAGGTATAAGTGTATTTCATGTGATAAGCGGCATCTAAGACTAGAACCGCTTCAGACTGCGTTAGGGTCTTAGGAATGCGGGTTTCCATCTTGGGCTTTTCCATCTTTTCAACTGGGTTAACTTCCAAAACGCCCTCTTTCACCATCCAAACGCAAACCTGATTAAAATGCTTTAGATAAGACCTAAAGGTTGAGGAACTCCATTTACGCTCAAGCTTCCCTTTGAAAAACCAAGATTCAAAAAGCTCTCTCGAAAGCTCATCTGGATACTCTACCTTTGTTTCTCTCAGAAACAGTTTCCACTTATCCTTGTAACCTTGAATAGTATAAGGCGAATAATTACGAATCACTTCGCAATACTGAAGATACCGAAACAAAAGATGCTGAATTGTTTGTGTGCTGGCTTCCATAATTTTTTGGATTAGGAAATAAAAAGCCAGATGTAACCTGTTAATCTACACATTAAAATGGAGCCGTCACGGGGGATTGAACCCCGGACCTCGCCCTTACCATGGGCGCGCTCTACCACTGAGCTATGACGGCTTACTGATGAATTGTGGAGCCCGGAGACACATCCTCGAGGGCAGGTGTTCTGGACTATGTGTATAACTCCTCTTTGTGTGTTATACTAGCCGATAACTCATTTTGGCTGGAGGAGTACATCCTTACCATGCTGGTGCTCTACCACTGAGCTATAACGGCTTATGCGCAAGAAGCGCCCAGCAATCTAATCAAATATAAGAAAGAAGGTAAAGCCCTTCAGAGATATTTGTGTGTGTAAAAAGGCGCAAGGAGCGAAGTTTAGTTTTCTAAACGAGCGACGAAGTAAGGCATTCTAATCTGTATTTGTGTGTGTAAAAAGGCGCAAGAAGCGAAGTTTAGCCTTCTAAACGAGCAACGAAGTAACACATTTACACGCACAAATACAAAGACCACGATGCCGTGCGACTCGGGCTAAGGCTGTGGGACACACAGGCCCAGCACGAGGCTGAGCAATAACCGGATGAGTCTCACGCACATCGTCGACTCCGATGCGCGAATTATACTCTCATGCCCACTTTACTTCAAACCTTTCAATGAATAATGTCTAGACAACAACTAAGATTGCTGTTTTGAGCCAGAAGGTGGCTGCCGAAACAACAGACCAAACGAAGGAAAATCCAATCAGATTTTTCAAGAAATACAGATCAATCACAATGAACGCCAAAAAGTAAGGCATTCCCTTTCGCAATAATTCCTGATATTTTTTTTGAAATCTATGCGGCACAAAAATCACAACAAACTTAGACCCATCCAAAGGAGGGAAAGGCAACATATTAAAAAGAAAAAGTACCAAACTTAAATCTAAAATCGCACTACTAAATGTCAAAAGACCATTCATGCCCGTATCAGGCGAAATGTAAGAAACCGGAATAGCCGCCAAAACTGCCATAATCAAATTAGCGAGTGGCCCCGCAAACGCAGTTAAAGCCTCATCCCTCACAGGCTTTTTAAAATTTCTCGGATTCACCGGCACCGGCTTCCCCCAGCCAAATCCAGCCAAAAAAAGCATCATCGTCCCCAACAAATCTAAATGCCGCAAAGGATTCAAACTCACCCTTCCCATTCGTTCAGCCGTCGGATCTCCCAAGCGCATCGCAACCCAAGCATGAGCCGCCTCATGAACGGTCAATATAATAACCAGAGCCAATAAATAGTAAATTGTTAGAAACATGACCTAAGTTTATCACATAAAACATTACTCATTTCATCTATAATATTTTATAGACTAAGACTCGGCCAAGCAGCCCGGAACGCACCATAAAACATTATAGGTGAAAAACACTTGCAAAATGGCTTATCAATCCCTAAAATACCCTGGCTATGCGAAGAAATCGCAACAAGTAACCTAAGAAATTATGTCTAGAGTTTGCCAACTTACCGGAGCAAGACCAAAATCAGGGCACAACGTGTCCCACTCAAAACGTCGTACAAAAAGACGTTTTCTGCCAAATCTAATTACAAAACGTATATACGATGAGGGTACTGACTCATTTGTACGTATCAAGATGACTGCAAGGGCACTGCGAACAATCGCAAAGAACCCAAAAAAGTACAAAGCAGCAATTCACTCGCTAGCTAAGAAAAGCCAGAAAAAAAGCTTGCAGAACAAATCAAAATAAAATATACTAGCGCTGCTAAAGAATAAGCAACCAAAAAGAGCTCCACAGAAACTGTGCGGGGCTTTTTTTGGATTTAGCCTCTAACAGATTGCAATAATCGCTACTTTCCGCTAAAACTAGGTGGCTCACACGGAGAGGTCGCATAGTGGCTTAGTGCGCTCGCTTGGAAAGCGGGTAGACCTTCACGGGTCTCGGGGGTTCGAATCCCCCTCTCTCCGCCAGAGAATTCAGAAAGTTGGCTCCGTATTAGCGGGGGCGACTTTGTGATGTCTGCGCAAAGCAGACGGATTCGCCACAACAAAAAAACCCCCACTCACGCAGGGGCTTTTTCCAATTTCTAAAGAAATTATTCTGCTACTTCAACATCAGCTGTATCTTCAGCTGGTGCTTCAACAGGTTCTTCAACAACAGGCTCTTCACCCATGTCTTCATCACCTTCTGGTGCAGCAGTTTCGCAACCAGCAAACATTAGAGCCATAACTCCGAAGCTTGCCAAAAGGATTTGCATAAACTTTTTCATGTTTAAATTGTTATAAAATAAAAAGTTTCTGAAATTAAGTGTATAATTCAGCTCCTAACCTGTAAACAGATTGGGATTGCTAAATGAATGAAATTGACGGCTCCTATTCCTGTAGTCTACCCTACACACCATGAAAAAAATCTTAATTAAAAACCGCAAAGCACACCACGATTTCGAAGTCCTAGACAAATTCGAAGCCGGTATTGTACTAAAGGGACACGAAGCAAAATCCCTAAAAAATGGTGGCGGAAACTTCACAGGCAGCTTCGTAGGTTTTGAAGACGGCGAACTTTATTTGAAAAGTTTCAACATAAATCTGTATGAAAAATCTACACTCGAAGCATACGAACCCACTCGCCCACGAAAACTTCTGCTTCGTAAAGCCGAAATCCTCAAAATAGCTGGAGAGCTAAGCACCAAAGGTGTTACTCTAATTCCGCTCACTTGTGGCCTCGAAAAAGGCCGCGTCAAAATAGAAATTGCCCTCGTAAGAGGTAAAAAGAAGCACGACAAAAGAAACGATATGAAAAAGCGCGACCAAGAACGTCGCATAAATGCAGCCATCAGCGAGCACTAGTGCACGATTTCCCCTTCCCCACATATGCAAGCAATCTATTCCACCTTCATTAAGGAACTTCATCAATTCGCGAAAAACAGACAATACCAACGCGCAGTTTTGGCTTTATCAGGCGGTGTAGATAGCGCCCTCGCCCTTTGTGTTGCAAGCCGCGCTCTCGGCGCAAAAAATGTAACCGCCCTTATCCTTCCAGAGATAGGCCTCACATCAAACGAAGATATCGAACATGCAAAGGCCCTGGCAGATCACTTCGGCTGCGAAAGCCACTACCAACCTATCAACAACTTTCTCGTGGACTACAGCTTCGTAGCGTGGGAAAAAACCGAAGCCGCAAATGAATCTCTCAAAGCACACATCCGCGCAACACTCTTACACCACTACTCAATTGCACAGAACGCCCTAATAATTGGCAGCGCAAACAAAAGCGACCTCACCATTGGCTACGGAACTCTCGAAGGCGAATTCGCCGGTGAAATCCAACTGTTTGCAGATGTATACAAAACCGAACTCGTAGAACTTGCCACCCTTATTGGCCTGCCAAAAGAACTAATCGAAAAAGACTATTCCCGCGGCCTCCGCCCTCACCAATCAGACATCGGAGACCTCGGCGCACCCTGGGCACAAATCGACGAAATCCTTCAACAACTAGAAGACAAAGTAGACCCAGAAACAATGATTCAAAAAGGAATGGACGCACTGCTAGTCCACAAAATCAACCGCCTCGTCCAACAGAACCAAGGCAAATATGATCACCTACAAAAAATCCAAATCGGCCGCATCAGCGAAGCCATCAAACGCGCCCAAGCCGCTGAAGAAGCATCGAGTTTAACTTAAAGCTCTATCACCTAAAAATGGTGCCGGATCAATCGCATCACCATGCTCATCATTCACTCTCAAATGAATATGAGGGCCTGTTGCCCTACCAGTTTGCCCCACCTCTCCAATCGGCTGCCCAGCAGCAAGCTCGCCCTTAAATGTAACGGGACTTTTTAAATGATACATTGAAAACTTAGGCCCATCTGGCAATTTCCTCAACATAACTGCATTCCCACTCAAATCATCCGTAAAAGACGAAAGAATTTCAAGCGGACCAGTAGCAAAAATCATCGCACCTAAAGATGCAGACAAATCAATCCCATTATGATGTTTATGTTCTTCACCAGTAACAGGATGAGTTCTCTCTCCATAAGGAGAAGTCTCCGTAAAACCTCCAGCAACAGCAACATTCAAAGACCCCATTGTCATCTGCTCTTTACCTGCAAAAGACTCAGCAAAAGCCTCAGACGCAGCCCCAATTCTCGCACTATATTTTTTGATCGCCTCAACATAACTAGCCGAATCAACAATTTTTACACCCTCCATCAACTTATCTTTATAAGTAACCGGAACCTCTACACTCTCACCTCTTTCAATCTTTTTTTGCTCATCCAAACCATTATGATAAGCCCCATATACCCTCTCGGTATCCACTCGACCTTCAAGCCGCCCGGTAATGCCTAAACCATCAGCCATCTTCCTCATATACCAAAGCATCGCCTCCATAGAAAGCTCCCAATTATCACGCCCCATCTCAGGCTTTTCCTCTTTATATTTCGCATAATCAAGATTTGTATTTAAAAAATCTAACCACGTGCCATCAATGAATTGCCCCAAGCCCATAGCAGTACTTTTAGGGTCAGGATTCACCGCAGATGGATCACCATTTGATTCAAATCTCATAAATGCAAAGAAAGCTTCAGGAGCCACATTTTTTGCAGCAGCAAACTCTCGCCCCTTTGCAATCCAGTTTGGCCTTTTTTGCCATAAATTTATCATCCAAGACGCACCACCAGTATCTTCAACCTCACTAACTTCCTCCTCAAGCTCAGCCACAACTTCAGGCTTTTCCTCCTCTACCTCCTCTTCTTCCCCAGTAATCACCCCAAACATACTCTTCAGAGCATCCCAAAAAGTCTTGGTCATAGTATTCATTGCATCAGAAATACTCTTCAAAAAAGAGCCCGCATCAGCCATTTCAAGCTTGCCATCTGCTACAGCAGAGTCAAAAGTTTTCTTAACTTCCTTCGCAGATTTCGCTCCAGCAACACCAACCTCAATCGCAGCTTTTCCACCAACTTTAGCCACTTTTTTAGCAGTCTCTTTCCCCTTAGTCGCCACTTCAGCACCAACACCAGTCACTCTAGCCTGAGCTTCAGACAAAACACCTCCAGCCTGCCCTTGCTCAATAGCAGTAGCCAAAGTCGCTCTAGCAAACTTAGATTTCGCCTTCGCAGCAGCTTTCGCCTTCGCAGCAGCATCAACAGGAACAACCTCAACAGCCTCAGCAGCCTCAATTTTTTCTCCCTCAGCAGGAACTTCAGGCGCACCTTCCTTATACACTATTCGTGCAGGATTTTCCCATTCCCAGTTGTTTTTACGATAAAGCATAATTTGCGCATTTTTATCTAATAATTATAGCATAATTTGGTGGATTTCGATAGCTATTCCCTGCTAAACTGCGCACATGATAAATTCATTAATTTTTAGGGCCTACGACATCCGTGGAATAGCCCACAAGCCCGAAAGCGACAAAACCCCAGATCTCACACCTGAAACTATCGAATTGATAGGAAAAGCCTCTGGAACCTATATAAAAAGAAAATTCGGGCCAAAAATCGCTCTTGCCTACGATTGCCGCCTCAGCACGCCAGAACTACGAGAAGCCTTCATAAAAGGCATGATTTCAACTGGCTGCCAAATCACAGATATCGGCATGGTACCTACCCCAATCATGTATTTTGCAGTTTGCAAATTCAATTTCGACGGCGGCGTATGCATAACAGCTAGCCACAATCCAAAAGAATATAATGGCGTAAAATTAGTAGGAAAAGACGCACACTCAATCTGTGGAGACGATCTTCAAGATGTTCTCGCAATAATCCAAAATGAAGACTATGAAACTGGAGAAGGCAGCCTCGAAGAACTGAAAATCTTCCCGGCCTACCTCGGCCATATTCTAGATATGATAAAAATCGACAAACCCCTAAAAATAGTTGTAGATGCAGCAAACGGAGCAGCCGGCCCATACATAAAACCATTTTTTGAAGCACTCGGATGCGAAGTGATCGCACTTTACGAAGAACCAGACGGATCTTTTCCAAACCACGAAGCCAACCCAGAAAAAACAGCAAACATGCAGGATCTCGCAGCAGCAGTCAAAGAAAACAGCGCAGACCTCGGATTCGGCTTCGACGGCGACGGCGATCGCGTTGGACTAGTCGATGAAAACGGCAAACACTACAACGCAGATCTCTTACTGCTTTTACTCACCCGCGACTTATTAACTCGCAAACCAGGCGCAAAAATAGTCTTCGACGTAAAAGTCTCACAAGTATTAATAGACGACATAAAAAAACACGGCGGCGAACCAGTAATGAGCAAAACCGGCCACTCTTTCATAGAGAAAAAAATGCATGAATTACACGCGCCACTCGGCGGTGAAATCAGCGGCCACATGTTCATTGCAGAAAACTATTACGGCTTCGACGATGCAATGCTCGCAGCCGCAAAACTCCTTAAAATCGCAGCGGCCCACGAAGGCCCTTTCTCAACTCTCTTCGATGACGTAGCAAAAACCGCCAGCACTCAAGAAATAAAATCACCCTGTCCAGACACAGAAAAATTCGCAATCGTCGAAAAAATCACAGCAAACTTCACAAGCAAATACGACTGCATAACTATAGACGGCGTACGTGTAAATTTTGACAATGAATCCTGGGCCGCGGTACGATCAAGCAACACTTCTCCGAATTTAACAATTCGTTTCGAAGCACCAAACCAAGAGCGCCTGAAAGAAATCATGCAAATAATGCTAAGCGAACTCGAAAAATACCCCGAAATCGACCTCTGGTGGAAAGACAAAGCCCCTCAAGAACTTTAGCTCCAAACTATGAACCTCGCAGTAGGAATCAGCCTAATAATCGCATTTATCGTCTTTGCTTTTTACGGTGCAATTGGAACAAAACACGCCGCACGTTTTAGATACCTCGGCCCACGAACCGTTTACCTCACACTTTTTTTTGCAGCAACATCTAGCATATTAATTATGCTAATAATCACCGCTTACATCGTGCTGTTACTAAACTAAAAATCGATATTTGAATCGAACACAGGCAAGCCCTTCGCAGGGTAGTATTCAATGATCAAAGGGTTGTAGTCTATCAAGTCAACATAGCCCTCTCTATCAGTAAGATCAGCCGCTCTTTCACCATCATATTTATCTGGCCTGTACCAATTTGAAAGTACTTCACCTTCGTCACAAAGCCTCACAACCTCATCCTCTTCAGAAATCAAACCACCTATCCCCAGACTCTCAGAATAACAACGTCTAAACACACGCATCTCATTCAAGTCATCTTGCCTCGCAATACCCTGAACTAGTGCCTCAGTACCATCACCTTTATACCAAGGTGCATCACCCGAAGCTCCTCCAATAGTATTTTTTGATATGAGCGACCCTCTTATATAAAGCTGATTCTTCAAGATATCTACTCTCGATGAACCACTCCAAACCGGCCTTCCACTTGGCTTTTCATCGCCATTATAACTATACAAAGTTCCATCTAAGAAAAAGTTCACAAATAAGTCAGTCGGCTTCGGCCCAACATAAACATTTCCACCATTCCCTTCTGAATCTTTAAGCACAATCAAACCAAGCTGCCCACCTGCAATATCATTTTCTATATATACATTTCCACCCACCACAACCAAAGTTTTATCACCAAAATCTGTTGGATAAAGCCCGTAAGCAATTCCATCATCACCGGTCAAATTAACATCACCCTCAGCATATAAAAGCCTGCCACCAAGAAGTTCAGCAATATCACTTCCATGGGTTGGCTCCATCGCTGAATCCAATGTGCCTCCCGCTGCATCTACCCCAACCGTATACCTTGCAATCTGAGAGAACATCTTATTCCTAAGTAAAAATGTATCAGTATTCCCAAGCACCGAAACATCATCACCAGCACCCTCAAAGAATTCACGTGCCAAATTCGAAGCATTCACCGCTCCAATTAACTTCATAGACTCAGCCTCTAAATACCTGTCAGCCCTTGGCAAATAACCAGTGTAATAACAAACCTCATCTCCAAAACCTAAAACTCCAAGATCAAACCTACTTGCATCAACATTCTGACATATCATCTGTTCAACAGTAGGGGTGCCATTATACTCCACCATATCAGCCACTGGCCCACCAGGGATTTGTTGCTCGTAAAACAGCTTTTCATAACCAGAATCACTTGTCCCTCCCTCAGTATAAACAGTCACACTATGCATAGACCTAGACAGCCCCAAACGACTCACATCAAGAGGACAAACCCCAATAAAGTCATCTGTAATATCACATATCGATTCCAACAATAAATAAATTGCATTGAAATTCCCGGCATCTAAATTTGCAGAATTCTGAGGATGATCAGCCCAATTCACAATGGATGGGCCAGTCTTTATATAATACCCTCCACCATCATTATAGGCTTGAGAAAAAGGCGCTATATCAAGCTCCCAATCCAAATACATATCTTCTTCAGTTCCTGGGAAAACTGTATGCCCACCAGACCCATCAGCATATACCAACTCAAACCTATCGATCTGAGCAATAGGCCTATAGCTCAAGTTTTTATTCAAATCCGGATTATGAAAAGTAAACTCATACACCCCATCATATCCATAATATTCCTCACCTTGATGATACAAAAAGTAATCTTGTTCCAAAGCGAAATCTTCATTTATTTCAAACTCAATTTCAATATCATCCAATATTAAACGGTGCCAATCTTTACCCCTCTCAAAAAACTGCCCCCCTTTCAAATCACCACTAGCCGGACAAGTCATATCGTCAAAAGGCGGATAGGGAGACCTCCCAATATCATGCTCCATAGTTTCCATCAAAGGGCTATTGTAAAAATCTAAACATCCATCACGCGAAGTAGGATATTTTAAAATAGTACCGGCATCATTCAAATGCCCCACCATATTTGAAGTTGGCGCCCCAGAAGAAATAAAATAATTATAAGTTACGCTTCCATCGTCTTCCTCAATTCTACAAGGCTCATCCTCAGGAGTTCCTGCACATTCAGACACAGAAGGGTGATCTGATTCAACAATAACCGCTCTTCCTGCAGCACCAGCATCATAACCAGTCCCCCCAGAAATACCAGAAGGATCGATCTGATTAAGTGGAAGGGCACCAGACAAATTAAAATCAAAACTAATGCTATCCAAAACATCTCCTGCAATTGGCTCACCTGTTATTCGATCATAAAAATGAGCCTTAACTCGCCAATAATCATATGCATCTGCAAGCGGCGCAGTTGCCGTATTCACACCAGACGGGCTCAAACCCTCAGCACTTTCAACATCCACAAAAACTTCAATCTGCTTAGGCGGCAACTCTTGAGTTAAGCCTCCAAAATCAAGCCATCCATAATGATCATTCCAAGCCATTCCCATCACATCGCCCTTAGAGAAATAACCCTCAGGATCATCTTGAAGCGCAGTTTTGACCCTTAAATCATCCTCAACTAATTCATCAAAAATTTCACAAAGCACATCTCCTGGAGCACAATCTAACTCCCAATCAAATTGAACCCAACGCTCCCCTTCAGGAATCGTCTCGTCATCCAGCAGCGCAAATCCATCCCACTGAGCAAACATGCCATCATCATCCCCATAAAAATCCACAAAAGGATAATCCGCAGGGTTGGTAGCCCAGTTGAAATCCATAAAGATTTCTTTGTCAGCATCATCCCCTGTCAAAATTGAAAGCATAGCTTTTGAATGCCCCCAAAACTGATTATAAAAATATCCATTCTTATCTACACATCCCTGATTTTCTACGTCACTAAAAATCACTTGCCTATTCCCATCATATACATCCACTGCACCTGAAATAAAAGCTTCACCATCAACATAACCACAAGGATTATAAGTTTCAAACACCCCTTCATCAGGGCTGTCTGCCATTGAAGTAGGACCAACAAAAAGAAGGCATAAAAGCCCAAATACTAAGCTGGATGGGAGAATAGAGCTAATATAGCTAGATGCAAAAGTTTTCATAGATGTGTTAACGTGGTGGAACCTGTTTTTACAGGCCTCAACAGTTTAACTATTTTTTCTTCCTTCTCCAAGGCTTCTTTGCCGGCGCCTCAGCAATAATCTTCAAACAGTCCTCTACCTTCAGCTTTTCAGGCTTCAAATCCTTTGGGATTTTGTAGTTTTTCTTCCCCTGTTTTATATACGGACCATATGGCCCCTTCAAAATTAAAATATCTTCCTTTTCAAAAACAGCAATTCGCGCCTTTGTTTTTTCAGTTTTCCCAGCCTTTACAACTGCCTTCGCCCTATCCAACTTAATCGTATAAGGATCATCCTCCTTCATGGAATAATAAACTTTTCCAACTTTCACATACGGACCAAAACGCCCAACATTTACAGAGATCTCTTCCCCATCACTAGTTTCACCAAGAATTCTCGGCAAAGTAAATAGGTGCAAAGCATCTTTCAAAGTCACATCCGTTCGCGCCATACCCTCAGGCAAAGATGCAAACTTCGGCTTCTCCTCATCCTCTTTTGTTCCCAACTGAACATATGTTCCAAAACGCCCAATACGAACACTAATCGGCTTCTTCGTTTTCGGATCCACCCCAAGCTCAATCACTTGCGAAGCATCCTCCCTCGAAACATTTTTTTCTTTATTCAATACCAATTTATGAAAAGGAGTATAAAACTCTTCAACCTCCTCTTGCCACTTCTCCTTGCCATCTTCAACTTCATCAAGCATTTCCTCCATTCGAACCGTAAATTTATAATCCACAACTTTCGGGAAGTGCTCCTCCAAGAATTCAGTAACAACAAATCCCATATCCGTTGGCTTCAAAGCCGAGCCATCTTTTTCAACATAACCACGAGTTTGAACAGTATGGATTGTTGGCGCATAAGTTGACGGTCTTCCAATTCCTTCCGCCTCCAAAGTTTTCACAAGAGTCGCCTCAGTGTATCGCCCAGGCGGCTTAGTAAAATGCTGCAAAGGCTCAATCTTTTTAAGATGAGGTTTTTCCCCCTCAACAAGTTCAGGCAAAATCTTCTCTTTATCATCTTCTTCATCTTTTTTCGTATCGCGCCCCTCCAAATAAACTTTCATAAAACCAGCAAACTTAATCGTTTGCCCAGTCGCCCTAAAAGTATAATCTTCAGCCTCAATGTTCACTCCGACTTTATTCATTACCGCGTGTGACATCTGAGAAGCCATCGTCCTTTTCCAAATCAAACCATAAAGTTTAAGCGCGTCTTTTTCTAAATATTTTTCTATAGAATCTGGCACACGAGAAAGATCAGTCGGCCGAATCGCCTCATGAGCTTCTTGTGCATTTTTCCTCCCCTTAAATATTCGCGGCTCAGAAATTCCATATTCCTTCCCATACAAATCAGCAATTACCTTTTGCGACTGCTTCAAAGCCAGCGGCGACAAAGTCACGGAATCAGTACGCATATAAGTAATTAAACCTTCATGCCCACCATCAATTTCAATACCTTCATATAATTTTTGCGCAAGTACCATCGTCTTCTTCACAGAAAATCCAAACTTTCGCGCAGCATCTTGTTGCAATGTAGATGTCGTAAATGGCGGCGCCGGATTTCTCTTCGCCTCTTTTTTTTCAACCGAAGTCACTTCATATTTCGCGCCTTTCAATGCCTTAAGAATTTTATCCACTTCCTTTTCACTAGTCGGCTTAATCGCCTTCCCCTTATGTTTCGTCAATTTCGCATCGAATTTATCTTTGCCTTTTTCTGGAGTGAACTCTCCCGTCACAGACCAATATTCTTCAGGAACAAAAGCCATAATTTCACGTTCGCGCACAACAACCAATCGAACAGCCACACTTTGAACACGTCCAGCCGAAAGACCATATTTAATTTTTTTCCACAAAAGTGGCGACAGCTCATATCCCACAAGTCTATCCAAAATCCTACGAGCTTGCTGTGCATTCACCCGTTTCATATCAATAATACCTGGCTTTTTAATTGCCTCCTCAATTCCCAACTTTGTCATTTCCGTAAACACAATTCTTTTCAACTTCGCCCCATTCTTCAAACCCAAGGCCTCTTTTAAATGCCAGCCAATCGCCTCACCTTCTCGATCTCCATCAGTCGCGATCCAAACTACTGTACTTGCTCCAACTTCTTTTTTTAAACCTTTAATGACTTTTTCCTTTCCCTCAGAAACAGCATAGCTCGGCTTAAAATTATTATCGATTTCAATCCCCATTTTAGATTTCGGCAAATCACGAACATGGCCCATAGAAGCCATTACTTTGTAACCCGCACCCAAATACTTGGAAACAGCTTTAATTTTTCCGGGCGACTCAACTATTACAAGATTTTTAGATGCCATACATTTAGGTAATTTGTCCTACCATAAAAAGTTCGGGCATCGCTTGTCAATAAAGAAATTAAAAAAGGCATTATATAGAGCTCTTATAGATAACCCAGAACAGTTTTAGCCGAGCCAGGCAAGACCTTTCCATTGATTTTACTTGTTCAAACGTCGGCTAGCCCTATAATGGGGCTCGATTATCCACTAACCCTCTCGCCATGACTAAAAGCGATTTAATCACAGCTGCAGCTGCTGCCGCTGGGATCACAAAGAAGGACGCTACAGCTGCTCTAGAAGCAGTACTTGGAGCTATTACTTCAGAACTCGCAAAAGGGAAAAACGTTACCATCACTGGTTTCGGTACTTTCCGTGTTTCTCACCGTGCAGCTCGCACAGGTGTAAATCCTAGAAACCCAAGTCAAAAAATCAAGATTCCTGCAATGACTCTTCCTGCTTTCAAAGCTGGTAAGTCTTTGAAGGAAGCAGTTCGCTAGTCGAACCCGATTTTTCAAGACAAAAGACCCGCCCTAAACCGTGGGTCTTTTATTTTTAGCCTCACCTAGCGCATCTAAAGCTTATCTGCTAGAATTCGCGCAACTAAAAAGCATGGACGATAAACTTAAAAAACTTGAGTCAGCAGCGCTAAAAGCTTTGAAAGAAGCTTCTTCACCTGACGAGCTAAAAAACCTAGAAAAAAAGTTTCTGGGCAAAAGTGGTGAAATCACAGGCATACTTAAAGGTCTCGCCTCTCTTTCTATTGAAGAGAAAAAAAGTATTGGTAAAGCGGCTAACGATCTCAAAAAGACGCTTGCTGCAAAATTCAAAAACTGCTGCAATAAAATCGAAATGGAACACCTGAACAAAACCCTAGAAAGTGATGAAATCGACCTTAGCGCTCCTGGTAGAAAACATCACATTGGGCATATTCACCCAATCGCCCAAACTCAAGAAGAAGTTGAACGAATTTTCGGACAAATGGGCTTCACAGTAATCGATGGCCCCGAAGTTGAAAGCGAATATTACAATTTTGAAGGGCTAAACATTCCTGCGCATCACCCTGCGCGCGACATGCAAGACACATTTTTTATAGACAAAGCCGCAGACAAAAAAGAAGGTCGCCTGGTTTTAAGAACGCACACTTCTCCAAACCAAGTTCGCACAATGGAAAAATACGGAGCACCACTCCGCATTATTGTTCCTGGCCGCACCTTCCGTAACGAAGCAACCGACGCATCACACGAGCACACTTTCGACCAAGTCGAAGGCCTAATGATCGACGAAAATATTTCAATCAGTCACTTAAAAGGTGTTATGCAAGAATTCTTAAGCCGACTTTTCGACAAAGAAATGAAAGTAAGGTTCAGACCCGGCTACTTCCCTTTTGTGGAGCCAGGAATCGAACTAGATATGTCTTGTATTTTCTGCGAAAGCAAAGGCTGCAAAGTTTGTAAAAAAACTGGCTGGATCGAATTTATGGGCTGCGGAATGGTTCACCCCAACGTACTCAAAGCCGGTGGTATCGACTCAGAAAAATATCAAGGATGGGCATTTGGCTTCGGCCTCACCCGCCTTGTAATGATGCGCTACGGCATCAACGACATTCGTCATTTAACAGGTGGCGACTTAAGAATTTTAAATCAATTTTAATGTACATCTCCCTAGACTGGCTCTCAGATTTCACCAAATTACCTAAGCTAACGGCTCAGGAAATTGGCGAAAAAATCACTTTGCACACCGCTGAAGTAGAAGGTGTCGAAGATCTCGAAAGCAAATATGCCAACATGGTGATTGGACGAATTGTAGAATTGAAAAAACACCCAGACGCAGACAGGCTAAACCTCACAATGGTAGACATTGGCGAATCTAAACCTGTTCAAATAGTATGTGGAGGTCAAAATCTGCAAGTAGACATGCTGGTGCCAATTGGGCTGCCAGGTGCAAAAGTAGACGTGCACGGCTCAGGTGATATTTTTGAACTCGCTAAAGTAAAAATTCGCGGCGCAGAAAGCCACGGCATGATTTGTGCAGGCGAAGAAATTTGGATGGAACCAGATAACGAACCGAACAGTAAAAAAGATGTGAAGATTAAAGATCTTTCACACTTAAATGAAAAGCCCGGAACACCTCTTGCAAAAGCGCTCGGGAAATCCGGCTCAATTATTGATATAGACAACAAATCGCTCACCCACCGCCCAGACTTATGGAATCACTACGGCTTCGCTCGTGAGTGCTCAACAATTTTCAAACAAGAGCTAAAGCCATACGAGCCAAAAGCAGCAAAACCAGATTCGACAGAAGCAAAACCAAAAGCAACAATCAAAGACGACAAAGTTTGTCCTCAATTTTCAATGGCTATTATGACTGGCATCGAAATTGCAGAATCTCCACAGTGGATGAAATCTCGCCTCGAAGCCGCTGGAATGAACCCGCACAACAACATTGTCGACATCACTAATTATGTAATGCTCGAACTCGGACAGCCTATGCATGCCTACGACCGCAAAGTTGTCGGCTCAGACGAACTAATAATTCGCACGGCAAAAGATGGTGAAATTCTCGTAACCCTAGACGAAAGCGAATACAAACTAAATAAAGAAGATCCGATAGTATGTGACAAAAAAAATGAGCCTCTTGGAATTGCCGGAATTAAAGGTGGATTAAAATCTGGAATTACAGATGAAACCACAGAAATTATTGTTGAAGCAGCAAACTGGGATCCAATTATTGTTCGCAAATGCAGCACCAGAATTGGCCTAAGAACAGATGCCTCACAGCGTTTCGAAAAAGGCCTCGACCCAAGCATGACAGAAACTGCAGTTAATCGAGCGATCGAACTAATAAAAGAACTTTCACCAAACGCAAAACTAATTAGCAAAGTTGAAACATTCGGAAAATGGAAGCCAGGCAAAAAAACTATCAAAGTTAGCCCAGAAAAAATCTGCAAAAAAATCGGTGTAGAAATAAGTGAAAAAGAAATGACTCGCATATTAAAATCTCTCGAGTTCGGCGTGAAAAAATCTGGCAAACAACTAGAAGTTGATGTGCCCTCACATCGAGCAACCGGAGATGTAGACATCCCCGACGACATCGTTGAAGAAATCGCAAGAATTCATGGCTACGACCAAGTGCCAGCTCTTGTGCCAAGCTTCCCTATCAATTTGCCTGTAAAAAATGAGGAGCGTTTTCATAAACACGACGCCCGCAGAATTTTGGCGCACAACCTAGGTTTCACCGAAGATTTCAATTACTCATTTTACGGTGAAGACAGGCTTGAAGCCTGTGGCCTCGACGAAACAAAACACCTGAAAATTCTAAATTATCTTTCCGAAGATCAAACTCACATGCGAACCAGCATGACTCCAAATTTACTTGCAAGCATCGCAAAAAATGCTCGTGAATTCGAACACATTAAACTATTTGAAATCGGCCGAACATATGAAGAAAATGGCGCATACATGCCAGATGAAAAGAAAGTTCTCGCCGCTGCAATTAGTAGCAAAAGCAAAGACGAAATCTTTTACGAAATCAAAGGTGCATTAGAAGCATTTTTACAAAACTTCCAAACCGGAAACTACAAATTAGTGCCATCGAAAGATGCCCCATCATATGCTCATCCAAAAAAATGCATGACCATATTGTCCCGCGGCAAGCAAATCGGCCACGTTTTCGCAGTTCACCCTGGAGTGCTCAAGCACTTCGACATTGCCCATCAAGTTGGAATGTTCGAACTACACTTCAACGCTCTTGTTGAGCACGGCCGCAACACAGTGAAATTCGAGGAACCGTCAAAATTCCCTGCAATGAACCTAGATGTATCCGTATTAATGGAAGAAGAAAAAACTGTCGCAGCAATTGAAAGTGCAATTCGAAAAACAGATAAAGAAAAATCAATCCAAAACATTGAGCTCTTCGACATATATAGAGGAAAGGAAATCCCCGAAAATCAAAAAGCTATGGCCTTCACAATTCAGTTAAGACACAAAGATCGAACCCTAACAGATAAAGAATTTCAAGAAACTCAAGAGGCGATCTTCCTTGCACTTGAGAAATTAGGTGGTAAAATCCGTGGGAGAAACTAACCTTAACAACAGATATGAAAAATTGGACTAAAAAGAAGATCTCTAAGGCTTGGCGTAAACTAAAACCAAAGCCGCACATGTCCAAAAAGAAAAAGGCCTTTTTGCACCTATTAAGGTTAGCAATCACGGGAGCCCTAGTGCTTACAGCCTGCATGTTTATTTATGTAGTCTACCTTCTTTTCACTTTGCCAAATCCTTCAGAACTTCGCGACTTAAATCTCACAGAATCAACACTCATTATGGATCGCGAAGGAAACCTTCTTTACGCAATTCACGGTGAAGAAAACCGAAAAGCCCTAGACGACATTCAAGACATATCCCCTTGGTTAATTGACGCAACCGTCGCAATCGAAGATGACAAATTCTACAAACACATTGGTATCGACCTCCCGGGTCTTTTTAAAGCCTTCCTTTCAGAAATCGGCATCGGCTCACCTCGTGGCGGATC
This sequence comes from Candidatus Peregrinibacteria bacterium, assembly GCA_018658105.1. Lineage (GTDB taxonomy): Bacteria > Patescibacteriota > Gracilibacteria > UBA1369 > 2-02-FULL-48-14 > JABHVW01. The sequence goes on from JABHVW010000004.1 coordinate 131,064, forward strand.
AACAATCACACAGCAGTTTGTAAAAAACACATTCCTAAGCTCAGAAAGAACCTACACTCGTAAACTTCAAGAAATCGTTCTCTCTTTGAGCGTTGAACTTCGATTCAACAAAGAAGAAATCATGCTCATGTACCTAAACGCAATTCCATACGGAAGCAATGCATACGGTATTGAACTTGCTGCAGAGCGCTACTTCGAAAAAGAAGCTTCCGAGTTAACTCTCAGCGAATCGGCAATTTTGGCTTCAATCCCAAAAGCCCCAACTCGCTACTCTCCATACGGGAATTACAGATACACAACTCTACATTTCGACCTTAATGAAGAAACTCTTGGCGACAGAAAAATCACAGGAGAAGGCGATTTAGAATACGAAGAGTGGACACGTGGTTTGATTGGAAAAGAGTTCACCATGCCAGATGGCAGCACCTTCTACATTAAAGGCCGCAGCGAGCTAGTACTAGACAGAATGGAAGAGCTCAAACTCATTTCTAGCGCACAAAAAGAAGAAGCGGTAAGTGAAGTGAAAGAAATCGCATTCACACCATATATTGAAACAATTAAAGCACCACACTTTGTACTTTGGGTTAAACAAATGCTCGAAGAAAAATACGGTGTTGCTGTAGTTGAACAAGGTGGATTGAAAGTATACACAACGATTGACCCCGACTATCAAAAAGCTTCTGAAGATGCAATTCATGAAAGATGGCAACACAATGTAGACAACTACAATGCAGACAACGCAGCGATGGTATCTATCCACCCTCAAACAGGACAAATCCTCTCAATGGTAGGTTCCTCAAGTTATTACGACACAGAAGACATTCAAGTTGTAGACGGCCAAGTAAACATGATCACGAGCACAAGACAGCCAGGCTCATCATTTAAACCTTTCGTTTACGCCCTTGCCTTCCTAAACCAATATTCACCAGCAACTGTACTTTACGACGTTGCAACAGACTTCGGATACAACTACAAACCAGCCAATTACGATGGCCAGTTTATGGGGCCATTAAGTATGCGTCGCGCACTCGCACAATCACGAAATATCCCAGCGGTTAAAGCATATTTCTTAGCTGGACTAGAAGAAGCCCTCGTGCCTTTCGTAAAAGAATTCGGAATGGAGTCTGTACGTGAAGAGGCGAATTACGGGTCATCAATGGCTCTGGGAACCGCAGACATCACAGCTCTCGAGCTAGCCGAAGCCTACACAGTATTCGCAAATGGCGGCTACAAAGTTGAGCCAACTCCAATCTTAAAAATTGAAAATGCAAACGGTGAAGTTCTCGAACAATGGGAGGAACGAAACGTAATTAAAGACAATGTATTAGATGAACAAGTTGCATTCTTAATAAACGACATTCTTTCAGACCCAAGTGTTGGCCTAGGCCCAAGCGTAAGAATAGACAGCCTAGACAACGCCGCAAAAACCGGAACCTCCACAAACCCCGACGGCAAAGCCACAAACGCATGGCTCGCTGCATACACCCCAAACCTTGTAACAATTACTTGGGCGGGTAACGCACGAAACAATGCCATGAGCGCAAGCGCTGGTGGATACAACACCGCAGCTCCAATTTGGAAGAGCTTTATGACAAATATTCTAGATCGCATTGAGCCAACTAACTGGAAACGCCCAGAAGAAATTGTAGAAAAAGCAGTTAGCACAGCCAGTGGCCAAATCCCTTCAGACAGCACTCCATCTGACATGATTGCAACCGAAGTTTTTGCCAGTTTTGCAGTACCGACTGGCCTAGATAATTCATTTGTAACTTTAATGATCGAGACAATTACAAACAGGCTCGCTACCGAACATTCCCCTGCCGACGCAGTTGAAGAAAAAAGCTTCCGCATACACGTTTCAGTTCTCGCCGATGTTTGGACAAAGTGGCAAGATGCAATAAATATTTGGGCTGAAGAAAACGATGAGGGGCAACCACCAACTGAAGACGCAAGTAGCATTCACAATGAACGCAATGCCAGCCGACTTCCTGAAATCGCAATTGTAGACCCTTTGAGCCTTACTTCTTACGACAAAGACACAAAGCTAATCGACGTAGAAATCGAGATTCTCGAACAAGGTAATGGGGTAAATCATGTGAAATTCCTACTTGATGGCGATCAACAATTCGAAGCGAAAAACTCACCATTCACAGGGAAAATTCGCATACCAACTAGCGCTCAAGATGGCGACATCCTAGAAATCGAAGCTAAAGGTGTAGACGTTTACGGATACTCATCAAGCAGCAAAATCCAGATTCGAATTGGCGAAGCTAAAAGCAAAAAAGACCCAGAGCCAGAACCAGAGATAGATGAACCCGAAGATGCTGTACTAGAAGACGACGAAAGCTAAACTACCCTAGCGATCAATAGCCCATCTCCCACTGGAATTTCAACCACTTTCAAGTTGCTGTTTTCATGAATCCCATCAACAAAAGCCCCCATATCGCCAGACCTGTGGCTAATCACATTATCAACAATAACCAAACCACCCGATTTCATTCTGGGGAAAACTGCATCAAAAAAATCTTCATGCTCTTTTTTTGTCGCATCAAAAAATGCCAAATCAATTTCTTCCGGAAACGAAAGTTCATCAAAAACTTCTGGTGCATGCCCTTTAACCGACTCAATCATATGATCCAACCCAGCCTCTTTAAAGTTTTCCTGCGCTCTGCCATAACGCTCCGCATGTGACTCAATTGTCCAAAGTTTCCCACCTCCATTAGCTTCTAAAGCCGCCGCAAGCCAAATACCGCTATAGCCGACTGAAGTGCCAATTTCCAAAATATTTTTCGGCTCAACCACCCGCGCAAGCCAATAAAGCATACGACCAGTTTTCGAACCAACAATCCAAACAGAGTCCTCTTCATTTTCACGTTCAATTCTATTCAGAATGTTCTCGTGCGTATTTGATAATTTCATCAGATTCATACATTTGAACGTTATTAGCCTCATCTACCAAAAATGGGACTTGTTGTTTACCTCCTAAATTCACAAGCTCGTCGCTTCCCGGGGTACCACGAGTAGCATCAATTTCTTCAAATTCAACACCCATCTCAGAAAATGAAGATCTCACTTTCTCGCAATATGGACAACTTGGGTAAGTATATAATTTATACATTTTGAAGGTAGTTAATTAATTTATGGAAAGCCTTTCCTCTATGGCTAATTTTATTCTTCTCCTCGTCAGGCAAAGCCGAATACACCTTATCATAGCCCAAAGGCCTAAATACACTAGAAAGCGGTATACCAGGCACTATATCTGTTTCTTGTTTAGCCGAAATATCACCCGGATTTTCCCCCACAAAAAGCTCTTCCAGATCCTCCGTCACATAAGCAATTGCACAAACAAATTTGCCGGATCTACAATCCTCCCCATTCATTCTCTCCATAAAATGAGTCAGCCATTCTTCATCATTCGCATCTGCTCCCGCTCCAAAGCGCCTCGTCTTCACCCCCAACTCATCCTTTAAAGCTTCAACAAAAAGACCACTATCATCTGCAACCACAGGCATTTTCTTTTCAAGATGATTGTAAAAAAACCTCGCCTTCCCCAATGCATTTTCCTCAAAAGTCTTCCCCGTCTCTTCGAAGTCATTTGTGATCCCCATCTCTTCAGGAGAATGAACATTCAAACCCAATGGCCCAAGCAATTTCTTAATTTCATTCAGTTTGCCCGGATTGCGTGTTCCCACCAAAATATCCATCATAGGTTTCATCGTAAGTTTCAGTAGTTAAATTTGTACCATAGCGCTCATTAAATTTCTGCATTTCAAGTTCCCAGACTTCCAAAAACTTGTTGTATTCGTCTTTAACATCCTCCCCTAAATATTCATAAATTCTCTGCACAGCCTCAGGATTTTCACTCACAACCGCCTGATGAGCATTCACCGAAAGTAACTCCGTAAATTCATTTGCCCAAATCAAAGCCTCGTCAGCCCCATCTCCCACAAGCAAATCGAGCAAATAATATTTCCCTGAATTATATTGATCCATAGCCAACAAATCCTCCACCGCAGCCACATCCAAATCTCCATCGATATAATCCTCACTCAAATTCTCAAAAACTTCCGGGTGAAAAGTTTCTCCTGCAGTTTTAAAAGGCGCATTAGAAATAGAATTCCACATCACATAGCCATGTAAAACGCTCACCACAAACAAAGCCAAACCAACGGTCGCAAAAAAATGATTAGAACCTTTAACATTTTTCTTTGGCAGTCCATTCAGAAGAATACCCAATCCCGCAAAAAACAGAGCCCCTATCAAAGTAAAATTCAAATGATAATCAATTAAGTTATGCCCAAAAAGTGCAAGCACCGCTAAAAATAAAATTGTTTTCCCCTCAGAGTTCAAAGTAAAAAAAGCGCGACCAAAAGCAAACGCTATAAAACCCAAAAAGAATAGCGCAGCAAATGAGCCACTCTCAGCAAACAATTTCAAAAACACATTATGTGGATGATCAGACAGTGCAAGAAGATCATTCTGATACTCCGGATAAAAATGTTGAAAACCCCCGGGCCCAACGCCAAGCCACAAATTATCTACTCCCATTTCAACAGCACCAGCCCAAAAGTCCAAACGCTCTTCCACCGAACTTTGGCTCGGAACATCTTCAAATACAATCCTTTCCTGCAAATCAATCTGCTGAGGGTTCAACTGGTTCACAAGAAAAGTTGCAAGAACACTCAAAAACAAAATGCCAACTGGCTTCCAACTCCGCTTCAAATTAAAATTCCTCCAATAATAAATCGCAAAAGCAAACAATGCTGTCATCAAAAACACAAGTAATGCAGCCCTTGATGCCGTGAGCCAAAATGCCGTTAAATTAATGAAAAGCGCAAGGCTCCACCACTTATTTGACCGAGAAATATAATAATTAATCGGCAAAGAAAACAAAAGTAAACTCGCCATTGCATTCGGATAAATACTGTACGTAAAGTCACCCAAAAAAGCCCCCGCTAAACGTTCACTCGGGCCCAAAAGCAAATCTCCAAAACCAATAATCGAAAACAACACCGCCAAAGCAACAAACCCTTTCATCATCCTATCCAAATTCAAATTTTTCCAATTCAACGCCAGCAAAAACACAAGTAAGCCCGTCGCAAAAGTCGAAAGCTCATGGAAACCGAAAGGATGTTGCGAAGTGAAAAAGCTCGGCACAAAACTCAAAACAAAAAGCCCAAGCACCCAATAAATTGGATGCCACAAAATCTTTCCACCACGAAAAACAAAATACATGGCTAAGCTCGAAACCAACACGCTATAAACCAAATGGCTCTGTAAATCGAGCATGTAACTCTTTGTAAGAATCAAAACCGCTGCAGCAAGAAAAAAGACCTTGTTCATGGGCTAAGTCTACCTTAATCAGATGCTTTATGCTAAGCTGCCCGCGAATTAACCAGATAATATGTACTCAGTAAAACAAATCAAACCAGGCGTTGCTCTTCTTTGGAACGGCGAACCTTTCGTAGTTACAAAATCAGTTTTCTCTAAGCAAGCTCGCCAAGGAGGAAACAACAAAGTAACAATGCGTAACTTAAAAACTGGCTCAAACGTGCAACACACTTTCAGCGGAAACGACAAAGCCGAACCAGCAGACCTTGCAAAAGGCAAATGCCAGTATCTTTACGACGACGGCACAAAATGCCATTTCATGAACAACGAAACTTACGACCAATTCGAAATTGGCGATGAATTAATCGGCGACAAAAAACAATTCTTGATTGAGGGAAGCGACGTAAGCGTACAGTTTTTCGAAGACCAGCCAATCGGCGTTGAACTACCCCCAAAAGTTGAATTAACCGTGTTAGAAACTCCCCCAGGAGTGAAAGGCGACACAGCACAAGGAGGTGGCAGCAAACCTGCAAAACTAGAAGGAGGCGCAACAATCCAAGTCCCTCTCTTCATAAATGAAGGCGACAAAATCCGTGTAAACACAGACGAAGGATCTTACGTTGAACGAGTTTAAACATCTAAAGAAATTCAAAACATCAGCTCAACCATTTTTAAGGTGCCTATACCCAGAAAATAGAAGCTTCAGCAGGTTGACAAAAGGTAAAAATCCGCTATAGTGCGCCCTTTAACACTTCCTATGTCAGAAGTTGAGCCTTATATAGTAGATCATGAAGATCCACGCTTAAATCAAGATAACCCTTCAGCAGAAAGCTCCACAGACGCCGTTGTACAGTCTTCAGCTGTTACAAGGAGAACCGCTCGAATTGCGGCAGGAGTAAGCGCGATTGAAGAGCTCTTTCCCACAATCAGGCTTAGCCAATTTAATGCTCTCACAAAATTTCGCGATTTCATATCAAGCGGTCAAACTAGAGGGCACTTTAGAATGCCCACCGGTGCTGGGAAAACGGTCTTATTTGGACTCATCGTCAAGCTTCTCAAAGAAAAAACCTTAATCTTAGTTCCAAACATAAATCTACTCACGGCCACTCGAAATGAATTAGTCGATACATTGGGAATGTCTGCAGAAGAAATTGGTCTAGTTGGTGGCGGCTCAAATGAAAACGGCAAAAATATAACGGTTATGACCTATCAAAGCTTCTTAACACGAGGCGCTCCAGAAGGTGTAACTACCGTTATTTTCGATGAAGTACATCGTAGCCTTGGAGCACAAACAAGAGAAGCAGTCGATCAAGTATTAGATGGAGGAATAGAAGTCGAGGAAGAGATCACAGAGGGAGAGGAAGCTGCAGAAATAGAGGCTCTAGAGAGATTAGAAAGTATGGACATTCTAAGCATCGGCTTTACTGCAACCACACAATTATCCACAAAAAATGTAACTGAAATTCATGGCCCAGAAATCGACAATGTTTCTTACTCAGATTTAATAAGTGCAGGAATATTAAAATCTGTTGAAGTGCACCCGGTTACTGCTGAAATGGATAGTGAAGAAGAAAAGGGTCAAATGACTAAAGAAAAAGAAGATCGAATTCTTATGGCCTCAAAAATTTATGACAGTACCTTAATTGAATTTAGAACCTTCTTCGACAGCTTCACCGAACATCCAATTAGAACAATAGCTTTTTGTCATTCACTTGCTGCATGTGATCTTTTCCAGGAAAAAGCTCGTGAAGCAGGTTTTCGAACAACAATTGTCACAGGGCATCAAGGAGACCTTCAATCCGCTGAGCAACAAATGCTAGATGGTGAAATCGATATAATCATAACCGTAGATAAATTAAAGGAGGGTTGGAACTTCCGCCCACTAAATACAGTGCTTTGGCTTCGATCAACCGGCAGCCCAGGACCTCTAATCCAAGGAGCTGGCCGTGCAATGCGCGCATACCTACTAGAAAAAGTCATGCATCTTTTCGAAGCAGAATGGAGGCTTTCTTACAGGCCCACTAAAGGCCCCCCAAAAGGAGAAAAAGGGGCTCCAACGGGTGAAGGGACTTCAAATAGACCTCGCATTTCCAGAAAAGCAATGACCTTTGCTCAAGCCCTTTTAGCAATGGGCGAAAGCCTTAGAGGAGTACTTGCGAATGATGTACTGCCTCACCACATTATATACATAGATTTAGATGAATTCGGATTAGGCACCTCTGAAAAATACGGGGAAGTGTGTGGTTTAAATGCATATGCCCCAAGCTTAGACATGAGCCCACACGCATTTAAAGGCGTAGTTGCTGCAGCAAAAATAAATCCATGTGAAGGCATCTTAGGCCGAAGACCTCCACACACTGCAATAGATCTATACTCAAAATCTGACATTGATAAAGTCTTCGAAGGAATAGTCCGATTCGGCGAACACAAATACAAAGAAGTTGATGGCCATGGCCTTTGCGGAGGGCTATTTGCATATTCCAGATCAGTTAGATTAGCAGTTTCAACAGTCGAAAAACTGGTTGAAGAAAAAAAGGTAGAACCAATCAAAAACTTTGTCGGCCTAAGCCACTCCAACTACTTCACCCTATATCGCAAAGAAGATCTAGATCGGATTTACAATGAATCTATATACAGCAATGCAATTGAGCTAGAAAACGGGCGAAAAGACACAGAAGAGCTAGGAGTTGTTATTGGCTTAGCCTCCTTCGCTAATGCAAAAGGCCTTAGTTACGGCGTTGCTAAGAGCCTGGTTCAAAGGTTAAATGTTATAGCTATAAAAGGGCGAGCAGGGAAAAATATATCTCAATATATTGACATATATTTACTGACAGACTTAGAAAGAATGATGAATTCAATTGACCAACTAAGCGATGAAGGCTGGGGGGATTCAGCACTCGGACATGAAGTCTGCGCCCTAAATAGTTACGCAGATCACCGTAAAAAAACAAATTCACTTGTTAATCACTCAACAATAAAAAACCATTTAAGAAAGGCAAGCATAACTCCAATTCCAGGGAGGCTAGGAAAATACAAAAAAAAATACGTTGAGATCTATGACAAAAGACTCGTAGACCAAATCATAGAAGATGCATTCTCTTTTACAAGCCACGAACTCGATGCAAATGGCTGCGTAGACATCCCTGGCATAGGCATGGCATGTCTAGTATGCCCTGAATACGCCGCAGACGCCCCAGTAAGCACAGCCACTATAAACAGACGAATTACTCACCATAATATCCAGCCAATCCCTGGTCACAGAGCAAAACGCGGCAGAGTCTATGTTCCCTTCCTTTATTTGAAATCTACAATAGACGCGCTTTGGAAATAGCAAGCTCTTGATCAATAAAAAAGGGGCTTGTTGCTATTGTCACAAATTTTGCTGATTTCAAAGCTTCATGCAAAAAATCGCACACCCGATCAAAATCAATGTAAGACATTTCTGGCGCAAAAAAATCCAAATCTAAATTCAAAATATCGCAGCTCACCTCCGAAACCAAATCCGCCTCCCCTGTCACCATTTGCACCTCACCAATCAAACCCTCATCAATAGCCGGCCTTATATAATTGCCGACATTGCAAACCTCATTTGTAAAACGAAAAACATCCTCCAAATCTAATTTTTCGGGAGCCTCCCTCATATCTTTATGCTGATCCACATGCAATAATTTCGCGCCCCTTTCAATCAAACCCTGCTCCAAAGCCTCCGCCCAAAAATACAAAGCGTGATTGTGATTGTCCACAACAACACAAGGAACCCCACGCAATTCACACTTAATAAAATTCCTCAAACCCTTGCAAGACTGCAAAACACCATGCTCATCCACATCCTCAAAAACCACTTCATCACCAAGCTCCACATCGCTCAAAGACCCATCAATCACAGACGGAACATAAAGCCGCCGCGGCTCATCGCGCTGCTCCCAAGCAAATGCGTTGTTACCTCGATTTCCCTCTAAATAAAAAGCTTTATTATACATCGCGATCAACTCTAACCTTAGACCGGCTGGACTTCAAGCCCCCTCGCCGACTCTTTTCATCCATCATTTTGGCCTTCGCCCTCTTTGATCGTCGCTTCTTCTGCTTACGAACTTTAAAAGCTTTTTGCGCCGCCTCACTCTTTTTCCCCAAAACCTTTTCTTCAATTTTATTTATCAAAAGCTTATACGCCGACTTCCTATTCCCCCACCTCTCTCTGTGTTTTTGCACCTTTACATCAATGCCCGTCGGCAAATGCTTCAGCCACACACAACTCGCCGTTTTATTGATTTTCTGTCCACCAGCTCCACCCCCACGGATAAATTTCTCCTCAAAATCCTGCGGCTCAATTTTAAGCTTAGCAGCTTTTTGCAATATATCCGGCGCAAGTTCAACTGGAAATTCCATGCCCTCAGTATCCCTTATTCTCTATCAACTTTTCAAGGAATTCCGTCGGGGCCATCGGCACATCCTCAGCCAATGCCTGATGATAAATCACCGTAGACGGCGTCAACCCAGGCGTAGAATTGGCTTCAATCACAATGATTTCGCCGCTCGCCAAGTTCGCAAAAGCATCAATTCTCGCATAGCCCTCTATCCCTAATTTCTCCGCGGTGAGCCTTATTCCTTCACGAATTTTCGCAACAATCGCAGGTTTAACATGTTGAGCAGGCGGCGGCGTTAAATTCACACCAGTCCCACCCTGAAACTTTTCCTCAACCGTCAAAACCTCACCTTCAGCAACCGTCAAACTCGGATTCATCGCATGCAAAACCCCATCCTTCTCCAAAATCCCAACCGTCACTTCAATCCAGCCACTCACATCTTTCCATTTCAAATTATTCCCCGTAACTCGCACCTTATCCGTCTCAATAAAAGTCTCAAAAATCATTTCAGAAATCGGCTCAATCGGCATGTCTACAATTGCCTTCTGATTTGTAAAAGTCCCAGAAGGAATAAAAGGAACAACATCCAATGCAAATCGCACATATTTCTTCAAATCCCCAGCAGTATACAAGCGCACAATTCCAGACGAACAACCTTCATCCCTCGGCTTCACAATCAAAGATTTACTTCCCAGCTCCTCCGTCATTTCCGCCCAAAGATCATCCAGATTCAAACTAGTCAAAGCCGTCAAAGACCACGCCACCTTCGGCGCACTCCTAACCCCTCGATCCTCCAAAGATGCAATCACCTCCCCAGTCTCATATTTATCCATACAAATTCTCGAAGCCTCTTCACCCGAACCATTAAATTTCACCCCTTCATCCGTCAACATTTTTTGCAAAGTTCCATTCTCACCTATTCCACCATGCAAGCCAATAAACACAAATTCAGACTCAGAAATAAATTTGTCTAAAGTCATTTTTTTCGGCAGAAAGAAAGGCTCGCTAGCCTCCCCCTCATCAAGCATCAAACGCAACCGAACCTTCTCTTCCAAAAATTGCAAACGCGCCTCATCTTCTTCAGCAGACTCACAATTCTCAAGAATTTCTTCCACCGTATGGTTCAAAGTCAAAGCATATGGAAGCTCCCAAACATTGTCATCCAAATCCAAAAGATAGGGCTTCGGCTCATATTTTTCAGATCGTTTTAGCTTCAACCAAACATTCGTCCCACTCATTAATGAAACCTGCCTTTCAGAAGTTTTCCCTCCAAACAAAACCTTCACAGCCTTCTTCCCTTCAATTTCATCAAGCGCTAACTCCGGCATTTCAATGCCATTTCTTATACAAGAATTCTTCACGATATAACGCAGCAAGTCTCTATGACTCATCCCAATTCTTGATCCCTGCTGAAACAAAAAGCTGTTCTGCTCCATTCCACTAATTGGATTAAAATCCGAAAACCAAACATTGCCATCCGGCATTAGCCAGCCGTCAAAACGTGCAAAATCTCTCATGCCAAGCGCCGTGAACAATTGCTCAGCCTTAACTTGGATTCTCTCGATTGTTTCATTATCAAAACGCGGCGGACAATGATAACGTACATAATTACTCGGCAAATATTTTCGCCTAAAATCAAAAACTTGATGCTCAGAATAATCCATTTCCATTTCCGTTGGCAAAACCGCCACAGGCATATCAAATTTATTTTGCAAAACAATTACAGTAAATTCTATACCCTCACAAAAGGGCTCAATCACAACTCGAGTATCCATCCTTTTCGAAAACAGAAGCTCGACTTTTTCTAAAGCCTCCTTCTCCGTTGAAACAGAAAAAACCCCAAAGCTAGACCCCCCACTCGCCGGCTTCACAATTGCCCGCTTAACTTTATGCTCCTTAAAAAATGCATCAATAATTTTCTTATGATCATCGTGATAAATTTTCAAAACAGCAGAAGGGAGCGTAAAAAAACCTTTCTCTCTAATAAATTCATTCGCATCATATTTATCAGAACAAAGGCTACAAGCATCCGGCGGAGAGCCCAAATAAGGCAGCCCATACTTTTCTAAAATTCTTTGAATACCCCCATCTTCTCCAAAAGTTCCATGCATTGCAGGGAAAGCCAAATCACAAGATTTCAACAATTTCTTCAATCCAGTTTCGCTCAACTTCTTCGCAGTTTCAGCAAGTTTAAAATCAAAATCCGAAGGCGTATTTGAATAAAGTTGCGACCTCGAAATAGAATATGCCTGCCTTTTATGATCAAAATAAACCGGCACAATTTCTATGCCATCCCCGTCCAAATGATCCAAAACACTCCTCGCCGAATTAAGTGAGATACCTCTCTCAAGAGATGGGCCCCCACAAATTAACGCGATTTTCAAAGTTTTTTGCAAATTTTTTTAAAAGGAATACAACCTGTTAATAACAGCCACAGGCCATAAAGTCAATCTTTCTCTCCTATTTCTTGCAGCGAACCCGCCCTTCGGAGCTTCAACTCCCTCAGCTTCTACGCAGATATCACAAAACCGCTGGCACACGGCCACCGTCTTTCTGAATCTCTGGTGGAGATGGCGGGAGTCGAACCCGCGTCCAAAAAGGAAGCCATTACCTTCTACATTCATAGTCAACTCTGATTACTTACGCATCATAGAGAGTTAACAAAAACAATACGCAAGTGTCTTCAAAACTTCGGTCACCAGCCAGAACACAAGTCGCTGGATTCCTACACCTCAAAATATATCATCTCAATAGACCTCTGAGGCCTCAGCCTATGAGACGGGTTCGCGCAAATTGGCGAACATCACTTCAACTAAACTCGAGCGTAAGCAAGAGCAGGCGTAGCTGTAAGTCCTTCCAAAGAAAGAGCAGCAACTAGCTTTTGTTGAAGCTTAGTAAGTGGTTTAGCACTTAAATTTGCCTAGACGGATTAATGGTGGGACTAGACAACCACCAGAATGCGAGTAAGGAACTTCGAATCTTTCTGTCGAAACCTGTACATCCCCATGCTTTCAAAGAGCCGTCAAATTGTAGCACAAATTGGCCAAAAGTCAATCATCGCCCTTCTGTAAACCCCCTTTTTATGGTATAATAAACAGATAAAATTGCGTATTATGCCTGAATCACAACTAGACATCGTTTTGAGGTTAATCAAAGATTCTGCTCTGCTTAAAGAGGAGAAAAAGCCCGTATTCATTGAGCATGCAAAAACTCTCAACGAAGACGACCTAAAAAAGGTGCAAACACACCTTGAATCTGAGGGCGATCTAATTCTGAATGCATTCGAAAAAGGCATAGCCGGATCTATCGAATTAGACCCCATCAGCCCTGCCCTACTCGAGATCGGAAACGTTTTCAAAAAAGCAAAACGCATGATTTCAAAAGGTAAAGAAAAAGACAGTCGCAATAATGAAAATCCAGACGAAATTCTAACCGAATTAAATGAGCAATGAGTCTCCACATAATCACTCTCGCTTAAAAGAAGGCCTTCAAAAAATAAAAGAAAAGGCCGGTAGTTTTAAAGAGAAAGTAGAAACCCTAAAAACGCCTGAAGGACGCGAAGCTTTTGTAAAAGAACATACCGATGACCTTAAATCCCTGCTCGACCAAGCTAGAGAAATTGGTGCCACCGGCGGCGAAGAAGCCCGAAAAGCAATTAGCCTGGCCTTAAAAGAGCTCCTCAAATATGTTGGTGAAATTATTCATGCCGACTTAATCAGCGAAGAGTTCGACATTGGTCTAACCCAACTTCTAGACGAACTCAGTGGCCGCCCAAAAATTAGCAAAGAAGATTTCCTAAAAACCTTGAAAGAAAACCCCGAAGGAATTTCAGAACTTCTTGGATTGAAAAAGTTGAGCCCCGAACAAAATTATCGGATCGCCCAAGTAACAACAATGGGAACTTTGCTCGAAACCATTATTCACGAGCTAGAAGCTGGCGGAAAAACCTGGACCATGGCCGCAGCAAGAAGGCTAGCTCCTGGCGCTTCAAAAACACTCGCGACAAACTTCAAGAGTCAATTGAAACATCTTCGTGGCGCTGCAATTAACAGGTTAATTTCCGATCCAGACGCAAGCCTAAAAGATGTCGCCCCAGGCCTTATGAACTTTTTTGCCAACCCAGGAAGCGACACCTTAAACCCCTTTTCTCATGTTCTTAGCCCTGTAAATTTTGGCGAGATTAAAACCGATGACGACCTTAATCGCGTACAAAGTGAAGCAGTTGAAGCCCTCCGAAATTTGAGAGCCGTAGACAAAGCTGAAGATGCAGCAATGTTGGTGCTTCGGGAAGAAATAGACAAAGCCAAAGAGGAAACGCTCAGCCCTTACGACAAAGAGCGAATAGTTCTTAGACATTATCAAAATATTCTTACAAACCACAACTACTACGAAAAATTTATGGCCGATGCAGCAGAATACGGTGTAACAGGAAACGAGGCCGCAAAATATATTTATGGCGTCGCTGAGCTTGAGGCTCAAAGAGAAATCGACCAACTCGCTGCATACAATATTGACCCCGCCACTTTAGACCCCAGCATTCGCCCCTTATTCAACCAATACAGCGACATGCTTGGTTTGAATTACACAGATCTTGCAGATGAAACAAACCAATGGCTAACCGAAGAACTTCTAATAAACGGAGCCGTATTATTGGCAACCGTGGGAACGGGTAGTCTAGCAAGTGCCGCAGGTCGTGCAGCAATAGCCGCAGGTGAAGTCGCTCTCGCCGCACAGACAGGTGCCGAAGGTTTAGCAACTGGCGTAAGGCTCAGCACTGCTGCAATCCGAGCAATGGAAGCTTCTGCAACCCTTTCAAAATATCTACCAAAATCAATTCGCGCCGTTCAAGGATTACAAAAGCTCTCAACTACGCCCGCAGCAAAAATGCTTGTCACCTCAACTGTAGATAAATTTTATGAGGAAAATGTCCGCATGTTCAGAAACACCGAAGAGTTTTCACAAGTACTGGCCGCCGCCCCAAACTGGGTTCCCGGAATATTAATAAACATCGTGTCAGCAAAAGGTGCAGATAAAATTCTTGGCCTAAAAATGGCACAAACCACTTCCCGCGTAGCTCTAGATCGCTTCGCAGGTAGAATCGGAAATATTGCAGTAAGACAGATTGCCCGTGAAATAATTACAAAACAACCAGCTGAAGTAAGCCTGAAATACCTTCTCGCTGCCGTTCAAAACGGAGCCACCGATGCGACTATGGAAGAATTTACCGAAGAATTCGGCGATTCAGCCTATGAACTCTACTTGAGCTCTCCAGCATAAAAGACCCCTCAACCTATTGACAAATCAGGCTTTTTGTTGTAAAAATGTGCCATAATATATAGTATGGCTAATTCAGACTCACAACTCGAGTTATTTCCTCACAATGACCAACGGGACAATTCCGCAAAGGGTGAGGTAGATCGTGTGCTTTTTGCTGAAATTGCAGGTTGGGCTGGATATTATCGTGACCAAGTCAACGACACTCTTGAAGATCGATCAAATGAAAATTTAGAAGCCTTTCTCACTGCACGCCTAGAAGATTTAAAAAACATGGACCCCTTAGTCGGCCTGATGCTCGAATTAGAAGATGCTGATCCCGAGGCCGAACCAGTTTCCGTTGGAAGCTATCGCCTCAGTAAACCAAAAATTAAATGGCTTAACGACACTGCCTTGGGCCCCAAGGAAACAAATGCACTTCTAAGACGATTCCAAATTGCAATTAATGCAGTTTTCGTTGGAGATATTAAGTTTTTGAATATCTACTTCAAAGGTGGAAGATTTGTGGGAGACGTACGCCTCAAAGAATTTGATGGTAGTGAGACAACCACGATCAGTATCGAAGCAACAAATGAAGCAGTTCGTAGATTCTATCTTACTGCCATACGGACACTGGAGGGCCTAGAAGGCGATGAATGTACGGCCGGTAAATTAACAGCATTAAGGAACGCACTAAATGATGATCAAGCCAGCCTCAAAGAGCCCGCTGAACTTTCTTACGGAATAAGCGATCTAGAAGAACACACTCCCGAAGCTGGATACATGGCTCTTATGGAGGCCGAACAAGCTGCAAACATAAATAAGTTGCGTCGTGAATCTCAACACGGTCCCGAGAGAGACAACCTCCAAGAATATTCAGATCTTCACCTCTTTAGTGATCTAGCAAGGGCGCAAAGAACCCTTCAAAAAGATATGATTGTAGATGGTAAGATTCGTCCAAACTGGACTAAGTTTTACTATCTTGATGACAAGGGTTATGTCCGCATGCAAGCAGCCGCATTAGTTGCATATCGAAAATTCAGCGGTGATTATTCAACACTTTCAGACCGAAACGCAGAGAAATTTACTTATTTTGGTAAATATTACGATGCAATAAATGTAATCGATGTAATCAAAGTTCCGTATACAGATGCATATGAAAAGCGCGTTGAAAAAGTCGTCGGCTTAATTAAAAAAATTCAAGACTGTCTAAATGAAGCGCCAACAAAAGGGTTCGTAACCATGAGCGAATCTCAGGCTCTAAAAACTGCGCGGCAAAAACACCTACTTACCCTTATTGGCCAGGCTATCGCCGAACTAGAAGTAGACATGAAAGATCAAGGCCAAGGCCTAACTAAAACAAAAGCCGCATTCATAAAAGCCTTATGTGCCGGTGGCGCAAAAGCAATCACATTTGCAGACATTTGTGGTTTCGGCGCAATAAATACTCAAGAAATGGAAGCTGATGTAATAGAAATTTTCGAAGAACTAGGCTTAAACTTCGCAGAAATGAAAAGTGCTGCCAACGACGAATGGGCAGACCACGTCGAAAGCCAAATTGCATCCGCCGACCCAATCAAGCTTAAGGAGCTCAGAAAAAAAATGTGTGATGAGGGGTCAGAATTCATAAGAGGAACCGAAATCGATTTAGATAAAAAATTAAACAGCGGCGATGGCTGCTCAGACGCATCCGGTGGCGACGAATTAAATCGTGTAGACAAAATTGACGATCTTGAAAAAGCAGCTGATGCATTTGCAGACAGAGCACGAGCAATAATCGATGAAGATAAATTACCTGTAAGAATAGCAACGGTATTCACTGATCTAGATTTCAGCAAAGGGCCAGTTGAAACTATGCGTGCAAAAATAATTCAATTAATCAGTTTCATAAAATGGGGAGAAGATATGCATTCGAACCTAAAAGCTGCCAACAATTCAGACTATAACGACTCAATTCGAACTAAAAGAGAAAAGATGGTTGCGTAAAGAGCATCAGCTTTACCCCCTTGTAAAGTAAGTAGTAGAATAATCATATCTAACCAAATTAGATATGCCCCCAGAAGCTCCAGACCCACAATCTGGCCCACAAACATTAGCCGCAGAACTTGAGGCAATAGGTGTTTGGACAGACGAAAACGATCGAACATTACATGCAATGCGAGAGCCTCGCCGTAACGCAGTTCTTGCAATGCTTGAAAAGCCCCATTCTCCACAAGAAGAAGCTTCTTAACTCTTCACCTCTGCTCCCGGTAAATTCTTTGCCTTCTTCCCTAGCTTCACTAGGCACTTTTTCAGTTCCTCAACCCAGTTCACACCCAAATCTTTAAATGAAATCTTTAGCTTCGTCCCGGAAATCACCCACTTCTCATTGTACTGCAAAAGAGACATAATATTTTCCGGCTTAACAATATCAGACATGTGTAAAACAATTTGTCTGTCATCTTGCGAATGAACATTCTCCGCTTTAACATTTATTACTCCCGCATATTTCGCATGCATTTTTATCTCCAAAACTCTAAATAAATTACTCACCTCTTCTGGCATCTTTCCGTAATCCTCAATCAAATCTGACTTAAGCTCTAACAAATAATCACTAGTGTCTGCCGCAGAAAGTTTTTGGTAAACAGAAATCTTCTCTTTGGAACTAACAATATATTCATCTGGAATATAAGCCGGCAGAGGAATTTCAATTGTAACTTCCGGCAAAGTACCATCTTGTTTAACCTTCCTTCCTTTCTTAAGATCATTAACCGCTTGATTCAACATACGAATAAAGTGGCTCACACCCACAACATTAATCGCTCCGGATTGATTCGCTCCCAAAATATCTCCAGCCCCACGAATTTCCAAATCTTTCATCGCAATCTGAAATCCAGCGCCCAGTTCACTCGCCTCAACAATCGCGCGCAAACGCTTCTTCGCATCGAGTGGCAAACGCTTCATGTGATACAAAAAATATGAATACGCCTGCTTTCTACTTCGCCCAACACGTCCACGTAACTGATACAACTGCGCCAAGCCAAATTTCTCAGCCTGATTAACAATCAAAGTATTCGCGTTCGAAAGATCGATTCCGTTCTCGATAATTGTTGAACTCACAAGTACATCAAACTCAGCATTTTTAAATGCCAATATGCGCCGCTCTAACTCCTCGGGTTTTAATTTCCCATGCGTCACAACAATTCTTGCTTTCGGCAGCAGAGACCGAAGCTTTTCGGCCATATCTTCAATTGTCTGGACACGGTTGTGTAAGAAATAAATTTGTCCACCTCTCTCCATTTCTTTTTCAATTACTGTTTTAATTAAGCCCAAAGAAAATCTTCGTACCTCTGTAACAATCGGCAAACGCCCCGGTGGAGGCGTAGTAATCGTCGTAATATCGCGAAGCCCATGCAAACTAATATTCAAAGTTCTCGGGATCGGCGTCGCAGTCAAAGTCAAAATATCAACTTCATTTCTCAAACTTTTCACCTTCTCTTTTTGCTTAACCCCAAAACGCTGCTCTTCATCAATCACCAAAAGTCCCAAATCTTTAAATTTAATATCCGGCTGAAGCAAACGGTGAGTTCCAATCACCACATCAAGCTCACCTCTTGCCAATTTTTCCAAAATTTTCCTCTGCTCTGCCGGCGACCTAAACCTGCTAAGCATATCAACTCGCACATTGAAATCACCCATTCTCTTAACAAAAGTTTTATAATGCTGATCCACCAAAATTGTAATCGGTGCCAAAACTGCAACTTGTTTACCATCTTGAACAGCCTTGAAAGCGGCACGCATTGCAACTTCTGTCTTACCAAATCCAACATCTCCACAAACCAATCGATCCATTGTGCGTTTCTTTTCCATGTCTCTCTTTACATCTAAAATCGCTCGCAACTGCCCAGGCGTTTCATCATATTCAAATGCCTCTTCAAACTTCTTCATGATTGTGCCGTCTCCAGAATATGCAAAACCCTTAGCACTTTCACGCTCGGCATAAAGCTGCAGAAGTTCTTGTGCAATTTTCTCTGTCTCTTTTTTCACTCTACTCTGAACCGTGTTCCATTCTGCACTTCCCAAACGAGTAAGTTTCGGCATTCTGTCACCAGAACCCACAAACTTCGAAACCTTATCAGCCTGATCAATCGGAACAAAAAGTTTATCATTTTCGGCATATCCAATTTTCAAATATTCACGAGTAACCTCACCAATCGTTCTCTTCTCCAATCCATAAAATTCACCAACACCGTGTGCGCTGTGAACAACAAAATCACCAGCCTTCAAGCCCGTCAAAAAGTCCAAATAGACTCTCTCTTGTTTAATTTGCCTCTTCTCTGTTTCTCCAAGGCCAGAAACATTTCTGTCACTCATTACCATTAACTTCAAGTTCGGATTCTGAAAGGCCTCCGGGAAAATATCGTCATTCTCTAATTTAAAAATCACGACTTGACGCGTCGAAACGTCCTTCCCACTTTCCCATTCCTGATACTTAATATTTTTGTCGTCAAAAAATCCTGTGTAATGTTCAGGATGCTTTGTGAATAAAAATACCGTCCACTCATTTGTCATTTTCTCGCGCAAATCTGAAACCATATCCATAGGATTGTGGTATTTCAAAACAGATAAATAATGCAAATGATGGTGATAAGGAGTCTCCTCCATAAAAGACCTAAACTCTAAATATCTAGATTCCGGGTCGCGACCTTTCATCTTTTCTTCAAAATCACCTGCATCACAATCAGGAAACTCAACCTCGTCATCTAAAACCAACGAACCTCTCTTGAAATACGAAAGTAAATAGGTATTCCAATTATTAATCTTTATAGGAAAAAGCTCCACGCTATCTATCTCTTTAAGATCTTTTTTATGAAGCTGATCAAAAATGAAAATCTTCTCAATCTCTTCAAAACCCAAATCCATTCTTACCGGAAAGTCGCTATTAACAGGCCACAAAGTAAGCTGATCACCATGCCTGAAATATTGCCCCTTCTCAACATAAGGATCCATAGAAACCTCGTAACCCATTTCAATCAGTTCTTCAAAAAACTCAACTGATTCAATCTCATCACCACATTTAATCAATTTTTTCTTGTCATTAATCTCTGTAAGACTTGGGTAAGGCTGAAATAAATCTTTATAATGAATCAAAAAGAAGCTTGGCCTGCTCTCGTCAGTAATCAAAGAAAGCATTTCCATAACCCTAACCTTGTTTCGCCTATCAATTTTTCTGTCTTTTATCGGATTGTCTTCCAGCTCAAAATCGTGAACATGCGTATCGCCCCAAAGTGAAATCGCACGATTAGCATTTTCCTTATGCTGCTTATCACTGCAAACCCAAAGAACATTATTAAGATCCTTTGTTTCCCGCATTAAGTCAGCGATCAAGAAAGCCTTGGAGGAATAATTACCTCCTCCAGAAATTGATGAGTAGCCTTGTTGATCAAATTGCTCCACCACCCTCAAATTCTGTCCATGAGGGAAAAGCGTGATCAGATGTTTACAATCTTTCACTAAATTTATCGTATTAATTCGGTTCTTAAACTTTGAGCGGCATGATTATATATTGATACCCGCTACCTTGAACCGGCGTCACTTTAACAGGGGAAAGTTTATCATTCAAGCCCAAATACACCTGATCATCATCTATGCGAGAAAGCACATCTAAAAGGTATTGAACATTAAGTGCCGCCTCTTGTGCATCACCTTTGGAATCAATAATTAATTCGCTACTTCCTTGCCCAACTTGAGTCTCATCACTTGATAAGCCAAGCTTAGGGCCATCAACTTTCAAACGAACATTATTACTGCTATCTCGAACAATAACTGAAAGCTTCTTCAAGGCAAGTACGAAGTCTGCTCTAGAAACTTTCGTTTCAGTCTTACAACTTTCAGGTAAAACCTTCTCATAAGGAGGAAAGTTTAGATCAATAAGTCTAGACATAAGTTCCAAACTTCCAATCTTAAATAAGATTTGCCCTTTAGTAACATAAACATCAATCTCGTTAGCCATAGTGCTAGAAAGCGCTTTCGCAAGTTCATGAGCAGTTTTAGATGGGACAATAAATGAAAGATCAAGTTCCAAGTCTTTCTCCAATTTCACACTTCTTTCCGCCAATCTGTAACTATCAGTTGCAACTAATTTCATCTCCTTACCTTTAATAGACCAATATAAACCTGTTAAAACTGGTCTAGAAATATTTGTAGATGCAGCAAATGCAACTTGTTCAATCGCTGTCGCCAAATGTTCCGTAGGTAAAACAAAATGATTAGGCTTATCTAGTTTCGGCAAAGAAGGAAACTCTTCAGAACTAATACCCTTCATTTTCGTATCTGAACCTGTCGATCGAATATCTAAAGTATTCCCAGAAATAACCATTAACTGAACATCTGCATCGTTAATAAGTGGAATATAACTGCTCAAAGCTTTCGCGGGCACTGTCAAAGTTCCTTCATTTTCAACATCCGCATCAATTGATGCGCTAATTGCAATTTCTAAATTTGTTGCAGACAAATGAAGCTTCTTCCCTTCTGCTCTTAATAAAATATTATTTAAAACTGGAAGTGTGTTATTTGAACTAACTGCTCGGTTTACCGTTGAAAGTGCTTGAGCTAAATCACTCTGTGAACATTTTAATTTCATCTGATTCTTTTGTTAATGGCTAAGAAATCACAATATTTGTGTATATGGATAATTGCAAAATCTTTTACACATGTCTATATGAATAATAATAATAAATCAAAATTTAATAAAATCAGTAGTTATATTAGTAAGCTATTGTCAAAAAGAAACAAAAGTAGTCAATTAGCATTTGAAAAGCAGCTTATCACCGTAAATATAAATAGTTATCAACAGGGTGATGTGCAAAACTTTAACCTGTTAGAGTAAAAAATTGTGCAAAACCCGTTCAAAACATATAGACACGGTGCAAAAGCTGTGGACATCCACCCAAATTCCCATAGAACTTGTCCACTCACACACAAAACTCAAGCATTTTGCCAAGCACTATTGAACATAACTACCAAAAGCCTGTTCAAAACTTTAACAACACTTTTGAACAAGATTCCTATTTATGCACAAAAAGTTTTGAACAATCTATGTGCAAAAGTTTCCAAGCCACATTTCTTGTATTGAAGACCGACGTTTAAGCATGCCAGCCAATACCTCCTCATCAATTTCCCCACGGAATCCCAGTTTTCTTAAATCCTCAATATTATAACCAGCCCAAAATAATTTAGTCCAAGCAGACAGGTGAAAATGTTCAGCATGCGGCCCCCCAATCTCACGAACTGCATCAAGTCCGCTCGCTCGACTAAAGCCCTTCATACAAGTTAAAGCCTGTCGAGCTGAAGCACCCACCCTGTGCATAACAACAAAAGGCGCTTTAGCATGACCGGCACACGCCACAAAAACAGGTCTAAGTTCACCAGTGCCCTCAAACCCCTCCCGCAAACGTTTAATTCTAATACTTTCCATAGCAAAAATTATAAGACAGCAAAATGTCACAACAAGCCTTATGCGTCAAGCACGTATAACTTTCGTTGCGACGAGCGGCCGCCTATCTAGCCTCTTCAAAATCAGGCCAGAAACAGCACTACGCACGTAGTTTTCATAGTCATGCGCCCTTGCCCTCGGATCGCGCGTATGCAGCTTCGCTACAGACTCTTTTATGCGAGCTTCAATATCTTTCATTATGCCATCATTTTCCTTTTGATAAACAAAGCCATGAGTTGTAATCGAAGGCCTTCCAATCAAACGCCCTTTATTCATTTTAAAGGCAATATTAACAATTCCATTCTGACTCATAGACTCACGCTCCAGCTGAACTTTTGAACCAAGATCACCCTGGCCAAGCCCATCAATCACAACATAACGCACGCCAATATCCTCATGCTTAAAGCTAACTTTCCCCTTTCGAAGTTCAATAATATTCCCATTGTCCATCATGTGCACATTTTTTTCAGGAATTCTAACTTTCGGCCCAAGATCACCATGAGCACGACGCATATAAAAATTCCCATGAACCGGCACCAAATGATCTGGCTTAATCAGCGCCATCATCATCTTAAGATCTTCCTGGCAACCATGCCCAGAAGTATGAACATCCATAATTCGATTATGCACGATTTTCGCACCGAGCCGCGCAAGACTATCAATCAAAAAGGCAACAGATTTCTCGTTACCAATAATCGGTGAAGCAGAAATCACAACAGTATCGCCAGGCTTAATCTGAACTTGTCTATGTGAATTTGTCGCCATCCGCGAAAGCGCAGCCATCGGCTCACCCTGACTTCCAGTAGTAAGAATCAAAACTTGCTTGTCCGGATAATCATTAACTACTTTTATATCTTTAATAATTCCTTTAGGCGGTTTCAAAAAGCCAAGTTCTTGAGCAATTTTCGCATTACGAATCATACTTCCCCCAGAAAGAAAAACCTTCCGATTCTCCGCATGAGCAAAATCAATGATCTGTTGAACACGCCCAATCAAAGACGCAAAACACGCAATAACAATCCTGCCCTCAACACCAGCAATACTTTTACGCAAACTCTCCCCCACCACACGCTCAGAAAGAGTATGGCCAGGCTTCGTCGCATTCGTACTGTCAGAAAACATCATATGAATTCCACGCTTTCCAATCTCAGCCATCTTACCCATATCACACTCAATTCCATCCGCCGGAGTAAAATCAAATTTGAAATCACCAGTATGAACAACATTTCCTTCTGGAGATCGAATCGCCATCCCCAAAGAATCAGGAATTGAATGATTCACTCTAAAGAAATCCACCTTCAACTTCCCAAACTGATAAACCTCTTTATTGTTTACTTCTTTCAGAGTCGATTGCTTCAAAAGCTTATGCTCTCCCAAAATTCTCTTAACAAAACCAAGCGCCAGTTTGCTTCCGTAAATTGTAGGAAAGCCAAGGTCAGCCATAACAAAAGGCAGAGCCCCAATATGATCCAAATGCCCATGAGTAATCAAAATTCCACGAATCCGATTTTTCCTCTGAACTAAATATTGAATATCTGGAATCACATAATCCACGCCAAGCATTTCATCTTCAGGAAACTGAAATCCCATATCGATCACCACAATATCTTTTTCATACTCAACAATCATGGCATTTTTCCCCACCTCTTCAAGCCCACCAATCGGAATAATCCTCATGACATTTTCATGAGTCGGCACCGGCTTACGCACCTTATGCTGCTTTGTTGAATGATGTTTCGCAGCAGTTTTTTTCGCCGAACCATTTCGCTTCTTTTTATGCCCAGAATGATTCTTCGAATGTGAACCCTTGGGTGAAGCCTTATGTGCAGGCTTCGCTGCTGGTTTTGGCGAAGAAGGCTTCTTAGGATCCGAACCAACGGCGCCCTTAAGCCAACTAGATAGTTTGTCAATTTTTTTCATATTTTCTTGTAACACAATAAATTTTCGTCTTCCCTCGAAATTTTTCTAACAAAGCATACCTTACTTCCCTTCACCTGTCGAATCACCAACCTCAGCTGCTTTCTTTGCAAGTTCAGCCGCCGCCTTCCTCTTAGCAAAAATCCTCTTAAGCTCAGTAGGGTCAGCATCTACAGGAATACCACCGTCGGAGACAAATCCAGTTGCTGTTTCACGAAATCTCATAATATAATTTTAAAGGTTCACACTGTACGCCAAAACTGCAATAATGCAAGCATGAGCGAAAAAACAGCAATTCTCGGTTACGGCACAGAGGGGCAGGCAATGCAAAAATACCTCGATGGTGCTGCAACAGTTCTCGACGAAAAAGATGACCCAAATGCATTCGCAGATTTAAGCGCTTACGAAATTGTATACCGCTCCCCCGGAGTGCCACTTGCAAAAATCGACCACCCAAATATTAGCAGCGTAACAAAGTTCTTTTTTGAAAAATGCCCCTGCCCAATCATCGGCATCACCGGCACCAAGGGCAAAGGCACCACAAGCACATTAATTTACGAAATGCTTAAAGCAGCCGGCCGCGACGTATATCTCGGTGGAAACATCGGCGAGCCACCAGTAAACTTTTTAGGCCAACTCAATCCGGAATCGATTGTCATTCTAGAATTATCGAGCTTTCAACTTGAAGACCTCACGCAAAGCCCTCACATAGCAGTGGTGCTAAATGTGACGAGCGAGCACTTAGATGTTCACCCAAATACCGAAGCATACCGCGAAGCAAAACAGCCCATCGTCAAATTTCAGTCAGAATCAGACCACGCATTTATAAGCGATGATTACGAAGGCAGCCGCGCCTTCGCTCCGCTCGGCGCTGGCCAAAAACACCTATTCCATGCCCACGACGGGAGCGCTCCGCTTCCCGTTCCCCGCGAACAAATCGGCCTGCGCGGCGACCACAATTTAGAAAATATTACCCCGGCCGTCCTCGTCGCACGCCACCTAGAAATTCCCGAAGACACCATCGCAAAAGTTCTAACAGAATTTAAAGGTCTGCCAAATCGCCTAGAACCAACAGGCGAAATCAATGGGGTTCAATACTTCAACGATTCATTTTCTACAACGCCTGAAACCAGCATCGCCGCCGCCCGAGCCTTCACCGAACCGCTCTATCTAATCGCCGGCGGCTCAGAAAAAAACAGCGACTTCACCGAATGGGGCCAAGTCATGTCAAACCTGCCCCACCTCAAAAAAGTGCTACTCATCGGCCTCACAGCGCCGAAGCTCGGCGCCCTCCTTCCTCCAGAAAAAGTAGAAATGGCCGAAACCCTCGAAGCCGCCATCGAGTACACAAAACAAAACGCCCAGCCCGGCGACGTAGTAGTCATGTCCCCCGCCTGCGCCAGCTTCGACCAATTTAAAAACTACAAAGCCCGTGGCCAACGCTTCCGCGATCTAACATTCTAAGCCGCCGCCCGCCTAAGGCCTAATGTCTCGTGCCAATGCGCAGTAACCGGCTTCACAAGCCTTTCCATATCCTCTGCATTGTCAGCAAGGCAGTCTGTGTGCCGAGATTCAACCACCCAAAGTCCACCCTTCCCGCGCTTACTCTTCACCCAAAATCCATGCTCATTTTTAGATTTGGCACCTTTATGCCATCTGTTATGCTCCGGTCTATATTTATGCAACCAATTTTTCATTGCCTGTACTGAGTGAGTAATACGACCTGGAATCGAATGCGCCAGCATCCATTTTTGCATATCTATAACCGTCTCAAAATGCGGAGGCATGAAAGCTTCCTCCGGTGTAAAGCCCGCAGCTTGAAAACGCTTCGCTTTCACCGTTGGCAATAGTGCCCACAAATGCTCTTCCCTGGTCATATCCATATGACTTTTCATATCTGTATTCATTCCATGAAATTTGGCACGCACCTCTGCCGTATAAGAGTTCATCAACTGTAACATAATTTCAAGGGCCTGCTCATCACTCGCCCCCTCAAACATTCTCGAATCATTCACTTGCAAAACCGCAATTGCTGTTGAATACAAAAGGCCAGGATTCGTGCGCCCCCAGTCTTTTATCAGAGCATGAGATCTATGATCCGGATCCGTACTCGCCGCCATAAATTCAAAAGACTTCTGCACCACAGGCTGAAACACATATCGCAAACCACGTGGCTCCAAAATCTCATTCACCATGCCATGCAAATCCATAACTTCAGCCACAGCAGCATCTTCATCTTTATGGACGCCGGTTTTCACCTCCAAATGGATTGAAGCCTCTTCGCCATCCACATTGTCCATCTCAGTTTTATATTTCCTCTTCACCTCATTCATCACCCACTCCACAGCAGGCAAACCATCGATTTCCTCGACAGCTTCCTGCGAGTCGACTTTCAAAATGAATCCTTCAGCCTCAATCCCGACTCCATATTTTCTTTCTAAAACCATGTTAATTCAAATTAAAAAACTCGCTGTGTATATCAGCGAGGAGGTGTAAAAGTAGACATTCAGCACCTAGCCCCGCTTGGCAGCGAAGAAGAAAAATTCAGTGTTAAAAAAGAATGTCTGTTTCATTGGCTCGATCCTACCTCCACATTTTGATTTGGTCAAGCCCTTTACAAAGCTCAGCAATGTGCAATAATAGCCTCTTTCACAAGCACAAATGGAAGCTTCTCAACACGGACTTGAAATCGATGAATTTAACCTGGTCAACGAGATAATTCGGATCTGCGACAACCTTGCTCCCGATATCGACAAAGCTTCTTTATCAGAGAAAGCAGATGAAATTATAACAGCAGATCCAAGCATAGGCAGCAGACCTGACCTAATAGGCAAGTTGCAAAGAATGATAGACCAAGTTCGAGTATCAGTAAGGGCGGCTGTAGAGGCGGCCAACTCTGCCCTAAAAGCAATTGACCCCGCAGCTCCACCAAAAGAAGGGTTTTTAGGCACCATTCACTCAGAAAGAAGCGAATCATTAGGCGTAACAAGAAATGAAGACGGTCTTAGGGTTGGACGTTATGTAAAGCACGGAATATCCAGTAACTTTGCTGGAATAAAATTAACCTATATTTCTCCAGAAGTTCAGCGATGGGACCTAGGTGGCGTCGAAACAATTGCCCCACGAGCATTTCTTCAAGAAGAGGAGTTCCTTGTAGGGGGTGTCATAGTCATAGAAGGTGAGGCAGAAAAACTCATGCCATTTCTTGAGTGGAAGGTCACAGTTTTCCATTACAATCGCACGGATTTTTCTCATTCAAGAAGAGGGCATTCTGTCAGTGCAACTCTTGAGGGCATTGTATTTGAAGCCGAAGTCATCAACTCAGTCAGCGCCCCAGATGAATCTTCCTCATAAACTCTTCAGGCACAGCCTTCAGTAAAAGCAGAACCGCTCCATAAACTGCCGCACCAATCCCCGCAAGCAAGAACACATTAAAGTTCTGCAAGTTCATAAAATTGTAAGTCGGCTCAGTAAGCTTCCACACCGTCAGCCCCATCGCCGCCGTCGCCACCACCGTTTTGCAAAAAGCCAGCCAGTCGAGTTTGTAATCAATCCATTTTCGCGCAATTAGCCAAGCCATCAGCAAGATGTAAATCTCAGTAATAATACTAGTCACCGCCGCTCCACGAAATCCCCACTCAGGAATCACATAAAAGTTCGCAGCAATATTGAAAACCGCCGCCGTCCCGTTAATCCAAAGTAAATGCGATTGTTTATTCACCGCCACAAGTGAATAGGTAAACAGAGAGTTTAAATATGCAAAGAACATTGCAAAAACTAAAATCTGCAAGGCTATATCAGAGCCATAAAATCCTTCATCAAGTCGGCTCAAAAACTCCGGCTGAGTTATCAGAAAAATCAAAGGGTAAGCAATCAAATACACCCCAACCGCCATCGGCATTCCCAGCATAAATAGAAAATCGAAAGACAAACGAATCATCCTAGAAACCCTCTTGCTCCCCTCTTCCACATGCCGCGAAAGCACAGGCAAAACGCTATTCATAAAATAAATCGGCACCACAGAAAGTATCTCCATCATGCGCACCGCCGGCGAATAAATCGCAACCTCACTCGGCCCCTTCATAAAGAGGAGCATAAGCGAATCGATTCTAAAGTAGACAATATTTAAGATCAGAGCCGTTCCATATGGCAGCGCCGTCACAGAGATTTCCTTCCAATATCCCCAGTTAAATTGCGGCCAAATCTTCGCATATTTCCGGGCAAAAAACAGGCTAAACAAAAAGGCGAAAATATTCCCAAACACACCAGCCCATATCAATTGATAAAAGGCATCAGATCCTGGGTCTCCAGCATAAAAGAAATAAATCGTCGCCAACATCCAGCTCAAAGAAATAAACTTTCCTCCAACCAGCCCCATAGTTGCATATTGCATCTTAAGCTCAACCTGCAAAACACTGCTCACCGTCCCATGCATAATCACAAAGAAAACCGCAATCGACGCAATCATAACCCCCGTCGGAATATAGGTTCCAGTAAATTTCCCGATCAAAGCCGCAGAAATAACAGCCGCGCTCATCGTCGTAAATGCCAGAAGCATTCGCATTCCCAAAATATTACTCACAATAAAGCTCCGATCTCGCTTGCCCTTCCCCATTTCTCGCACCGCAATCGTAAACAAACCAAGATCCGCCGCAATCCCAAAGAAGGCCAAAAACTCATAAATACTCGCATACATCCCATATTCCTCAACACTCAAAAAGCTCGTAATAATCTTCAAGATAACCACACTCGCCGCAGCCATCATCGCTCGCCCAGCAACCTGAACGGCAGTATTCCCCAAAATTTTCTTAGCTGTAGACATCCAGCAGAGTATAGCCAAAGCCCCCTGCTAAAACAATGGTCTGCTAATTAAGGTTTTTGTAAGTACCTTCGTTTCGTTTAGCAATTCTCACAAGCTCCATTTTGGATTTACTGATCTTAAAAATCAGTCTATATCTCCCCAACCTCGCCCTGTATAAATCTTTCTCTCCAGATAACTTCCTAAGCCCAGGAACTTTTTTGTGATCCATTTGCACCTTCTCCATTAAAAGTAAAAACGCATTCAACTCTTTTTTATTTAATTTCTGTAAAAATTTCTCAATTTTATCCATTCTTCACTTTCTTAAGCAGTTTAATCATCTCATCTAAAGGGACGCCATTCCCACTGTTATCTCGATCAGCATCAAAAATCACATCTTCACTGCCAATCTCCTCGATCAACACAGGTTTAATAACAAGCATATCTGCATCAAACTTCATAACAAAATTATTTGTAGCAAATTGATTTCGCCATTCACTCGGCAAGGTTATTTGACCCTTGGTAGTTGTTTTAGTGACTTTTGTCGCCATAGGTAGGAAAGTAAGAAAGTATTACAATAATACTAGCATAAGATGAGCTTAATATCAACATACGCCGGTACACTACCAAAAGTCCTGAATTATTCCTGAATCCTTAATACTTCCTCACCCTTCCCCTCTCAATCTCCCACTGGCCAATTTTCTTTGAGCCACCACGCAAAACCCCCTCTTCCCGATATTTATCAATCGCCTTCCGCGTTTTCTTAGTCTGCTCCACAAAATAATGGGCCAGCTTTTTCTTACGACCATCACGCGCCTGCCCAATCGCATTGCAATAAGACTTATGATTTCCAGTGAAAAATATTACCGGCATATATCCCGACTGCAGTAAAAACGCATTCAAAAGCAAGCGCCCTACACGTCCATTTCCATCTGCAAATGGGTGAATCTTCTCAAATCGATAATGAAACTCAAGCGCTATCTGCGGAGCATACATCTTCCGCCGATTTTCGTTGAACCACTTCATCAGCGCAGAAAGCTCAGGCCTCACATTCTCCCACAAAGTCGTTTCTTGATTGCTCACCACATTGTTCTCCAATTTGAACTTCCCCGCATTTACATCTAGCCCATCAAACAAAAGCTCATGCACCCGTTTGACCGATTTCATATTCCATTTCATTTCTCGTGAAAACGAAAAATTCAGCGCCTTAAAAGAGTTCGCCGCCTCAATTTCCAGAGGAGTACGTGGCTTTTTCTTCCCCGTCACATAGCCCTCCAAATGATCCTTCGTCAAGCGCGAGCCCTCCGACTGATTCGAATTCAGCAAAAAAAGCACAGCAAAAAGATCCCGAAACTGCTTAAGCTCCTTTTCAAAAAGTTCATGATGCATCGATTTATACCAGAAATGAGATTTCTCAATATCCACAGTTTTCTTCGGCAAGAAATACTTTTTCACATTCGCATGCAAATTCGCATTGTAGATCAGCCCAATGTCATTGAAATAAACAGGAATTTTCTCCTGAATATCCTTAGGAATCTCCTTCCCCAAATACTTATCAAACAAAGCCACTCTCTTCCCCACTCTCAGCATAAACTGAAAATGATAATAGCCCTGCCCTTTAATAATTTTCTTGCGTATGTACTGCATATTTTAGTCTAGCAATGTCGCAATTTTACCACGCAATCACAAAAAAATCCAGCCCCTAACCTGCAAAGTTAGTCTTGCATTAGCGTTTGTTTACGCCCCGGCCTAAACTCTGCTAAACTCCCCACATGCAAGAAATTAAAGAAAAGCTCACTCTCCTAAGCGAAGAAGCCAAAAAATCAATCGAGTCTTTAGACCTGCCGAGCAAAAAAGAAAAGCTCACAGAGCTCGAAGGTCAAATGTCGGCGGAGGGTTTTTGGGATGATCAAAGTCACGCGCAAAAAATCTCTCGCGATGCCGGCCACTTAAGAAACACAATCGATGCTTGGGAAAAGCTTCAAAAAGATGTGCAAGATCTAATCGAACTCACCGAAATGATAGACCCCGCAACCGATGCAGACAGCTTCGCCCAGTTGCAAAAAGATGTAGACCTGGCCGAAAAGCAGCACGACAAACTCAACATTGAACTTTACATGTCGGGCCCTCACGATAGCTCCGAAGCAGTCATCACTTTCCATGCTGGAACAGGTGGCACAGACGCGTCAGATTTTGCAGAAATGCTCATGCGCATGTATCTAAGATTTTGCGAAAAACGCGAATGGAAAACAGAACAAATCAGCCTTTCACCCGGCTCAGAAGCCGGCATAAAAAGCGCAAGTTTCAAGGTGCAAGGCCCTTTCGCTTATGGATACTTAAAGCACGAAAACGGCGTTCATCGCCTAGTTCGCCTTTCGCCGTTCAACTCCGGCGGCACCCGCGAAACATCCTTCGCAATGGTTGAAATTGTGCCAGAAGTTGAAGAGTCCGCGCTCGAAATTAAAGACGAAGATATCAAATGGGACGTATTCCGCGCCGGCGGCGCAGGTGGCCAATCAGTCAACACTGCAGATTCCGCAGTGCGCCTAACCCACAAATCCAGCGGCCTAGTTGTAACCTGCCAAAACGAACGTAGCCAATTGCAAAACAAGCAAAGCGCAATGAAAACATTGAAGGCAAAACTCATCGCCCTTCAAGAAAAACACCACCTCGAAACAGTGGCCGAAATCCGCGGCGAACACACCCAACATTCTTGGGGCAACCAAATTCGCTCCTATGTTTTGCACCCCTACCAGATGGTAAAAGACCACCGAACCAATTACGAAAGCAATCAGGTCGAAAAAGTCCTAAGCGGCGACCTTGACGAATTCATCGAAGCAAGCTTGCGGCAAAATCCCGGCAAAAAATAATCTATTCAGTCTTAGAGCGTAATTTCAACCGAGTCTTCTTCAGGGTGTCAGCTAGAGCCCGATCCTCTTCTTCCATTTCAAGGATAGCTTTGCCAAAACCCCCCAATAAATCTGGAGCGCCATAGTCGCTATCAAACCCAGGGCTTTG
The DNA here is from genome assembly GCA_018658105.1 of Candidatus Peregrinibacteria bacterium. Classification (GTDB taxonomy): domain Bacteria; phylum Patescibacteriota; class Gracilibacteria; order UBA1369; family 2-02-FULL-48-14; genus JABHVW01. Next base: position 163,219 of record JABHVW010000004.1, read on the forward strand.
AAGCCCATCTTCATTCCATACTCTCCACTCATCAAGTCCATTCGATCCCATAAAGTTCAGAAATTAGTAATCCCAAAGATGCGGCTCTCCACAAACAATGCGCCAGTCACCCCCTCATTGTCAAGTTTGCGGCCAGTTCACAGCTACCATTTCTCTTTTGAAACCTCCACCCCCTTCCATCTCAAAACATCAGCAACTGCACTCCCTTGTTCAATTAGGGGGCTAATATCATCATAAACATCTGGCGGAACATATAAGGAGGGTAAGGCCCCATACAAAGCTTGAATTCGAGACTTAAGGTCAGCAAGTAAAGCTTCAAGATCACCAACTTCCATATCTACCAAATTTGTAGCACGACCATTCTTATCATAATGGATGAATTGAGGACCAGCAAAATCAGATGGACAGTCCAGTTCACCAGGCTCTATACCCGCAACATTCAACAGTTGATATCTGCTACCCACAAGGTCTCCAGGTGCCATGCCAGCAGGAACAATCTTATCGCCCCCCGCTCTAGCAGGCGCTCTATCAGGGTTAGGTTCACCGCCTCCCCCTAGCAAATCAAATTTTGGTTTATCTGGCATATGTTTAATCGTCTAAGGGGGTCATTCTGTGAAGGTTTTCCACAACCTCATATAGCCACCTCTCAAATGGAGGCACAGAGCTTAAGATTTTTTCACGTTCTGCACGTCGAAAAGCAGCTCTCTTGCGTTTTGCAGCTCTTCTTTCTCGGTCAGTTGGCTCTTGAGCAGGTTCAACTTCTAACATCGCATCCATATCGCCATCAAGGGTAGCATTAACCCTAGTTGCAATCTCTTCCCTTCCAGGTACTTCTGGAGCAGGAGCTTCTTTTCTTCCAGCAGCAGCCTTTCGCGCAGCTTCGGCAGCACTTTGTCGCTCACGTTTCCGCCTTCTAGCAGCTTTACTGGGGGCTTTTCTTTTAGCCATATGTTTAATTAAGGCTCCACATTAAACCCCATCTTAAGTCATTTGTCAAACCGGCTTTTTCCTGGTACAATCTCGCAGCTATGACATTGAATCTTCAAACAGGAACGGAAAACGAAACACTTCGAACGGTCTCAAAGCGGGTGCCTAATATCACCGGCGAGCTCAGAAATTTCGCTCTCGACATGATTAAAACAATGGAGACTGAAAAAGGGGTCGGTCTTGCAGCGCCGCAAGTCGGACGCAATATCCGCATGATAATTTGCAAGCTCAACCCAGAGGGGAAAAACGAAGTAATAGTCCCAATGATTAACCCAGTTATTGTCGATTTTTCAGATGAAAAAGAGCTCGGCGAAGAAGGATGCCTAAGCCTGCCAGAAACTTGGGGCAAGGTTGAAAGATCTAAAAATATTCTTTTCAAATTCCAAAATCTCAAAGGCTCAGAACAAACTCTCGAGCTCGAAGATTTCAACGCTCGCATCGTTCAACACGAAATCGACCACCTAGACGGAATCCTTTTCACAGACAAAGCCATAGACATCGAAAAGGGCAAAGCACCTAGCGGCGGAGAAGACGGCCCGCATATTTAGCCGCCCGAGAAAACCAATACCAAGCAGATTTATAAACAAAAACGCGTGGCTTATGGTAAGCAATTCGCTCACCACCAAAGCGGGTTTTGAATTGCGTCACTCCGGCTAAAACATGCCCCGAATCACCTTCTGGTGCAACGCCCAAAAAGTCATAAGTTTTCATCCCATGCGTTTTCGCCTCTTGAATAGCATGCCATTGCATCGCATAAGGAGCCATTTTCTGCCTCTGTTTATTCGAAGATGCGCCAAAGTAATAAGTCGCAGTATTGCCAAAATAGGTCACCAAAATTCCACCAAGCAAATCGTGGTCATGATGCGCCAAGAAAAGCCTCGCCTTATCGCCAAGTAATTCAAAAAACTGTTTATAAAAATCCTTTTCATGTAGATGGAATCCATCGCGCTCCGCAGTCTCCTCTAAAATTTCATAAAAATCATCGAGATCATCAATGCCTCCCTCTTTCACATAAATGCCCAATTTATGGGCCTGTTTTATGTTGTAGCGGCCCTTCTGTGCCATTTGCTTCCGTATGCCCTCAAGATCGTCTTTTAGGTCTAGCAGGAGGGTATTTTGCGGCATATAGGATGTTTTCACCGCCCGCCCTTCTAGCGGAAAGTCTGCACCCACAGGCGCTCCCGGCTCAACCCTCATAAACACATCTCCTTCTTTTTTCGCCAAATCCCGAGCCGCAACTTCCATAAGTTTCCACGCCTCCTCGCCCTTCTTGCCTCCCGGCAAGAGCGGGCCCCTCGGGCACCAAAGCCAATGCTTCCCCCAGCGCATATGCTGACGGATCAAAAGCATGCTCGCCACAAGCTTCTCCTCATCAAAAACCCCAAAAGCAAACATCGCATCCCTCCCCGGAATACTAGTCTGCAAAACTCCCCACGAAAAAGTCTGCTCAATGCTCCCATGCCTGTGCTTTTTCACAAATTTCTCGAGCACTCCCTCTTCCTCCGGTTTAATAAATCTAATTTCCATGCGCACAGTTTAGCAAATTCCCAGAAGGAATGGGTAGTCTTTCGCCTCCTTCCTCTGTTTTTATGTAGCTGCTGCGCAAGTAAGACTTGGGCTAGCGCCCCGGAGCGCTAAGCAGCAGCTACATAAAAAACTACTTCATGCGCTGCCTAATAAAAGCAGGAATATCATATTCACTCGCATCATCCATTGAAGGCATTTGCGGTGTTCCAGCTTGAGTAGCCGGAGCTTTATCTACATTATTTTTAATCGCAGGCATCGTATTGTTGTTTGAAACCGCAGGCTTAGGCGCCGCAACCGGCCGACTATGCATTGGTCTAAACTCGCCCAAAGGTCGAGTAATACTTGTTCCACGGCGCTCATCAAATCCAGTCGCAACCACAGTAATTTTAATTTCTCCAGTGTAAGAATCGTTGATGACACTACCAAAGATAATATTCGCTTCAGGGTCAGCCGCCTCAGTAATAATACGAGCCGCTTCATCAACCTCGAACATAGATAGGTCATTTCCACCTGTAATGTTGAATAGAATTCCCTTCGCACCTTGAATATCAAGCTCAAGAAGTGGGCTTTCAATCGCAGCCTTAGCCGCATCCGCCGCACGATTTTCACCAGTACCGTAACCAATACCCATAAGAGCAGATCCAGCATTTTCCATAATTGTTTTCACATCCGCGAAATCGACATTGATCATTCCATGAACTGTAATCAGATCAGAAATACCCTGCACACCCTGACGAAGCACGTCATCCACAACCGTAAAGGCCTCCATCAAAGGAGTCTTTTTGTCGATCAAAGATAGAATCTTGTCATTTGGAATCGTAATCAGCGTGTCCACTTTGTTCTTCATGTTCTCTAGCCCTTCTTCAGCCTGAGTTTTTCGACGGTGACCTTCAAAGCTAAACGGCTTTGTAACTACACCAACTGTCAAAATCCCAAGGTCTCTCGCAATCTCCGCAATTACCGGAGAAGCACCAGTTCCAGTTCCTCCACCAAGCCCACATGTAATAAACACCATGTCTGCTCCGTCCATTGCTTGCTTCAGTTCTTCAGTAGATTCCTCCGCAGCTTGTCGCCCCATTTCTGGGTTACTCCCTGCTCCCAGCCCACGAGTCGTTGCCTTTCCAACATTAATCTTAGTAGTTGCCTCACTGTGATAAAGCGCTTGCGCGTCAGTATTCACACAAATAAAGTCGATGCCTTTAATATTCGTTCGGATCATGCGGTTCAGCGCATTTCCTCCACCTCCACCAACACCAATCACTTTGATGCGAGCTACAGGGGAAACGTCCGGCTTCACCTCAAGATTTCGGTGTTTAGAGCCAGTCGATGAAAATAGGTTTTTAAGGCTGTCGTCATTTGTATTGTCGTCTTTAGCCATCTTTCAGGGGTTATAGGGAAATATTTATTATCATGGGAGTAGTCCACGAAGCCATCCTTTGACTCCTTGGGCCATCTTGTCGAGAGAAAGACCTTTGAGGTCTAGCTTGAGGCCATAGCCTTCGCCTTGAAAGCGAGAGCCCCAAATCACAAGTCCAATCACCGTCGCATATGCCGGATCTTCAATTTTGTCTACTACTCCTTCGTAATTTGTAGGGAATCCAATTTGCACAGGCAGATTCAAAATCTCCCTAGCAACATCCAAAACACCAGGCATTTTCACCGCAGCGCCAGTAAGAATCGCCCCCGCAGGAAGCATTCCATCTCGCTGCACCTTCGCAAGTTCATCTTTCACCATCAAGAAAATCTCGTGATACCTCGCCTGCACAATCTCAGCCAACTGCTTTTTAGAAACAGTCTGCGTATCAATCTTAGAAAGCAAAGACAGGTCAATTGTCTCTCTGTCATGCACATCTTCTGGAATACAAGTTCCGTATTCAATCTTAATTTTTTCAGCAGTATCAATCGAAGTTCTCATTCCAATCGCAATATCGTTAGTCACATTTTCACCTCCAACCGGCAGCGCCGCAGAGTGTAAAACCGTTCCTTCTTCAAACACAGCCACATTCGTTCCGCCACACCCCACATCAATCACAACCACGCCCAGCTCTTTCTGCCTCTTAGTCAAAACCGATTCAGCCGCAGCCAAACCACTCGGAATAATGTCGTTGATGTCTACACCCGCTTGATGCACACATTTCTCAATGTTCTTAACCGCAGGAACAAGCCCCGTAACAAGATGCGCTAGCACCTCAAGGCGAATCCCCGTCATCCCCACCGGATATTTAATTCCACTTTGCTCATCAACCGTAAATCCTTTTGGAATAATTCTTAAAATTCTTCTATTGCTCGGGATTGAAACAGCCTGCGCCGCCTCAAGAACCCTATCAATGTCATCTTCAATGATTTCATTTCCGCTATGCGAAATTGCAATCACTCCCTTGCTGTCTTGCGAAGAGATATGATCGCCTCCAATCCCAAGGAAAACATGGTGAACAGGCTCCCCTGCCATTCTTTCGGCATCTTCAAGCGCAGCAGAAATATTTGTAACTGCTTCTTCAACGTCAATCACGTTACCTTTTCGTAGACCGCCAGAGGGTGAAACACCAACCCCAAGTATGTTTGGGATAGTGCTGTTCTCTTGCATCACAGCTACGACTGTGCGGATTTTGGAGTTACCAATATCCAGACCGGCAATTACTTTATGTTTAGCCATATGAGCTGACTCTACCCAAAGCCGCCAAGTGAATCAAGCTCTTTGCAGGTAAAAAGGTCATACATAAGCCCCAAAACGAAGGCCTGAACAATTTTTTGACTCAGCAAAAGCCCCTGTAATAAGCCTGTTTTCCACCCCTATTTCAAACCTGTTTTTTTGGCTTGCAAAAGCCAAAAAATGTGCGCAAGCAAACTCTGACTTCAAAGGCCCCTGAACAACTAATATAAGTCGACAGCTAGTGCGAACAATAAAGTTGCACGTGTGATCTGTTAGCGCCCGAGCTGCCTTCCTCTGAGTCCACGACTACGTTTCCTAAGTGCTCTATGTTTTGATTTCTTCTTTCTATTCTCAGCTTTGCGCCTTCTATCTGCATTCTTTTGAGGCATGGTTTTCTTTTTGGAGAGCTTTTCTTCTATTCTCAGCAGCACCTTCTCAGTTGCTAGTTTTGTTTTCCTGTTTTCTTCAGTCATCGCCTCAAGTTCTTGTGCATTTCTCAATTTCCTCTGTGCTGCCTTCCTGGCCTGTCGTATTTGTTGATGATTTAGCTCTAGGGCTTCCGTCCTTGGTCGTGGGGTGCCCTTCTGCTTTTTTCTCCTTGGCGGATAATTTTTTATAGGCTTTTCCGTCTTATGAATTTTCTTCTCCATTCTTCTGCCCTTCTCATCGCTTATCCTTGCCGCCCTTCTTATCCGCTTCCGCCTGCTACCTGACCTTAGGCGGTCATAGGTTTGCCTTGCATCACATATCGCACTGAAAACAGCGGCATCAATTGAAAAAGCCTTTGTAAGGCGCTTCCCTAGCTTGCCAATGCCAGGCCTTTTGTCCTGCAAAAGTGCAGTCAGCTTCTCACGCCCTTCAGAGTCTCCATCAAAGTCATCGTCTTCTGCAACAATTTTAGCGCATCTAACTAAAAGGTCTGTATCGGAATTAAGAACGCCAAGTGTCCACCTGGCAGCACCCATAATCTCATTAAGATCGTCATCAGAATAAGATAGCAGCACTCCTCGATTCTTCGTATTCTTCTTTTTTTTGCCTCTTGCATTCTTTTCTTCCTGAGGCTCATACTTTGTCTCAACAACTCTAAGCTGGCCAACATCATTGCCATCTTCATTGATAATATCGATTGTACCATCTGGGCTCATTCTTCCATTAAATTTATATCCACTCTGCTGTAATGCTAGTTGAAGCAAATTCAAAAATTTCGTTTCATTTTGATGTTTAACCATGATAGGTGTGGTGCTTGAAGGGTAATCAGGGTGTAGCTGATTAAGTAGTTCTTCAGATAAACCAGGAAATGTCTGATCCACTTCACCTAGGAGCTGGATCAGCGCTTTTGGTCTATTGAGAAGGAATAAGAGCTCTCTTGCCCTGGCCACGGCAACTTGAAGGGTTCTATTTCTTTCAATGCCATAAGCTTTTGTGTCAGAGGATTTAGAATCACGTCTTGGAGCTAAAATATCACCAAATCCCCTCCCTAATTGCAAGGCTTTTGATTGCTGCCTAAGCGTACTTGCCAGTTGAGGTTTGCCTCTATGAATTGTTGTAAATGTATTTGCGGTGCTCACATGGCCAGACTTATCTGTATGCTGTAAGTCTCTAGTACCCCTAACGTGGTCAATAGCCAGATCTTCATTTTCCGAAAGGCGCTTTTCAAGTTTGGCAATTCTTGCCTCCACTCGTGCTGCAAAAGCCCTGAGCTTCCCATTCATTCTAGGTTTTCGTGCATATCTCCAGTGAGTTCGAGCCCCTGCATTGTATTCGGCCATCTGTGCTCTCAATTCAGCAGCGAACACCGCCCTTGCTTCTTCTAACTCTCTAGAGATTTCACATAGATTGCCAATGGCGTCTTCTGATTCATCAGTAAGGGCCGCTTCGTATTCGGCAGGAAGCTTATGATCGCCATCAAAATGGTCAACCAGGTTAAAGCCCCCCTCTGTCACCTCCCCTGGCAAATCACACTCTTCATCCCAATTAGGTCCCATTTCCAAGTCATCCGATAAACGAAGCCCTTCCATATATAGTATTTTAAGGTCCTCATACTATAGCGCAAAAAATTATTTGTCAAAACTTACTCCTCTTCTCCCCAGTCAGTTAGCTCAAGCGCCCTGGAGCGCCTTTGGTAATCAGGCTTACCTGTTTGTTTTAGTGGTGGCTGCGCAAGTAAGACTTGGGCAAGCGCCCTGGAGCGCTAAGCCGCCACCACTAAAACAAACTTATCCATTGCTCCTCCACCCTCTTCTGCTCCCATTCTTTGCTCAGGGCTTCCACCCTTCTCATTGGAGTTCGCATCCGAAGTTCATCAAATAATGCTCTCACAGCATCGATGTCAAAATCATCGACAGCGCAATCCTCAATCTTAAAGCCAAGATCCCCGTCCTCTGTCAAAATAGTTGCCACCTTTTTGCTAAGTCGAGCAGAGTCTTCATGTTCACGAAGAAGTTCACGAATCCGCTCCGGCTTCACTTCCTCCAATCTCTCGTACAAAGCGTCCAAATTCCCAAACTCCTCCAATAAGCGAGCAGCACCCTTCGCACCAATCCCCGGCACACCCGGAATATTATCGCTCGAATCTCCGCGCAAGCCCTTATAGTCGGTCACCTGCTCCGGCCAAACTCCCAGCTTCTCTTTCACCGCATCTCGATCATATCGCTTCACCTTGCTGTAGCCGCTAATCGGCGTAACAACATATGTATCTTGCCTCACCAGCTGCAGCGCATCTTGATCGCTAGTAATAATCAAAGTCTGAATATCTTTATGCTCATCCTCAAGTTCTTTCGCAACTATCCCCAAAAAATCATCCGCCTCAAGCCCAGCTTTCTCAAAAATCGGCACAGAAAGCGCCTTAAGAACCTGCCGCACAATCGGAAACTGTGTGATTAAATCATCATCGGTCTTAGCCCTAGTGCCCTTGTAATCCGCCATTTCAGCATGTCTGAAGGTCGGCCCCCTCATATCAAAAGCCGTCGCAATATAGTCCGGCTGCTCCACCTCCAAAATCCCAAGAAGAATCCCAGTAAAGCCATAAACCGCATTCGTCAGCTGCCCGCTCGGCGCCTTCAGCGTCTTCGGCAAGGCGTGATAAGCCCTATGAATAATGGCATTCGCGTCAATAAGTACAAACTTTTTCATCCAGCCGACTATATCACAAAGTTCTAGCCAGAATCTATTCAGCTATTTTTCAGGACTTCCTTTTCAAATACCTTTATATTGATTTCGAGTGCACAAAGGGTATGATTAAATAGTATTACTTATTCATCATACTATGAAGGCAAAAGCAAAGCGTAGAATTTCTATCACAATTATTCCTCAACTAGACGATGCAATGATTCAAATCTCCAAAGAAAACGGCATCAGCAAAAGCTCTATAATGGAGCAAGCCATAGCGAGCTTCTTAAAAGCAAAGCTAGTAAAAGACGCAAAGGCACTATCCAAAATGAAATTCGACGATCTACCCACAGAAGATGAATGGCTAACAATTCAAAATGATTAAACAGGGAGATATTTTTTTCGCAAATCTAAACCCGACAAAGGGGCACGAGCAATCAGGAATGCGCCCAGTTATAGTTTTGCAAAACAGCATTCTAAACAAACACCTAAATACAGTCATAATTGCTCCAATAACTGGCAATTTGCAGGCAAAGAATTTCATGCTTACCTTCTTCTTGCCAAAAGGCATTTCAAAATTACCCAAAGACAGTGTGGCCCTCCTCTTCCAAATGAGGTGCATAGATAAGGCTCGCCTTCAGAAGAAATGCGGAAAAATTCCAGAAGCCTCTCTAGGCAAGATGAAAAGAAAATTAAGCAGATTATTTTAGGGTATTTGCTCAGCACTAACTGCAGACTTTTTCATGGAGCGCACCAGCTATTGACTTTTCTCAACTTTATGCTACAGTTCAGGTCTACACTCATAAAAATAATTAAATGTCAGAATTAACAAGACGTGATAATCAAGATCTAATGCCACAACTTACTTTGGAGAAAGGAGGTCACTTTCCTGATCGAATAGATGAACTTAGAGACTCATTTATGGGTGCCATAGCCACCTCTCGGGGTGAAGCATTTTTACAAATAGCAGAAAAATTAGAAGCACTAAGTATACAATATCCTAGTTTTGACAGTAGCAAAGGGGATCAATTGTTAAAAGAAGATTTATGCCAAGCGGCAAGAAAGCTTGCTCTCGAAGCAATCAGCAATGGTGAAGAATTAGATTCAGCTGTAATTTCAGAATTTGTAGAGTATGGTTTTCGCAGCCTCTTAAGGAGGAATATTGCAGATAGTAAGATCAGATGGCCATTCAGATTGGTCCATGACTCCTACCATGCCTCAGTCAGACGGCTTAGTGAGGTAAATCCAAGAGAGGATACACTGAATTTATATAAGTCATACTTGTTGGTTAAATTTATTAGGGAGCTCGGCCTATCTTACCTAGACACTTCTGACCCGGATTCAAATGCATTACAGTCCGGAATGGAGCTTGTATATAGAGCAAGGGCAATTTCCGAGGTGCTCGTTACAATGGCGCATAGGCTCAAAACAGCAATGTCTGTAAGAAGTACTCTTAAAAAGGCCCCACAAATACCCGGCCTCATGGAGGCAGTAGGTAGAATCGCAGATTTAGCAGAGCAAAGCTTCGAAGATGACGAGGTTAGAGTCCAATTGTCAGACGCCGCAGCACAAGCTGATGCAGTTCTCGAGGTAGAACTTTCATAAATTCGTCAAATTGCCACGTTGCATAACCCCACAACATTCCTTGATCCACGCAAGCATACAGGCTGGAAAGAAATGCTATTTTCAGGTATAATAATCTAATCGCTTTATGAACAGCGACACGTATGGCAAAAACAAAAAAACACATAAAAGTTAAGATCCGCATCCCTCATCTAATTATTGATGGGCGCGCCGCTGACCCTAAACTACTGGACGAACTTGCACCGGGCCTAAGAGAGCTAGACGCTCGAGTTAGAGTCCTCGGCAAGGGCGCTAAGTCTATCCCCCATGCTTTTTCAGCCGAAGAAGCGCTGGAGGAAGCCAGTATATGGGTTATTCTCGGCGACGAGCTGCCAAGTGAATTCCCTATGCTCGTGGAGCGAGGAGTCGTTCCTGTAATGCTCAGAGGTGTTCATCCAGACGCAGAAAACTACAATGCTTCTGCCGAAACTGGAAACGCTTTTCTTTTTCCCAAAGCAAATCACTGGCACATTTACGGAACAATCGTTCGTGCACTAGAAAACTTCACTTTCTCTTATGATTGGGAAAGTTTAAAAAACCAAGGTAAAGATCTATTAGACGTCTAATTATTCAAGAGAGTCTAAAGCACTTCCCCCCGACCCCTCAGATGTTAAGTCCGACACAAGTTGGAAGATTTCGCCTAGATTGATATATTTGATCACATTTAGTCCAAGTGCATTCCCAACAAATCCAACAATCACAACAGACATCAGTGTTACTAATAATCCAATGATTGAATATCTAATTGTAGAAACGGCCTGTTTGATTTTGTCTTCCTGCCCTCCCGAAAGAATAAAAGAAATCCCTCCGAAGAAAATAAATACAACGCTCAAAAATCCAGAAATGATAATTGCGTAGGCAATAAGCCGATTAATCACTTCAATAGCATCGTAATCTTGGGCTACGTCTAAAACCGATCCTTCTGTAACCGCGCCAATGACAAGCATTCCAAAATCCATATGAGCAGATTCTACACCATTGAACCCTCTGGCTCAATGATTTTTAGGTTATAACGCGCATCGTGTTTCGCCCCCATCATTCTAAGAAGAACTCTAAGCGCCTTCGCTGTCTGCCCGCTCTTTCCAATAATTTTCCCCATATCTTCTTTGCTAACCTTCAAAGTGATCAAAACTCCAAGGTCATCAACCGTTTGTTCAACGCTCACATCATCTGGATTGTCTACAATCGCTTTTACAACAAATTCAATGAAATCTCGAGCCGGTCCTTCGCTAGGGTCTAAAGTCATTTTGCGTGGGTTAATGAATTATTCAGCTGAAGTTTCCTCTGGAGTCTCTTCTGGAGCTTCAGATTCTTCTATTGGAGCATCCGCTACAACTACTTCCTTCACTTCCTCCTTAGGAGTTTCCTCAGCAGGAGCCTCTTCTTCTTTAGGCTCTTCCTTTGGTGCCTCTTCAGCAGAAGCGCTTTCCTCTGCAGGTGCAGCCGCTGGAGCAGCTTCTTCTTCAGTAGGATTTTTCTTAGATCGTTTTTTTGTACGTGGAGCAATAAAATCATCTAGTCCGTCAACACCATTTGCCTTCAAGAGGCTAGCAACAGTGTCAGATGGTCTAGCGCCAACGCTAATCCAGTACTCAACTCTATCTTTTTTGAATTCAAATTTCTTTCCTTCTGATGGATTGTAATATCCAACAATTTCTACGAAACGCCCTTTAATAGGGGCAGTTTTCTCTGCAACTACCAAACGGTAACTGGCTTGTTTTGTCCGTCCACTACGGCTGAGTCTTATTACGAGCACGAAAATCAGGTTAATAATATTGCCTACCGATTTTAGGGCTAAGCGCAGAATTGTCAAGCAGAAAGCACAATTAAGCCTCCACAAGAGTCCGAATCTCCTTCACCAAATGTCCATCCATATTCAAATTCAGCTTCATAATTAGGTCGTGCCTGTGCACATAAACCCTTTGCGCATATATGCTGCTCGGCACAGAAATATACAAAGTCCCCCTTTTAAAGAATTTCGGTTTCACATGATCTGCCGCATCTTCCCCAATGATTCCCGGCGCCATATTTCTAAATCCTTCACAAATCAAAGCAGCCTGAGTCTCTCGACCCATGTTATAGCGGTTGATCGCCGCCGGCATCAATTTTTTCAGATCAATAAAAGTCATAGCTTTATTTTAACACTTTTTTGTAAATCGCCAGAGTTTTATCGGCCATCTTCTCCCAAGAGAACTTACGGCTATGGGTCAATCCACGTTCTCGCAAATCCTTTTGCATCGCCTCATCGAGCCAAACTCGCCTCATTGAATTCGCCATATCTTCAGGGTCATAAGGGTCAAAAAACATTGCGTTGTCTTCACCACAAATTTCCGGAATACACGAGCTCTTCGAAGCAGCAACAGGAGTGCCACATCGCATAGCCTCAAGTGGCGGCAAACCAAATCCTTCATACAAAGAAGGGAAAACATATAATTTCGCCGCTTGATAAAGCCCCACCAATTCATCTTCGTCAACTAGCCCCGTAAAAATCACATCATGCTCTAGCCCTTTCTCTTTAACTGTTCTGCGAACTTCCGGATAATAAGGGTCCTCCTCACCTGTAATTACAAGCTGAGATTCAATTCCCTCATCCTCCTTCAAAAGGGCAAAAGCACGAATCAAGTTCACCAGATTTTTATGACTCCGCCAAACCCCAGTGTAAAGCATGAAGCTGTGGTTTATGCCATATTTCTTCACAAGTTCAATCAGAGCCTCTTTATCTTCCCTCGGCCCAAAAGTATCCCCCACCCCTTCGTAAACCACTTCGATTTTAGATGGACTCGTATGAGTGATATCAATCAGATCTTGTTTTGTATTTTGTGAAACCGCAATAATTTCCTTCGCATTTTTAACCGCCGCTCGCAGCACCAAATTATAAGCCTTCCGATGAAACCAAGAATTCATCTTCTTCCCCTGATAAAAAGACAGAGTCAGATCATGAATAGTCACAACGCTAGGCCGTCTATAAAAAATCGGCGCATTAAAATGGGTAAAATGCATCAAGTCCAGCTTCGCCTTCCTTATAGCAAACAAAAATTTAGTCTGCTCCGCAAAAGAATAATGCCTAGCATTCACCAAAACTTTCTTAACCCTCTTACTCTTCGGCTCAAAATTGTCGTAACCGCTCCTGTTCATAAAAAGCACATACTCATTTTTTTTGTCCTGCTTTAAAAGGTTGTCAATCAGCTCATACACATAGCGGCCAATTCCCGTAAAATTTGTACTGTACATCCGTGCATCAATACCTATTCTCATAAGATTCTTAAATAAGTGCCGGGATTATAGCACAAGTTTAAAAATGTCTACTTTTTCTTTTTGCCGTAATCACCAGCTCTACGTTTTGCTGCAAATTGGCCAAATGTAATCGTTCCATCTTCAGCTGGCGCCAAATCTTCAGGATCTGGTGTAAAAACATGTCTTTGTAGTTGAGGGTCATTTTTTAAATCATCTGGAATCTCACCTGCAGTATATTCCTTATCCCAGCTAGGTTTGGCAGGCTTGGACCGCTTTTTCTTTGGAGGTTTTCCCTTCGTAGGTTCTTGCGAAAATCTCAAGGCTAATTCTATCTTTGGAGCTACTGGGTTGCGAAAGGCTGGCGCAGGCCTAGCCAGAGGTGGCCTTTGGGCAGAAACATGCCGTGGAGCAGTTGGTCTTTTTGGGGTAAATACTCTTGGTGCCGCGCTTTCTGGCCTGGCAAGCATGAACTGGTTAAAAGCAGGTGGAAATTTTGCCAATCGATTCTTTTGCCATCTCCCCCCTATCAGTTCCACATAGGTTTTTCGAGCTCTCTCGGCTAATTCAGATGTGTTTTCAGGAGTGCACCACGCAAGAAAGCCCAACGCGGCAATTGTATATGGGTTAACAGTTTTATATTCATATCCATCTCCAGAGGGCTTATCTCTATATTTATCAGGTGCTTTTTTACCAAGAGTTCGACGCGATACCCTTTCAAGAAGTTCCTCCAGCGTAAAGTCCTTGAGTAGGCACTGCCTCAAGGCACCAAAGTTAGCAATATCGTTAGAAGATATTCCGAGGGCAGCTCGTGTAGTGGAGCCAGTAAAGTCTTTCATAGGGCCATCCTTTTCAAGGCAAGCAAGAATCATAACAAAGACCGAATCAGTCATATCAAGTATTACAGCTCCATCAGGTCTTTTATTAGGATCAAGTATGTCAGTGGCCCATTTTGCAGCAGTTTCACATTTGCTCTTTGTGGTGGAAATGGCACGTGCAATTTCTGCATTGGTCACTTCCTCACCATTCCAATATGCAAATAGTGCAGTGATTCTAGTTCTATATGAGAGTGTAGATGGGGTGTCAAATAATAGAGGGCGTTTAGTCGCTTTTGAAACTCCCTCAAGCACACCTTCTTCTACGAAGGGTCTAAGCTTTTCAATATGCTCGGCTGCATCAATTTTTCTTAAGGTCATAGTTTAACTTTGGTAGCCAGCATAATGCCTCTTTTTATGACTTTTGTCAATCTTCGCAAGAAACATATTGCATACAGCTCAGTCATTTGCTACAGTTCACCCGCTAAAGCCCCTGCGCAAGCAGTGGTGAGGCAAAAAATGCGGAGTAGTAGCTCAGTTGGTTAGAGCGCCTGCCTGTCACGCAGGAGGTCGCGAGTTCGAGTCTCGTCTATTCCGCCAATAAAATTTTCTTTCATTTCCCCCACCAAGTCCTCTTCGGTCAATGGTGGATTTGCCATATCTCCCACAAGGACATCATCATTGCGGCTCGGCAAATAAGACTGCTTCACACGGTTAATTTTTTTAAAGCACATATCGGGTTTCGGAATGCAGTCTATAGTCACAACACTATGCGAACCTGAAAGTACAATCTCAAGCGAGCCATAATCTAAAATATTTTCAACGATCCCATTTTGCTTTTTATGCACATCTTGAATTCTGCTCAGATCAATTGAGTCGACAGAGTCTCTAAAATAAATCGATTTGTCCACGGTTATAATTCTGTGATTAGTGATTACAACCGTTCTTAGGTAGTAGTTGAAAATAATAAAAAACTGTCTATGCATCAAATAATTCACAAGCGCAAACGCACATGCTAAGAACACCGCCGCAGCAGTGTTCTCTATTCTCACAATAGTCATAAGGGTCGCACCAGTAGCCAGAAGGGCAAAGAGCACAGGAATAATAAAAAGGCTCGGCAAGATTTTAATCCAATGTTTGCGGAAGCAGCTGAGCGCATACTCATCTTTTAGCTGACCTTTAAAGGTTTTGTCTTCATTCATTATCACAAGAGGGTAAGTCCAAAAATAATTCCAATACTAGAGCTGAAAAGCACCATGAAAATATATGAGAATACAAAATATCTAAGCTGAATAAATCTAAACAACATTGTGTGGACAGAAATGTCAAAACTGTATTTGTTTAGATACCTAAATAATCTCCATAAAGTTAGGGCGCACAAAATTACAGATGAGATACTTAGGATAAGGAGAAAAATAAAAGTTATCATAGTATTTGTGCCAGATAACTAAAGATTATACGCCGTTTTTTCTCACTAGTCAAAAAAGCTGTCCCTTAAAATCCGCACTTCTCCAGATAGCACCATCCGGCCCCACTAGCATCGCTTCCACAGGTAAATCCACCACAGTTTTTTTAGCCTGCTCATAACCCATTGCAAAAAGTGCAGTTGAATATGCATCTGCAGTCATGCCATCCAAAGCTTGAGTGTAGACAGTCAACATTTCTCCAGCAGGTTCAAGCTTAAGTGGGTCGACAATATGGTGTCTATTTCGCCACCTCCTTCTTAGCGGGCTAGTGCAGGCAACAGCAAAGTTGTCCACTCTCACCTGGCCAATCGCCCTGCTAACATCTTTTGGATCCTCAAACACAAGCTTCCAAGTTTCCCCATCCGGCCCCTTTCCTTTTGCAAAAATATCTCCACCAGCGTCTATCAAAAAGTTGTCAAAACCATCCAAGATTTTCCTCATAAGGTCAATCGCATACCCCTTTCCGAGCCCACCCAAATCTATCTCGGCAGAAATTAGAACACGTCCTTTAGAAAATTCCATTTCGCCACAGGCTCCAGCATCCCCTTCAGTAAGGGAATAATCAGAGTCATAGCCCCAGCCCTCAAGAACACTTTTAACGCTAAGGTCAAACGCACCCCCAGTTTGCAAGCCGACTTTTTCAGCAAATTTCAAAAGATAAAAAAGCTCCGGCGAAACTTGAGTCCACTCTCCCACCCTCTCATTCAAATGAGCCAACACATTTCCAGAAATAAAGCGCGAGTACAATTTTTCAATTCTTTCACATTCTTCAAGGGCTTCATCAATTTTCAAAAGAGCCAAAGCATCGTCATCATTTACAACTTTAACAGTGACTCGCGAGCCCAAAAGTTCACGGCTTTTCTCTGAGATTTTCATTCAAACTAGTTAAGAGCTTGAGTTTTAATTGCTGCAACAGCCTCATCAAAAGCAGCACCAGTTAAAGATGAGCCATTTACAGCGCCTACATTGTCAATTTCATCTAGAGCAACTCCGTTTACAAGGCTTGCAATTCCGTCTGAAAATAATTCTTGGTGTTTAACGCTTACGTCGTTGGCCGAGCCTGTTGTGATAGTTACAGCAGTTACGATATCTTCGTTAACTGTAAGGTTAACGGTAACTTCTTCAGGGCCAGCTGGGCTATTGTAGTTACCAACACTTGAATAGCTTCCATCTTTATAAGTAGTTGGCTGAGCCTCATCTGCCTCATCAATCTTATCACCTGGCTTGCCGTCTGGCTCAATAATTACATCATCATTTTCATGAGATTCCATTAGCTCATCCTCTTCCATATCTTCATCCAACTCATCTTTTTCACAGGCAACAAAGAGCAAGCTGCTAAGGACAAATAAAGATAGTAGTACTGTAAAATTGCTTTTTTTCATGGCGTTAAAGTAAAATAGTGTAGAAATACTTTCTCACACCACGATATGAAACTCAAGTTAGACCCTACAAGAAAATTAGTACTTGCCCTGTCGGCACTAGTGCTTGGAGCAACAATTTATAATTTTAGTGGGGCCGTGCTTTTACACCTTACGGCAACCATTGGATTCGCCCTCGCCCTCTACTGGTTTTACACAAAATTCTCTAGCAAACGAAAAAATATTTGGAACACATTGATTACTGCAGAAATAATTTTTCTAGTTCTTCATTACGGCACAAGTGGCCTCGATTTAATCTACCCATTAATCGCAACTTTTATTGCAATCACATGGAAATTTTTCGTTGAATATCGTGGCTCAACAGTCGTAAATCCCGCAGCCGGAAGCATACTTTTAATGGCTGCAATCGTCGCATTAATTCCAGGCCTAGATAAGGCATTTGTATCTTGGTGGGGCGCATCTTTTATGGGTTATTTCTCCCTTGTGATTGTAGCTCTTTGGATGATTTTTGGGGTAGATAAATGGAAAAAATGGCCAGCGGTAATCAGCTTTTTAATTGCACACGCAGCGGTGTTGATTTTCCGAGGTCAAAGCTTCGACTTTATTTCTTATGTCTTCACAGATTCAACGATATTTTTCTTCGCAACGATAATGCTGGTAGAGCCAATGACTTCCCCATCGAAAAAAAGAGACCAAATTTATTTCGGGCTTGTGGCCGCACTTTTCTACAACGTCTTCACTCAATATGGGATTCCATATTACGGGCTATTCGCAATAGTTGCAGCAAATCTGGCCAACATATTGTTGAAGCCAAAGCTTAAGAAAAAGAAGAACTAATTATTTTACAACCCTACCGTTTAGGTAAACTTGAACTTCACTTTGTGTTTGAAGTCTGTGTGTTAAGCCTTCCACAACTACAGTTTGATCTAGCTCACCATGCTCACGGCTAAGTTTCGCCGCTTCAGTAAATAATGCCAATTTAGCTTCAGCAATCTCTTCTTTTAAAGCTTGCACACTTTCACGGTGCTCAACATATTCAGCATTTTCTTCAAGTAGCAATTTGATGTATTCGTCTTTCAAATCTTTCGCCTGCTTTTTCAAATCTTTAATTTGAAGCATCAACTCTTCAAGTTGCATAGGCACGTCGTTCTCTAAATCTTTCTGCATTTTTTTTACCAGTTTGATCTCTTCTTGTTTTGAAATAAGAGCCTGAATTGCATCTTGGAATGAAGCGGTAGTCATTGAATGTGGGTTAAGTTGCGAATAAATTAGCTCATTTCGCGCAGCTTTTCCATACAGAAAAATCGCGCTAAGATAAGAATATGAGTATTGCAACTAAAACAGGAGACAAAGGCCAGACCAGCATTAACATGCAAGAGCGTGCAGCAAAAAACCATCCATACATCGAGATTTTCGGTTTATTAGACGAACTAAACGCAAGTATTGGAATGGCGCTCAGCAATGGAGCTGGCGCTCACATTCCCTATCTCTCACAAATCCAAAATGATCTTTTTAACATTGGCGCAGAAGTTTCAAACCCTCAAGATTCAAATCTTTTTGCACAGCTTTTGCACAATCTCGAAAGCAATCTTTCAGAACTCGAGCCAAGCCTCCCCCCTCTCAAAAATTTCATTCTACCAGGAGGCCACCCTTCAGCCGCAGCTACACATTTGGCGCGCACAATTTGCCGCCGAGCAGAGCGCTTTGTATCAGGTGTAGAAAATCAGCCAGAAGGCCTGCTCCCCTATTTGAACAGACTTTCAGATTTCCTCTTTCTTTCTGCCCGAAAATGTAACATAGCAAACAAAACCGACGAGACAATTTGGAACAAGGAGAGTACAATTAATAATCAATAACCCCATTCACTATGCTTGTACATACACATGTCACAAACCTTACAGCACCGGAGAAAGAACAGTTCGAGTCGTATCTAGAAAAAAAGCTAGATCGCATCAGGGTTTTCATAGAAGCTCACTATCCGGATAAAGACACAGTGAAGATGGATGTACACATTCAAAAGCATAATAAACACACGGCTTTTGAGTTCGAATATGTTTTGCATTTGCCAAGAGTTCACCAACCACTAGTGACAAGTGAGACAAAACATACTATAACAGAGCCTATGGATAGCGCGACCGAGAAGATGGAAGGCCGCCTACGTAGACACTTTAAAAAGCTCACAAGAGAATAATTAAGATAAAATGATTTACCTGGATTATGCGGCGGCCACGCCCATGGACCCTCGAGTTCTCGAGGCAATGCTGCCGTATTTGCAGGATGATTTTGGGAATGCATCTTCGATTCATCAGTTCGGGCAAAAGTCTCGCAAGGCAATCGACGAAGCTCGTTCAAAGTGCATTGAGCTGCTCGGTGCCTACGGCGCTCACGAAATAATTTTCACAGGTAGCGGCACAGAATCTTGCAACATGGCAATTATGGGCGCAGCTTTCGCGCGCAAAGAAAAAGGTAATCACATAATTATTTCAGAAATCGAACACCCCGCAGTTCGCGAGGCAGCATATTATTTGCGCGATAATTTCGATTTCGAACTAACAGAAATTGCACCAAATTCCGAAGGCTTAATCAGCACTGCCGATATTGAGGCCGCAATTAAAAAGGAAACAATCCTAGTCTCAGTAATTTACGCAAACAACGAAATCGGCACAGTTCAGCCTATTAAAGA
The DNA here is from genome assembly GCA_018658105.1 of Candidatus Peregrinibacteria bacterium. Taxonomy (GTDB): domain Bacteria; phylum Patescibacteriota; class Gracilibacteria; order UBA1369; family 2-02-FULL-48-14; genus JABHVW01. Next base: position 182,688 of record JABHVW010000004.1, read on the forward strand.
CATCGCCGCGCTCGCGCGCGAGCGCGGCGTGCTTTTTCACACAGACGCCTGCCAGGCACCGGGTTACGAAAATATAAATGTGAGCGAATTACAGCCAGACTTAATGACTCTAAATGGCAGTAAAATTTACGGACCAAAAGGTATTGGCCTTTTATATATTCGTGAAGGTTTGCAAATCACACCCCACATTCATGGCGGCGGCCAAGAGTTCCGTATGCGAGGTGGTACAGAAAATACAGCTGCAATTGTTGGCTTTACAAAAGCCCTTGAACTCATTCTCACAGAAAATCACTCAGAAAAAATCGCCAAACTTCGAGACAAACTTTTAGATGAACTTCTAAAAGTTCCCGGCCTAACCCTAAACGGCTCACGCGAAAACCGCCTGGCAAACAATATAAATGTTCATACTCCAGGTTTGCTTGGTGAAACACTAGTTATGCGTCTAGACATCGCCGGCCTCGCCGCTTCCAGCGGCTCGGCCTGTGCTTCAGGCAAAACCGATGCATCGCATGTGCTACTCGCCCTCGGCCAAAGCCCAGAACAGGCGCAACAATCCCTTCGCCTCACCCTCGGCCACAGCACTACAGAAAAAGAAATCACAGAGGCGGTCAGGATATTTCAAGGCATATTTGCTTAGCACAAAGCTAATTTAGTGCTACAATTCCCGCACTATGACTCTGTTTACAATCATATCGATTCTCGCAGCTGCCGGTCTAGGTGGCGCCGCAGGTTATTTTCTTCCAAGCTCTGGCATAAATATGTCACATGGCGATCAAGAAAAAAACCTTGAAGCCGCACGCTCTGAAGCCGAGCAAATTAAGCGCGATTCAGAAGAGAAGATCGCACGAATTAATGCTGCAATTAAAGAGGAAGAAGAATCCATGCAAGATAGCATCGGTCAGTTACAGGCTTCTGTTGAGCAAAAAGAAGATATTTTAAAGCGCAGAGAAAGTCGAAATACAAACTATGCAAATGCGTCAAAAAATCTAGATAAAGAAATTCGCCAAATCTTCAAAGACAGCGAAGAGTTGCGCAGAAACAGTATTGAGAAATTGGCAAATGCAAGTGGCCTTACAAACGAAAAAGCCCTCGAGATCGCACGCGCAGAATTAAAAGAAGTAATTACCGAAGATAAAGAAAAACGCTCAGCCGCAGCAGTTGAAGAGTTCGAAGAAGACATTCAACGTCATGCAAAAGCTGTTCTTCAGGTTGTAGTTCAAAGGCTTGGCGTGCCAAGTTCCGTAGATAAAAACAACACAAGTGTTACGGTGCGCGACGATAAATTTAAAGGCCAACTCATCGGTAGAGGCGGCACAAACATCGCATATCTTGAGAGCCTTCTTCCGGTTTCAGTGATTTTCAATCTTGGAGATCCAAAAACAATTCATGTCGGCGGAGTTAATCTTCTGCGTCGCCACATCGCAAAACGCGCAATTAATAAAATGCAAAAAGTCGTTCGCAAAACGGGTAAAATCACTCACAAGCTTATCGACGAAACTGTTGAAGCTTCAGAAAAAGAAATTATGGACGAATGTAATCGCAAAGGAAGATGGGCGTTTAAGCAAATGGATATGGATTACAAGGCTGTGCCAGATGAAGTAGTTAATTACGTTGGCCGACTATATTTCAGAACTAGTTACGGTCAAAATATTATTCACCATTCTCTTGAGATGGCTTTTGCAGCACGCTTAATTGCAGAGCTAATCGGCACAGATGTAGAAACAGCCATGCAAGCAGCTTTTTATCACGATCTCGGTAAAGCGATCGACCACGATGTTGGCGGCTCACACGACGATCTTTCGAAAGAAATTTTAGAAAAACACGGCTTTAGCGAAGGCATAGTTCACGCCGCATTTGTACATCACGACAAAGGCCCTTGCCTGTCCCCTGCCGACTTTATTGTAAAAGCAGTAGACGCAATTTCTGGCGGACGCCCAGGCGCACGTATGGAATCAGTAACAAACTATTTTGAAAGAATGAAACAGCTTGAAACTTTAGCCAAGTCATTCAAAGGTGTTAAGAAAGTATTAACCATGTCTGCCGGCCGAGAAGTTCGCGTGCTTGTAGATAAAAATGCAGTATCAGACCAGACCTCAATGCCACTCGCAGAAGACATCGCAAAAAAGATATCCGACGAAATGGCTTTTCCTGGTATAATCAAAGTGAATTTAATTCGCCAAACTAAATCAATAGACTATGCGCGAGAAAAAAAACAAGTCCGCCATCGATAAAGTGATCATGGGGGCCATCATCGGCACCGCAGTTGGTTCAGCAATTGGAGCTTCAATAGCTCCTAAAAAAGGCAAAGACACTCGCGAAATTTTAAAAGACAAAGCTAAAAATACTGGCTCAGATATTATTGAAGTAAGCAAACTTGGCAAAGAAACTGCGACAGGTTTTTTCAAATTGGCAAAGCGCATCCTATTTGGAAAGGAAAGAAAGTCACGCAGACTTAATAATGCAAAGCCAAAGATTGAAAAACACATGAAAGAGATTCCTATCGAAATGGACATCATTCCTCCTGAACATGTCGATCGCGACTGAGTTCACACTCTACTTAACCCCAGAAAATGTTCTTAGGTGACCTACTAATTTTACTTGTCTTCGTTTGGCTCAGTAGAAAATTATTCCAATTTCTACACTTGCCAGCCCTTTTCGGTGAGGTATTTGCCGGAGTAATTGCCGGGCCAATTATTTTTGGTTTGGTACAAGAAACAGAAGCAATTACCGTGCTCGCCGAGCTAGGTATTTTCCTTCTCATGTTTCATTCTGGCCTTGAAGCTGATCCAAAAGACCTTTTCCATTCATCAAAAAAAGCGCTTCTTGCAGCCTTTGGCGGCATGGCTCTAACCGTGCTCGGCATTTATTTTGTCACAAGATATTTCGGTTACGACATTGAAACCGCGCTATTCATGGCGATGACTCTGTCTATAACTGCCGTTGCAATTTCAACCCGCATATTCAAAGACCTAAAAATCAATCACACAAAAGTCGCCCACACAGTTATCGCAGCCGCAGTAATGATAGAAATTTTAATGTTGATCATATTCTCAGTTTTCATAAATCTGCACGAAACCGGCGCATTCGATCTCAAGGAAGTAGCCATCAGCTTAGGCAAATTCATAGGTTACTTCGCCGCAGTATTTATTATCGGCCATCATTACTTTAAGTACCTCTACAAAATTTTATATAAAGGCAACAAGGGCTTTATGTTCTCAATTATTTTGGCCCTCGCCTTCGCAGTGAGCGCCGAACTTATTGGTCTGCATTTTATTATTGGCGCATTCTTAGCCGGTCTATTTTTACATAGTGAAATCTTCGACGATGAAGTTTTCAACAAGATTGAAGATAGAACCTTCGGCCTAAGTTACAGTTTCTTAGCACCAATTTTCTTCGCAACCCTCGCCTTTCACCTCGACTTTACAGCACTTTTCACAATGCCAGCTTTTATTGCAGTAATTATTATCACTGCAATTTTAGGTAAAGTTCTCGGCTCAGGCCTGATGGTTTATTGGGGTGGAATGAGTAAAAATGAATCAATTGGAGTTGGTCTTGCAATGAATAGCCGTGGCGCTGTCGATCTAATTGTAGCCTCGATTGGGCTTCAAGCTGGCATTATAAATGTTGAGATATTCTCTGTTTTAGTGCTTGCCTCCTTCGCTTCCACCTTTATCTCAATTGTTGCCATGAGGCCAATTGCGAAAAAGCTGAAAGCCTTGCAGGTAAAATAACCTTGATAACAGGTTAAAAAAATGTTCTTATAACTGCATGAAACGACAACTTAAGGACCTTTTCATAGTCGGCTTTTTTCTCAGCACTATTGTGCTTGGAATTGTTGGTGCCATATATGGCATTTCAACTTTGTCAGAAGAAACATTTTTAACTCGAGTAAATCTGCCTCAAGGTAAGTTCGACGAGTATCAAAGCTTCCAAGAGTTAACAGATTTTATCCTAGAAAAAGAAGAAACATTTTTAAACTCTGAAATAGCTTTCACTTCCGAAAGAGGCGATATTACCACCACTTTTAAAGATATGGGAGTGAGCATGGTCGCATATGAATCCCTTCAAGAATTACATTCCTTTATGGAAAGCAGCAGCGCTCTTAAAAAAACACAGGCATACATTTTTGGCATTCACATCAAGCTTCCACTCAGTCTCGATGAAGATGGCATTAAGGCGGCATTCACTGAGTCATCAATCGAGCAGGGCAAAAAGAATGCAACGCTCGCCTACGATTACAGCAGCGGTCTTTTTGTAGATGAAGAACAGATAGGTTACGGAGTTGATACAAGTGAGATAATGAAACAAATTGAGCTGCATTGGCTTAAAGATTTCACCACCCCAGCAACTGCCAAACTTCCACTTCGCACTGCCGAGCCAGATGTTCGCAACGATGAAATCGCGGCTCTAATTCCAAAACTTGCAGACATTGTTGAAAGAGAAATTGAATTTATAGATGAAGCTTATGGTCAAACTTGGAGCTTTCATTTGCGCGATCATGCAGCCTGGATTTTACCTATGCAAGCTGCTGAAACAGGCTTCACAATTCATCCGCAAAACTTCTTTGCATACCTTGGTGAAACCTTCGGGCCCGAGCTAGAAAGTGAGGCGGTCTCAGCGACAGTAATTGAAAATGAAGATGGCACTTACGACTTTGAAGGCAGCGCACGTTTTGGCCAAGATATTGATGAAGTAAAAATACTCGCCGATTTTATGTCTGCAATTCACAACGAAGAGCTAAGCGTAATGCTCGCAGTTAAAGAGATAATGCCAGAAATTACAGTGCCAGATTCCCTCTCTGCAAAAGGTATAACAGATCTAGTCGGAGTCGGTTATTCAAGCTTTAGCGGTTCACCATACAACAGAATTTTCAATATAAATGTCGGCATGGATATATTCAATGGAACCATTCTTGCACCCGGCGAAGAGTTTTCATTCACAACTTTAATGGGCCCAATTGACGGCGCCCACGGTTGGCTGCCCGAGCTAGTTATTCTCGGCGACGAAACAAAACCTGAATATGGTGGCGGACTATGCCAGGTTTCTTCCACAATGTTCAGAGCGGCACTTTACAGCGGCCTCGACATTTCAGCCCGAAAAAATCACTCCTACGCAGTTTCATATTACGCCCGGCCTTTTGGTTACGGCCTTGATGCAACCATCTACGACCCAGCACCAGATTTCAGATTTATCAACGACACGGCGGGTCACTTAATCATTCAGGGCTACACAGAAGACAGCAATGCATATTTCGTAATGTACGGAAGCAACGACGGCCGCAGCGTGCAAATGGAAGGCCCAATCGCATATAATTACAGCAAAATTACCGAGCCACAAATCACATACACAAGCGATCTTGCTCCAGGGGTTAGAGAGCTAGATGAATATGAGCACACTGGTTTCGATGTAGATTGGTACCGAACAATCACTCACGAAGATGGAACTATAAGTGAAAAAGAAAACTTCCACTCTTCATACGAAGCGCGTCCAAGAAAATATCTCGAGGGTTCACCCCAAGAAGATATAATTAAAGTTACGATCTCTCCTTGAGCGCAGCTTTTACAGCTTTCATCCTCGCCTTAACTTCTTTGCTATATGGGTCAGAGCTATCCAGCTTTTTCAGCATATTCATTGCCTCTTCAAAACGTTCCAGTCTTTCATAATATTCCGCAAGAATTAGTTTCAACTCAGAATCCTTTGGCTTTCGTTTTTCAGCTCGTTCAAAGTAATGAACAGCTTTTTCATCTTCGCCTAGCTCATAATAAACCTGTGCCAAACTCTGCAAACGTGCCGCACGTTTATCGTCTAAAGAAATCGAATTTTCATATGCCTCTGCAGCCTCAACCAAACGTTGTTGTTGGTAAAGCGCAGCCCCCAAGTTACTAAAGTAAACAGGATCTTTTTTTAGATTCACCAATTTAGAGAAATACAATTCCGCATCTGCAAATTGCCCTTGTTTCATATAGAGCATCCCAAGTTTGTGGTGTGCATCTAGGTGAGTATCATCAGCATCAATTACCAGCAAAAATGCAGGCTCAGCTTCTTCAAACTCTCCCCTGCTGAAATGCAAATCAGCCTTCTTGAAATACTTTCTTGCATCAGATTTTTTCACAGCTTTTGCTTCATCATCTTCTTCTTCCATCGCTTCAATCGCCGCCTCAGCTTCTTGCACAATAGCCTCCTCCTCTTTCAAATGTTTTTGAAAACGCAAATCATGCGCAGTCAGACGAAGGCGTCTTAGATACATCAAGGCAAGTATCATGCCAGAAAAAATAAAGAGAGCTAGGTAGACAGTATTCATATTAAGGTACAAATGGTATAAAAAGGTTTTCTAGTACAAGTCGTTTATTCACATTCCGTTCAAGATCTTCTTTCGCTTTCTCAATGTTCTCCAGCATCTCGGTAAAATCTAAATGCTTTAATATTAAAGCTTTATCTTTCGATCTTGCCAAGCCCCTCACCCTCCAAAGCAAAATATCAAATAGCTCCAGTAAATGCTCATCTTTCTCATAACTCCTCACCAAGTGAAATACTTTCGCCAGTTGTGGATTCTCCAAAAATAACATCAAGTCCTGGTGGATTTTCTGATGAGCCTCAAAATACACCCCATCATTAATCAGTTTTTTCAGCTTCGAAGGCCGCCCCATAGCAAAGTGGACAAGCTGCTCAGTGTAGACATGTCCATCACACACTTCCCGCAGACTCTCATCATCTAGAGTTTGAAAATTCGTAATCTGACACCTAGACCTAATAGTAGGCAAAACCTCTTCATCCCGATTCGCAGTCAAAAAGAAAATCACACCTTCCCTCGGCTCCTCCAAAGTTTTCAAAAGTGCATTCAAAGACTCAACTCTCATACGCGAAATATTCTCAATCACAATCACCAAATATGGTTTCGAGTGGCTCTCTTGAACTCGAGCAATCAACTTACGAATTTCAGCAATTGGCAGTGTTTCTCCATTATCCAAAAATAAAAGAGTATCCACGTCCACACCATCATGCATGAGTTTTTTTTGCATCACATCATCTGCTGCACCTTGCAAATAATAGGCAATATGCAGAGCCATACGCCCTTTGCCAACACCTTTTGGCCCCAAGAACAAATGCGCATGATGAAGTTTACCGGCATCTGCGGCAGCTTTAAATTTATCAAAAATGGCAGAATGAAAAGTTGTCATCAAAGAATATTTAACCAATACGGCTCTTGTCTCACGAGTAAGTGCCTCGCCTGTTCAGGTTCTTTCATACAGGTGCGCACAATTCTTTCCATGCGAACATTGTTTTGTGAGCCCTTCACCATCAAAACATCATGTGCTTCAAGAATACCTTTTAAAAAGCCACCAGCTTCTTTCGAACTCGCAAAAGTATGAATCATAGATGTAGACATGCCCGCTCTGTGTGCACCCTCTGCAAGCGATTTTGCATGCTGCCCAACGGCAACCAGCAAATCAGCCTTACGTGCAGCGAGCTTTCCTATTTTAAGGTGAGAGCTTTCAGCAAGCTCGCCGAGCTCATTCATTGTGCCAAGAGCTGCGATTCGCCGCCCAGAAAACATACTCAAAACCTCAAGCGCCTCCTCCATCGTATCTGGCGAAGCATTGTAAGAACTATCAATAATTAGCGCTCCATTTTTTCCATCGATTTTATTCATTCGCCCAGCTGGCAAAGTAAATTCTTTCAGTTCCATCTCAATCGCTTTCCAAGACATCCCATTCAAAAATCCAACCGCAGTAGCCACCAAAACCATGTATACGTGGCAAGCTCCAAGCAAGTCGGGCAAATGTACAGGAATCTCTTTGTCTTCATATGCCAAAGTAAACTGCAGCCCCCTCGAGTCAGCCTTTATATCAATTGCCCTCAAGTCAGCCCCCTCCTCTGTGCCAATTGTCAAAACGCTGCACGGCAGCTTGTCTACAAGGCCTTTAACAAAATTGTCATCAGTATTCAAAATCGCCCAACCTTCTTTAGGCGCAGCAATCAGCGCCTTAGATTTTTCATGAAAGATTTCCTCCCTATTCGCAAACTGCCCCTCGCCTCTGTGAACATTTTTCACATTCAAAAAAACCATTATCTCAGGCTTCACTACCTTCAAAATATCTTCCATTCCACCCGGGGCATCAATACCCATTTCCATAACCAGAACTTCATATGGGTTCAAATTCGTAAAAGCATTCTTAATACTTTTAAAAATCACCTTTGGCCACTTCACCCATGAATTAATTGAGCTGTTCTGATCCAAGATCGTAAAAGCCGCTCCAAACTCACTATTAATATTCTTTTGGCTCTTTTTTACCTTAAAATGACGCTGCAGCACCGCCGCGATTGCGTCTTTTGCACAAGTTTTACCAGCACTGCCAGTAATACCAACAATTTTTGGCTTAACCTTGTGCAATTTATGCCTAGCTAAGTAGCTAAGCCCTTGGAACACCAACTCTCTTAAACGTGCTTTCATAAGCGAAAATATTGGCCTTCACTCTAGCAGAGGAGAGCTTATTTGTCATCGTAAATACTGAGCTTAGAATTTATACGCCATCACCTCAAAAGTATCAGATTTTAAGTCATCATGAATCACCCAGTTCCATTCAGAATCAATATATCCAAGTGCTATCAATTTCCCCTTCAAAGTTTCAGCTTCAAAAGGCAGGCATATCTTGCCATCTACAGTTCCTTTTAATAAAAGATCAAATAAATCAAGTATTCCCTTCTCAGAGAATTTCTCAATTAATTTAGCATCGAGCCCAAGACCAGCAAGTTTAAGCTGAGTAAGTAAATGGACGGTCTCACGAACCTCAATATCAGTATATGCACTTTCAAAAGCAAGGCGGAAGGCAGGCATGCCATCATATACCACGCCAATTGCATCAATCACTTTTACCGTGTGTGCTGCTACCTCATACCCACTGCAAGTATCATGTATGTTTAAAGCTCTTCGTAAAAAATTTAAATCTTGCTCTATTTTTGTTGGCCATTCGCCTCTATTTGAAGCTGCTACCATAAATGCATCATAAAAGCCCCCTCCTCCATCAATTGCCCTGTTTATCGCAGCATTAACATGAGCAGCTTTTGATGCAACATCAACAACACAAGGATGGCCTTCACCATCAGCAAGCAAAGCCTTCAATTCGTTCAAAGGTTTATAGCCAGTTAGTGTTGCAAGTCGTGAAGCAGGCGCCATATGTATTTATATATAGTGCTGAATTATATCACGAAGTCTCAATTTGTCAAGCTATTGAACAGCCTTAACAATCTCAGCGAACACTTTAGGTTCATGAACTGCGATGTCAGCTAGTACCTTGCGGTCTAGAGCGATCTTTTTCTCATGCATTGCATGGATGAATCGGCTGTAAGAAATGCCATTTTCACGGCAAGCTGCATTCATACGAGCAATCCAAAGACGACGAAAATCACGTTTTCGAGTTCTTCTATGCCTGTAAGCATGCATTCCAGCTTTAGCTACTGCGTTTTTCGCCTGTCTAAACAGGGTACTTCTTTGTCCACGGTAACCTTTAGCCGCTTTTAGAATTTTATTGTGACGGCGCTTTTGCACCGTACCACGTTTTACACGTGCCATAATATTGGGGTTTAAATGCGATCTCGAGGCGGGCTAAAGCCAAGGATCTGCGTAATAAGTAATTTAATTTGAAAGCATCGTTTTCAATGTTTTCGCTGCTTTTCCTTCTACAACTAGTAGTCTTCCACCAAGATTTAACTGGCGGTCATTTTTTGGATGCAATCTATGTCGGCAACCTGCTTTTTGCATACGCACTTTACCGGTTCCGGTTAGACGTACACGCTTTTTAGCGCCTCCATGAGTTCGTTGTTTTCCTGTTTTTGCTTTTGCTGGCATTATTTTAGGGGTGAAAGTATCATGAATAAATTGTATCCTTGTTTCTTTGGCTGCTGGTCACATTTTGCAACGTCCTCCAGAGCATCTCTTATAATTAACATTTTATCTCTTGCTAGTTCATATTGTGTAACCTCTCTGCCCCGGAAAATCAAGGCGACTTTTAGGGAGTTACCCTGGTCAAGGAACTTTCTCGCTCTCTTTATCTTTACATCTAGGTCATGTTGGCCAGTTCTCAGGCTCAAACGAATTCCTTTCACTTCATTCTTCTTTTGCTTCGATTTATGCTTTTGATCCTGCTTTTTCTGCCTGTAAAGGAACTTTCCAAAGTCCATCAGTCTGCAAACCGGTGGCTTTGCATTTGGAGATACCTCCACAAGGTCCAGTTCCCTTTCTTTTGCCATGCTCAGAGCCTTTTCAAGACCCATAATTCCACATTGTTCGTCATTTTCATCCACCAGACGGATAGTCTGAGATTTAATGGCTCTATTTGTGCGGAATTTCTTAGCTATAACAATAGATTTAGCAGTAAAAGTCTCTCAAGAGGGAGACAAAGCGAATTTTAGGCCTTTTTCAGCTGAAAGTCAACACTACTCGCTTAGTTCGACCTGAACGCTTGAATCTAATTCTTGCAGCCTCCCCTGAAGTATATCGCCATCCGAAAAGAGATATCCGGCTCCAAGTAAAGCAATAACGACAAAGGCCAAGCCAATTATATTTTTCTGATTATTCATTACGTGGGATTAAAATGCCCAAAGTTTATACCAAAAAGGACGGTCTTTCTCAAGTTCACCACCTGCAAGCTCGTACTTCCCAAAACATCCTAAACATTGCATAAACAGCAGTTTATCTCTAGAGTAAGCCAGATATGAATATTCAACGAAGAAAAACTCGAACTTGCACCGTCGGCAATGTAAAAATTGGCTCAGATCATCCTGTGGCGATTCAAACCATGACAATGGCTAAATCTGAAGATGCCAAAGCTGTCATAGCTGAAATCAAAACTATAGAAGACAGTGCTTGCGATATTATTCGCATAAGTATTCCAACTTTAGATGCAGCAAAAAACATTCCCGAAATAAAAGCATCAACAGAAATGCCAATTGTCGCAGATATCCACTTCGACCCTCGCCTCGCAATCGCAGCTCTCGATTATGGCGCAGACAAGATTCGAATCAATCCAGGAAACTTTTACGATCGCAGTTATTTAGAAAAAGTAATTAAGCTCGCCAAAGAAAAGGGGGCAGCAATTCGTATTGGTGTGAATGCGGGTTCATTAGAAAAAGATTTATGGGAAAAACACGGAGCTCCAACAGCCGACGCGCTCGCTGAATCTGCGCTGCGTTGGGTGGATTTTGTCGAAGCTCTCGATTTTAAAAATTTTGTCGTTTCAATAAAAAGCGAGCGCGTTCAAGTTATGATCGCGGCTTACAAAAAATTTGTAGAAGCAGACAACGATGTGCCACTTCACCTCGGTGTGACTCATGCCGGGTCGCTCATTCCTGGGACTGTTAAAAATTCCATGGGTATCGGCGCATTATTAATGCAAGGAATCGGCGACACAGTTCGCGCATCAATTACAGATAGCATCGAAAAAGAAGTCGAGGTTTGCAAAAACATTCTCAAAGCAATCGGCCTTTACGACAAAGAAGCAGACGTCATCGCCTGCCCAACTTGCGGGCGCCTAGAAGTCGATCTCGAAAAAATGCTCGCAGAAGTTGAAGCCGCACTAAAACCTATCAAAAGACCAATCCGAGTTGCAGTTATGGGCTGCGTTGTAAACGCAGTTGGAGAAGCAAAAGAGTCAGATTATGGAATCGCATCCGGGAAAAAGGCAGGTGCACTTTTTTATAAAGGCGAACTTTTCAAAGCAAACGTGCCAGAAGCAAATTTAGTAAATGAATTATTAGAACTCATCCAAGAAAAAGAACAAATCAAATTATGAAAACAGTAGCAATTTTCGGATCCACCGGATCTATCGGAAAACAAAGTTTAGAAGTGATTCGAGCTTTCCCAAATGATTTCAAAGTCATCGCATTAACAGCGCACAGCAGTGCAAAACTTCTCGATGCCCAATCAAAAGAATTCGGCGCAAAGTCAGCCCTTGGATTAAAAAACAAAGAAGAGTTAATCGCAAATGCAGACTATGTTATTAACGGAGTACCTGGTTTCGATGGGCTCGGCATTTCAATTGCAGCTCTCAAAGCCGGCAAAATTTTGCTCAGTGCAAACAAGGAATCACTCGCAATTGCAGGTAAATGGCTCAAAGAAATTGCAAAAGAAAACGGTGCAAAAATCTACCCGCTCGACTCAGAAGCTTCAGCCATTTGGCAGCTAATGCACGAGCACGGCGAAGACATTCTTTCTTCGGTGACACTCACATGTAGTGGCGGCCCTTTCCTCGGAAAGACCACAGACGAGCTTGCAAATGTAACAATTCAGCAGGCCCTCGATCACCCAACATGGCAAATGGGCCCAAAGGTTTCGCTCGACAGCGCAACGCTAATTAACAAAGTTCTTGAGGTTTGTGAGGTAAGCAAACTCTTTAACATTCCTTTTTCAAAAATACATATCAGCGTTCATCCGCAAAGTTTGGTGCACAGCATGGTCCACACAAAAACCGGCGGCACCAAAATGCACATCACTCAAAATGACATGCGCCTCTTTATTTCATACGCGCTGCATTATCCAAATCAACCAGAACCGGCATGGCCAATTTTAAGAGCCAAACGCAGCGAGATGAATTTCCTTCAAGCCGACGAAGAAACTTTTCGATCCATAAAATGGCTTAAACAGCATGGCGGGAATCCAAACTTCCCCATCGTCTTAAATGCATTAAATGACATTGCAACAAGCAGATTTTTAAATGGTGACATGAAATTTTTAGAGATTTATGATTTTATAGAAGCAGGGTTTGAAAAATGGCTTTATGAAATGCCACCAAAAACTCTAGAAGAAATGATAGAATTTCACGAAAAAATAACAAATGAACATAGCAATACTGCTAGCCGCGGGAAAGTCCTCGCGAGCCAAGCAAAATAAAATTCGGGCAGACATTCACGGTGTAGAGCTTTGGACTCTCGCCTACGATACGTTCCGCACACACAAAGACATAGACAAAATGATTCTAGTTGTGCCGAAAAATATGGAGGATTTCTTCATGGAAAATGCGCCAGATGCACAAATAATTGTCGGCGGAGAAAGTCGAATGCAATCTTTCAAAAATGGTGTTGCAGCAATTGACTTCAGTAGTGACGATATAATTATCGACCATAACGCAGCAAATCCAAATGTAACTAGCGGCGAAATTACCAAGGTGATAATCGCGGCCAAAGAACATGGCGGTGCGGCCGTTTACCACAGCGTTGTAGACACAGTAATCAACCTTGATGGCGAAGTATTAGATCGCGACAAACTCAAATTAATGCAAACACCACAGGCGATTCGTGGAGATATTTTAAAGGATGTGACCCTTCATAACGAAACAGATTTAAGCTCTGCAATTTTCAAAAAATATACTTTGCATCTGCTTGAAGCCCACCCCGCAAATAAAAAAGTCACTTACGCAGAAGACATCGAGCAGCTAAGAAGTCGAGCATTTATTGGTGAAGATTCACACAGATTTTCTGATACTGGCAAATTGACCCTTGGTGGTTTAACAGTAGAAGACTGCCCCGCGATGGAGGCAAACTCAGATGGAGATGTAATTTTGCATGCAATTGGAAGGGCCCTCGCACAAGAGCAAGATAAAAGTTTTTCACGTATTGCAGACGAGCTTTGTCAGGCTGGTGAAAAAGACAGCAGAAAGTACTTAGAAGGGCTTTTAAAAGATTCGAAAATAAATCGTATCTCTTTGCAAATCGAAGGGTTAAAACCCCGCATCGATTCATTGCCGCTTCGTGAGTCACTTTCTGAAATATTAAATATCGATTCAGGAAAAATCCAAATTTCAGCAATGACTGGCGAAGGCCTCAGTCCCTTCGGCCGAGGTGAAGGCCTCCGTTGCACCTGTATTCTTCAGTGTTTCTAATGAATAAACAAACACTTATTGCCTGCCCCGCCAAAGTAAATCTTTTTCTCAAAATTCTAGAGAAAGATTCTTCCGGTTATCACAAAATCGAAACAATCATGGCTCGCTGCACAGCTATGCAAGATTTTTTACAAGTTGAGCCAGCGCCAGAATTTTCATTTGAATGCACCGATTTCCCAGGTGAGTCAAACCTCGTGGTTAAAGCAATCAGGCTTTTAGAAAAGGAATGTGGCCGCCGCTTTAACTACAAAATAAAACTCGAAAAACACATCCCAGCCCAGTCTGGTCTCGGCGGCGCTAGCAGCAACGCGGCGGCCATAATGCTCTATTTAAATGAAACCGAATCACTTGGCATGAGCTCAGAAAAGCTAATGAAACTCGCTGCAACAATCGGCATGGACATTCCATTTTTCCTTTCAGGAGTACAGCTCGCACTTGCAAGTAATTACGGCGAAAAAATTAAGCCATTAAAAAATCTTCCAGATGAGATTAATATTAATATTCAATCCGGTGAAGAAATTTCAACTCAAGCAGCCTATGAAAAGTGGGACAAAAGTGACCTAAAATCCACGGCAGATATTTCGCAAATATTGGACGGCATCGAAACCCAAAATACAAGAAAAATTCTAGAATATCTCCACAACGATTTTCAGTTAATCACTCCTTCTTTTTCTTCTTCATCGCAAACTCGTCACGTTTTAAGTGGCTCAGGTGGTGCAGTCGCTGTTTTTGATGTGAGTAATAAGTCGCAACCAAAAATATCAAAATAATACTTGAAACCACAACTATCAGAGGCATATATAAATTCAATTCAAATGCCCTATAGTAAATAAACACCGAGGTGATAGAAAAAATACTAAGGCCAAAAGACACTGGCCAAAAATATTTTGTCTCTTCAAAGTGCGGAAATGTTTTATTACCCATAGATTTCAGCCACGCAAATAATGCAAACAATGTGAACAGGCCGCTCAGCACAATTATGTCTGCAAGAAACATATTATCGAAAGCCGGCCCATCATGATAAGTCTTCAAAAGGAAGTATTGAACCACGAAATAAATCGCAGTTAACATCGATACTAGAAAAAATCCAACCTGATATTTACGGAATATTCTCTGAACTCTAATAATATCTGGGATCTTTTCCACACGATCAAAAAGTGCAATTAGCTGCTCATGATTATCGATAGCAATATCTACAATATCTCGACTAATTACACGTTTCCCACCATTTTTTTCTTTTCTATCAAAAACAAAACCACGAATATGCATAATCGGAATTTTGAGCTCATAAAAAGGCTGCAGTAACTCCGGAAAGATCCCCTCCCTATCATATGCGTCAATGATTATTTTAATTTTATATTTAAAGGGGTCATTCGTTTGGTTTATGCCGAAATATGCACGAAGAGAATAAAATGCCTCATAAAGTCTATTCGTTATTCCAATATTTAAATTTGGGTACATAATTTTATAAACATCATTCGATTCGAAAGTCCCCTCTCCAATTCCTATTAAAAGCTCTGCAAAATCACCACTACCAAAATGTTCCATGGCTTTAAACATTTTCTTTTTCGAGATCTGATAAACAGAACCCAAATTTTCATGATTCAATTCTTGTTGCAAAAGTTGACTACCAATTTTAATTCTTTCTTCTTCACTTTGCCGTTTAAAAAAATCGCTTATCGCCTCACGAGCAAGTGTAGTTTTAACATGATCAAGCCACCATCTTTCAGGCCCATTATTTACTTTGCGCCCATAAATAATTTCAATTCTATCTCCACTTTGCAGCTGACCAATTAAAGAATAATTTTTATTATTAACGATGGCTCTAAACACTTTTGTATTCGTTTCAAGTCCAACCGCATAAACATAATCTAAACATGTCGCCCCCTCTGGCAGATCAATAATTTCACCAGTCGGCGAAAACACAAAAATCCTACTTTGCAAAAGATCCTCCTGCAAACTCCTAAAGAAATTCTCGGAATTTTTATATTGATTAATCCTAGCAAAGTTTTCAGTAATTAAATTTTGTGTCCCCGACTTATAATAAATATGCGCAGCCGCACCAAGCTCTGCATGTTTATGCATATCTTCAGTGCGAATCTGCACCTCAGTCAATTTCCCCTGCATTCCAATCACCGTGGTATGCAAAGACTGATATCCATTCGTTTTCGGCAAAGAAATATAATCCTTAAAACGCATCGGCTTTGGCTTAAAATTCTCATGGATAACCCCAAGCGCTCTATAGCAATCCTCCTTGTTATTCGTAATTATACGGAGTGCAAAATAGTCATAAATATCTTGCAGGATTTTTTTATCACGAATTGTTTTTTGATAAATCGAATACAGATGTTTCGGCCTACCCTCAACCTTTGCATCAATATTTTCCTTGCTCAAAAATCGATTAAAAACTCTCACAGATTCTTTAATATAGTTTGTACGTTCTTTCTCGTAGTCATGCACAAAGGCCTGAATTCGCGCATGCTCATAAGGTTGTAAATACATAAAACAATAATCTTCCAGCTCTCGCATTAGCTGGTATATTCCAAATAAATTAGCAAGCGGCGCATAAATTTCCATAGTTTCCTTCGCAATCCTTTGCTGTTTTTCCGGGCGCAAATACTGCAAAGTTTTCATGTTGTGTAAGCGATCAGCCAACTTAATAATTACAACACGCGGGTCTTTAGCAGTTTCCAAAAACATTTTACGAAGAGATTGCACCTGCCTCTCACCCATCGAATGTTTGTAATAAACTTTGGATAGCTTTGTAAGCGCAAAAACAAGTTTAGAAACATGTTTGCCAAAACGTTTTTCTAAATCAGATATTGAATATTTCGTATCTTCAGGAACGTCATGTAAAAGCCCAGCAACAATAGTTTCTTCATCAACCCCCAGCTTAGCCAAAATTTTTGCAGTCTCAACGGGATGACAAATGTATGCAATTCCAGACATTCTAAACTGGCCCTCATGAGCATCTCTTGCAAATCTATAAGCACGCCCCACCCGATCTATATTTATTTTGGGGTTCGCCTTTTCAATAATGTCGACAAGTTCCTCGAATATTTTATCTTCGAGAGCAGTTTTTTCGTTTGCCATAGTGGCAAGTGTAGCATCACTAGTTTAAGACAGCAATTGTCTTCCCTGCATGGCGCGAATTAATGTTGCATCATCGCTATATTCCAAGTTTCCACCAGATGGAATGCCTCTTGCAATTCGCGTTACTTGCAAAGCTTGAAACGTCGACAGCTTTTTATGTAAGAAAAGTGCAGTAGTGTCACCTTCGAGGTCCGGATTCAAAGCCAAGATCACTTCTTTAATTGGATTCTCTTCATTTGTAACCCTCGAAAATAGTTCAGCCATTCTCAGTTCCTCAGGCCCAATACCGTTCAATGGCGAAATCTTTCCCTGCAAAATATGATAAAGCCCTTTGTATTCTCCAGTTCTTTCAATCGCAATTAAATCCAAGGTGCTTTCTACCACACAAAGTTTTGATCGATCACGCAAAACATTCTCACAAATTTTACAAACTTCCTGGCTCGACAAACAAAAGCATTCTTTGCATCTCACCACTCCATTCCTCACATTCGAAATCGCATCGCCAAGACTCATCAAATGCCCATCCGCTTGTTTTAACAGATGAAAGGTCAAACGTTGCGCACTCTTAGGACCAACCCCGGGCAAACGCCCCAGCTCTTCCATTACTTTGATTATTGATTCAGGCAAAAATTCCATGGGCAAAAATTAGTAATTACACCAAGGCTCAATCTTAAGATCTTCCTCACCATAATGTTCCAGCGTGTCCACCATTAGCTTCGCAACTTGTACATTCGTAGTTAGTGGAATGTTGTTATCGATGGTCAAACGTCGAATCGCATAACCAGTTGTCATTTCTTCGTGGGAATAATTTCTCGGAATATTAATCACCCAATCCACTTTCCCATTTGCAATTACTTCTGCAAAATCAGGCTTTTCACCAGAGTCAGCTTTATGGACCGTACTAACTTTGATTCCATTTTCACGGAACAAATCCGCAGTACCACTTGTCGCATGTAGTTTGTAACCCATAAGCTCAAGTTTTCTTGCAGCCTGTAAAAAATCTGCTTTATCCTCAATTTTTCCAATCGAAATTAGCACACGTTTTTCTTTAGGGATTTTAAATCCAGTTGAAATCATAGCTTTCAAAAATGCTTCATGCAGATCATCTCCAAAACACGCAACTTCACCAGTCGACGCCATCTCAACACTCAAAACCGGATCAGCACCCTTCAGTCGAGAGAAAGAGAATTGTGGAGCTTTAACCCCAACATGATCCAAATCAACGGTTCTATATGCTTGCTTTTTCGCTTTACCAAGCATGGCTTCCGTCGCTATTTCAATAAAGTTATATCCAGTCACTTTCGAACTAAAAGGAAAACTACGGCTAGATCTCAAATTACACTCAATCACTTTTATTTCATTATTTACAGCCAAGAATTGAATATTAAACGGCCCACTAATGTTCAGCGCCTTAGCAATTTTTTTAGTAGCCATTCGAATTCTTTTCACCGTTTCCAAATACAATTTCTGCGGTGGCAAAACAATTGTCGCATCCCCACTGTGCACACCAGCTTGTTCAACATGCTCAGCAATTGCATAAATAACCAGCTCGCCATCTTGTGCAACTGCATCAATTTCGATTTCCTTCGCTCCCATTTCAAATTTTGTAATCACAACAGGCGCATCTTTAGAGATTTTCGCAGCTTTCGCCAGGTAGGCCTGCAAGCTTTCTTCATTTTGCGCAACCGCCATGGCCGCACCAGAAAGTACATAAGAAGGTCTCACCAAAACCGGATAGCCAACCTCATCAGCAAATTTAAATGCCAGGTCTGTCGTCGCAAAGTCTTTCCACCTCGGCTGATCCACCCCAATATCATCAAGCATCTGCGAGAATTTATGCCGATTTTCCGCTCGATCTATATTCTTCGCTTCAGTACCAAAAATATTCACATTCGCTGCATCTAGTTTCATAACCAAATTATTCGGAATCTGCCCTCCAACCGAAATTATCATGCCATCAGGAGATTCAAGTTCATAAATATCTAGAACTCTTTCCAGTGAAAGCTCATCAAAATATAATTTGTCGCAAGTATCGTAATCTGTAGAAACCGTCTCAGGATTGTAGTTCACCATAATCGTTTCATAGCCATACTTATCCAAGGTCTTAATCGCATTCACGCTACACCAGTCAAATTCAACTGAAGATCCAATACAATACGCACCACTACCCAAAACCATTGCGCGTTTTTTCTTGCTCACAAAATCAATGTCATGCTCAGTCGCATGATAAGTCAAATACAAGTAGTTTGTTTTCGCTGGATACTCCGCCGCCATTGTATCGATCTGTTTCACATAAGGCTCAATACCCATTCGTTTTCTCTTTTGCCTGATTTGATTTTCTTCCTGCTTCGTCGCAAGCGCAATTTGTTTATCAGAAAAACCATATTTTTTCGCACTAAGCATCAGGTCTTCATCAAGATCTTCCTTTCTAAGTTTCTCACTCATCTCCACAATATTATTCAATTTACCCAAAAACCAAGGATCAATACCCGAAAGTTTATGTATTTCTTCAATTGTCCAATTTTTCGCGAGCGCATCAGCAACTGCTAAAGCACGTTTTGGAGTAGGCTCCGCAATTTGTTTTTTTAGATTATCAGTATCCAAATTCAATCTTTCATTTTCAGTCAAACCAAGCATTCCAATCTGCAACATACGCAAACCTTTCTGCATAACTTCTTCAAAACTTCTTCCAAGTGCCATAATTTCTCCAACAGATTTCATCTCACTCGTAATGTTGTGTGAAACTTTTCTAAATTTATCAAGATCCCAACGCGGTATTTTCAGCGCCACATAATCTAATGCAGGCTCAAAACAGGCAGTCGTTACACCAGTAATTGCATTTCGAAGTTCCGGCAAAGAATATCCAAGAGCCAGTTTCGCAGCAACATATGCCAGCGGATAACCAGTCGCCTTAGACGCAAGCGCCGAAGATCTCGAAAGCCTCGCATTCACTTCAATTACACGGTACTCCTCAGATTCAGGGTCCAGCGCATATTGAATATTACATTCTCCAACAATTCCCAAATGACGAATCACTTTAATCCCAATTTCTCTTAGCTTGTGATATTCCTCATTCGAAAGTGTCTGCGAAGGTGCAACAACAATACTTTCTCCTGTATGAATTCCAAGTGGATCGAAATTTTCCATATTACAAACCGTAATACAGTTGTCTTTCGCATCTCTCACAATCTCATATTCAACTTCTTTCCAGCCTTTCAGATTTTCCTCAACTAAAACTTGTGAAGAAAAGGCAAAAGAAAGCGCAAGCAATTCATTCAGCTCTTTCTCGTCAGCAGCAAATCCACTTCCCTTTCCTCCAAGTGCATACGCAGCACGAACCAAAACCGGATATCCAATTTTCTTCGCTGCCTTCACTGCCGCACCAACAGTGGTACATGCAAAACTTCTCGGCACGTTAACTTTAATTTTATTCAGCTCCTTATTGAACAGTGCTCTATCTTCAGTTTTTTCAATCGAAGCAACAGGAGTTCCAAGCACTTCCACGTCATTCTTCCTCAGCACACCAGAGCTCTTCAGCGCTACACCACAATTCAATGCAGTCTGCCCACCAAAGCTCAAAAGCAAGCCATCAGGCTTCTCTTTCTCAATCACCTTCTCAACAAAAAACGGAGTCACCGGCAAGAAATAAATCTTATCAGCCAAACCTTTACTCGTTTGATTCGTAGCAATATTCGGATTAATCAGCACAACTTCAATACCCTCTTCTTTCAAAGCTTTAATAGCCTGAGACCCAGAATAGTCAAACTCCCCCGCTTCACCAATTTTTAGTGCTCCTGATCCTAAAATCAGAACTTTTTTTGGCAAGCGAAGTTTACTGGTCTTAGAGTTCAATGGTTAAGGGGTTTATTCCAAAAGAATGTACCTAATCTCGAGCTCTTTTACAAGCGTCTATATTGCAATGATTCATACAAATGCCCTTCATTGATTTTATTAGAGCCATCTATATCTGCAATTGTCCTCGCCACTTTAATTAATCGGTGCACAGCTCTACCCGACAGTGCATAATTTTTTGTTGCGTTACTTAGAATATCTTGCGAAGCAACACTCATCGGCTCCGCCTTCACTTGCTTTGCACTCATAGCATTATTGCAAGAAAGCCCCCGCGCTCGCTGCCGCTCGCGCGCACCCAAAACCACAGCCCTCATCTCAGCCGAGCTAGCACCGCCCCGCCCATTCAGTTCCTCAAAATCCACACGCGGCACCTCAATCCTCAAATCTATCCTATCCATCAAAGGTCCAGAAAGTTTACCTTGATACCTAGCAATTTGTGCCGCGTTGCAAACACAGATTTTCTGCCTATCCCCATAGTGCCCACAAGGGCACGGGTTCATCGCCGCAATCAGCTGAAACTCACACGGATACTCACAATTCACTCCAGCTCTCCTCAGATTTATCCGCCCATCTTCCAGCGGGCTTCTCAAACTTTCTAAGACATCCCTTTTGAATTCAGCAAATTCGTCCATAAAAAGCACCCCCTTGTGCGCAAGGCTCAGCTCACCCGGCAGCAATTTGCTGCCACCTCCAATCAATCCAGTTGAAGTGCAGCTCGAATGCACTTTGCGAAAAGGCCTGCAATTATTCAGCCCTTTCTTATTCAAAGATAAAGAATAAATTCGCATAACATCTAACATTTCATCTTTGCTTAGCGGCGGCAATATCGACGGAAACGCTCTAGCCAGCAGACTCTTTCCAGTGCCAGGTGGTCCATTCAAAAGAACATGATGTCCGCCCGCCGCCGCAATCAAAAGAGCACGCTTCGCACTTTCATGCCCAGTAATATCAGAAAAATCCCAAGCATACTTTTGCACCACTTTCTCACACATCTCACGGGCAGGAGCACGCGCCTCCAATTCAAAATGTTCAAAAACTTCCATCAAACTCTTAACAGGGATCAATTTAACTCCATCAACAAAGCTAGCTTCAGCCAAATTTGCAGCCGGCAATATCACCTCCCTCATCCCCTGCTCTTTCGCAAACAAAATCCCAGGCAAAATTCCCGAGACTTCCCGCAAGCCACCTTCAAGACCAAGTTCCCCAATCAACATCACATCATTCGGCAAAGCTTTCATCTGCCCGTCCACCACCAAAAGGCCAATTGCAATCGGCAGATCAAAATGGCTCCCACGTTTAACAAACTCTGCCGGCGCCAAATTCACAACTTTTCGCGTCATGGGAAATTTAAATCCACTATGCTTTATCGCACTTCTCACCCTATCTGCCGCTTCTTTCACACTCATCGACGCCATTCCAATTACACTGAAATATGGCATGCCAGCGCTAGCGTCCACCTCCACACTCACAGGCACAGCATCCAATCCTTGCAAACAATACGATCTAAGTTCAGCGGGCATAAGATTTCTTTATGAATCCATATTCTCTCCCGCGAGTCAAAAATCCCCAAAAAATCAAAATATTCAACAGATCAAAAATGCGTTGTTCATCATCGAACAACAAAAGCTCACAACCATATGTCAGTAAACATTCCCACGAAAATCTATATCTAAAATCTCAACTTTATTGTCCACAATCACATATATAATCCGAATCTTTCCTACTCTTAATCGATAAACATTTCTACCAAATGCTTTGATTTTTTTCACACCTTTCATCCCATAAGGGTTCATTTTCAGATCAATCAGTTTTGCCACCAATCTTCTTCGAGTATCTAGGTCTAGCAATTTTAAAAATTTAGCTACTTTGCTTGTCATTTGAAAGATAAGAAATCAAATCCTCAACGGGAATACCCTTTCCAGAGTTATCACGTCGAGCATTGAAAACATTACCTTCAGAAGTTTGATCTTCCAAAAAAGTCTGCACCAAAACTATCCTAATGAGCGAGCTCATTGGCACACCATAAAGAGCAGCTTTCTTTTGGATTGCTTTTTTCAGCTTCTGATCGATTTTTAGCTGTAAGAGAGATGTCATGCGATTTTAATTAAAAATACATTCATATTCTATCACATCTCAATCCTAAACACATCAAATACGCATGACTCATCACGCGCAACAGTCACTCCACAAAACCACCACTCCCCCGGCCGAAAATCCCGCAACCCCTGTCGCCAACGAAATTCAGCCCTCTTCAAACGCCTCAATTTTTGCGTTGTCAGGCTCTCAACAACACTGCCAAAACGCCTCCCCCTTCGCCCCTTTACTTCCACAAATCGCAAGCCCGAATCGCAGATAAAAATCAAATCAATCTCACCCTCTCGAAAATTCACTCGCCTATCTAAAAACACCCAGCCTCTATCCTCAAAATATTCAAGCGCGCGCCCCTCACACCACTCGCCAAATGCATATATATCCATGCATTTAGCTTACATATAATAAGAGCTCGCCAAAACTTCCAGCCGTCTCTGGCCAGCATCAGGACACAACGATCCAACAGGTAGGGCAAATTGTTGTGCTTTATGAAAGTACAAGTCATCAAGGGGCAAGGTGCCAATACGCATCTCCCCTAAACCCGGCATTTCAAATACATTCTTCACCTCCAATGTACCCATTTTAAACGGAACTTTACTCATCAATTCTATAGCCCCACCCGTATCTCGAGTCACATTTACGTGTAATTCAGCAAAATCATCTCCATTGCCAATGCACAAATCAAGCTTTGCTGGAGCTTCACCGGGAGCGCCAAGTGTAAACTCAACAGGTTTTTTAGAGGGCTTACACTTCGGTAATTTTCGAAATTTCTCGCAACCAGTTTTTAAGTCCGCGGCAGTTTTCATTCTCTCAGCTTTAAGATATTTTTCAGTATCAACTTTTCTTTGAGCAGTTTTATTTAGCTTCAAAACAAATGCATCCAAAATCTCCGTTGGCATAAGCCTGATGTAAATCACATCCAATTCTATAGGCGCACCATTCCAAAATAATTGCCCAGCCTCCATTTTATAAAACTCCCTCGCCTCGCTCACATCTCTGTTGTCTAAATCCTTCATGCATTCAAAATATTTTTCTAAAAACAATGGAAGATTAATGTCAGCCAAATCCCGATTCTCAACATTCTCAAATAAGCCAGGTGAAGTAAAAAAGAATCGCCCATCTTTCTCTTCATATTTCAATTTTACAAAATCCCCATGCCGCGAAATTTTATATTTCTGATGTCCAACATATTCAACCTTAAACTCCCTATTCCTAAACTCCTTCAAAGGGTCCTCCTTACGAACAGATACTTCCGCACCTTCAGATCTGTCAGGCCCACACGCACTAGCCCCTGCCAACGACGCAGCGAGCATTCCAATTTTAAGATAATTTTTCATAATTCAGAGATGTTATTGCTGGAGTAGCACATCCCTAAATTAATAAGATTGTCCACAACTCCAACGTTGATAGATAAGTTTTACGTGCGTTGGTTTATAAGAACCTACATAGGAAACGCACCGATTTGTGCGGGCATTATATCACTAACTCTAAATTTGTCAAGCACGCAAGAGCCACCTCCTTAAAAAGCCTAACTAGCAATGTAAACAGCCATTTTGTCACTCCAGCATTCTTGTTCCAGTTGCCAAAATATGACAATATTGATCCCCAAAGAGCCCTAGAGTTCTCAATTGAGAACTCTCTTACCCCGCAAGCCACATGACAACGGACATTAAAATTCCGCCGCACAATTTAGAAGCCGAAAAGTCCGTGCTCGGTAGTGTGATGATCGAAAAAAACGCAATAATTAAGATAGCGGATCTGATTGAGCCCGAGGATTTTTACTTCGATACTCATGGCATTATTTACACAGCAATGCAGGAGCTTTTTGCTAAACGCTCCCCAATTGATCTGTTAACTGTGTCGACCTGGCTAAGAGATAATAATAAAATTGACCAAATTGGTGGCCAAACTTATCTAGAAGAACTTTGCAATGAGGTGCTTACAGCCTCTCATGTTTTTCAATATGCACTTCTTGTTAAGCAAAAGTCGACACTGCGAAAACTAGTTTCTGCAGGTTCAAATATCGCTGCAATTGGTTATAAAGAAGACGAAGATGTAGACGAATTAGTAGACAGGGCCGAGAAGGAACTTTTCAATGTTTCTCAGGCTTTCATGCGCAATCGCTTCGTGCCAATCAAAGATGTACTCGCGACAACTTACGAAAAAATCTCTGAACTTCACGACCCTGAAACAGCAGACAAATACAAAGGTCTTCAAACCGGCTACCATGCTCTCGACAATATTCTCATCGGCTTCCAGCCTTCAGATCTTGTTATACTCGCCGCTCGTCCTTCCATGGGTAAAACAGCCCTCGCCCTAAACATCGCACAAAATGCTGCACTTAAAGGTAAGTCTGTTGGTGTGATTTCACTCGAGATGTCAAAAGAGCAATTGGTTGAACGTCTATTCGTAGGAATGCTTGGTGTAGATAGTTGGAAGATGAAAACTGGTCAACTTACTCAAGACGATTTCATGCGTATGGGCCAAGTTATGGATCAACTAAATTCTTGTAAAATATTTATTGACGACTCTGCAGGCTCCTCTGTATCTGAGCTAAAAGCCAAAGCCCGCCGCCTCCAAATGGAACACGGTCTAGACATGCTAGTCGTTGACTACTTGCAGCTCATGTCATACGGAAAGTCAGGAACGTCAATTACCAATCGTGTACAAGAAATCTCAGAAATCTCCAGATCACTCAAACAGCTCGCTCGCGAACTTCACATTCCAATCTTGGCACTTTCCCAGCTGTCTCGTGCAGTTGAACAAAGGCCAGTCAAAATCCCACAACTTTCAGATCTCCGTGAGTCAGGTGCCATCGAGCAAGATGCCGATGTAGTACTAATGATGTACCGCGAAGACTATTACGAAGAAGACACAGACCGCGCAGGAATAACCGACATTTTCATCCGCAAACATCGTCACGGCTCAGTCGGCCGAATAGAACTTCTATTCAAAAAAGAACAACTCCGCTTCTTCGACATCGACCGCCAACACCAAAGCCAAGACTTCTCCGGCGCCCCAATGCCAACCATGCAAGAGGTAGCATTTTAGTTTTTCTCCCTGTATAATGCGCGCAAATGTCTTCAAACGAATATCAAGATCGGGTACGAAAAGTCAGCGAGCTCAAAGAGCGCGGTGTAAACCCATACCCCTCTCGTTTTAAGGATTCAGACAAAATTGCTGATCTTCCAAACAAAACTCGTAAGCTCGAAAGCATACTTAAAAAAGGCCCACGAGCAGATTTCACAATTCGCGGTCGCCTTATGACCATGCGCGAACATGGCAAACTTGCCTTCGCCGATCTTAAAGATTTCTCGGGCCGCATCCAAATTTGCTTCATGCAAGATGTACTGGGCAAAGAAAAATACAAACTACTCCGCAAAATCGACATGGGTGATTTCATCGGTGCTACCGGTGAGCTCTTCATAACAAAACACGGGCAGCTAACTCTCCTCGTTAAACAACTAACTTTCCTCGGTAAAACTTTAAGGCCATTGCCCGAAAAATGGGCCGGCCTTCAAGACCGCGAAGCAATTTACAGACAACGCTACCTCGATCTTGTCACTCAAGACGAATCTATGCAGCGCTTCCTTTTACGATCTCGCTTCATTTCTGAATTGCGCCACTATCTCGACAATCACGATTTCCAAGAAGTAGAAACTCCAATTCTCGCAAGTAAGGCTTCCGGCGCAACCGCTCGACCTTTCTCAACTCATCACAACGCACTCGACATCGACGTATACCTGAGAATCGCACCAGAACTTTACCTGAAGCGCTGTGTTGCAGGTGGATTTGAACGCGTTTACGAATTCGCAAAATGCTTCCGAAATGAAGGGATGGATCCATCTCACCTTCAGGAATTTACTATGCTCGAATACTACGCAGCTTACTGGAACTACGAAGATAATATGAAATTCACCGAGAAAATGCTCACAAGCGTAATCAAAAAACTTTTCGGCAAGCTCAAAGTAGACATCCTCGGTCGTGACGGCAAAAACGTCAAAGTAGACTTCAAAGCACCTTGGCCTAGGCTCGACTTTGGTGAGCTAATCAAAAAAGACTGCGGCATAGACATTTACGAACACTACGAAGATGCAGACGGCCTCCGCAAAGCCATCAAAAAGAAAAAAATCAAAGTAGAAGATGCAGACAAAATGGGTTACGGAAACCTGTGTGATTACCTATACAAAAAAGTTAGCCGACCGAAACTAATCCAACCTTGCTTCGTAATAAATCACCCAGCAAGCACAAAACCACTTGCCCGCCGCCACGACGACAATCCACACACCTGCGAAACCTTCCAGCTACTAGTTAACACCTGGGAGCTAATCAACGCCTACTCAGAAATTGTCGACCCTCAAGATCAACTCGATCGCTTCATGGGCCAAGCAGAAGCCCAAGCCGGCGGAGACGAAGACGCAATGGAAATGGACATCGATTACATACGCTGCATGGAGCACGGAATGCCACCAATTTCAGGTTGGGGCATGGGCATCGACAGAATCATCACCCTACTCACCGGCCAAGACAACCTCCGCGACGTAGTATTATTCCCTCTCATGCGCCCAGCTGCCGAAGATATGAAAGCTGAAAAAAAGATCCGCGACAAAATCAGAAAAAAGGCACGTAAAGCTGCGAAGAAGGCTTAAGCACACAAAGAAATCGCCAAGCAATTGACAAAAGGCAGTATTTATGGTATACTTTATTCTTAATTTGAAAATTACCAAAAATGTCAGAAGGGAAAAGTGAACAAGTAGATCCAAAAGCCGCCCCAGCCCGAGTAGAAGCAAGAGAAGGTTTAGAAGGTGAACTGAAAGTAGGCGTTACTCAAGCTATTACAGAATTACAAGCCGAGTTTGCACGAGCCACCACGGCAGAAGATAAAGTGAGAATTTTAGGCTATGTTTCAGATAGCTTTAAATATGATGAGTTTGAAGCATGGAAAGTCGTTTTTTATAATAAGACCCATTGCCAATTATTAGGTGAAGAAATTCCTGAGCTCATCGTTCAGCACCTGGCGAGAGGGGGTAGTGGAAGTGCGATGAACGCTTTATTCAGAACTCAATTGGGTAAGCTAATCTATCACTATGCAGAGCCTTTCATGCGCAGGGCAGTAAATGATGTAAACAGAAAAGCAGCTGAGGCTCAAGGAGCTCAATTTGAAGAACTTTTAAGATTCACTGATCGTATCGAGGCAGCTCGTAATGAGATAGCTGAAGAAAAACGCCGTGCACAAGCTGCAGCAAAAGCTGAGCGAAATGCTAGTACGAGCATATATGATCTGATGGGATATATGAGTGTAGGCGATAAGCTGAGCTTCAAGTCAGGAGCTACTGCAGATGACAAATTCAGGTGGCTAATGAGCTATGAACCTACATTTGATCTAGAGCGTCTCGTCAGTGAGTGGGATGACCTTACCCCCGCCCCTGCCTTTCTAGATTTCTTAGGGCGGATAATCCCTACATTTTTAGAGGAATATGTTGAAATAAGTACTGAGAAGAGAGGTCAAGTATATGCATTTTACGAAAGCCCATTTGGGAAGATAGTTGAATTTGTATGCTCTAAAGGCTAAAGCCTTAGCATTCGTCAAAAATTCCGCTATCATGCAGACATGAACAATCGCAACTACGGCACTAGCGGATATAGGCCAACACACGGGCATAATAGCCACCACAATCACGAGAAAAGGGTGCACAAACTCCCGAGTAAAAATAAAAAGCGCATAACTCGTGTACTAAAATGGCTTGCCGGCCTCGCGACCATTGCACTAATTTTAGCATGGCTTTTCCTTGGTGATTTCCGTTTTCTAATAACTCGATACCCAGGAATCGCAGGCTTCCCTTTTGGCAGCCGCAATTACATTGTGCTGTTCCAAAACAATTATGAACTAAGGCCAACTGGTGGATTTATTTCCATCTTCGGCGAGCTGAAATTCACAAGCGGAATTTACAAAGGCATCGAGTGGCAAGATGTTTACGGAACTGTCGACGATCACGATTTCGTGGAGCCACCTCTCGTTCTCAGCGCTCTACTTGGAGACGAAAATTACGGAGGTCACACCTTCCGCGACGCAAATTTCGACCCAGATTTTACACATTCAAAAGATGATTTAATTGAATTCTACCAACGTACAAATCCAGACAAACGTGTCGACGGAATAATCGCAGTCGATTTTCACTTTGTAGAAAAGTTGTTAGAAAAATACGAGCCAATTAAAGTTGAAGGATACGAATTAACAGAAGACAATCTCTTCGAAACTCTAAGTGCCATCGCATCAGATGTAGATCGCCACAACGAAGAATCTCTCGCATCCAGAAAAAATATCAGTTCGCCGCTATTCAAAAAGCTGCTGACTAAATCAATTATTTTCCCGTGGCGCGCGAAATCAACTCTCGCATTTGTGGCTGAACAGTTTAACGAAAAACACGCACTCGCAACTTTTAACAGAAGCGGCCTCGAAAAATTATTTGCAAAACGCAACTGGAACGGCGCCCTCCCAGAATCCAACTTCGGCGACTTCCTTGTTGTAAACGACGCCAATTACGGCGGAATGAAAAGCAACCGCTACCTTACCCGCGACATTCAATACGAACTCGATATCAGCAACCGAAAAGATGTTCGAGGCAACAGAGTGATCACAGCAACAACAGAAGTAACGCTTTCACATGAAGGCATTTACAACGTGCCACTCAGCGGAAATTATAAGGGTTACCTTCGCACTCTCGTGCCCCTCGGTTCAGATATTCTTGAAGGAAGTGAAATTACAGAAACTCGAGATAATGCCGAAGTGCTTGGCGAAATTGTCGAAATTGAACCCGGAAATTCCATCACCTACCGATACCAATATGAGCTGCCAGAATATGTTTGGAGCGAAAATATTTACAATTTGCTTCTGCACAAACAGCCAGGAACAAACGCCGACCACTACCGCGTGATCGTGCGAGCGCCTCAAGGTATGAGCTTCGATTCAGAGCAATTTGATGTGCACGAGAATCTAGCAATTTTCGAAACAAGTCTTTTAAGCGACACAAATCTTAATTTCACGCTTACAGAAGATACCCAGCCCCCTCGCATTATTAGCCACGAAATTACCGGCCTAAATGAAATTACTCTTGAATTTAATGAAACTGTAGACGAGAATACGGCTCGAGACACAGCTAACTATCAGGTTTTCGACATCGATCACCAGAACGGTATTGCAACAGATAACCTATCAGTTGATTTCGTCACTGTAGAGGGCGGAAAAATCATACTGCAGACCAGCGGAATGTCTCCTCAAAAAGACGAAAGATACGAGCTTGAAATTCGATTCATGAAAGATAAAACTGGCAACAGCATGGAAGAGCAACCTCGAATTGTTACGGTCATCCAAAAAGCAGATTACAGCAGCGAAGCAGAGCCTGAACCTGAACCAGAATTAGAAGTAGAGGCCGAAGAGCCAGCTGAAATCCCTGAAGAACCTACCCCAGAACCAACCACAGAAACTAATGAATAAAATCGCAATCCTAGACTTTGGAAGCCAGTTCACTCATTTGCTGGCAAATCGAATCCGTCGCCTAGGTGTTTATTCAGAAATTCTCGATGCAGAAACCCCAGCCTCAGAACTTAAAGATTATATTGGAATCGTAATTTCTGGTGGCCCTGCATCTGTTAATGATCCAAATTCCCCTCAACTCGACGAAGCAATTTTCGACCTTAACATCCCCCTACTCGGCGTGTGTTTTGGCCATCAACTAATAATGCACAAACTAGGCGGAAGTGTTAAAACAGGCGAAGCGGGCGAATATGGGCTGACAGAATTCACAGTTCAAAAAACCGAAGGCCATTTAAGCAAACTCGAGGCAAAAACATATCAAGTCTACGCGAGCCATTTCGACACAGTCGCAGCTTTGCCAGAAGGCTTCGAAAGCTTGGGCACAACCCCAGAAGACGAATTTTCCGCAACCTACAACGCAGACAGAAAAATATACACTTTGCAATTTCACCCCGAAGTAACCCACTCCGAATGTGGAATGGACATACTCGACTCATTTATTGAAATCACCGGCGCAACCCGCGACTGGAGCATAGAAAAATTCATAGAACTCGAACTTGCAGCAATCACAGCAAAAGTCGGAAGTAAAAAAGTCTTCCTATTAATTTCTGGCGGAGTCGACTCAAGCGTAACTTACGTACTCCTTGCAAAAGCCCTCGGCCCAGATCGCATTTATGCAATGTACGTAGACACCGGCTTCATGCGCAAAGGCGAAACCGAAGAAATCAAAGCGTTCCTTACAGAAGCAGGAGTTGAAAATCTACATGTTTACGATGCCAAAGACGAATACTTCGAAGCGCTCAAAGGTAAATATGAGCCAGAAGAAAAACGCCAAATCATCGGCGACAAATTTCTTGAAATTCAAAGACGCGTTGCAAAAGAATTAAATCTCAACCCAGACGAATGGCTGCTCGGCCAAGGCACAATCTACCCAGATACAGTCGAATCCGGCGGAACAAAAAATGCTCACAAAATCAAAACGCACCACAACCGTGTACCCGAAATCGAAGAAATGATTAAGGCAGGTAAAATAATTGAGCCCATCAAAGAACTCTACAAAGACGAAGTTCGAATGGTCGGCCGCAAACTCGGCCTGCCAGACAAAATGATAGACCGCCACCCCTTCCCAGGCCCAGGCCTCGCAGTGCGCTGCCTCTGCCTCGAAAATACAGATGGCGAGTTCAAAACTCACGAAGTCCCAGGTTTCACCGCACATCAATTGCCAGTCAAAAGTGTAGGCGTACAGGGCGACGAACGAACCTACCGCCACCCACTTGTTCTCGAAGGAGATCACGACTGGGCAACACTTCGCGACCTTTCGCCAAAACTCACCAACTCCAGCAAAGAAATTAACCGAGTCCTCTTCATGGTAGCAGGCGGCCCAATCGAATCCGTATCTGTCACACCCGGCTACCTCACCAAAGAGCGAATCACCACCTTGCAAGAAGCAGACAAACTCGTAATGAACGCACTCGAAGAAATCGACAAAGAAAAATTAGTTTGGCAGTGTCCAACAGTGCTATTGCCACTCAGCATCAACAGCGAAGGCCAAGAGTCAATTGTGCTCCGTCCAATCAGCTCAACAAACGTAATGACAGCAAATTTCACCGAGCTAAATTGGCAAAAAATCCAAGAGCTCGGGCAGGAAATCCTAAAAATCCCTGGTGTATCAGCCGTTTTCTATGATATTACCAACAAGCCCCCGGGTACCATTGAATGGGAATAATATGGAAAACGACAAAATTTCACGGCTAATTAAAGAGCTTCTCGCAGAAGTGGATCCAAATCCAACACGCGAAGGCCTTTCAGAAACCCCAGCTCGAGTCGCACGTGCCTTCGAGACACTTTTCGGCGGCCACAAGCAAGATCCACGCGACCAAATTACAGTTTTCGAAAATGAAGGCTACGATGAAATGATAATCTGCAAAGACATAGATTTTTACTCAACTTGCGAGCACCATATGCTGCCATTTTTCGGCAAAGCACATATCGGATACATCCCAGATGACAAAATAATCGGCTTATCTAAAATGCCACGTTTTGTTGATATTTTCGCCCGTCGCCTACAAAACCAAGAAAGACTCACAACCCAAATCATAGATAGCATTCAAGAATTACTGCAGCCAAAAGGCCTCGGAGTAATAATCGAAGCACAGCACCTATGCATGTTGGCTCGCGGCGTGCAAAAACAAAACGCATCCATGACAACCTCGGCCTTCCGCGGCCTCTTCAAAAACCGAGACAAAACACGCAGCGAATTCCTTACTTTAGTAAATTAATATGAGCGAAAAGCGAACTACAGCACCAACCGACGCCTTCCCAGATCAGGGAATGGTCTCTTCAGAGGCCCTTACAGATCCAGATGGTCCAGAGATTGTAGAAGCCCAGGTTTTAGCTGATGGTGATTATGTCCATACAGTCATTCCTGCACCTGGACGCACAACTCGCTCCCCTGGACAAAGAATGAGGGTAGTGCCAGGCGAAGAAGTAGGGCAAGTAGAAGATGTAAATTTCGGAGATATTCTCCATGAAGTATTCGCTTTAGTAGACAGGGCTAAAGCACAAGAGGCTGCGAACCTTAGAGAGAAGCCAGAGGTAGCCACTGCGCTTGCAAAATTGATCCAAAAATTGCTTACCTCAGAAGACCCTGCCAAGCGACTTAGAGAGCATCTTAAAGTTCTTCACGAATCTATGAGGGGAACGCACCATATAATTCTAAATCCAGATAGTCCAGGATTTAAGGTTGAACGGTCACCTCATTGGGCAAGCGCAGAAATAAAAACAAGAGATAAGGTCACAGCACAAACTTTAAATCCCGATGACCAAGAAAGGGTAGCAGCAGCATATCCAGAGAAGCATAGGCAACTTGCTCAACGCTTGATACATCTCCGCAGAACATTCCAAAGAAATTTTGCAAATGGTGGCCTACCAGATTATTTCGCCGCAGACGAGCTTACTAGAGTGCATTGGAAAGTCATTAAACATGTTAAAGAAACCCTCTCGACTGTCGATGTCGCAAGAGAGGAGTTCGAGGAGGCTCGCCTAGTAGATTCAGCTTATTACAATGAAGAGGATTACAGGGCAGTCCAATCAAGAGTTGCACGAGAGCTAGGTTTTGAAGCTAGACTCGAGGCAAGTGACGGGGCCATAGATTTAGATAGCATGCTTTCTTGGATAGACATTGATTATCTTCATGAAAAAATTCAAGCAGAGTGGGCCTCTCTAAGCGGCAAGCCAACTATAGAAAAAATGATAGAAATCGGTGAAGAACAAGCAAGGCTATATCAGCTGATTTTTAGGTTCATACAGCAAAGGCTTGTAAGACCAGCTACACCAATCTTGGCTGGAAAAGTAGAAGGACACAATATTTCAGACATCTTAAACGAAGACCTTCCCTTCAGGACTCTCTGCTTCATTACCGACATGGTTTGCCAAATTATCATGGCCACAGACAGGCTAGATGTACTCGAAAAAGACCACCACACACCTAACACCTTTACTGCTGACGAGGGTCACGACTAGAAACGAATACCAACCCAGCCTGCTCCAATGCAGCAAGAACTTGAGCAGCAGAATATTTTGTGCTCGCTTCAACAACTTTCCCTTCAACAGGTTTACCTACAGCACTTTCAGCTGTTTGACCAATTTGTACTTCGCGTAATTTTAGGCCCATTTCTTAAATAATTAAGGTAGCTCACAATCTCACATTTTCCACAAAAAGTCAAGTTTCTGTCAATACTAAATCAACTGCTCAACTGCATCTATTTTCTCCTCCAAAAACTTTGAACCCCATTTTTTAAAATGTTCAGGGCAGTCAGTACACAAAAATTCGCGCTTGCCACTTCGAGTCAGTTCATATTCGTCGTGCCTAGCCAAATAATCTTTCAAGCTCTTCGCAACAATTGTTCCAGTATCTAAAACCTCAACTTTTCTGCCCATAATTCTCTGCATTTCTTTCTGCAAGATCGGATAATGCGTACAAGCAGGCACTAAAACATCCGGGTGCCAGTTTTTAATTTCGCGTAAATAACTTTTCAAAACCCTTCTAGTCTCCATCTTATGAGACCACCCCTCTTCAATCAAAGGCACCAAAAGTGGACATGCTTTATTTTTAATTAAACAGCCCTCAGTATTTTTTTTAATCTCCAGATCATAAGCTCCACTCGAAGTTGTACCTTTAGTCCCAATTATCGCCACTCGCTCATGCCCACCCGCCGCAACAGATTCAGCAATCGGAGCAACAACCCCCAAAATATTCCTATCTTTAGAATTAAACTCTTTTTGGAGCTCTTTCAAAGCAAGCGCACTAGCCGTATTACAGGCTAAAATTACGATTTTCGCACCTCTTTTGAACAAGTTTTGCACACCCTCTCGCGTATATTGCAAAACCATCTCTTTGCTGTGCCCTCCATAGGGAGCTCTCGCCGAATCTCCCAGGTAAATATAGTCATATTCTGGCAATTCTCTCAACAAAGCAGACATAATTGTTAGCCCTCCGAAACCAGAATCAAATACTCCTATCATCATTGCGATTTAACCTGAAAAATGGTATAATGTAAAGATGTATTAATATATATTTCACTTAAAAATGGATTTCCAGGAAGCAATTAGAAAAATCGAAGAGCGCGGGGATTTTAACCGTTTCGCTGAAGTGAAGCCAATTTTCACAGAACGCCTAGAAAGGCTTCGAGAAGGCGATCATACAGAACGTGGCCTTTGCTACTATTATTTGCTGATTAGCTACTTAAAAGCTCACCTTGTTCACGAAACCCAAGAGGCAATTGAATTTTACGAAGCAATGGATGACGCCTTCACAAAGCAAGAAGAGGTATATAGAAAAGATAAAAAGAAATTTGCATGGGGTGAAATGCGAGATTATTTCCGATTGATGAACCGTTGTTATGGCTCCCTAGAAATTCTCTACGTAAAACACGATTTCAGAATTCGCCGCCTCGCCTCTCACAGACGAAAGATGCAATTCAAAAAAGACTCATTTTTCTTCAACAGTGAATATTGGCATTGGTTTGAATATAAGGTCCTCGAAATCACATCCGACTATGGAACCAGCTTAACTCGTTGGTCCATCACAACCATCGGTTTCGTGGTATTTATGGGTGTTGTTTATGGGGTGGTAGATCTATTCACCGACCCAGCAATGCGAATAGTGCAAGACAGCAACCTTTTCGATTACATATATTTCTCCCTAATTACTTTGACCGCAGTCGGCTTCGGTGATGTATTCCCCCTGGCAATCATCGCAAAAATGCTAGTAATGCTCGAGGCCTTCCTCGGCCTAGTTATGCTCGGTATTTTCATCGGCCTAATCAACAAGAAGCTTTAATATTAAAAGAGCGACCACTCCGTCGCCCTTTTAATATTTGTCCGCGTAGATCTATTTAGCCTTGAAGCAAGAGCCAAAGTAGAGGCTGTAATGCCAAAAGTCCAAATAGTAAACCAATGTAAATATTCTTGTTAAGCCTTTCACCTTTCACTTCATCTTCAAGCATAGTTAGAGCTTCTTCTTGTCTCTTAACTTTACCGTTAACAACAGTTTCTTGTTCTCTCAATGCATCGCTTTGTTCCTGAAAATCTAGAAGCGGCACTGAGTGTTTAAGTTGAGTTTCAATTTGCCCAAGTCTGTAATTGCTAGCTTCAAGCTTGTTGTGGTATTCACGAATTTCACGTCTAGAAAGATCGTATAGTTCTTCAAAGACAGCTTCACGAGCACCTTTCTTAGCAATAGCTTTAGTTGCAACCGCCGCCTTTGGTGCGACAACTTTTTCTTCAATCACCCCAGTGTCTGCATCCAAAATCTTTTGAACACGTTCACCTTGAGTTCCATCCACATGTCTGTGCACACGTCCTTCACTTTTTGGTGAAGCACCATGCATATTTTGAAATTTAGAAACTTTAAAATTATTAATTTCTTCTTCAGAAAGTAAAATCGCACCGCCCTTTTTTCGAGCAGTTAACTTTTTGCCGCGAATGTAGCGGTCAAGAGTGCGCGTAGAAACCTCTAAAATATCAGCGGCATCTTTACGTGTTAAACTAAACTTAGCGTTTTTTGTGGTCATGTGTGGAGTGGGTGAATTGTCTACTGCAAACCTTATCACGGGCTGTCTACTTTGACTATAGCTTTATCTTGATTAAATGCTTAAAATGTACTCAATATATATTTTTGACTAGACACATTTGAAACTTATTTACCTTTCTAAAGCCGATACTATAGAACAGAGTATTTTCGAGGAAATTCTAAAAAGATTACCAGAATTAAAAGAAAATATTTCGGGCACTACGGTTGAACTGCTCATTACCAACAACGACGAGATCCAAACTCTAAATGCAAAATATAGACAAAAGGATTATCCGACCGATGTTCTTTCCTTCCCTTTTAGCGATGGCGACTCAATCGGCCAAATTGTCATTTCTGTAGACAAGGCAAAGGAACAAGCCAAAGAGCTCGGCCAAAGCCAAGAAGAAGAGCTGCAGTTTCTTTTCGCACACGGCTTGCTGCATTTACTAGGCTACGACCACGAAGATCCAGAGGACGAGAAAATAATGCTGGCAAAAGCCTACAAACTTCTAAACCGCAAGAACAATGGCTAAGCTAATTCTCACAATCATTTCTTTGATTATTGGTCTTCTAATAATCTACCCCAGCGCCGTCGAACAAAAGCGAGACGAGCTTGAAGATGCAGGTGTAAAAACCTCAGTCTTTGAGCTTCTTGATCCCAATTCCAACGAAAATAACCAAGGCAATCCCGCTAACGATGAACTGTAAGTAGTCCTCCATATAGCTCCAGTATTGAGTTGTACCAATGAACAGGGTTATTACCCCACCATACAAGAATCCGCCCAAAACAGCAGATGGAACTGTCAAAAATAATCCAGCAGCTACACTAATCACTCCCAAGGCTGTATACAAAACAAATGCATTTCGAGCATATAATTCCCTAGATTCATGATAGAGATCACTACATCCTTGTGATACATCTACATCTCCATCTATTACAATATGATCTTCAACTACTCTCCCCTTCTCTCCACAAAAATCATTATACTCCGGTGATGGATAGAATGTTTCTATCCCAACGCTAAAAAACACATTTAGACTAATTACAATTGCCAGCGATAAGCCAACTTTCTTAATACTTGGGAAGTTCATAACATTGTGGTTAATTTTCAGGCAAAGCCTATAAAAACAATATACCTCACCTGAACTTTTCTTGAAATAAAAAAGCCCCGGCCGAATGGCCGGGGCTTGAATTAATCTTCAACTATACTTCTAGTGTAAGAAGTAGTCTGTACAAGATTTCAAAGATTTCTCCACGAGTCATATCTTGGTCTGGCTCCAAGTAGTCACCAGTCTGCTCAAGAATTCCAAGCTCTTTTGCCTTAGCAACATAACGAGCAAACCATTCACTAGTAGGCACATCAAGGAAAGGATCTTCTTCAACTTCAGGAGCGTCAATTT
This sequence comes from Candidatus Peregrinibacteria bacterium, assembly GCA_018658105.1. Taxonomy (GTDB): domain Bacteria; phylum Patescibacteriota; class Gracilibacteria; order UBA1369; family 2-02-FULL-48-14; genus JABHVW01. Next base: position 220,606 of record JABHVW010000004.1, read on the forward strand.
CATATGCTTCAAGCATCATTTTCACTGCCTCCACAATGTTTACTGTGTCCTCTGGTACAAACATTCCTTCAGAGTCTCCAGCCAAATATCCAATCACCCAAGCTTGCTCTTTAGCGTAACAAACATATTTTGCATACCAGTCAGCAGCAACATCAGGGAAACAGTCTGCATAAGTCTCTTCATCTGGAGTAAGGCCAAGCCCCTCCACAAGAATCTTTAGCTCTTCAGCACGATTCACAAGAAGTTCTAATCCAACACTTCCATCGTCGTAACCTCCAACAATTCCATTCTCACAAAGGTACATAGTAGCTTCATAGTAGTCATCACCTTCAACAAGGTCAGTAAACTCACAGTCGAAACTCGCAAGTACCACAGGCTCACTACCTCCACCGCCGCCTCCACCATCACTAGTCAAAACTACAACTGCTTCTTCAACTGTTACCGTCACAGTAGCAGTATTAGAATTTGTATTTTCATTATCACGCATGACGTAAGTAAAGCTATCTTCACCTAGAAAATCAGCATTTGGAGTGTAAGTAACTAGTCCATCAGCAACGACCGCAGAACCTTCAGAAGCGTCATCAACAATCGCAAGAGTACTCGGGTCAACAGTTCCATCTGAGTCAGTATCGTTCGAAAGTACATCAATCACTACAGCAGTATTTTGGCTTGTAGTCGCCGAATCAGCATTGGCAACCGGAGCAGCATTGGGGCGAACACCACCCACAATTGGGTCAGGGTCTGGAGTGGCAACAACTTTTTCAAGCGCACCAGCATCACAAGCACCATTTTGTGGTCTAAGATTTCCCTCTTGGTCATAACCCAGTAGACATTCGTCACTTGGAATCATGTCCATAGCAGGGCTTTCATCTAAAGGAGCAAAAACATCACTTAGAAGCGCATCAGTTGAAATCAAATCGTTTGCATGAATCAGCTCACAAGTATCACCATTTTCAATATTGTAACCAAGTGAAGTAACAACGCCGCTCACATTACAAGCATCTTCTTCAGTGAAAATATTACCGAACATAATAGTCGGGCTAGTCGATTTGAAAGCATTCGCCTCAGATCCACCTTCACGCTCATCAGCATTGTTGCTAAATGTATTGTGGTACATTTCAAGCTCAGATGCAGAAAGCATAACGAATGCACCTGTTAGTGCAGACTCATTATATGTAAAGAAGTTATTTCTATAGATATGTCGGCCTTCCCATGAATATACAGCTCCAGCAGAATTTACCGCTACATTGCTATCAAAGATATTATTTTCAATAATAAATTCTCGATTATCAGCACCACGTATATAAAGTGCACCACCAGAGTTAGTCACACTATTCCCGGTGAACAATGAATTACTAATATATTCCTCATTTGGTGAATCAAGATCATCTGTACTCGCAACATTTACGGCTCCTCCATAGTCAGATGTATTCCTAGCAAATGTAGAATCATCGATTTTCACATCACCTTTATAAACGTAAACAGCTCCACCTTTTTGGTCTGCATTATTCTCAGTAAACATTGTTCCATTTATGGTAGAATCGGTTTCTTGCAAAAAGATCGCACCACCATATTCAGTTACGCTATGCCCTTCAAATAAAGAGTCATTGATAGTCAGATCACTTCGGAATGAGTAAATCGCACCACCATCTTCATCAGTTACATTCGAGTAAAATTCAGAACCATTGTTGATGGTTAAATCACTAGTTGTTAAATAAATTCCTCCTCCTTTAACACTTGAGCTATTATCAAAAATTGAAACATCGTCCATTACTATCGTACTTGCAGAGCTGTAAAGAGCTCCAGCAGTTGAACCGTTAGCAGCATTTGTATCAAACTGATCTCGAGTAAAAGTTAGTGTATTAGTGTAACTCGCAATTGCACCACCTATCCCATATGAATCATTCAAAACAAAGTCGTTATCAGAAAAGTCTAAAACTGATTCAAGCATGTAGATTGCACCGCCAGTACCGCTAGCACTTGAATTCTCTTCAAATGAATTATTCGTTAAGGTTCCAGTAGAGTCTTGTACATTGATCGCACCACCACCATATTTTGAAGTATTTTCTGTAAACACAGTATCAGTCACAGTAAGAAGGTTGAGGTATGCAGCAACTGCAGCACCATCACCATCCAGTGTGCTATTTAGGTCAAATCTGCTATCCAGAATATCCAAAGACCCTCCATAAATATAAACAGCTCCACCATGACCTTCTTCAGCATAGTTGTTTGAAAATTGACTACCATAAACATTTAGATTTGAATCTGTAGTTACATAGATCGCACCACCATCTAAATCAGCATGATTTGTATCAATCAGCATATCTACAAGATCTAGGTCCGATCCCTCCTCAACATAAATACCACCTCCATTCTCAGCATTATAACCATTGGCGATTGTAAAGTTATCAAATGTAACAGTTGCACCATCTCCAATAACAAACAGTCTAGTTAGATCGTCACCAGAAATATATGTCCCGTATCCATCGTCAACTACAGTTCCATTACCTAGAATAGTCACATCGCTCGTAATTTCTATTTCATCAATCAAAATAAGCTCTTCATCGTCAGTCGATGCATCAAAAACAATTACATTGTCTACGGATGCTACTTCACATACGTCTGAAACTTCTCCAGGGTTATTTGTTGCATAAACAGCTTCACGTAAATCGCAAAAGCCATCACCTGTACCATCACCTAGAGCGGCATCAGAAAACGTGTCTACTGTAATTGTAGATGCATCCGCCATTGCAACTTGCATAAAGGCAAACATAAGCAAGGCGCTAGAGGCTAAAGCAAGACGCTTTAATAGTGGGAGCAAGAACATATTAAGGGGTTTAATTAATATTTGGATAAGTGCTGAATATAACCTAAAAAGAACTCTTTGTCAAGTTATGTCATCACACATACTTTATAACACAAGTAGGCAAAAAAGGTTACAAATAAAACAGCATCTGTAAGTATTCACTACCAGCTAAAATTACGCACGTGCCGCATTGAATCTCTTACGTACCCAGCTGTATTGAAATCCTTCCCATATTTTATACGTGCACGCGGGTCAGACGCTGTAGGAATTGTACAGGTCGGAATATTTTCATCTGTTACTCTTTGGTATTTCCACTCCAAATATTTATAAAGTCGAGTTTGCTCAAATTTCTTTGTTTTCTCAAATCTTAAGTCTCGAGAGACCTTAATATAGCTACCTCTCCATCCATCATCAGGAAAATAATGATCAGGATTTGTAGGGTGATCATTTCCTTTAAGGCCAGGTATATTCCAAATCGCTCTTTTAGAATTAGATGTAACTTGAGCAACTCTCCCAGCTTCATAAATCAGCAGGTCACCATCTAAAACTAAATCATGTCCAGACAACTCAGCAGCCATCATTTGAACTCCAACATTCCTGCTAGAATATAGCCCCGCATTGTAGTCAGCAAATGCACACTCAACCTGATTTGGATCTCCCCTATATGCCTCCAAAGCTTGATTGAAAAGAGTAAACCCAACCTCTAAATTAGGCCGTAAAGTCAAAGCACGCTCCCTGGCTTCAGCCTCAGTCACCCACCATTCTCCTCTCGCCTCATAATAATGCTGAACAGCACGAGTACCAACTTGCAATGCACCAAAAGTTTTCACCTTTGCCCTGTTCTGAAATTCACGCCATAGCTTTTGCATATGTTCTTCAGGGATCAAAGTGGCCGTTACTGTTAACAGTTCTTCAACTCCAAAACGAAGCTCGGCCATAACTTCATCCAGCTCTTTTTCTGTCTTTGCATTTTTAATTCGCTCTCCATATTTATCTTCAAAGAAATCAACATTTTTCTGTAAAAAGTCACGTAGATCACCTTTTTCAGGAGCTATTTTATCCAAACGTTTATCAATCTCAACCTGAATTCTCCCATAAGCCCCCGTCATATTAATCGGCGGATTCTCACGCAGACGACTCTCACGATGTAAAAGAATAAGTGCATATTTCAATTTCTCCTCCGTCATCGGAATTCCAGCCGCTTCCATAGAATCAATAATGGTATCCGCCCATTCATTTGCACGAGCATCAACACTCACACCTTCTTGCTTAGCAATCGCTCCAAAGTCACCAGATTTCCTTAAATGACTCACAATTTTGCTCTTCCATTTTTGCCTATCAGTACTTTTTAACTCGTATGGCGCTGGCAAATCTTTACCATTCCCAAACATATTTTCAGGAGTAAGTGTAAGATTCATACCTACAGAAAGAATCCAGGCAGCAGTGCCAATTCCAGCAGCAGCAATGGCAGAATTACGAACCCAATTCCTTACACGGCCAAGCACCCCAAGTTTAGCAGGAGCTTCAGCTCTTATGGGTGTAGATAAAGAATATCTCGATTCTATTTGTGGTCCATTATATGGCATAGGCATGATTTTAACATAAGAACGCCAAGCTGTCAATGGCAGGATTTATACATGCAAATTATTACCAAACCCCATCGAACCAAGCTTCAGTTATTCGATTAATCATCGTAGTAACCTCACCTCTGGTAATAAAATTATCAGGTCTAACAGTTCCATCTTGATAGCCTTCAACAACTCTCACCCAGCCAATTCCTTCAACATAAACAAGATCATTATAAGCCAGCAAAAACGCATATGCACCAGGGTCATTCGCACGTAAATCAGACCAAGGAATGTCATCCGCAGTCCAATCATGATATTCCTTCTCGGCCAACCTAGCAGCCCAAACAACTACCTGCCTCCTATCTGCATCAGATTCCGGATTCAACCTACTAAACGCAGGTAAATCAAGCATTCCTTCATTCTCTGCAATCACAACATATGGGTAATACCAATCAGTTGGATGAACATCTGGGAAGCTTTCACCGTGTCCAACCGCATCAGCAGTCGTAAAGCCAGCGCTTAAAACTAACATTTTAATCACTTCAGCAATTTGCACATTATCGTTTGGCACAAATTTCACCGGCGTTCTGCCATTCACAACATTTCGACAGTAGAGAAGCGTAATATATGCCTCAGAAAAATGTCCAGACACATCAGTAAAACTATGCTCATCGCAGACATCCAAATCAGTTAGCTCTTCGTCCTCATCACCATCTCCATCCTCTACAAGCTCATCTTCCTCACCACCGTCACCAATCTCACCACCATCTCCCTCTTCATCGCTATCACCAAGCTCTTCGTCCTCTTCTTCCTCGCCCTCATCATCACCTTCACCATCTCCCTCGCCTTCGTCCTCTTCATCGCCTTCATCAATAAGCGGCAAAATCTCATCATCCTCCTCACCCTCATCCCCTACTTCTACAGGAGCAGCTTTGCTGACCACAATTGATTCGCCACATTCAGCATCTTCGCCAACAATAAAAATATCAAGAACATCACTTTCCGCCGCATCGTAATAACTAATGCTTAAATTATTTAATGCGCCAGAAAGAGAAATATCATTCTCAGAAAAATAACCCGACCCACTCGTTTCAAAACGCAATACACCATTCCACAATTCTTCCTCATCACTTGCCAAGAAAACCCAAACTTTTTCAAAAGCAGAAGAAAACCACTGCGGCAAAATGCTCAACTCTTCTACCTCGCCATCCGCAATAATCTCAATATCAACTTCCAGCTCAGTCTCGTCACTTGCTAACTCCTCATATGTCAGAGCCAGACTCTCGCAAAACAAATGCACTTCAGGCTCATCAGCAACGCTCAATAAAACTGGCGTTCGAGGCTCAACAACCTCACCCTCAGGAATTTTTACTACCCACGGAAAGTCTTCATCATCCTCATAATCTTTTGGAATAAAAGTTATATAACCGCCATCATCCAATGGAATCTTCAAGCCATAATCGTCTTCTTTTTCCACAATAACGGGCACAAAAGTAACTTCACCCCCATCTTTTTTCGGAAAATCATATTCACCCTTTTCTTCCTCTTCGCCAAAATCAATCAGCGAGACCGGTACCTTATTCTCCCTTTCAATTACAAGCTTCATCTCCGGCTCATCTTCATCAATTAATTCCTTAGGAAAGAAAATTGCTTTCTCACCTTTTTCTAGATCAAAATCAAATTCCTTTTCTTCCACAATAACGGGCACAAAAGTCACCTCTCCCCCATATTTTTTTGGAAAATCATAACTAGGCTCTTCCTTCTCACCAAAGTCGATTCTTTGAAATGGAATTTCATCTTTGCCCACGATCTGAATTTCCACATCATCGTCTTCCAGCAAATCATTTGGGAAAAATATCACAGTTTCACCCGGCTCAAGCTGAATATCAAATTCCTCAAAGTAATCAATCTTATTAGGAATCAAACTCACCTCACCCCCATCCTGTTTAGGAAAATTATATTCTGGAGGGTCATCATCTCCAAAATCAATAATCTGAATTTCTGTCTCCTGTTTTTCTGTAATTGTTACGCTGAATTCCTCCTCTTTCTCTTCAAGAAAAGTCTGCGGAATAAAAACCACCTCCTTTCCATTTTCTAACACCAAGTCAAATTTCTTCTCTTCCTCCTCATATTTTACCGGGATCAAATATTCTTCACTAAAATCTTTCTTCTCTACGTTGAAAAAATATGTCTCCTCTCGAGGCGCCTTTTCTTCCGGTGGCAAATAAATTTCTACATGATAATCTTCATAATTAATTTTTTCACGCGGAGTTAAATCTAAGGGTTCAACGCTAAAATATTTATCGCGCTCCTCTTTTTCTTCCTCTTCAACAGGTATAAAAGCAACAATCCTTTTGTCTGGAAGTTCAACCTTTATTTGCACTTCTTGCTTCTCTAAAACAACCGGCACAAACTCAATTTCCCTCCCATCTTTCTCCAGAATGAAATTTTCTTGCAGGCTAAACTCAAGCTCAATCTCACTATCAAAAGGAATTTTATGATCCCCAAAAACAATCACACCCTCTTCATTATCAATCAGATCTTTCGGAACAAATTGCAAAGCAGTCGTTCCTTCAATTTTCACAGAGAAATCATCACCTTTGTCTAAAAGCTCCACAGGGGTCAAACTCACTTCTCCCCCATTTTCCAATTCAAACTCCCACTTAGACTCCTTTTCTTCCTCTTCATCGCTAAAATCAAATTGTAAAACAGAGATCGACTTCTCACTCACTTCAACCTTGTCATACACTTCAAAATTATAACCAGGATCTGCAGTTTCTTTTATCCAAGTAGCAGGTATAAAGTCAATCTTCTCCCCACTTTCAAGAACAATTTCAACATTCTCATTCAGCGGCAAAGTCACCGCAACAAAATCTCTTTCTTTTACCTCTTCCTCACTCACGACAAAAGTAAACTTGCTGTCACTGTCATTATCATCATCTTGTTCAAAAGAAGCCTCAAAAAGATTCAATGTGCGCTCTGCCGAAATTATCTCAGCATCCAAGTTGAAACCTGCCTCTTCTTCAAAAGCAGTTGGCATGAAAACAACATGCCGCTCTCCACTCACTTCGACTTTAAAATCAATCGAATCATCACTTTCCTTTGCAGTAACAGGGGTAAATGAAATCTCACCTCCATCCTCTTTTGGGAATGTAGCCCAAGCCTCCCATTTCTTCTCCTCTTCAATCGGCTTGTACTCAATCCTTTCCCCATTCAGCTCAAATGTAGACAAAAGCGGTTTCTCAAAATATGTAGAAGCATGCTCAAGAATAAGCTGCAACTCAGCATCGAGCAGGTCGGCCTCTTCTTTTTTGCTAATGATTAGATCAACAGAACTACTTTGCAACTCTATCGATAAATTCAATTCAGCCTGCTCAGCTTCCATCACAGTCAATTTCTCCTTCTCTTCAGCTTTTTCTTCACCTTCCAATCTCCCCACAAACTCAGCCTGTTCAGCGATTTCTGCTTCAAGTGTTTCGCTTAAACTCTCTTTCTCTTCAACCCAATCTTCAGCTCGAATAGCAGCTTCGCCAACAAAATCGACTCCAGCCTGAACGGCAACATAGTCATCAACAAATTTCTCCACATCAAATGAAATATCTTCTCTGCCCTCCACAAGCTCAATCAGCTCATCATATGAAAGCTCAAAAGCACCCTTACTATCAGCAATCATATCCATAGCCAGATCAACCATTCTTCCCATTTCAGCAGGCGCAGCCTCCAAAGGAATACCTTCATCGTCGCCGTCCATCATAATACCAATCACACCACCGTCATCATCGTCACCGCCACCCAGCTCACTCAAGCCACCTTTAAACAAATTCGCCTCGCTAAAGAAGAAAGCAAGACCCGCAAGAATCAAAAGAAAAAGCAGTATTTTAGGTAGATGGCGCATCAGGCAGATTCTACCAGACTAGTGACTATCCAAAAAGCCTAGCTTCTCCACCACATTCTTGTAAAGTATAGCTATGAACAAGAACAGCCAGCGCGGTTTCGCCCAAACCATAGGAGCAGTTTTCGCAATCATTCAAGGAATGTTCGATATTATCTTCGACTACTTTTTCAAGTTAATGAAGAAAGCATCAAAAGAAAAAAAGGCCGACACCGAAGGTCTAAAATTCTTCAAAAAGATCGGCGGCTTCATCGGCGAACTCGGCCAATCCTACTACGAAACCTACGAAGAAATTAAAAGGCGAAAGAAGTAGTCCAATCAACCAATCGGGTTAACCCGGTAAACTCGATTGAAGCAGTGGTCTATTAAATATTCTGTTTGTATTGATAGTTTTCTGTTAGTAAAACTGACATTAGTGCTGCTCAAGGGGCTCCTCACAGATGTCACCACTACAACTGGATCCCAGCGCTTACACTTGTACGGGCTCCACGAGCTTCAAGAAAATCATCAACAGCCAGGCGGTAATCTTCCAAAGACATAATACTAAAATTCATAAATAGAGTGCATTTAACATCAATTCGGCAATTCTGTCAAATAGCCACAGAAAAGTCACCCTCAGGGCAATCATTGACTAATGTCAATTAGCATGTTATAAAATAGTCTATAATATAACAAGTCAAAATATGTCAGCATTGAGTAGCGGTCCAAAACAGCAAGATCAAGCGGTAGAGAAGCCCCAAGACGGATACACACATTTAACTGTTGAGGCAGCGAAAACGGCAATCCCTGAATTTGGAGTGCCTTATCTCATCGGCCCTTGGCCTAATGCTAAAGGAGATATCTATGTTGCAGCTCAATTATTTGGTGACCCTAAGCAGTTTCAATATTGCGTGTGGCATAGGACTTCAGAAGAGGATCAAGTCCTGACTCCTGTTCCAGAAAGCACTTTCTATGGCGGGGACAATACCAGTTTTTCTGTAGATTTCATTGGGAGTCAGGCTGGAGAAATTGCATCTGGTCCTGCAAACCCAATGTCGCTTGCTTAACAGGCTAACTCTATGAAAAGAGGCATGCGTGGGAATAGGTTTAATTCCGAATTACTTCCCAAACAACTCACTGTGACTACCCATTCTGAATAATAGTAAGGTCAAGACTTCTTCATCTTTTGAGTAAATAAGGAGCAAATCTGGCTCTAAATGACATTCACGAAACTTCTTATGGTCACCTTTAAGTTGATGATCTCTGTATTTCGCCGACAACTTCTTATTAGCGGCAAGGTGATTAACAATTTTATGAAAATGCTCTATATCAAAACGCCCGGAACGTGCCAAACGCTTAAAATCCTTCTTAAAACGACTAGAAGTGCTAATTTCATACATAGCTATTTTAGAAGGTCACTTGTTAATTCTTCAGCAGAGGAATATAGCTTAGCCTTGCCACTTTTAATATCCGCAACAAGCTTTTTTTTCTCAGCAAGCAACTTAGCCCCTTCCTCATATGTGAATCCATTAGCAGTTTTTATTGGGAAAGGAATAGTTTTGGTGATCACAACCTGCTGCAAAAAAAGCTTAATAGCCCCACTCATATCCAGCCCCATTTCCTTTAGTGTTTTCTGAGCCTTCTTTTTAAGTTTCTCATCAGTGCGAATATTGATAGTAGTCATAGTGAAAAATAATGATACAAAGCAATTATACCAAAACGTGCGCACAATGTAAAGACGATGGTAGCCAAGCACGGAAAGGTTGCTAGAGCTTGCGATGAGTAACGACCATAGGGAGAAAAGGAGTCGGAAGAAATAGTACGCAGCGCGTACTTTTACATCACCATGAAAGCTAACCTGAAAAGGGGCATGAGGGGGAATCGGTTTTATTCAGAACTCCAAGCGCTTGAGGGTACTAGCCCCTTGCCCAAAGGACTGCACCAAAAGCAGGATCTCTCCTATTTCTGTCCAATTCAACTGGGAATGTAGTCTGAAGGTGAGCATTATAAATATTTGGCTCCCATCTCTCCTTTATCCCAAGGCCTGAATCATATTCGACCCAGTGGCATTTGGGTGGTTTACGTTCTGCTGAGAGATGTCTAATCGCAGAAAACCAATTAGCAGTTCCATCTCTAGAAGTAATCGCACTCACAGTATGGCCATGTGGTTCAACATAGGGGCTTCCAGTAACTGCTTCAACAGCTGCAACTGCGCCTGTTTTTTCACGTGTTCCCACGTGGACAGGTAAATATAAGCCTCGTCCAAATATTGCACTAGCCAATTCAAGTGGATTTGCCCATCTCCCTGTCTCAAGCCTAAGCAGTTCAGCATGTGGACGAAGCATCAAAGTGCCTCTATCGATCCTATCAGGATCAAGTTCATCAAGAACGCACCAGTCTTCCCCACCCATAACCCGATCCAGGTAAGGCATATCATTATAGTTTGGGTCACCTCCACATGATCCACGAGAACTCTCACCCCAATCAAAAAAGTCTGAAAACCACAGATTCGTCCATCTTGCACCAATAACCCTTGAAGCTCTTTGTACAATCCCAAGCGCACCATCGGGAAAAACTCCAACTAAAGATCCACCTCCAGGTAATTTACTTGCTTGTCTTAAAAGTCGAAGACCATTGTCAAACAATCTCGAGCGAACAGATGGCCAATCCATTCCGGCTCTCGGGTCATCGGCCAACTCACGTTTATAGGTGGAGGATGTTTTATCATCTGCTATCTGTACAATACCTCCACGATAATCCGCCTTAATCCCTTCAAAAACTTCTCTTAATTCGGCATCAGTGGGAGCACGACGCTCATCATCAGAGGCAGCTGATAGGCTAGTTACAAGATGTGGAATTTCCTCATGTGCACCAGTGTCAACTGACATATTAGTTAAATGATTTGCAATTTGCCCGTCTAAAAGTACCGCTCTCACACGTTGCTCATACCTTCCTATTTGGTTTTCTAGGTCGGCACGTTCACACAATTTAGTCCTCAAAAGATCTGCTTCATCTAGAGGTCTACGATTATCAACTCGAAGTGTAGAAATATCTTCTATAGATTTAGTCACTTGATTATCTCATCAAATAAGGCTCTCACAATATAATAAAAGCTACCTTTAGTCAAGATAGCAATATTGAGAAGAACGAATGGTCGGGGTTACAGGGCTCGAACCTGTGACCTCTCGCTCCCAAAGCGAGCGCGCTAGCCAACTGCGCCAAACCCCGACAGGGGTTGCTTCAATGTAGAATCACACTGAAAACACGCTGGAGTATATGCGAAAACACTAGTCCAGGTCAATCTTAAGCGAGCATTGACCCATCATTCGGAGCC
>JABHVW010000013.1 GCA_018658105.1 Candidatus Peregrinibacteria bacterium
AGTATTCTCAGGTCGCCTTGAAGCTTCTGGTTTCGAAGACGACAGCCTAGGTCGCCGTTCAGGTGTGCTTACACTTGCCCTCGACCAAACCGGCACTGAAGTAATCGGAAATACTGTTAGACATTTAATAAATACTGGCACACTTCAATACACAGGTTCAGTTTGTTACGAAGACTTTGCTGAAGGCAATATTCTCGACCTTTCTGTAATCGGTGAAGAAGCCGCTTGTAGCGATAATTTTGAATTCCCTACTCAAGCAATCAGTCCAGATGAATTAATCTGTACAGGCTTGAATATTAATCCAAATACTTACACTTTACCTGAAGGCGAAACTACGGTTCCTGTACTTGAATTAGATATAGATATTGCAAGTTCAGACGCAGGTTGGAATGGAACTTTGATTATCGAAGCAGAAGGTGAATGTGAACTTTTCTACGGTGATAGAACTAGCTCAGAATTTGCAGATGGCAGACTCGAAGTCCCAGTAAATGGTGCTCTCGATTCAAGTCATATTGCTTGTGTACGTGGTGCAGCTGATGATGAAATCACAGCATACATTCACAATGAAGACGCAAGATGTAGCGATAGTTTGATCATCGAAGGAGACATTCCACCTCCACCCCCACCTGCACCAGTTTGTATCGACCTAAACTTCGACCCAGACGAACTTGATGTAATTGATGGTGACGACGCTGACGTAGAAATTCAAATTGCTAGTGAGATGGAAGACCAAACTCTAATTGTTGAATATGAAGGATGTGATGGAACAATCGAATATAACAACGCTTCATACGACAGCGACTTAGAAATAAATATTAGCGGTAGCAGAACTATAGACTTAACCCTTACAAACCTTTGTGAAGATGCAGAGATAGAGGCATACATCGCTGGTGAACAAGATTCTTGTTCAGACGACTTGCCTGTAGATGTTGAAGTTCCTGAACCAGGAATATTCAGCAAATACATATACACCTTTAACTTCTCAAGTGAAAAAGATGCATATTCAGATGATGGAATCTTCTTCTCGCATGACGATGATCGTGTTTTCTACACTCTTGAATATGAACCTTCAGGCACTGAAAACGACATTATATTTATAGATGATATGTGGGGTGACGACCTACAAGGTCAACTTGGTAGTGGTGGTGGAAGTGGCGGTAGCGTTCGACTCGCAACGACTTACAATGAGCTAACCTCAAGCAGTAAGTTCGACTACAGCACTATTACAGCCTTTGGTTTCGGTGAAAAACACGAAATCGATTCATCAAGAATGGCTGATCATGTACGAGCAAATTCTACTCCAGATGATTTTGAAACATTCGCACCTTATATTAAACATAATAACGGCAAACTTTCTGAGCCAATCTACCCTTGTGACGAAGTCGACAGCGGTCAAATTTGTTACGACCAAGACGAGTCTCCAGAAAGAACCGGCCAAGTTAGGATTGTAAATCCAGACCAAATTGAAGACGGCGCAAGCATTCGTATTCGTTACGTTGGAATTGTTTTCTCTGGCCTCGATTGTGGAAACACAGCAGATGAATGTCTAACTGAACAGTTTGAAAACGGAGCTGAACTTCACTACCACGGTAGCGTTGACCCACTCCGAGCAGAAGCTCGCCTAGTTGTGCTTTGCGCATACTTGGTAACAAGAAATGCAGGTGATGTATTCCTTGAAACAAAATTAGAAGGTGGATCCGATATATCTTGTATTTACAAAGATGAAGATGGCCGAGTTAGTGCAGATTACAGAAATGTAGATGCCCTCGTAATTCTCGACGAAGGCGAAGATGTAAGCACAATTGAAGATGAAATACTCATTCCAGATTATGAAAGTGCCTACTCTGGCACAACAATTTCGCTCTGTGATGATGATGAATTCTCAGGAAACCTAATTGGGAATCTAAGTTCATATATTTGTGAAATTGTAACTTCGGTAAATGACCTATGGAAAAAATCCATAGTCGAACAAACAACCGAAAGTCGAGTTGATCAAGCAACCAGAAATGCCTTAACAAACCAAGGCACTCAAAATAGTTTCTCTGACTGGAATACAATGAAAAACACTCTATCTAATCTAAATAATCCAGATAGCGGAATCCTATATTTCGACGGAGCAAACTCAGACACTCTCGACCTATACAACTTAACAATCGATAGCGGCGCATGGACTCTAATTGTAGAGAATGCAAACCTCGTAATTCACGGGAACATTCAATACAGTGAGACTGTTGACCCAACAAATGTACCTTCAATCGCCTTTGTAGTGCTTGATGGAGACATTCACATCGATAACACAGCACGAAGATTAGTCGGTGTTTACTACTCAGACCAATCAATTACCGGCGATACGCGTAGTGCGGTAAATGAACCACTAGAAATCGTGGGTTCAGTTTATGGGCACGTACAACCACTGCTAAACGAAGCAAAATACGTTGGACCAGCTGGTGACGAAGGTGGTGGACTCGTAATTCGTTACGATAGCCGCATCCTGATCAACACCCCTCCTGGACTTGCTGACTACGTTGACATAAGCACAGAAAATGCCGTAAACTAGTTTCTTGTAATAAAAGAAATGACTCTAGGAATACACGGTGGCCGAAATTACCCAGAATTAGAATTAACAGAATTTGAAGTCCCAGGTTTTGAAGTACAAGCTTTCTGCAAAGTTGGAACCCGTCACAGAAAGAAAGGTCAAGCAACTCAAGATGCAATTGGACATCAAACTGATGCAGCAAGAAGACAAACACTATTTGTCGTAAACGACGGAGTTGGCTCACATAGAGACTCTGACCTAGTTGCAGAATTACACGTAGAGGAAACACTAAAGCATTTTGCAACAGGTGCTAGTCGGATAAGTGCAAATAAATTGCAGGCTTTACACAGATTAACTCAAATAGAACTTTATCGTGGAGTGTGGAGATCAACAGAAATTCATCATGGAAGTACAGTTGCAGCCTTAGCACTTGCTCATGAAAATGGATTAGTGCACATAAACACCATCGGCGACATAGAAATTGCACGTCAAACTGCTGTCAATGTTGAAAATCAACGAAACGGATGGCATTCACCAGCTCACACCAGATTATACCCAGAAAACGGAAGTTTATTTGAATGGAGACGCAATCATGATACTAACCATCGACTTGCAGGATTTTTACAAGCACAGTGCAATAAAAATGCTGATCGCTCAAGACTACTTTGCCCAACCGGAGGAGATGCACGTATTACAAATAGTGTGGTAAGAAAATTCACACCTCCATTCCCACCAAATGCTAAAGTTAGTATGGCATACTCTATACCCCCTCATCCAAGCGTAAGTCTTCGCATGGCACAAGGAGACATTTTAGTAGTTACTAGTGACGGAGCAGGTCTATATGGATATAGTCATGCAATAGAAAACGAACAAAACCCAGATTTAATTAGAATTCTTACAGAGCTTGGCCCAGAATTAACTAGAGACGACTTTAGTGGCTACGTTTTACAGAAAACGTGATAGTATAGCCGCATGCAGAACCTAATATTCATGTACGGCGAAGACGCTTTTTCACTAGCTGAAGAAGTTAAACGATGGAAATTCGGATTCACACAAAAGCACGATGGTGACATGAATCTCGAAGAATTAGACGGAAGCGAAGCAAAGATTGAACAAATAAAATGTTCAATATCAGCGGCACCATTTCTTGGCGAAAAACGCCTAGTCATTCTTAAAAATTTCCTTGGCAGCCACAAAGCAGAAAAACTCAAAGAGTTAATTCCCCTACTAGATAAAGTCCCAGAAAGCACAGTTTGGCTCATTACCGAATCTTCACAACCAGATAAAAGAAGCGCACTCTATAAAGCCCTAACCAAACAGGCAACAAACCGCATATTCAATATGCCAAAAGGTGTCGGGCTCGAAACCTGGCTAAAACATCGCGCACAAAAACATGGTGGCATTATTGATTCGCGCGCCGCTTCTTACCTTGCAAACAAAGTTGGGAGTAAATTATGGCAACTCGACAACGAAATTCAAAAGCTCTCACTCTACTGCGGCGTACGAGCAATTACAGCCGAAGACATAGATCAACTCACAAGCGGTGGCATAGAACGCAGCATTTTCAACCTCACTGACCAACTTGCAAAAAAAGATCACCGCGCAGCACTAAGAACCATTCGCGAGCTACAAGAACAAGGCAACGAAGCAGCATATATTTTTGCAATGATCGCCCGCCAATTCAGGCTCATGCTTGAAATGAAAGCCTTATCTGAATCCAACATGCCAGCTCCAGCCATTGCCAGCAAAATGCAGGTACATCCTTTCGTAGTAAAAAACACACTTAATCAATGTAAAAACTTCACTTACAAAGAACTCAAAGCAGCCTTGAACAAATTATTAGTTCTTGATCGACGGCTTAAAACAGGGCAAATCAAACTACAAAAACGCGAAGAAGATCAATATATGCTCGCACTCGAACGCATTTTCATCAAAAGCAAATAACTAGCGCCTTCTAGTAATAACTTGTACTCGGTCTTCACAATCACAAACCCTTTCCACTTCCAATTGATAGGCATTAATCAATGTAGAACATAGGTTAGCATGACGTGTGTCTCCATTTCTCCTTAATCTTATAGCATAATTTTTCAAGCTAGCAGATTTTTTAGAATCACGTTTCCATCTATCAGAATCTATATTATAACGTCGAGCCAAGTCTCGATATCTTTCATCACCAGATCCTTTCTTACATGAAGTAAAATAAAAAATTCTCAACAAATGATTACGCCTAGAAGGATCTACAATTAAAGCCATTACTTTAAGAACCAAATCGAAAGCTTCATCCCAAAAAGCATCCAAAATCAAAAATTGAATGTTATAAATAAGCCAATTAATCATTTGACCATCATTCAGCAAATCAATTGGATCAATCGCATCAAGCACATTCCATGCTTCATCAAATCTAGCTCTTTGGAATAAATCCCAAAATAATTTTAATAAAATTTCAATTTCTGAATTACGCTGACCACAGGTTTCAGACACAACTCTACTTAAAAGCGAATTTAACTCAACAATATCCTCATTTAGAGCCCTCTCATCTTCATCGTCAGATTCAACTGCAATATTCACATCATAACGAAGATCAAACACAATGGCCTCATAATCTAAAGATTCTACAGAAGCAACCATATAAAAAATTAATTAAGGTGAAAATATACCATAATTCACTGGGCAGTCAAGCAAAGAACCCTCCAAAGTGGAGAGCTCTTTAAAAAAAGCGTGGAGGGGGCTTTATTTATCCATATACTTTTTAAGTTCCCACTCACTTACATGCATTCTATATTCATCCCATTCCGTCATTTTTGCAGTGTAAAAGTGTTCAAACAAATGTTCACCCAAAGCACCTCTAATCACATCATCATTTTTTAGAGCCTCGATTGCTTCATGCAGATTTGCTGCAACAGTTGTAATCCCCTTTTCAGCCATTTCTTCAGCATTCAATGCCCAAATGTCCACTTCAAGTGGAGCTGGTGCCTCAAGACCATTCTCAATTCCATCTAAACCAGCCGCAAGCATAACTGCAAAAGCCAAATACGGATTAGCAGATGGATCTGGACATCTAAGCTCAATTCTAGAAGCACGTTCCGCAAGCTCTGGATTAATTCTAGGCACCCTAATTAGTGCAGAACGGTTTTGTTGACCCCAAGCAACATTTACTGGGGCTTCATAACCAACAACCAAACGTTTATAAGAATTTACAACCGGATTAATAATCGCATTCATCGCTTTAATATGCTTAAGCTGCCCAGCAATAAAACTCTGCGCCAACTTAGAAAGCCCATATGTCCCTTCTTTATCATAAAAAGCATTACTTCCATTTTCAATCTTAGAAAAAGACTGGTGAACATGCATTCCGCTACCATTTTTCCCGAAGAAAGGTTTAGGCATAAAAGTTGCATGTAGACCCATTCTTTGTGCAACTGCCTTCAAAGTGAGCTTAAACGAAGTCGCGTTATCCGCAGTAGCAAGTGCATCTCCATATTTAAAATTAATCTCATGCTGACCTTCAGCCACCTCGTGATGAAGAGCCTCAACTTCAATTCCCATTTCATCAAGACTAAATGCCATATGTCTGCGAATTTGCAGAGCCAAATCTGTAGTTTGATCAAAGTATCCAGCATTATCATGTACCGCTTCAGCTTCACCAGCTTCATTCGTAGTGAACAAAAAGAATTCAAACTCTGGACCCGTATTAAAAGTAAATCCTAGCTTTTCAGCACGTTCTAGTTGCCTTTTCAAAACAAAGCGAGGGTCACCTTCGAAAGGAGTTCCATCAGGCATGTATACATCACAAATCAATCTCGCCGTTACATCTTCACCATTTTTCGTCCAAGGCAAAACTGTAAAAGTATTCATATCAGGTTTTAAATACATATCAGCCTCCATAATTCTCGTGAATCCATCAATAGACGAACCATCAAACCAAACATTATGAGTAAGTGCATCTTCAAGCTTGTGAACAGGAATTGTCACAGCCTTCAGCACACCAAAAATATCTGAAAATTGCATATCCACAAATTGAACAGCATTATCTTTTGCCATCTGTAAAATCATTTCTTTATTAACATTAGCACGCGGAAATTTTGCAAAGGAATGTTCACGTTTAACAGCACGAACAACATCTCGTTCTGTACGAGTATCAGTCTGTGTAGAATATGGAATCATGTGGAGGGTTTTAAAGAATACTAATCCATTTAAAGAACTTTGCATCAGACTTACAAGGTCTAATTTTATGGCAGTTTTTGCTGTCTCAAAATTCCAACACATAGCTTGACCTGAAAAACAATCAGCATTAGCATACCAACAGACACACATGTCGAAACTTTCTACAACAAAAAGCAAATTGACATCTGACTTAAAAAATATCCTGATCGGAATTGGGCTCACAGAAAAAGAAACAAGCGTTTACTTAGCTGCCTTAGAAATTGGCGAAAGCACCGCCTCAGATATTGCCCAACGTGCAAAATTAAATCGTGTTTCTACTTACGACATTCTAGAAAAATTAATGAAGCGTGGTTTTATTAGCGCATATATAAAAAATCGCATTAAGCATTTCGCAGCAACAGACCCAGATCTAATATTCACAGACATTGAAAAAAAATGTCAGAACTTAAAAGGCGCACTACCAGAACTCCATCGAATTCATGGCAAAACTAAACACCCACGAATTCTATATTTCGAAGGTGCAGAAGCCATAAAAAAAGTTTACGAAGACACACTCACTGCAAAAACTGAAATTCTAAATTATGCAAACTCCAAACTCATCCGTGATTTTTGGCCAGCTTATGACGAAGAATATGTTAAAGAAAGAGTTAAGAAAAAAATCTATCTACGCGGAATCGCACCATCAGATCCAACTGGCGAATCTCTTGTACAAGAAAATAAAACTAGTTACCGTGAAATCCGGCTTATCAAAGCTGGCCCATTTACATTTTCAAATGAGATCAACATCTACGATGACAAAGTTTCAATTATTTCATTCGGTGAAAATGAAGTGCTAGGAATGATTATTGAAAGCAAAGAAATCGCTAACACTCAAAGAGCCATTTTCATGATGGCCTGGTCATTTGCCGGCGGCGTACAAAACTAAATACTCGGCCTTTGTTTATGCCAATCAGTTACCTGCTCATAAGCACCAGCAACCTGCAAAATCAAATCTTCTCTAAACTGAGGCCCCATAATCTGCATTCCAACTGGCATTCCATTTTTCGCAAATCCACAAGGCAAAGAAACCGAAGGCAAACCAGCAGCACATGCCGGAATGGTCAATGCATCAGCCAAATACAATGCAAGAGGATCATTCGTCTTTTCACCTAACTTAAAAGTTTGCGTCGCAGCAACAGGTGCCAAAAGTACATCAACTTCTTTATAAGCTTCATCAAAATCACGACAAATCAAAGTACGAGCACGCTGAGCCTGCTTATAATATGCATCTGCATAGCCAGCAGAAAGCGAGAAAGTACCAATCATAATTCTACGTTTAATCTCATCCCCAAAACCTTCCCCACGACTATGCTTGTAGTAATCAAGCAAGTTATCTGTCTCAGCCTCAGGTTTGTGGCCAAAGCGCACTCCATCATAACGAGACATATTCGTAGAAAACTCCGCAGGCATCGTCACATAATAAACCGCCACACCATATTTCGTCATAGGCAGAGAGACTTCTTTAATTACAGCACCCATCTTTTCATATTCCTTCACAGCCTCCATCACAATATCTCGAATTTCTTCATCAACACCCTCACCAAAATATTCCTTAGGAATTCCAATCTTCAAACCTGCCAGATCCTTTCCTAAATTCGCAGAATAATCAGGCACCACAATATCTGGAGTAGTCGCATCAAATCGATCATGACCAGCCATACTCTGTAAAACTATAGCCGCATCTTCAACAGTTCTAGTTATCGGACCAATCGTATCCCAACTCGAAGCCATCGCAATCACTCCATATCGGCTCACTCGCCCATAAGTCACCTTAAGACCAACAACTCCACAAAGAGAAGACGGCAAGCGAATCGAACCACCTGTATCAGTACCCAATGCAAAAGGCATCTGCCCAGCAGCAACCGCCGCCGCAGATCCACCAGACGAACCACCTGGAACATATTCTGCATTCCAAGGATTTTGCACAGGACCAAAATAAGAAGATTCATTTGTAGTTCCACAAGCACAATCATCCATATTCATCTTTCCAAGCATTACTGCTCCATCACGCCAAAGCCGCCCAGTTGCAGTCGATTCATAAGGCGAAACATAAGTCTCAAGCATTCTAGATCCATTCGTAGCTTTAAAGCCTTTAACATTAAAAATATCTTTAATCCCACATGGGATTCCAGATAGCACATGATCGAAACCAGCCGCATCAGCAGCCCGCGCACCTTTCAATGCATGGTCTTCAGTTAAAGTAATAACTGTGTTCAGTTTCTCCGTTGCCTTAATTTGATCCAAACACGAACGCGTCAATTCTTCTGCAGAAAACTTCTTTTCTTTCAGACCTTTATTCGCCTCGGCAATGCTTAACCAATTTAAATCCATTACATCAATCGTTTAATTCTAATTTGATGATCCTTTTTATCAAGAGGACTAACCTCCAAAAGCTCATCAGGATCAGTGAGCTCTACAATTTCATCCTTCATAGTCACATTCGAAAGGCCAGTAACCTGACAAGTTTCAGGCACTCCTTCAGTATCGAGTTCAGATAGCACTCCAACGTAAGTCAAAATATCTGTTAACTGACCACCAAAACGCTCGACCTCTTCATCAGTCAAATAAAGTCGGGCTAAATCAGCCAATTTCCGAACTTCTTCATCACTAAGTTTCATATGCGGACTTTATCAGGACTTTAAGAAAGTTTCAACAGCCCACCACACCTACATTGAGTCTTCTAGACTCAATTCCAATTGCGGAATAGGATCTTTATATCCTGGCAAGGCATCGGCAACATCAGCTGAAAGCTGATTATATTCAGCTGCTAGTGCATTCAAATCTGTCTGAAAAGCACCATTTGTCCCTAAAATTGAGTTCAACCTATAATAATCAGAATCAATTTCAGCATAAGTTCTAGATGCATCTGCACCCTCTTGCCATTCTAACATACTCTCTCCAATTATTATCGAATTTAGAATCCTAGAAGCATTTCTAGCATGCTCAGTTGAAATCGCTAGCACATGAGCCTCATAGCTAGAATACCTATCTGAGGATAATTCAGAAGCTCTATACACACTCACCGCCTCCTCACCACCTAAATAAGAATAAGTCTCACTAGCCCCTATACCTCTACCTGTCACCAATAAATCACTTAATATCCCAGCAAAAACTAATGCCTCACGATTGTCATTAAAATCTATATTAAATGCAATATCTCTAGCAGCATCTCCAGCCTGATCAGCCAATGCATCAGGCAGAGCTTCCAATACGTCACTCATTTTCTCAGCAGGAGTACTCTCAGGCGCTACAAAAGAAGGAGACCTATAATCCAGATAAACTGTTGAAGCAAGCAAAGTTACAACTCCAGCAGATACAGCAGATACAGTTGCCAAAATTCCACCCGCACTTACTCCAGTGATAAACCAATCGGAAGCAGACATACCTTCTTCTTCTTCAGGCCCCACAAGCTCATCTATTTTAGAGCTAAGCATATCGTACAGCCTCTGAATATTTTCATCATTCATAGTTGGATTTTGCTCCAGAAAAGCTTCAGCAAGACCATGCAAAACTTTCGGATTACCACCACCATTTGCATTATCAAAAGCATCCCTTCCAACTCGATTAAGCTTAAATTTATCTACCACAGTCACATTCACTATACTCATAGAAAGCTCCGCAATAGAGTTTCTAGTTACTGACCCCTCCAATAGCCTCCTTAATTTTGATATTACACCACCATCTACAACTTCACGAGTACCATCAAGAGTAGACTGAACAGCATCGGCCATTTTTCTTTCCCTTGCTGCCAATTGAGCAGCAACATCCAAACTTTGTCCACCAGCCTCAAGGCCCATAATATAAATTTAAATAAATCAGACGCATCAATAACATAAAAGCAATGGTAAGGCAAGTTTTCAGGCAATTCTCTCTCCTTTATGTTTCGCCACACCTGGCGTATAATGCGGACATGCAAAAAATCGTCCAAAACGTATCCCAGGTTTCATTCTTTTTCTTCCTTGTCTTCGGGATTTTACATATCAGCCTTTCAATACTAATCGCTCAAGGAATCGCACCAAGATTGCCATGGCTATTTTTCAATATTTTAGACCTACCATTCTTGCTCAGCGGATTACTTTACGGCAGCACCCGACTATCACTATCATTAGAAAATATCACCGGTAATATCAAAACCCCCCTTATGATTTGCGGCGGAATCTCAATCGTGTTATTTCTTATTGCCTTGTATTTTAACTTTTTGATTCCAGATGTCCCATTCAGATAAAAAAATCGTAATGGCTTTCGGAACATTCGACTATTTTCATGCCGGACACGAAAACTACTTAAAACAGGCTAAAGCCCTAGGAGATCAACTAATTGTTGTAATCGCCCGCGACGACACCGTGCGAAAAGTTAAGAACAAAACGCCAATGTACAGCGAAAGAAAGCGCCTACGTGACGTAAGCAAATCTGAACACGTAGATAAAGCAGTAATCGGCTACAGTGAAGACAAATACAAAGTAATCAAAAAATATAAACCAAATATTTTAGCACTAGGCTACGACCAATTCGTGTTTACATACGGCCTAAAACAACTATTTATAAAAGAAGGTTTGAACACAAAAGTTGTTCGTCTCCACCCCTTCGAACCAAACACATTTAAAAGTTCATTAATTCGCGCTAACGCCACACAATGCGAAGACCTTTCTACAAAAAATACACCCGCCTAACTAAAATGTCGCTGCAAAACTTGAAACGCAACCTCCTGCTTAGCGTTGCAACCACAGTTATGATGGGTTTAATCCTATTCATTTTCAATGTGATAATGGTGCTCAATGTTCTTACGGAATCTAGCCTCCAAGAACTCGGCAACAAAGTAGACCTCCTAATTTACGTGAACGACAGTGCATCTGTATTCGAAGTCACCGAAATGATCGAAGATATAATAAGCATCCCAATTGTTACCGAAGCAAGCTTCACGAGCAAAGAAGAAGCGCTTAAAGAATTCATCAACCTTTACCCTGATAAAGCCGACCCATTCACAACCTTTGGAATTGAAAACCCACTCCCATCCAACGTAAAAATTATCACTGAAAGCCCAGATCAACACGGCATAGTTATTGATTATCTTCAAGAATCACAATTCGCACAATTTCTTCTCGATATTGAAAGCTCAAGCGAAAATCAAGAAATCGTCGCTAGACTTCTCAGCGTTACAGACTTCACAAAAAAACTCATAATTGGAGTAACCGTAACATTCATTTTCGGCTCACTACTCATGATTATGAACGCGATCCACCTGAGCATTTTCACCAGAAAAACCGAAATCGAAATAATGCGGCTCGTAGGCGCACGGCCCAGCATGATCCGCTATCCATTCTTATTTGAAGGCGCTTTCTACAGCTTCATAGCTGTTTTCATCAGCCTCATCCTCCTTATGATATTTTTAGAAGGAACAAAACTCAGCAGCTTCACAAGCTTCACCGACAGCTTCAATCCACTCACATTAATTCTTGTCGAAACGATCGTCAGCGTCTTCATCGGAATAACATCCAGCTACATCGCCATAAACTACTACTTAAAACATGAGTAGAAAACAAAACATCAGAGGCATAGTAATTCGCACAAGAATATTTGTTGAAAACGATTTAATAATCAGCATTTTAACAGATGAAGGAATGCATATTGAGTGTGTTGCAAAAGGCGCCGGCGGCAAATCTAAACGCAAAAGCCACCTTGAAGTAATGAACCTAATTGATGCTAGCCTTTACCAAGGTAAACAACATTTCTATCTGCAAGAAGTGCGTAGCAAAAATTGTTATGTACATTTAAAAGACAACTTAGAAAAAATATTAGAAAGCCAATTACTTCTTGAAATAATACAAAAAGGCGTACTCCAAGAAGATCCACACCCCGAAGTTTACAAACTCCTAATAGAAACATTCGAAGACCTCAATAAAAAAGAATCTCATAACTTCACAATTCAACGTGCACTAATTCAGCTCGCACATCTTTTAGGATTTTTACCGAGCTTCAAGAATTGCGGGACCTGTCACAAAGAAATCATCACAGACGAAGGCCATTTCAATCAAGAAAACAGTACTCTACACTGCCAAAGCTGCGCAAACGATGAACACATTCACCTTGCACTCAAATATCGCAAAGTCTTCGAATTCTGCCGTAACGCCTCAAAAGAAGAGTATGAAAAAGTTCACATTGAAAAAGCAGACCACGCTCTCATCAAAAGCATCGTGCCACACTTCTTCACACCTCACTTCAACAGCCCTCTGAAAAGTCTGAGCTTCGTGTAAACCTAAGATTCCTTCCAGTGAGTACTCACAAATCGCTCACCTTCTAAACCAGAAAGATCAGAGCAGCTACTTCTGTGAACTCGAATACTACGCCCACGCGTAACATAACCAATAATGGCAACTGGCGGCTTTGGCTTACAACATGAACTTAATACAACAGGTAAATCCTCCTCACCAGTCACTAAGACTTTCGAAGTGAAATGAGTAGCCTTAACAACTTTTCTTTTCTGCTCCCGAAGAATCTCATCAGGGAATAGCCCCCTATAAACATGAAAGGCAGTTACACCACCAATACCTACACTTTCTAATATCTGCTCTCTTTCTGAGAAGTCTCTCTTTTTTCCTAAGTAATTCTTCAATGAAGTTAAGCGCTCATCCAAAAGCGGCTTAGACAAAGCACTCAGCTGATTATTCAAAAGCTCACGCCCTGCCGAAATATTTGAATCTTTATCTTGCTTGTTAAACCAATTCTTAATTTTAGCTTTAGCAGAATTCGTTTTCACAATAGATAACCAATATCGATTCGGCTTAGCATTACTCCTTGTTCCAACCGAAACCATATCTCCATTTTTCAACTTACATTCAAGAGGCACAATTCGCCCATTCACTTTCGCATGAACCACCTTATTACCAACTTCAGTATGAATCGCATAAGCAAAATCTAAAGGAGTTGAATCTCTCGGCAACTCAATCACATCACGCTTCGGAGTTAGAACAAAAATTTTGTTCGGATAAAGGTCAAGCTCCGCCTTTGCTTCGCTTTCTTCAGCCAATCCTCGTAGCCATGCGAGCTGCTGTTCTACATTAGGATTCAAGTGTAATTGCTCCTGACTCCTACCTCGCCTTATGTGCAAAAGATCATCCTCAGTCATTCCATATTCCAAAAGTGCAGCTTCAGCCAAAACCCTATCTTCAGGCAACATATGCTGATAATCCTCAACCCATTCTTTAATCATGCCAGAAATCTCTGGCACTCTCTCACACAATGCCTGAACCTTGCTCAAAGAATTATGCAAAGCAAAATGCCTCTTTCTATTTAATTTCGGGTTCAGCTTTCGCCCATCTTTATATGCACTATGCGAAGCCACACCAATTTCAGCCTCTTTATGCATAGATGCAGTTCTAATCTGAACTTCAGTCGGCTCATCATATAAATCACCTCCAATACCCAACATTGTAGTGTGCAAACTCCTGTAACCATTTGGCTTAGGCACCGCCACATAATCCTTAAACCTATCTTGCAAAGGAATATATTCATTGTGCAAAAGACCCAAAACCCCATAAAGATGAGAAACCTGTTCATCCTCCCCTTTAAACACATCCGGCAAAACTATACGCACAGCAAATAAATCATAAATCGAACTCAAATCCTCAGCATCCTTACCATTCAATTTCTGAAAGATGCTCCACAAATGCTTCATTCTACCTGTCACTTTCACATGTGTCGCACCCTCGCGAAGCAAAAGCTGTTCTATTTGAGAAGTCGCAAAAGTCATGCATTCCACACTTCGCTCTTCATATTTTGCAACTTTTTCAGATATCTCTTTATAAGCATCAGGAAACAAATATTTAAAACATAAATCTTCGAGCTCGCCCTTAATTTTATAAATACCCATTCTTGAAGCAATCGCCGCATGCACAACTAAAGACTCATTCGCAATTCGCTGCTGCTTCTCTTCAGGCACAAATTCCAAAGTTCGCATATTATGCAGTCGATCTGAAAGCTTAATAAATACAATTCTTAAATCCTTTGCCATAGCCAAAAACATACGCTTCCAACGCTCATCTTGCTGACCAACTCCTCGAGTTTTCACCACAGCCAATTTCTCACAACCCTGCACCAACTTTGCAACTTCCTCGCCAAATTTCTTCTCAATATCTTCAAGAGTATATTCTGTATCTTCAGTCACATCATGCATTAAACAAGCCTGAATAGTTGGCAGATCAGGCTGCAGGCGCAACAAAATCTGAGTCGCCCCAACAGGATGACTTATATAAGGTTTGCCAGAATACCTCTTCTGCCCTTCATGTGCCTTTCTCGCAAACTCATAGCTCGCATCAATAAGCGCCAAATCAAGCTCAGGTCGTTTTCTTTCTATCTCGGCTCTGAGTTCTGCATATTCCATAAAAACAATGATAGAAGCTTAATGGGCAAAAGACAAATTATTGCCAATTTTTAAAGCTCTATATCATCAATAATTAAATCGATATCAGACCCTTCAACATCAACAATTTTAATCCCTTTAACCAGTGCTTCTTCATTTAAATCTATGTCACGCAGTTTTGCCGCCATCAAAACAACAAGCTCGTCATAAAGTTCAATTAAACTCAACCTAGCCTTATTTTCCGCTTTCAATCTAACCGACTCTTGCCCCTCCTCGATGAAATCTCTCAATGAAACAGTTGTAGAATATGAGTCCAAGCGATTCATGTTCTGAAAAAATTCAGCCTCCAAAGTGCTTTTCTTCACGTCAGTCGCAGAAATCCTTCCAGCCAACTGCTCACTTTCTGTAAGCAAATCATCTAGATTCGCCCTTCCAAGCTCCAATAACTCAGTCAACTCATCATAGTAATCACTCAAAGTCGCACGTCGTTCATATGATTTATTCAAAAGATCATTCACATCAACCTTTGTCGTTTCATACATTCTACTAAAATCTGAAATTTTCTTCGCAAGACCATCATCTGCAATTAGTTCAGCACCAATATCTCGTCCAGTCAAAACACCAAAATCTTTTTCAGCTTCGTCTGAACCAACCAACAAACCTGATTCAATCGAAACATCTACATTTAAATCTTCAATATCAAGATCAGGATTTTCATCAATAATATCCGGCTCATCTATCTTATCTGGCCTATCTTGAAGCCAATCTACAAGCTTAAATCCACCAAAAATCAAACTAGCAAAAATCACAATCACAACAATTCCACTGCAGCAAAATTTGAAATGCCTTGTAGATAAATTGGCATCTTTAAGCATGTCAGCAATACCTGCATCATCCTCAAAAGGATCATCTGTCACCTCTTCTACGGTAGAAGATTCTTGAATCTTATCACGCATTTTACCCCTACGTGCAGCCAATTCATCGCTCTCGGGCATTTCTGCTACCTCCAAAGCACCAGGCTGATCTAACTTATCAGACATAGCTTCGCGTGACTTTTCCAATTCTGGATAAACAGGAACTCCCTCCTGTTTATCAGCAGTTTTTTTGGCATCAGCCTCATTAAGTTTTGGGTTTTTCTCGTCGGTCATATTCAAAAATAGATTCTAGTCTATCTTAATATTATACCACAAAACAAGCCTCAATGGCAGGTCATTTACAGATTAAATTGAGCATTTAATAACCCAGAGCCATAAAGCTTCCAAGGCCTAAAACAGAGAAAACATTTGGAATAATAAATACAATTAAAGCCGATAACAGCAAAAACCCAACAAAAGGCATAGCTTTCATACCACCAATTTCAGACATAAACTTCCAAAGCACTACTAAACTCCAAATTCCAGCAACAATTCCAAGAGCAGGAATAATCTGTAAAAACCCTAAAATAGAGGCATA
>JABHVW010000006.1 GCA_018658105.1 Candidatus Peregrinibacteria bacterium
AACTCCTTTCATTCTGAATTTATTCAGAATGAATTAAGGTCTTTGTCAGTATATGCGATGTATTATGAATTGCAATTTAACTTTTATATTATGGAATGTTTGGAGAAGATGGAGAGGGAGCTTAAGGTTAGGAACTATAGTCCGAGGACTGTTAGGGCTTATTTGAGGTGTTTTCGTGAATTTGCGAGGTTTGATCCTGATTATTATGATTTTGATGAGGAAAAGGTGAAATCATTCTTGTTGGCTAAGCAGGAGGCTGGTCTAGCATCGCAAACGATTAATCTGCATTTGAATGCGATTAAATTTTATTATAAAAATGTACGGCAGCTTAGGTGCAATTGGACTTTGAAATTTGCAAAGAGAAGTAAGAAATTGCCGCTTGTTTTGTCGCATGAGGAGATAATGGAGCTTTTGAATGTGATTCAAAATAAAAAGCATCGCTTGATTATTGCTTTGGCATATGGTGCGGGTTTGAGAGTGAGTGAAATCTTGTCTGTTCGGGTTAGGGATCTTGATTTTGAGAGAGGTTTATTGAAAGTTGTGAATGGCAAGGGGGCGAAAGATCGGTTTACTTTGTTGCCAGAAAAACTGAATATGGATTTGATTGATTATATTTATGCGAAAAATTCGAGTGATTATCTTTTTGAGAGTGAGAGGGGTGGCAAATTGACATCGAGGACGGCGCAGAAGATTTTTGAAGTGGCCTTGGGGAAATCTGGCATTAAAAAGGCTGCGACTTTTCATTCTTTAAGGCATAGTTTTGCGACTCATTTGATAGAGAATGGGACGAATTTGCGTTATGTGCAGGATTTGTTGGGGCATGCGAGTATAAAAACGACTCAGCGCTATACTCAGGTTTCGTCGCCGGCTTTGCGGAAAATACAAAGTCCTTTTTAAAGTCTGATTTAGATTTTTGGTCTGATGAAGCTTCCGTTTGAGCTGTCTTCTACTTCTACGCCTTGCTTTGCGAGTTCATCGCGAAGTTTGTCTGAGAGTTCCCAATTTTTTTCGGAGCGGGCCGTTTCGCGTTCGTCGATAAGTTTTTGTGCTTCGGGTGATACGACGAAGTCGATAGGGAAGATGTTTAGTACTTCATTGATTTTGTTCAGTGTTGCTTGAACGTTTTTTGGCTCGTTTTTTGCCCAGAAAAATACTTTGGCAAGTGCGCCGGCAACGTCGAAGTCGTTGCTCATCTTTTTGCTGAATGCATCGAGTAATTCTTGGTCTGGTGTTTCTGAATCGTCTTTATTATTCAGGTAAAGTTCGTCTAGGCCGCGAAGTGTGCTGCGGGCTTGTTCGAGAAGTTCTGAGTTGAATTCGATAGGTGAGCGGTAGTGAGTTCCAAGGAGGAAAAATCGGACTACGCGTGGGTGGTATTTTTCGAAAATGTCTTTGAGTGTTGAAAAATTGCCGAGAGATTTGCTCATTTTTTCTTTGTCGACTGTGATGTATCCGTTGTGCATCCAGTAGCGGGCGAATGTTTCGCCATTTGCGCCTTCGCTTTGGGCAATTTCGCATTCGTGGTGTGGGAACTTGAGGTCGAGTCCGCCACCATGTATGTCGAAAGTTGGGCCATAAAGTGCGCCGCTCATTGCGCTACACTCAATATGCCAGCCTGGTCGGCCTTCACCCCATGGGCTTGGCCAAAATGGTTCGCCTTCTTTTTTAAATTTCCAAAGTACGAAATCTTGGTGATTACGTTTGTCTGTTCTTTCTTCGACACGGGCACCTGCTTCGAGTTCAGAAATGTTTTGATGCGAAAGTTTTCCGTATCCTTCAAATGTTGTTATGTCGTAATAAACGCCATCTACCAAATTGTAAGTGTGGCCTTTTTCTTCGAGTATTTTGATCATCTCGACCATTTGTTCTACGTAGTCTGTAGCGCGTGGGTTGTGAGTTGGATCCTTTATGCCGAGTGCTGCGTAATCTTTTTTATATTCTGGAATGATTCGTTCTGCGAGTTCTGCAACTGTTATTTTTTCTTCGGCTGCTCGTTTAATCATTTTGTCGTCTATGTCTGTGGTGTTGAATGCGAAATCAACCTCGTATCCTGAAAATTCAAGATATCTGCGAATAATATCGAATGCTACTGCACTGCGGCCGTGGCCAAGGTGAGCGTGATCGTATACAGTTGGGCCACAAACGTACATTGTGACTTTCTCACTTTTATCTTTTTCAAAAGTAACTTTTGAGCCTTTGAGGCTATCGTAAATCTGAATCATAGTAGTGAATTAACTAGGTCGCGTATGAGCTCGATTAGTAAAAATACTATGATAGGGGATAGATCTATCATTCCGAGGCGTGGGAGTGCTCTGCGGACTGGGGCTAAAATTGGTTCGGTTGCGTCGTGTAATAGACGCATGAATGTATTTGAGTTGTCGCGAATGAACCACGACAAAACTATACGTAACAAAATCATCACAACCAGAAGGTCGGCGAGAATGTTAAATGTTTGTTGAATAAATTCCATGTTTGGATCTTACACTTAGGTAAGCTCCGCTGGCAAGAAGGCTTATCAGCATAAGAGCAACTGAGCTTGCGCCAGTGTCTGGTGTGCTTGATGGTAGCCCCGCATCTACAATTGCAGGTGCGTCAGGAGTTGGTACTTCGCTTATAACACCGGCTTTTTTAAGTGGAATTCCAATTACTGCTTCACTTTTAGGGCCTTCGTTATCTTCAACATCAATTGCTGTAACTGAGAAATAGTGTAGTTGTTCCTCTTGCAGGTCTTTAATTACCCAAGAAGTAGATGCGTCGAATGTCTCAGAATATGCGAACATTGAGTCTGCACTAGGGCCATAATATACTTTGTAATGGTCGATTGCTTTTTCACTTTCTGCAGCTTCCCAGCTTACAATTATATTATTTTCGTTTGCACTTGTTGTTACACCAGTGATTTTTTTAACTTCACCATCAATTAGTTCTGGTTCTTCATCTAGCTCTTCGTCAGGTGTTTCAGTGCCAATACTAGTTATATTTATACTTGTTTGGTCTCTGAATTGAACTTCGTTTCCAAGTGTATCAATCAAAACTATATCTATAGTGTATTCTCCGATTTCATCTGGAACTGTGAATTCAGCTTCATATTTTCCAGAAGTTCTGCTTTCAGTTAACTCTATAATTTGATCTTCTAAAATCATGTTTACTTCTTCAAGGTTGGCTTCACTTAGCACTGTAATTTCTACAGTAGCTGAAGTTTCTAATTCGCCACTTGGTGAAAGCTCAACAGAAATTAATTCTGGGGCTTCGGTATCAATTACAAGGCTCTCATGATCTGAAGTTTCAATTACTTCGTCGATCTCTGCAGTTTCGTAATCACCCTCTTCTAGGTTCGCAATATCTACATATAGGTCATATTCACCGTCTTCAACTTCCTCAATAGTAATTCCGAATGTGTCGTCGAAATCTACTTCAGCTCTTGCTGCTTCCTCATCATTTAAGTAAGCAATTGCAACGTATCCGTAACTCGCTTCACCTTGAATATCTATAGATTCGCTTGAATAACTACCAGATGCAGGTGAGATCAGTGTGAAATCGCCTGTTCTTTCATAATCTGGATCTACGAAATCATCGCTTACGTCAGCGCCACCAGTTCCAACTACTAGGTCAAGTTGACCGCTAATGCTGAATTGATCGATGTCGTTCACCATTAGAATTTGATCTTCAGGAGTGCTGAATGTTACAGCCAAGCTGAATTCATGTTCACCGATGTCGTCGGCAAGGAAGGTGTAATCATTAGGTAAAAGTGCCTCTGCATCTGTTGATGAGAAACGTACATCTCCTGTGTAATCAGTTACCGTAATTCCGGCTGCATCTATCGCTCTAAGCGTTATTGACATAGCTTCGCCAATTTCTGGGCTATCTTCAGTAGTAATTTCAAAAGCGTCTATAGGGCCAGCTTCTTCGGTTAGAATTACTGTGTGGCCGCCTAGGTTTTTATGAGTACTTTTACCATCTGTTAGGACGGCAATTTTCGTTTCAGTATTTAATATTTGATTTGAACTAGTATCTGTAACTGTTAGTTCAGAAATCCCAGCATCAAGACCTTCTAGGTAAAATTTAATTTCACCCTTTGCATTTGTAGCAATTTCAGGTGAATAGATATCTAGATTTTTCTTACTTGAGTTCACTTTGATTACGTGGCCACTGATTGGATTTTTTCTATCGTCGCTTAGGCTCACAAGCATTTCAACTGTTTCGCCAATTTTCATGCTATTTCTGCTTAATTGAACTTCAGATTGATCTGCAGAAGTGTTTCCTGCAAAAACTTCAAAGTTTTGGCTTTCACTATAATTTTCATTTTTATCGATTTGCCTTGCTGAAACTAAATAATGTCCTGCATCTTGCAGGTGATATTCAGAAAGAACTACAGTTGCACTCCCTAGAGTGTCTGCGATTGCATCAATTATCAGGTCGTTTCCGTCTGGCCTTTCAATTAATAGCTCTAAATAGGCACTTTCTTCAGATGCACTTAAATGCACTTCTGTAGACATTCCTACTACTGTTGAGTTTATTTCTTGAACTTCTACGCTGCTTGTTTTCTTTACACCTGCTTCTGTTAGAAGGGGGCTTGAGAGCACAACTAGTGCCAAAGCTGTAACGAGAATAAATCTTATTTTTGCCATACGTTTTATTTTTGTTTTATCTAATAATTATAGCAGATTTGTGCTCAAAGGTAAAGGGGAGGATTAGGATTTCTTGACAAAGCTGGTGCTAACTAATAAAATTTGTATTATGAATACTGCAGTTAAAACTTATGTCAATTCTGCGCAAAGTGCTGAAAAAGCGCTTGTATTCGCTATTATTATTTCTTTAATCATTCTATTTTAAGCTAGCTTTTGCACTTTAACTAAGGTAAAAGCGGTGAGAATAGTTTTTTTATTATGATATCTGAAAATCTTCCATCAGCTGATTCTTTTGATCCAAGTGAGCCTATTGATTTTTCACTGGAGACTTCTGAAGTTGTTGAACTTGGGCCGAAAAATCCAAAATCACTGAGTGAGCTTGCGGAAAGCCTTGGGGCTGAGTGGGTGGTTGTAGCAACTGCTGTTGATGATGAAAATATTACGGGTATAAAAGGGCAAGCGGGAGCGGTTAATGGGATCGATGCATATGCTGTGAGGTTTCTACTCGCATGCGATGCAAAATCTGTTTTTTTGGTGCCAGATAGGTATTACGCTAAGGCGTTAGAGCTTGCGAATCATTATGCTGAGACTGGTAGATCCACTTTTGACCCTGCAAATTTAGTTTCGGTAAATATCCTTGAGAATGAAGGTTTTACAGATGCTGTTGAAAGACAGCAAGCTACTTTGCTTAAAGAAATCAAAACTCGTACCGTTGGTGATGATGGTGATATGTCTGAAGTTATGTATCTGCCCTTTATTCAAACTGAACAAACTAAGAGAATTGAGGTGGCATGGGGTAGTGCGGATTATCAAAATCCTGAAGTTGTAGAAATGATGAATAATAAGCGTGATTTCGCGGCATTTTTAGTCAGGCATAATATTCCTACTCCAGATACTATTGGTCATTACAACTTGTTTGCTCGAATTGTTGCTGGGGATGTGAAAAATAACAAAGGAGAGCCTTGGCATGAAGTGATGATGAAGATTAATCGAGGTGCTTCGGGGTGTGGAGTTCTTCCTGCCTATATCACTCCTGAAACAGTTGATTTGTATTATAGGGTGTTTAATAAAGAAGTTTCTTCTTTTGAAGAGGCAATGTATGCATTGGCGGAAATTGATATTGTAGAAGGTCATGAATATTTTAAAATATTGCATTCTTCCTTTAAAGATTTATTCCAAGTGGAGGATGTTAATACAGGTGCAAAGGTTGTAGATAGAATGAAGTATGTATCTGAAAGGGGTGATGGTATTTGCTTACAGGCAATGGTTGAGAATTTAGTTGAGTCTCCGGGCGTAGTGTTTTGGATTGGAAATACACTTGATGAATCTTACATATTAGGTTCTTCCGGGCAAATTCTTGCTAACGGAAAAGTTCATATGGGGAATGAAGGACCTTTGGCAGCTTGGGCTGAATCTGAGCAAATGCGTACAATTATTCAAAATGTGATTAAGGCAATGTTTGATGAGGGGGTTCGTGGGCCAGCCGGTGTTGATCTGTTGATTTCATTGCGTGAAGCTGATTTTGAAGGCTTGGACATACCTTATGATGAAAAACATCTGATTCAGGTTGGCGAGGCAAATCTTAGAATTACGGGTCAGACTCATGCGGTGCTTTTTGCTGCAATGTCTAAGCTAGAAAGATGGTATTCAACAAATACTGAATATATGCATGAGAATTATGAGGAGTTATCTGAAATATTAGCTTTATTTGAGAAGCTAGGGATAGAAGACGATACTTTGTCTGTTACTATTGTTAATCATGCTCTTGTTGGGATTGAGAATAAATTGATGATGATTCTTGGCTTGACTAAGGCTCCTGATGAAGATGGTATGATTGAGATGTTTGATGACCGCTTTACACCAGATGAGATTTTTGATGGGGTTCGCGAGTGTATTTCTAGCTGTTTAAGAGTTCATCGTTTGAATAAGGAAATGCCTAAACTTATGGCTGCATAAGTGTTGAAAAATATGATATGATTTCGGCATGCTGAAACGTATTATTTCCGCGCTGATTCTCTCCTTGTTTATCTCGGCTCAAACACTGGCTTTTTCTTTGCCTTTGCCAACTGCAGACGAAGAAGTGGTTTTAGCAGCGCAGGAGCCGATTAGGGTTTCGATTGATGCAAAATCTAGTTCAGAGCTTGGTAAGAGTTTAATTTTTGACGCCTCAGATTCTGTTTCTGTTGCAGCAGATGCTGAGTTAAGTTATGAATGGTTTTTTGGGGATGGAAATAGGCAGCAAGGAGTTGAGGTGGTGCATTCTTATGCGGAATCTGGTGAATATGAGGTGACATTGGTGGTGAGGGATAATTTTGAAAATCAAGTTACGAAAATTCATGATCTTTTCATTTACGAGAGCTCATTTGTTTTGATTAGTGATGTTGAGTCTAAAAAGAATCGAATCACCTCTTTTACTGAGTCGGCTCGTGAAGAAAATGTTTTTGTGAGTTTGATTACAAGTTATACTTCGCAGTCTGAATTTTTGGCTGAGGAGGACTTGAAGCAAGTTATTGCGGAAAATATTTCAGATATAAATTCTAGTAATTTAGTTGTTATTTGGACGAAGGGTAGTAGCGGTTTAACTGTTCTTTCTCAAATACAACAACTTTTAACTAATAAGAATTTCTTTGCCGATAAATCTATAGTTTTCATTTCAGATGAGCATTTTGGCTCGCTAAGTAATATTGCACGTGGTGTATATAAAAGTATTTCTCCATATCAAATTATTCTAACGAGGCCCGAGGCTGTTTCTGCACTTTTGGAGGTCTCTACACCATTTGAGTTTTTAGATTTGCTGGATGCTAGAGGTGTTCAATCTGAGCTTATAGATTCAAATTTAAGTATAGCTCCGTGGAATTTAATGTCTCATTTTGTGAATTTAATGATTGAAAGGGGTGTGCCAACAAATACTTTGCGACTGATTTTGATGCTTCCAATAATTGTGACTATTGTTGCATTTATGAAGCAGGTTGTTGGTTTGGCCACTCTTGGGGTTTATACACCATCAATTCTGGCACTTTCATTTATAGCCCTAGATCTCTCATACGGTTTATTATTTCTGTTCGCGATTTTATTTATGGGTACGATTTCAAGGCTTTTCTTGAGGAGGTACAGGCTTTTGTACATTCCGCGTATGGCAATTGTGCTTACTTTTGTAAGTTTAACAATTCTCTTTTTGATGTTTTTGGGCGCCATTTTCAATATCTCAAATATTGTAAGCATTTCGGTTTTCCCAATGTTGATTATGAGCACCATGGTTGAAAAATTTGTTAGCATTCAAAGTGGTAAAGGTTTACGTAAAGCTCTAACGCTTGTTGGTGAAGCCGTTTTGGTTGCAATTATTTGTTTCTTTGTGGCTGAGTGGGGCTTCTTGAAAGTTTTCGTTCTGGGGCATCCAGAAGTTATTTTCTTATTCCTTTTGGCGAATATTGCACTTGCAAGGTTTAGTGGTTTAAGACTTTTGGAGTATGTAAGATTTAGAGAAATTATTCGTCACGCAGAAGAATGATTCCATTTTTAAAACACCACGGAATTTTAGGTATCAATGCGAGGAATCTCCTCTATATTCGCCCCTATAATAAAAAGAAAGAAATTCGTTTTGCTGATGATAAGTTGAAGTCTAAGCAGTTTTTGTCTGCACGTGGAATTCCTGTGCCAAAATTATTTGCTGTAATTAGGAATCAAGCAGATTTAGAAAAATTTGATTTTAATTCTTTGCCTTCAAATTTTGTATTGAAGCCAAATCTTGGTTATGGAGGTGAAGGTATTTTGCCAATTGTTGGTAGAAAAGATGGAATGTATGAACATGCAAATGGTAGTTTTTTGACTCAAGATGAATTATCGGAACATATTAGTGATATTTTGGAGGGTAGATTTAGTTTGTCTGGTGTGATGGATACTGCATTTTTTGAGCAAAGAATAATTTGTGATGACTCGATTGCTAAGTTTTCTTATAAGGGGCTGCCAGATATTAGGATTGTTGTTCATAATTTAATCCCTGTTATGGCGATGCTTAGGCTGCCAACTAAGGAGTCTGATGGTAAGGCAAATCTTCATCAGGGGGCTTTGGGTGTTGGAATAGATATTGCGAATGGCACGACGACTCATATGGTTTATAAGGGGAAAATTATTGATGAGATTCCTGGTTTAGGTAGTATTAAAGGACTGAAAATTCCACATTGGGATGAAATGCTTCTTACGGCGGCTAAGCTGCAGTTTATAACCAACTTGGGTTATTTGGCTGCTGACTTGGTTTTAGATAGGAATATTGGTCCTGTACTTTTAGAAATTAATGCTAGGGCAGGTTTGGCTGTTCAAATTGCTAACTTGGCGCCTTTGAGAAAGAGGCTAGAGAGGATTGAGGGTGTGCAGGTTAAAACGCCTGAGAAAGGTGTTAGAATCGCTCAGGATATGTTTGGGAATCGTATTGAGAAAGATGTGAAAAAGGTAAGTGGTAAGGAGGTGATTGGTAGTCATGAAAAAGTTAGGATTTTGGGTGGCGATGAAGTGCGAATGGTTTGGGCGTCAATTAATCCTTTGTTGGAGTCGACTCTGATTGATTCGACTTTGGCTGAATCTTTAAATTTGAAGTCTGAAGATGAAGAAAGTGAATCGGTTAAATTAAAATTTTCACTTTTAGATTCGCGTATCCAAACTCTAGCTCAAACTGAAGATCTTTCGGGTAAGTCATATGATTTGGTGATTGGCCGTAGAGATTTAAATGATTTTTTGATTGATCCAAGTAAAGGAAAGCCTACTCCTTCAAAGCTTCCACATCTAAAAAAGACTGGCGAGGTTATGGCACCTACTGGGCCGAATTTTACTCAATTTGATAAATCAATTATTTCTATTGATAGACAGTTGAAACTTCTTTATCACTTGAAGCCTGTTAATTTAGTGGCTGAAAAGGAGACTTTCTTAGCTGACCCGAGTTATAATCCTCAATTCATTTATCCTGACTTGCAATTTGATGCATTTCATTTAAAAGAAAAGCTTCGCAAAATGAAACATGAGTTGGATGACTCATCACTCTCAAAATTGTTTCTTGCTAAATTAGCTGAGCTCGAAAAAAAGATTCTTGTATTAGAGGGTATTGGTGCAGATGATTTCACTGACAGAAGTGCAGCTTTATATTCTAAGCCAGATGACTATCTTAAAACACAGGCACAATTGATGTTGGACAGTAGACCTAAAAATCTACCAGAGACTGTTCATGAAAAAGTTTTTTCTACTGAAGAGGCGATCTTGGAGTTTGAACAGGCTTTGAAATCTTACGGTTTGGATTCATGGCATATCAAAATTAAAGAGAGCATGGTGACTGATTGTTTAGCAGGGAAGAGTAATGTTTTGTTTTTGCGTAAGGGTGCTACATTTACTGAGTCTCGCTTAAGAATGCTAGTTGCTCATGAGATTGAAACTCATATTCTTACTGCTGAAAATGGCAAACATCAACCGTATCAGCTTTTCAATCGTGGTTTTGCTGACTATCTTGAGATTCAAGAGGGTTTGGCTGTTTGGAATCAAGAGCAGGTTATGATGAATGAAGCTTATAAAAGTTATAGGAGTTCAATGTTGGTTTTTGTTGTGGACTTTGGAATTAAACATGGCTTTGCAGAAACTTTTGATTATTGTTTGAAGCTTGGTATGGATACAGAAGCGGCATTTAGAACGACTGTTAAAGTTAAGCGTGGCCTTGAAGACACTTCTAAGCCTGGCGCATTCACTAAAGATTTAATTTACTTTTCAGGGTACTTGCAGGTCAGGGATTACATCTCAAAAGGTGGCAGCCTGAAAGACCTCTATTATGGAAAATATCATTTGAGAGATTTAGAAATGATTAAGAGCTTACCGCACTTGCGGGAGCCGGCAATTTTGCCTCACTTTGTTTGATCACCATTAGAGTCATATCGTCTTCTTGAGGGTGGCCTGCCATAAAGCGACTAACGTCGTTTGCAATTGCCTCAAAGACATCATTTGAGCTTACTTCCGGGCTCACATGGCTTTTAATTAGATTCAATAGCCTCTCGAGTGTATAAATCTCACCGTTTACATTCTTGGCTTCATTAATTCCGTCTGAATATAGAACTATAAAGTCATTCTCGACTAATTGAAAAGTTTGCTTTTTAACTAATGCAGTATTGTCTGCTAGCATTCCCACGGCAATTCCGCCAGCAGCAATTGCAGAGATTTTATTCTCACTTGTTTTGACATGAATTAGGTATTCATGGCCTGCGCCAACCCAATTTATTGTTTTGGTCTCAGGGATCCATTCAAGTAAAATCATTGTCATAAACATTGTAGTCTGCAGGTGAGGTTTGAGATATTTGTTCAGTGAAATAATTATATCTACGATGTCATCCTTCATGTCTATGAAGGTTTCGATCAGTGTGTCAACCATCACCATGACTATGCCGGCAGGCACACCGTGACCAGTTGAATCGCCAATGTACATAAGTGCTTTTTTATCATCTACAAAGAAATCAAAAGTGTCGCCCCCAATTTCTGATGCGGGTCTTGTTTTAGCTGTAATTTCTAAGCCGGGGATTTCAGGTGGTTTTTCTGGCAGTAGATCCATCTGAATTTGTTGTGCAACATTTAACTCTTTTTTTATTCTTGAATGAGATCTGAAGTCGCTACTGATTGTTTCTAAATTTCTTGTTACCTCGTTGAAAAAATGCGCCATTATTCCAATTTCATCCTGTTTGCTTGTCATTATTTTTCTATAAACTTTTCCAGTTAATAGGGCTTTCATTTCTCGAATTATAATTTGTATTGGCCGATGGATTTTGAGGAAGAATGTTAAAAGGCTTAATACGAAAAAACATACTAGGGAAGCGGGTAAAGTCCATTTACCTTCTATTAATTGACTCTGTTCGAGGCCAAAACTAAGCCCGTAACTGATTAAGCCAGATATAACTAGCCAAAAAAATATGGGTGCGAAGATGTGTCGACGGTGGAGTGCCATTGAACATATTCTAACCTTTATTCATGAATTTCTCCAGCAAAGTGTTCTGGTAAACTTTATGATTTAAAACGAACTCATTATCTTTTTTTATTACACTTTTTGACTTAAAAATTAACTTAAATTTACCTTTAATAAAATCATTTGCACGCAAGACCTTTGGGATTATATGTTCAGGTTTTCCAAGATTTTGAAAGCCTGTTTTGATTCCACCAAATTTATAGGCATTGTTTATAAGTTCTGTGCAGAAAAATCTATCTTCCTTTTCTTTAAAGGCAAAATCATATGGCTTTCCTAATTGATTTTTTAGGTATTTAATTGTTTTTTTAATTTTCTTCTTGTCTATTGTTCTTGGCCTCATAATGACCATTGTGTCATATTCCTTAAATAATTTTTTGAGTTTAATTTCTTCAACTCCATCGGCCATTACATGAATTAATTTCATCTTTCCCGTGTAAATCAATGCGTGAGTGACTATTCCTTTTATAAAAATGCTACTCATTTTCTTGTGTGTACCAACTAAAACTAAATCACCTTTTTTTATTTTTAATGCAGCTTTAATAAAATCTCTATGTCTTAGGTAATTCTTTCTTCTAGTGAATTTTGTCACACAGAATGTGAACAAAAAGTTATCGAATATCCTCTCGAATATTCCAGTTTCTTTTGTGAAGTTTGTAATTAAGTGATAACCGAATTTCATTTTTTACTTAGTTCAATTATTTGCACTTCCTGATGTGCATTGATAATCCTATACAGGTCTTGAAGAGAATTTTTTACTTTTATATCCATAGTATCTAAACTATCATTTTTCTTCAAAATTTTTGCAATTTCCACTTGCACTCTAATATTCAATTCTTGTTTTAATTTTTGCTTAAAACTCTTTGTGAACCTATTCATTATTGCTATGCTATGGCCGTACCATTCATGTTTTGCATCTATAAATCTATTAATTATATGTTTAATGATGTGTGGCTCTTCCATATGGCCAAGTGCTAAAACTGCAGTATTCGAAATGTCATCATCCTTATGATCGAGCAGTTCAATTAGCCGTTTCCGCTCATCTTTATAATTTACTATTCCACAGGCTTCCGCCCCGGCAATCAATTGTTTTTTGCTGGTACTGTGCAACATTTGTTTAAGATAGTGTGCAAGTTTTTTTCTCTGATCACTAAACTGCCACAATACAATTATACAAGCTGCCTTTATGTCTGCATTATTATTTTCTAGATCTTTCTCTAAATAGTGAATTAAATTTGGATCATTGAAAAGTCTAAGCATTCGAATAAAGCTCGCTCGCTTTTTCTTTTTAATAGACTCAAGTAGATATTTCGTAAGTTCATCCGGAGCAATTACATGAAAATATTTCACTAATACATCGGTTATATTTTCATCATCTTCCTTTTTAAGCCTTTGTTTAATTACGTTAATTATTCTTTCTTTAGTGAAAGCGTAATCTTCTAGATCTGTATATTTTGACAATGTTCTTGCCGCACTCATTCTGATGTGAGAATTCTCATCTGCTGTTGCTTCTAAAATTGCTTCAATGAACTCAATATCTTTTTGTTCAGCAAATGTATTTAATATACTTCTCTTAATTATTTCTGGCTCATTATCTCTTTTAAGAATTTTCTCTAGAGAGCTAGGAATTTTGTCGTGTCCTTTTTGCCCTAATATTTCAATTGCATTTAGACGAGTAGCTAAGTCATTTTTCTTGCTTAGATTTTGCTCTGACATTGATGTGTATTTCTTACTTAATTTATATGTCACAAATGCCATAAATATACTCA
The DNA here is from genome assembly GCA_018658105.1 of Candidatus Peregrinibacteria bacterium. GTDB lineage: Bacteria > Patescibacteriota > Gracilibacteria > UBA1369 > 2-02-FULL-48-14 > JABHVW01. Next base: position 13,374 of record JABHVW010000006.1, read on the forward strand.
TTATCACTAGCAATATATTCAAAAAGAATGTTTCTGTCTTCCCGTTTGTAATATTTGCAAAGAAGAAAATACTCATAGTTCCTAATATTGCACCTAATGGTTTCATGATCCCTTGCATGAGCTCTTTTGCATCTTCACGTTTCTCGTGAGGAATGGCGTAATATGAGGAGTCATATGAATTTTTGAACAGTAAGCCGGTTAATTCATAACTACCTTTGGTCACTGCTGCAGTTATAAATCCATATCTCAAAGTTAATCCCACTAAATTCAATAGTGTGACAATTGGGTGTATCAATAAGGTAGATACAATCCCGAGTGAACTTATAATCCTACTTGCTAAAATTAGTTGAATTACAAGGGCGGCCGCATTGAAAATTACATGTAGCACCCCAAGTTTTTTGGTAATTTCCATTTCATATTCATGAATTTGAACTTCGCTGAATTCTTCACTAGCGAGTACTAGTGTTTCTTCTTGAATTTCATATACGTCTTGTTGGATGGCCTTTGTATATTGATATTCAACGATATACATCATTCCCCAATGAAGTAGCACAATCAGCATTATCCCTTTAAGGAAAGGGATTCTTCTTAGTTCACCAAAGCTCTCGCTAATTTTTTTGATTTTCTTTTTCTTCGTTTTTTGTTTTGGTACTTCTAAACTTCGTGTATTGAACTTTAGAATTATAGGCAGGATTAACAGTAATGAAACTGCCCATCCCAAAATGAATTTATATGCTGGTATTTCTGTGGCTAAAAAGCTTAGTGCAAGACCTCCACATATCCCTCCAATTGTTTCTGCAGATTCAATAATGGGGAAGCTTCTTTGGCTTTCGAGTGGAGTGAAAAGTTCTTCGTAAAATAAGGAAAGCATTATCATTAGTTGACCTAGCAATACTGCTTCAGATACCAGAAGTAAGCCGAAAAATAGGAAATTGTTTGTTTCTACGAAAAATATCGAACTGAGCATAAATGCTACGGCACCCAATATTGTAAAGACTATTAATTGCTCTCTATTTATTTTGTGTAGGAATCTTCTGAAAAATACTGTTCCAAGCATAACAAGTATTGCATTTGCTAAAAATAGTATCGGTAATTTCTCAATTCCTACCTTTGTTAAGAAGGTGGCGAGCATTGCGCTCCATCCAATAATAAAACCAAATCTAGTTAAAAATGTCATGCTAAATGCAAGCGCGACTCGAGGCCACTCTCTTTCTGTAAGATTAAATATCTTATTTGCTTTTTTTATTAATCCTTTAATCATCCCTGTATTATAACATATTTACAGGTTTGGATCAAGCTTCTTGAGCTTAGAAAAGTCCTCTTTTCACTTTAATATGAATTTCATTGGATAAATACAGCTCTTCACGCCCTTTTTTACCTGTAAATATTTGAATTTTGTACTTTCCTGCGGAATTAAAATCTATATTTATTCTAGTTTCATCTTTGATAGGGAAGCCTTTCTCTTTTATTACACCTGTTTGGTCTAATACTCTGTAAATTCCTAAGTTTACTCTGCCAACTGGTTTGCATTTTAATCGCAAGCCTCTGCGCAATTTAACTGAATCGGGTGGGTTTTTACTGAAAATCAAAGTTTTCTTTGCGAAATTTTGTGTAAAATAATGGACACGTTTTTTTGAGATATGAAGGCCAACGCCAACACAATTGTAAGATTCATTTAAAATGTTTGCTCTATGGCCTGGGCTGTTCATTAATCCGGTTTCTGCTCTATGAACTGGGTGAGCGTAACCACCAATTTTTGCTAGGTTTTCTCCTGATACCGTTTCGCTAACATTCGCTTCTTGTAATCTATCTGCGTGATTTTGGCCAATTAGATTTTCATGCTCAAAGTAGTCTTTTCTTGCCATGTCTTTACTGTGAGCCCTCGCAACTTTTCTAAGATCATTCTGCATGAAAAGCGGTTTGAGCCCGTAAGCTCTTCTGTCTTTATTTAACAGTCTTAACATTTTCCATTCCATTGTTTTTAAACTTCTTGGAAGAAAAATGCTTCTAAATATGTAAATTAACCATTGTTTGAATCCCATTTTGCTTTGGCGTGAACTTTCATGTCCTGTCCTAATTTTTGCATAGAAAGTATCTCCAAGGGAAGCTCATCCTCAAATTCGCTGAAATTTAATGAATTTTTACCTAAAACTTTTGGAGCGATTAGAAATATATATTCATCAACAAGTTTTTCTTTTATGAATGAATTGTAAATTCTCGCACCTCCTTCCACTAAAATTGAATGGATATTTTGTTCGTATAATTCCTGCATTAATTCATTTAGATTTTTCCCTTTTGAAATTAAGTAATTTTCATCTCTAAATATTTTTGAATCCTTTGGTATAGCATTTTCACCTGCCAGAATTATTCTTAGTGGATCATTGCCATTATTGTGGCGAACTCCAAGGTGTGGATTGTCGCTATTTACTGTTCCTGAGCCAAGCAAAATTCCTTGGTGTTCCGCTCTCAATTGGTGTGCATATTTGCTTGATTCTTCTCCTGTTAGCCAAGTTTGCTCAGTTCTTTTTTTCGCGATTTTCCCATCTATGCTTATAGCTGCTTTTAGAGTTATGAATGGTCTTTTCTTTTCACATGTTAAAAAGAATTTTTTATTTAATTCAGCAGCTTCTTCCTCAAGAATTCCAGTTGTAACTTTTATGCCAGCACTTTCTAACTTTTCAATGCCATTTCTTTTCGGATCTTTCTTGGCAATGACCACTTCTTTTATGCCAGATTTTATTATTAAATCTGTGCATGGTGGGGTTTTTCCTTGATGATCGCAAGGCTCCAAGTTTACATAAAGGGTAGCGCCTGCTGGATCGCTGCATTGATTTATCGCATCAACTTCGGCATGACTGCCGCCAAATTCCTTGTGATAACCTTTAGCAATTATCTTCTTATTTTTTACCAAAACAGCTCCCACCATTGGGTTTGGAGCAACGAAAAAAGCTGCTTTTTGAGCAAGCCTCAAGGCTTCTTTCATGAATTCAATATGCTCAGACATTTTTTAGCAGATGGCCAAGCTTGTCTTTCTTAGTTTTGAGGTATTTTCTGCTGTGTTTATGAGCCTTAAGTTCAATCGGTACTCTTTGTGCAACCTTTAGCCCGTAGCCCTCAAGACCTACGATTTTCTTTGGATTATTTGTGAGCAAACGAATATCTGTGAGCCCAATATCTCTTAGGATTTGCGCCCCTAAACCATACTCTCTTAAGTCTGCTTTGAAGCCCAACATTTTATTCGCTTCTACTGTGTCATAGCCTTCTCTTTGCAATTTATAAGCTTTTAATTTGTTAATTAAGCCGATGCCTCTTCCTTCTTGGCGCATGTATAAAATTGCACCTTCGCCTTCTTCAGCAATTATTTTCATGGCTGCATCTAATTGCGAGCGACAGTCACAATGAACTGATTTAAATACGTCACCAGTCATACATTCTGAATGTGCGCGAACTAGAATATTTTTCTTTCCTTCGATTTCGCCTTTAATTAATAGTATGTGTTCGAGATTATTTATTTCATTTTTATAAATGATGATTCGAAATTTTCCGTATTCAGTTTCAATACTTGTTTCAACAGCGCGATGCACTAAATTTTCTGTATGTCTTCTGTAAGCAATTAGATCTTTTATTGTGATGAGTCGAATCTTGTGTTTTTTTCCGAATTTAACTAAATCGTCGTATCTGGCCATTTCACCATCGTCATTAATGATCTCGCAGATTACGGCTGCAGGGCTTAGGCCTGCTAATGTAGATAAATCTACTGATGCCTCGGTGTGGCCAGCGCGAACTAGTATTCCGCCCTTTTTTGCTTTGATAGGGAAGATGTGGCCAGGCCTTGCAAAATCGTCGGTGTGGCTTGAAATTGAGGCCAATGCCTTCACAGTTTTTGAGCGATCACTCGCAGATATTCCTGTTGTTGTTCCACTTCTTAAATCAACAGACTCTGTGAAATTACAATTATGAGCTTCAGTATTTTTTGTTTCAACAACATTTAATTCTAGAGCTTCAGCTTTTTCTGCAGAAAGAGGTACGCAGATTAATCCGCGACCTTCTTTCATCATGAAATTTATACTTTTGGGGTCTGCATGTTCAGCAGCCATTACAAGATCGCCCTCGTTTTCACGATCTTCGTCATCCATGACGATTAACATTTTGCCGGCGCGAATGTCTGCAATTGCAGCTTGAATATTACTAAACATGTGTATTTATACTTCGAATCTCCAGAATTCAGCAATTGTTATGTCGCCGAGAAGATCTTGAATAAGTTGTTCAGGGTTTTTTACGAATGGCTGGCTAAGAAGTGCAGATTCTTTTCGGAATTTGTCTTCTTTACCCATCATAATTTTATCGATGATTGCCTCAGGTTTTCCTTCTTCAATTAATTGCTCTTTCCATATTCCTTTTTCTTTTTCTACATCTTCATCACTAATATCTGTTGGTGATAGATTTTTTGGGCTCATTGCTGCGATATGCATTGCAATGTCTTGCCCCAATTGAGCATCACCACCTGACATAGATACGAGCACTCCAATTCTATTATTTAGATGTTTGTATACTCCAACGTTTCCAGCTTCTAGAACTTTCTTTTCGTGGATTTCAATTTTTTCACCCATTTGAAGTCCAAGTTCCGTTACTTCAGCGCTAATATCTGTATCTTCTCCACCTTCAAGTAATTTCTTAGTTAACTCTTCAGCTTTACTCATGAAGTCATCGTTTTTTGCAACGAAGTCAGTTTCACATGCAAGCGATAACATTGCAGCTTTACCCCCTTCGTGAACAATTGCAACGGTACCGTGAGCTGTTGTTCTGTCAGATCGTTTTGCAGCTTTTGCAGCGCCTTTCTTTCTTAGGATTTCGATTGCTTTTTCTTCGTCTCCTCCTGCTTCTACTAGGGCTTCTTTGCATGCCATTGTTGATACAGATGTTCTATCACGAAGTGATTTTATTTGTTCTAATGTAATATTCATTTTGAATTATTTATTGGTTATTAATTGGTGTTTCAGGGCTTGGTACAGATGGACCAGTTGATTCTGGTGCTTCTGGACTTGCCGGAGTTTCAGGTGCACTTGGTGTTACAGGTTCAGCTTCTGGCTCAGGAGTTGTGATTGTAATTGCAGGAGTTACTTCAGGTTTTACCTCTGGGCTTGGCTCAGGAGTACTCACTTCAGGTGTAACAATAGGTTCTGGCTTAACTTCAGGGCTTGCTTCAACTGGTGCTGGTTCCGGAGTAGGAACTGGCTCAGGTGTAGGTGTCGGAGCTGGTGCTGGAGTTGGTTCAGGTGTTGGAGTTGGTTCAGGGGTTGGTTCTGTGTTTTGACCTACGCCTTGAATATCAATTCCTTCTGCAACCTCAGGTGCTTCAGCTGGAGTTGGTGCTGTAATTGTAGTTTCAGAGCTTGATTCTGGAAGTTCTTCTGCTGCACTTAATTCATTACCTTTGAACCACTTTTCTAATGGGATTGCTTTTGCCCAGCCAATTCCAGGAATTGACCATCTTTCATGTTTCCATGCTCTAAATGCTGAAACAAATGCTGCGAGCCCCCATACTCCAAATAAAATGTAACCAACCATAACATTTACTGTTGCAGTTACAACTAATGGTACGAGGAATAGGAAAGTATGTGCGATTCCCATTTTGGCATGCCATAAGTGGAATTCGTCTTTGCCTTTTTGCAAGGCAGTAATCATAAATAGACCAGGTACATAAGCCATAGCAGCTAGTGGTGCTTTTTCTTCAGAAGCGCCTGTAGTTTCTGCTTGGGTGTCTTGAATTTCTTCCATAATGCGTGGGTTTAGGAATTAATATTTAGTTCTTTTTCTTAGCTTTTTGAATTGATTCAGCAATGATATCCAAAAAGAATCTGATTGATTTAATTGCATCGTCGTTTCCTGGGATAGGGAAGTCTACATCTCTTGGATCCGCGTTTGAATCAACAATTGCGATTACAGTTGCACCAATTTTCTTAGCTTCTTTAACTGCAATTCTGTCTCGAACTGCATCTACGATAAATACAACATTTGGTGTCTTTTCTAGATTAACCACACCACCTAGAGCTGTTTCTAGCTTGTCGATTTGTTTTTTGAATTTACCAGCTTCTTTTTTAGTGTATTTTTCGAATTCACCTGATTCCTGCTCATCTTTAAGCTTTTTTAGGTGATTTACACGTGAACGGATTGTTTTGAAGTTTGTAAGTAAACCAGGAATCCATTTGTTGATTACATATGGCATATCTGTTTTTTCAGCTACTTCTTTAATAATTGGAGCAGCTTGCTGTTTTGTACTTACCAAAAGTATGTTTTTGTTCTGGCCAACTGCAGTTGTAATGAAATCTGTAGCTGCTTGAAGACCTTTATACGTTTTGTTTAAGTCAAAAATGTGTACTCCATTTCGTGATGAATGTAAGTACGGGGACATTTTAGGGTTCCATTTAGAGGTTTTGTGACCAAAATGGACTGCGTTTGCAAGCATATCTTGCATAACTTTTTTTGAATCTGACATATTCCTTGGGGGTTATTGCCATTAATTTCTCTTTTTCTACCTGGACCCATAGGGCAGGACGGCAGAATCGAAATTATGACTGAGTTAAAATCGGCCTGATTATACCTGGAATCCCTCAATAGGCAAGCTTATATGCTATATATATAGTCTTTGCATTTTCCGGGTAAATATGCTATAATTTACAGATGTAAAAGTTAATTATGGAAGAGGAGAAAATACAAAATACTGAAAAGCCCTTGGAGATCACTGTAACGATTCCAACTCAGGCATATTTTTTATCTGGTATTCGCGATTTCATTCTTAATTTTACCAAGAATGTTACTGGTTTTTCAGATCAGTGGGCATTTAGATTTCAAGCGGTTGTAGATGAGCTTTGTAATAATGCAATAGAGCATGGAAGTGCTGCAGGTCAAACTATAGAAATTGTTGTGGCATATACTCCATCTAAATATTTGGAAGTATTTGTTAAGGATAATGGATCTGGTACAAGCAAAATGACTGCGAAACAGATGACCGACCTATTTAAAGAAAGAGTTCATATGACTTCTGGCGAATATCTTGGCTTTAGGGGTAGAGGTTTGCCAAAAATTGTTGGTGAATGGACTGACGAAGTTGTTTTTGAAGATAAGGAAGGCGGAGGTTTGGTCGTTAGAGCAAAAAAATATTTACGAAAAGAGGATGAAGAGGTATCCTCTTTGGTGAATGACCCAACACACCTCATTCTTAAATAAATTACCTCCTTATATATGGCACAAGTACAAATTACAATTGAAGATTTAGCTGGAGCAGCAGAAGGGAAAACTATTAAGTTAGTTCACTTGGTTGGTCAGCTAGATGAATCTAATGTTGATGAAGAAGCTAAAAAGATCTATCAACTTATTGAGTCAGTACCTCAAGGTTTGAATTTAATTTTCAATCTTGAAGGGCTTGAATACATGAATAGTAAATCAATCGGATACATGACTGATTGGTATAGCAAGGTTTCTGGAAGTGGCGGTAAAATTGTTATTGCAGCTGCTAGAGAGAATATTCTTGATATTTTGCAGGTTGTTGGTTTGACTCAACTTGTAACTGCTTACGCTACTTTAGAAGAAGCTAAGCTTGCTGTGAATCAATAGTATCTGTAGTTTATATGCATGCTAGATAATCTTAAGATTGCTCTTGTTTGTGATTGGTTGACTGTACATGCTGGTGCAGAAAGAGTGCTTTATGAAATGCATATGCTTTTCCCGAATGCGCCAATCTATACGAGCATCTATAATAAAAATGCTTGTAGTGAATTTAAAAATGCAAAGGTTAAAGATTCTGCACTTAGGTATGTTCCGGGTGCAAAAAAAATGCATAAATTATTTCTACCTTTCATGCCTGGGATTTTTGAGCGACTTGATTTAAGCGAATATGATTTGGTTATTTCCTCAAATCATTCTGCATCGAAAGGGATTATTACAAAGCCAGAAACTCTGCATGTTTCTTACTGTCACTCGCCAATGAGGTATGTATGGGACAGGTCGCACTCATATTTGAAGGGGCAAAAGAATTTTGCTTTGTTGCGGCCGCTTTATAAGCCTATGCTTCATAAATTACGTTTGTGGGATAGAATTGCTGCAGATCGAGTTGATCATTGCATTGCGAATTCTGAGCATGTCTCAGCTAGGATAAAAAAATATTATGGTAGAGAAAGTGAAGTAATTTTGCCGCCTGTTGATTTAACTAAATTTTCAAAAGCGTCGAAGAAAGAAGATTATTACTTGGCCGTTGGACGACTGATACCTTATAAGAGGTTTGATTTAGTTGTTCAGGCCTGTGAGAGTTTAGGGAGGCCGCTTAAAATTATTGGTTCTGGAAGCGAACTTTCTAGGCTTAAAAAGATGGCAGGCCCTTATACTGAATTTTTAGAAAATGTGACAGATGAAGAACTTTCAGAGTTTTATCAAGGTGCGAAAGCTTTAATTTTCCCGCAGCTTGAGGATTTTGGGATTGTGCCTTTGGAGGCAATGGCATCTGGAACTCCTGTGATTGCATATGGTGCTGGTGGCGCTCTTGAGACGGTTGTTGAAGGTAAATCAGGTTTGTTTTTCAAGGAGCAGACTGTTAAATCACTTTCAAAAGCTATAAAAGAATTTGAAAAGAAAAAATGGCCAATCAAGAAGGTTGCAGATACAGTTAGCACCTTTTCTAATGCTCGTTTTCGTTCCGAATTGAATCATAGTTTAGAGAACGCTTGGAAAGAACACGTCAAAATGCTAGCTTAAGCTTATGAGAGTAGCAGTTGATTTAAGGCCCTTGCTAGAGCCCTTTGAGAGCGGGGTTAGCGTTTACACGAAAGCGATTCTTTCTGAACTTTTTAAGGACGCCAATTTGGACTTGGATTTATTTTACCAATCACGCAATAGATGTGAGCATATTCATGAGCTTTTCCCTAAGGCTAGACATATACAATATTCGAACACTCTTTTTCATTTGAGGAGTTTATTTTCTTTCCCGTCATTGCCGGATACTTATTTTAAACAGGATCCTGACTTGATTTGGATGCCTGACAGGAGGCCATTCTATAAGTCAAAGTTTCCATTATTAATGACTGTGCATGATTCTGTTCCAGAGAAATTTAAAAGAAGTATTTCTTTGAAGGGGAGGCTTTGGCATAAAATTTTCTCCTTAAAACGATTGTTGAAATTAGTTGATGGTGTTTTGGCACCTAGTTTTACTACTGCAAGCATTCTGCCAAGAAATATGCTTTCTGAAGTTACATATGAAGGGGCGACTCTTTCGAAAATTGCGAAGAAGCCCAGTAATGCAGATTTAATTACTAAGAAACCTTTTTTCTTTATGATTGCGCCGCGTGATCCAAGAAAGAGATTTGCTTGGTTTTTAAATGCAGCCAAGAAGAATCCTAAAGTTAATTTTGTTTGGGTTGGGATTAAAAAATCTGATAGGCGTTTTGCTAGGACTAAAATGGATAATCTCGCTAATTTATTTTTGTTCAATGAAATCACTGAATCTGAAAAGCTTTGGTTCTATAGGAATGCAGAAGCGCTACTAGCTTTGAGCAAATATGAAGGTTTTGATCTACCTGTTTTAGAGGCTATTGAAGCTAAATGCTCTGTTATTATGAGTGATATTTCCGTTCATAATGAGCTATATAGATCAAATTTTCCACTAGTTTCTAATGAAGATGATTTGCACTTGGCAATCTATAAAATTTTGAATGGCGAATCATCAGTTCCAAAACTGAGAGGAAACTACACTTGGGAGAATGCGTCTAAAAGAACATTACTTTTTTTTCGCCGCGTAATCCTTCACAAAAATAGATAGAGTAGTTGCAACTGGAATTGCGATTATTGCTCCTAAGACGCCGATTGATTTGAATCCAATCATCATTGATAGAATGATTATAATTGGGCTTAAGCCAACTGCTTTTTTCATTACTAGTGGCACAATCACGTTGGCTTCTATTTGTTGCACAACTAAAATGAAACCTATTACCCAGAGAACTAGCCAATAAGATTCGTTGAATGCAACGAGGCCGGCTGGAACACCTGCAATGATTGGCCCAACGATAGGAATAATTTCTGCGATACCTGCAAGCATTGCAAGTGTTAATGCGTAGTCTACGCCAATAATCATAAAGCCGATCCATGTGATTACGAACATCACTATCATTAATATTACTTGCCCACGTAGCCAGAACCCTACTTTGTGCTTTACAGCCTCCATTTTTTCAACAATGTATTTGCCGTGTTTTGAAGGGAATAAAGATATAAAGAAGTCATCAACGCCTCTTTCATCTACTACGATGAAGAAAGTCAAAACTAATACTAGTAAGAAGTTGATAATTCCATTGAATAGATTTTTGATCGTTCCTAGCGTGTTTCCTGCGATCCCTTCTAGTTGAGACCCTAATGTTTCTAAGCTGTTTTTCAACTGATCTACAATTTGCTCTTGATCGACTTCGGTTAAGAAGTTTTGCATTAGTGGCTCTAGTTTGTCTGCAAATGGCAGTGCGCTTTCACCATTACTTAAGTCGACAACAATTGTATTTAGATTTTTTGCGAGTTCGATAATTTGGCTTGCAACAAGCGGCACTAATTGTGAGATGAAGAAAACAATTAAGCCGATTATTATAATAAAAATTCCTATTACACTTAGAGCTCTTGGGATTTTATATTTTTCAAGTGAGTCTACTGTTGGATCAAGCGCAGCTGCGAATAGAATTGATACGAAGAAAACTAGAATGATATCTGTGATGTCGCCTAGGAAATTTGCGAGAATAACTAATGCTAGCACGACTATTGTTGCTTTTGCGGCGCTTAAAGCTGAAATATGCACTACAACTTCATCTTTTTTTTCGACTTTTGGTTTTTTAATTGTTTGAAGTTTTTGTTCCTCTTTGTCTTGTTCCTCTTTTAACTTTCTGATTTTCTCACGAAGTTTTTTCATTTTCTTACGTGAACTTTTAAAAAATTTATCAAATTGCTTCATATTTATGATGTTAGAATTAATAGAACTACATTTACAATGAACCAGGAGAGTACAGTTAGAACTAAGCCTCCAAGGGCATAGGTGATGATATTTTTTCCTTTTTCTTTGTCGTCAGTTGCGCCACCGGCAATCAAGAAAAATGCTCCAACTAAAATCATTAGTACTGAGAGGATGCCGGCAATATTAATTAAGAATTGCAAAATATTTCGAATGAAATAAGGAATCATCCAGAATCTAATTTTGCCAGTCTTTACTGCGCAAGATAAAAACCAATCCATTTCACCTTCTTTAGAATCTTCAACCGCCACCTTGAATGCTTCAAAATCTTCGAACATTGGTGACCAGAAAGAGTTCCAATATTCTGTGCCAATTTCACATGGGAATAACTCTTCTAGCTCGGCATCGCCTGCAGGTAAAATTGTGTTGTTAGCAGCTGCTGGAATAGCACCAAGCGGTAAGCTTAAGCAAACCAATAGAAAGCCGACAAATATTTTTTTAAGCATGTATTTATAATTTACTCAATTTTACTTGTTCTTAGCAAGAGTTTTAGGTAGCCTCTACAGAGTAAACAGTATTTAATTCTTGTATTTTGTCTGCGGTAATTGCATTAGTTGGAAGACCAAACACTGGTAAATCGACATTATTTAATAGATTGATTGGGAAAAGAAAGGCTATTGAGTCAAATATTCCTGGCACAACTAGAGATAGACTTTACGAATCTTTCTTTTATGCTGGCCATAAAACTTTGCTCGTTGATACAGGTGGAATTGAGCTTGATAACACTGGTGATATTGAGGCAGATGTTCAAGAGCAGTCTAAACTTGCGATTGAAGGTGCTGATTTAATTTTCTTTTTAGTTGATGTAAAAGAGGAGCTTACTTCTGAGGATTTTCATGCTGCAGATTTATTGAGACGTTCAAAGAAGCCGGTGATTTTAATTGCAAATAAATGTGATAACCCTAGTTTGGGAGATGATCGCTTTAATCTTTATGAATTAGGATTTGGCGAACCAATTGCTGTTAGTGCATTACATGCTGGCGGATTGGATCATTTGGAGAAATTGACTAATAAAGAACTGGAGACTTTGGGTCTTCCTGCTGATGACAGCGAAAATGATGAATTTAAAGATCATATTAAAATTGCATTTTTAGGGCGGCCAAATGTTGGTAAATCTACAATGGTTAATGCTCTTTTTGGGAAGAAACGTGTAGTTGTTTCAGATGTACCTGGCACCACGAGGGATGCTGCTGAAGTTCCATTTGTTTATGATGACAAAGACTATTTATTGATCGATACTGCGGGTGTTAGAAGGAGAGGGAAGATTGAAAAGGGAATTGAAAAGTATAGTATTTTAAGAACGATGCAGTCTATTTCACAGGCTGATGTTTGTGTATTGATGCTTGATTTTGAAACTGGAATTGCGAATCAAGATTGTCATGTGAGCCAATATATTTTGGAGGAAAGGAAGGGTTTGATTATTGTGGTAAATAAAGTGGATTTAGAATCTGGTGATATCAGGGAGTCATTAACAAATAATTTTATTGGAAAATTGAAACACAGAATGGCATATGTACCTTGGGCACCTGTCGTTTTTAGTTCAGCAAAAGAGAGGAAAAATATTTTTCAGATATTGAATTTAGCTGCTGAAATCTCAAATGAACGTGTAAAAGAAGTTTCTCAAGAAGATTTAAATGTTTGGCTGGATATTGTATTAACAAAACATCCGCCACGAGGAAGGAAGGGTAAAAGGGAGTTTTCTGTTTTAAGTGTTAAGCAGATTGGTTCTGGGCCGCCAAGTTTTGAGTTTGAATGTGTATGGCCTGAAATTATGCACTTTTCATATGCAAGATTCCTTGAAAATGAGCTTAGATCTCAATTTGGTTTTACTGGTACGCCGGTTCATTTGAAATTCAAGAAAGCGAAATTTAAAGCAATTCGTTAAGTTTTTTCGCCCAATCTTTTCTTAAGTCTAATCGTCTATCTCGGTCGTGAAATTTTAATATTGTATCGCTAATAATTGTTCCACTTTGATCAGATAATAGTTTGTATTTTTCTTCTGCACGATTTTTTTGCCATTTTTTAAAAGTATTTTCCCAAGCATTGCTAGCGAATAACTTTTCGATTCTTTCTTTCCATTTCTCAGCTTTTTCTGACCTTCTTCTGAAGAATCTGCGTTTTGAAGTTATAGTTGTGAAATATGATTCCAGCCAGTTTTCGTTTGCTAAAAGCAGTTCTTCATATGTTTCGTAATTTCCAGCCACTGGCTCAAGAGTTTTGAGCCAATATGCAAGGTAAATGTCATAAGGTTTGTGCGCCATATCTTCAAAGTTCATTGCATCTTCTGAAATGTAAAAGCTTAAGCAGAAGCGCTTTTTAGTCTTATTGCCGTGTCTTCTTACTCCAAGAATACTTGTGAACAATGTTAAGAAAAATCTTGCTGTAAACATTTTGTTTTTTTCTGTAATCACGAGGAGATCGATATCGCTTTTGAAATCTACATTTGAAATTGGCGTGCTATTGCAAACGGCGACTAACTTTATGAATGGGCAGAATGAAAATAAGAAATTATATTTATTCACTTTCTTCCAATATTCTTTGGTTCTTTTTCTTTTTTGTTTGAATTCTTCATAGAGTTTTTCATCGCCTTTTATTGAATAATATCCGTCATAAAAACTAATTAATGGACTCTCTTTCAAATAAATGTCTATCTTTCTTTCATCTGCAGTTGCGAAAAATAAATGCTCGCTAATTTCGGCTCGAGTAAGCGGGATGCTAAATAAATCGAAGTATGCAAGCGTGGCAATTACAGCTTGTTTTACAGTTAAAGATTTAGGGAAAATATCATTCATATTTGATCTGCTTGAGGAATGAGCTTACCATGAGAATGTTATGGGAAAAAGCTCCATTCAATCATTGCTGAAAAATTTGCCAAGCACACCTGGCGTATATCGTTTTAAAAATGATGAAGGCACTGTGCTCTATGTTGGTAAGGCTAAGAATTTAAAAAACCGTGTTCGGTCATATTTTCAAAAACAAAATAATAGACCAATTCGTACGCAAAAGCTGATTGAAAAAACTATAGATTTGGAGTGGACTGAGGTTGGAAGTGACATTGAGGCGATTTTTTTAGAAACGAATTTAATTAAAGAATTAAGGCCGAAATATAATGTTTTAATGAAGGATGATAAGAACTGGGTTTACATTAAAATTACAAAAGATGAATTGTTTCCGCGCATTAAAATTGTTAGAAAAGTTGAGAATGATAAGGCAAGATATTTTGGGCCATCAACTGCTGCCGGAAAGTTAAAAAAGACTCTTCTTTTGTTGCAAAAATTATTTATGTATAGAACTTGTGATCTTGGCATTGATTGGAGGAATGATGAGGCGAAAATTACTAAAAAAACAATTGCCTTTCCTTGTCTTGATTACCATATTAAGAGATGTGCTGGCCCTTGTATTTCTAAAATTTCACCAGAAGAATATGGCGAATCGATACGTAAAATCGAATTATTTTTGGAGGGAAAAACTTCAGAAATTGAAGGTAAATTGAAGAAACAAATGGCCGACTGTGTTGCGAAGAAAGCATATGAAAAAGCAGGTATTCTTCGGGACAAACTTCAAGCGATTGATGGCTTGATCCAGAAGCAATTGGTCACCTCTGCTGACCATAGCACTATGGATGTTTTGGCCTTCACTCTGAATGAAGGAAAGGCTTATTTCACTTTATTTGCACTTAGAGACGGTAAGCTTTTAAAACAGGAGAATTTTGTATTAAGCGCCTCTGGTTTCGAAAGTGGTGATGAAGATATGGCTCCTGAAGTTCTTGAGACATTCTTATTCCAATATTACTCAAAAGCTGCAGATATTCCGCCACAAATTTTTGTTCCAGCTGGCCTACCTGAAATGGATTTATTTCATGATTGGATTAAGGATCGAGCGGGCAAAGTTGTAAAATTAAAAACACCTCAGAAGGGTAAAAAGCATAAACTCTTAGATCTTGCGAAGAAAAATGCTTTGAGCTTTCAGAAGCAGCAAATTGCAAGGTGGGCTGGTTTTGAAGAGGACGATATGGAGTCATTAGAGGAATTAGCGAGAGTTCTTGAGATGAAAAAGAAACCCAAAAGGATTGAGGCTTATGATATTTCACACTTAGGAGGTACCGATACTGTCGCCTCAATGGTTGTATTTGAAAATGGCAAATCCAAAAAATCTGATTATAGAAAATTTCGTTTAAGAACTCTTGAGGAAGGGGAGATTGATGATTTTAAATCGATGACTGAGATTCTAAAAAGAAGGCTTAGATATATTTCAGTTTTGCCAAAGGGTGTAACTGTTCGAAAAGCAACTAAGTCGCGCACCAAAGATATCGATGAATTAAGAGGTGAGTGGCATGATGTTGAGAGTGATGTGGGCGAAACTTTCAGTGAATATTTTGTGGCATTTTTCGAGAAAAAGGTTGTGGGAATTATGAGAATGACTCCAGGTAAAGATGGTAAATTTTTAATGAGATCTTTGTACGTTAAGCATGAGCATAGGGGCTCTGGTATTGCTTATGGGTTGATGGCATACGCCAGTAAAAAGTTGAAAGCTAAGCGTGTTTACCTTTCTTGTTTTGATCACATGAAAGATTTTTATGAAAATTTTGGTTTTGATTTGGTTAAATCTATTCCAAAAGAATTTACAGATTTATATCTTGATGTTTTGATCGCTGAAAATCCTGATGAAAATATGAATTTCTATGCCTTTGATCCAAAGAAGAATTATGACGCATCTTTTAAGACAAAACCTGATTTACTTTTAATTGATGGTGGCAAGGGTCAGCTGAGCTCAGCAAAAAAAGCTTTAGACTATTTTGGGCTTGAGATTCCTATGATTTCTCTTGCAAAGAGGGAAGAGGAAATTTTTCTTCCTGGAAAATCTTTACCTTTGTTAATTCCAGTTGACTCAAAGGCTTCTAAACTTTTGCAAAGGTTAAGGAATGAAGCGCATAGATTTGCAATTTCATTTCAAAAGAAATCCAGAAAAAAACATTTAACTTCTTCTGTTTTAGATAAAATTGATGGCTTGGGTGAAAAGATGAAGCTTAAACTTCTAAAAGAGTTCACTTCTCCTAAGCAAGTTTTTTTAGCTTCTGAGGAATCTTTGGCTGCTATTGTAGGGCCGAAATTAGCAAAAGCAATTAAGTCCTATGAAGCTTAGTTAGAGTATGTTTCGGTTTCGTGATGAGCTGCAGCCCATGAGAACCAAAAGCTGTAAACAGGATAAATGTTTTCACCTGTGTCTTCTCTTTGGATATGAATTTCTTGAGTGTCTGCGTCGAAATCAATATTTAAACTTACATCTGCAAGTGTGTCAGTGAAATTTCCACCTTGAAGGTTTTCAATGAGGTAAGCTTTGAATTTCCCATCGACTTCTATTCCGTAAACTGGTGCTTTTGAGTGGTAAAGATTGTTTTGCAAGCTAACTGGGAAATATAGATTTTCTGTTAATTCGTATGAATCATAAGGTGTGCTTGTGTAGTTTCTATCAAAACCAGTTTCTCTTGAAAGAACTTCTCCATTTGGGTGAGCTGCCTTCCAATCTTTCCAACGTAAGTTCTGATGTGGAAGTAATTCTAAGCTTGCACCTGTCATTTCGCCAACGATTGCTTCGCCTAATATTTGTGACCAATATGAATCTGTTTGTCTGTCGTACATTACTAGGTTTGACTCCCATAATTTTCCGCTAGTTCCAAATTCTGAAGTTTCGCCATTAACTGTTGGGTCAAATACAATTCCGCTCCCGCAAAGAGGGCAATATGTGATTAATGCGTCTTGGCTGCCGATTGTGTCATTTACAATTTCGTGCCAAACCAAAATTTGAAATGGGTAAAATCGATCAACTCCGTCGAATGAAACTGCTAAACCAATTCCGTCATCTTCTAAAAATACCTCTGCATCGGCAACTGATGTAAATTCTGGTTCATCTATTGATGGGATTCCGTCTTTTGGAGGCCCTCCGCTAAGTATGTCTTCTAAAGGGACGCTGTGTTTTTGGTCGTCAGTCGTCATTTGACCTGTAGTTTCAGCTACATTTTGTGAGCATGCGCTTAAGAGAATGCTCATCATTAATATTAGTGCGATTTTTTTCATAATATGTGTTGGCTATAAGATGGTGCCGAAGGTGGGAATCGAACCCACACTCCCCTAGAGGAACGGGATTTTGAGTCCCGCGCGTCTACCAATTCCGCCACTTCGGCATTGCCGTGAATTTACACTATTTGGTAATCAGGCACAATGTGCTATTGTTGCCGCGATTTCAATTTAACTTATATATTACATGAAAAATAATCTCCAAAACCTGTGGGTTGGCCTCAGTTTTCTAGCAGTTGGACTTATTGTAGGATTAACTTTCAATAATGGTTCAGTTGGAAAAGCTGACTTACGTAATACGGTTAAAGATGATTCTCAAGCTGCTGAGCAGCAAGAACTAGAGTTTGTTTCTGTTTCTGTAGATGATGACGCGGTTTTAGGTGATGCAAATGCACCTGTAACAATTATTGAATTTAGTGATTTCCAATGTCCATATTGTGCTAGATTTTTCACTGATACAATGGGATCTCTTAAGGCAGAATATATTGATAAAGGTTTAGTTAAATTGGTTTTTCGTGATTTCCCACTTCCAAGCCATACTCAAGCACAATTAGCGGCTGAGGCGGCAGAATGTGCTGGTGAAACTAGTGATGAAAAATATTATGAATACCATGACATGCTTTTTGAAAAAACAGCCTCATGGTCATACCAAGAAGATGCTGAAGAAAAGTTAATTGCTTATGGTGATGAGATCGGTGTAGATATTAGAACTTGTCTTGCAAATGGCGAGCAAACTGAAGAAGTACAAAAAGATTATGCAGCTGCACGTGGTTATGGAGTTTCTGGAACTCCAACATTCTTTATAAATGGCAAAAAATTGGTTGGGGCTTACCCTTGGGATGTAATTAAAGCTCTAATCGACGAAGAGCTTTAAACAACTAATTATGTTTTTTGATGAAGTCTCCCTCGATGTTGAGGGTGGAAAAGGTGGTAATGGAATGGTGAATTTTCATCGTGAGAAGTTTATTGCTTATGGCCCACCAGATGGTGGGGATGGTGGTAATGGTGGTTCGGTGATTTTAAGAGCAGATGAGAATATTAATACATTTAGGCATTTCTCTGGGAAAAAGCATTTTAAAGCTGAGCCTGGTGTGAATGGTCATAAAGACAATATGACAGGTAGAGCAGGTGAGGATTTAATTATCAAGGTGCCTGTTGGTACTATTATTTATGATGCGGCAACAGGTGATCAGCTTGTTGACCTTAAAAAGCATTTGTCTGAGTTTCACGGGGCTAAAGGTGGGCGAGGTGGTTATGGTAATGGTCACTTTGCATCTAGTGTGAGGCAGTCTCCTAAGTTTGCAGAGCTGGGTGATATTGGCCAAATTAAGAGTATTCGCCTCGAAATTCAATTAGTTGCTGATCTTGGATTGCTTGGGCTTCCATCAGCGGGTAAATCTACATTGATTTCTCATGTTACGGCGGCTAAACCTAAAGTTGGAGCTTATCCTTTCACAACTCTTGTTCCAAACTTGGGTGTTGTAAATTTATCTAAATTTGGAGGGGATAGTGAACAAAGTTTTGTGATTGCAGATATGCCTGGAATTATTGAAGGCGCATCTGAAGGGAAAGGCTTGGGAGATAAATTTTTGAGACATATATCTAGAAGTGCGATTCTTTTGTACTTATTGGATCCATTTGCTTATGAAAATCAAAGCATCTCTGATCAGTATAAAATGCTTCATGATGAGCTTGAAAAGTTTAATCCTGAGCTGATTAAGAAGGAATTTTTTGTTGTAATGAATAAAATTGATGCGATTCCTGATGAAGATCGTGAGGAATTGAGAGGGAAATTACTTACTGACTATCCTGAATTGAAAGATAAATTCTTTATGGCTTCAGGAGTAAGTGGCGAAAATCTAGATAAATTGATATTTGCGGCTTGGAATATGATTCAAAAGGCTGATGAATTGCCTGAGGATCTTGATGACTCTGATGATTTAGAAGAATATGTTCCTGTGGCGCTGATTGATGATCAAGGCTTTAAAGTTGAAAAAATTAGGGAAATTAAGTCGGGCGAGCTTGGTGAGCCTTTGTATGGCCAGCTAATTGCAGATGAATCTTTACCAACCCGCACCTTATATTATGTTACAGGGCAAAGAATCGAGCAGATCTCAAGAATGACAAATACAGAATATGAAGGTGGAATTCATAGAGTTTATGACGTGATGAAAAAGATGAATATTAAAGAAGCTCTTCGAAAAGAAGGTGCTAAAACTGGTGATTACATAAAAATTGGGCCAAATACTTTTGAATTTCACGATCTAAAATGAAAATAATATGCGGTTTAGGAAATCCCGGAGCTAAATATTCTGGCACCAGGCATAATGCTGGATTCGATTTTATAGATATTTATGCAGAGAAGCATGGTTACCCAGAGTTTTCTGAGAAATGGGGGGCTTTAGTTAGTGAAACTGGCAATGCAGATGAGAAAATTCTCTTGCTTAAACCGCAAAGCTTTATGAATTTGTCGGGTGAATCACTGGCAAAATTTGTTAATTTTTATAAACTTGATCTGACAGACCTGTTTGTTGTTTATGATGATGTTGATTTAAAGCTTGGAGAAGTGAGATTTCGTACAGAGGGGAGTGCAGGCACACATAATGGAATGAAGTCCGTTATTCAGTGCTTAGGTGCTCAGAATTTCAATAGATTACGCCTTGGAGTTGAATCGAGAGGGGAGACGAGCCCTGCAGAAATGGATATTTCAGACTTTGTTTTATCTAAATTTTCAGACGAAGAGCTTACTATTTTCAAAGCTGAACTTAGTAATGCAATAACAATTCTCGAAAAATCTCTTGCTAGATAGGGAATTATTCCTTAAAGTAGCGTGGCATTTAAGAAATAAGCATGTTTGCAGTAGTACACATTGGCGGAAAACAATACAAAGTTCATGAAAAAGATGAATTACGTGTTGAAAAGATAGAACTTGAAGAGGGTAAAAACCTTAAGATTAAAGAAGTTTTCCTTATTTCTGACGAAGAAGGTAAAGATATGAAGCTTGGAATGCCTTATGTTTCTGGCGCTCATGTTGAATGTCAGGTTGTAGAGCACGGTAGAGGTGAAAAAATTAGAGTTTTCAAGATGAAACCTAAGAAACGTTACTCTAAAACACAAGGTCACAGACAAAGTTACACTCTATTGAAAATATTAAAGATTTCTTCTGTTGCAAAAAAGACTGCAGCTAAGAAGGAAGCAGCTCCAGCAAAGAAAGAAGTGGCTAAGGCTGAATAATTCAGCACTTTACTTGACGAAATAGCAAAGATGTGATTTAATCATGTCTTATTTTAATTTAAATATTATGGGATTATCAAAGATTGGACAATTAGGTGTTGCAGCAGCTGCTTTAGTTGCAAGTGGGTGTGATGTACAAGAGAAAATCGTTAAAGCTACAGATGGAATTGGAGCACCAGAATGTTTAGATAATACAATGCTCGCAGGGAATCAAAGTGTATCTGATTTACATTTTGAAACTTCTAATGAGCTTTCTGGCCCAACAGTTGATGGTGGTCAATTAATTGCTCATTTAGTACCAAAAACTGGAGGTGGAGGTGATGTAAGTCCTGATAGAATCCAAAGAATGGCTAATAACCTTATTAAGTTAATTGCATTTGATGGAGCTTCTCCTGAAGATGCCCTTCTTGGATGTTTTGATGGAGGGAGAGGAGGTGATAGTTGTGGCGTATGGACTCCAGACTCTTATATGGATGGAAATCACCTAGTTGTATCTACTCCTGCTGGTGAAGCCGGCTCTGTGACTTGTTTTGTTGCAGCTGAAGGTTTCCCACCTAAACCACTTGGAGGTAGAGATACATGTCAAAGAATTTACTCGATTGATGGATATGGTGAGGTTTGTTACTCAACAATCACCCTTCCTGATGGGACTTTGGGTGCTCAAGTATTTTAAGAGCCCCCTCTAAATCATCTGATAATTTAGCTTCATAGCACTGGCCTTCAAAAGCCAGTGTTTTTGCATGTAGAAACTGTCTATTTAGCTTGAAATGTTCTCTGAAGTATTTATTAATTTTTTTATCTCCGTATGTTTTGTCGCCAATTACAGGGTGGCCTATGCTGCCGAGGTGCACACGTATTTGATGTGTTCGGCCAGTTTCAATATTTACCTTTAGCATGCTTACAGAACCTTTGTTTTTCAGTCTGAATGTCTGCATTATCTCAAAGCTTGTAATTGCATTTCTACCTTGTGGGTTTATTGCGATTTCTTTTCTTGCCTTGCTGCTGCGCTTTAATGCTGCATCGATTCGGCCTTTTTTGGTTTTTGGCACTCCTTTTACAAGTGCAATGTATGTTTTTTCAATTTCTCTATCTTGAAACAGCTTCGCTAATTTTTGATGAGTTTTATTGCTTTTTGCTATCAGTAAAACCCCTGATGTTTCCTTATCTAGCCTGTGAACTATTCCTGGCCTTTCGCTGTCGCCCAAGCTACTTAGCTTGCAATGGGCGAGGGCTGCGTTAACTACAGTGCCTTCCATGTGGCCGCTCGCTGCAGGGTGAACCACCATTCCAGCCGCCTTATTTATTACTAGTAGGTTTTTATCTTCGTGGATTACTTCTAGCTCAATGTTTTGGGCTTTCACTTTAGTTTCTTTCGCAACACGGAGCCTATATGAAATCTTATCATTATCTTTTAGCTTTACACCTGCCTTTTTGATGCCCTTATCGTTTAGATGGATATTATCCTCCTTAATTAATATCTGCACCTGGCTACGAGATATATCTAACCTTTCTGAAAGGTATATATCTAGTCGCTGTCCAACTTCTTTTTCGGTGATTTTTATGCTTTGAAATTGCATTTGGAAAGTGCCTTTGTTAATCTGATCAAGCTTTTTATACCATACTATGACAGTAAAGACTGATGAAAAACTTGTTGATGAGGTTTTAAGTTTAGGCGTTTCAGATGTGATTGTGGCCGAGGATCTTAAAAAGAAGTTGATGTCTGGCAGGCAATTGAGAATTAAATTGGGTATTGATCCAACTGGTTTTGATCTGCATTTGGGCCATATGGTGGTAATTCATAAGCTTAAAGAATTTCAAGATATGGGGCATCAAATCGTTCTATTATTTGGGAATTTTACAGGTCAAATTGGTGATCCGTCTGGAAAAGATAAAACTAGACCGATGCGTAATCAAGAAGAGCTAGAAAATAATGCTAAAGATTATTTAGAGCAGGTTTCTAAAATTTTAGATGTAGATAAAGTTGAGGTGGTTTGGAATGCTGACTGGCTTGCAAAGATGAATTTTGCTGATGTTGCAAAGCTGGCGTCTAATTTTACTGTTTCACAAATGCTTGAGCGAGATATGTACCAAGAGAGGATTAAAGCGGGCAAACCAATTGCTCTGCATGAATTTTTATACCCTTTGATGCAAGGTTACGATTCTGTTGCAATTAAGGCTGATTTAGAGCTTGGTGGTACAGATCAAACTTTCAATTTGCTTGCAGCAAGGCCTATCCAAAAGGCAAATGAGCAGGCTCCACAAAATGTTATGACTGTGCCGATTTTGGTTGGTACTGATGGAACTATGAAGATGGGGAAGAGTACTGGTAATTATATTGCGGTTGCAGATGAGCCAAATGAGATGTTTGGCAAAACAATGTCTATTCCAGATGATGTTCTTTTGAATTATTTTGAATTGGCTGCACGAGCAAACAGAGACGAGCTTGATGATTTTGAGAAGCGTTTAAGTGGCGATGCGAATCCTAGGGATATGAAGGTTGAACTCGCAAAACGTATTGTGTCTTTATATTATGATGAAGCTGCTGCAGATGCGGCTGAAGAGTACTTTGTAAATTTATTTAAGAAAAAGGCTATTCCTGATGAAATTGAAGAGACGAAATTATCTAAATCAGAATGGGGCCTTTTAGATCTTATTGTAGAGCTTGAAATGGCGAGCTCAAAAGGGGAGGCTAGGCGATTGGTTCAAGGTGGTGCTGTGAAAATCAATGAAGAGAAGATTGATGATGTTGAACTAATAATCAAAATTAGCGAAAATAAAACTTTAATTCAGGTTGGGAAAAGAAAGTTCAGAAGGATTTCTCTATAGTTAGCTTATGATTGATCAAAGATTAGATGCGCGTCTTTTAAAGACTCGTGAAAATTACATTGGAAAACTTAAAGATATGGGAATTAGCAGTATTCGTGATCTGCTTTTGTATTTTCCGCGGACATATAGAGATGAGCAGGATTTTACGAGAATTAATGAGATGAAAACGGATGAAGTGAATGTTGTTCAAGGTAAGTTGAAATCTATAGTGAATATGCGTACTAGAGCTGGCAAAACCATGACAAGGGCAATGCTAGCGGATGAAACTGGTGAACTACCTATAATGTGGTTTAATCAGCCGCATTTGAAGCAAATGTTCTTTAAGGGTAGTTCAATTATTTTAACGGGGAAGTTGAAGTATGAAAGAGGGCGTTTGATGATGATGAGCCCAAAATATGAAAGGCCGGCGAAAACGCTGCTTCATACGGGAAGAATTGTGCCGGTTTACCCTGAAAGTGAAGAAATTACCTCTAAATGGTTGAGGACTAAAATTCATTCGATCTTAGCGCTTGCAAAAAAGTTTGATGACTATTTGCCTGAATGGCTTTTGCAGCAAGAAGCTTTAATGAGCCTTTCTGATGCAATTTATCATATTCATTTTGCGAAAGATGAAGAGCATCTAAATAAAGCTAGAGAACGTTTGGCTTTTGATGAGCTCTTTTTTATTCAGCTTTTAGCTTTGCAAAAAAAATATCTATGGCGTCTTGAAACTGAAAATGTCCCCCTTGAAATTGACTTTGATATTGAGCCCTTTGTCTCGTCTCTTCCTTTTGAATTAACAGGTGCGCAGACTCGAGTTATTGGGGAAATTCTAGATGATTTTATGAATCCTTACCCAATGTTAAGGTTGGTTCAAGGTGATGTGGGTTCTGGTAAAACTGTACTAGCTGCTGCGGGGATTTATGCAAGTAAAGTTGCGGGCAGTCAGTCCGCACTAATGGCTCCTACTGAAATTTTGGCAAGACAGCATTATAAAAATCTAGTGAAATTGCTGAGCCCATTTGGCCTTAATATACAGCTTTTGGTCGGCTCATTAAGTCAGGGTGCTAAACATGATGTTTTAACTCAGTTGGCTTCTGGCACTTGTGACCTTGTAATTGGCACTCAAGCTTTGATTCAAGAAGGTGTTGAGTTTTCGAATTTAAAATTAGTAGTTGTGGATGAGCAGCATCGGTTTGGCGTGAAGCAGAGGAATATCTTCAAAATGCATGGCAATCCTCATATGCTGAGCCTATCTGCGACCCCAATCCCTAGAACGATGGCTTTAACGGTTTATGGTGATCAAGATTTATCTATTTTGGATGAGCTTCCTCCTGGCAGGCAAGAAATCGTTACAAGAATTATTCCTGAATCAAAAAGGGGAGATGCTTATATTTGGATTTCTGATCAGGTCGGCAAGGGTAGACAGGTTTTTATTGTTTGCCCATTGGTTGAAGAGTCTGAAACATTGGAATTGAAAGCTGTCACCAAAGAATATTGCCGTTTGTGCGAAGATGTCTTTCCTGATCATAAACTGGCGCTGTTACATGGACGTATGAAGTCTGACGAAAAAGATGAGGTAATGCGGCAATTTGCAGATGGGGAAGTGGACATTTTAGTGTCTACATCTGTTGTGGAAGTGGGTATAGATGTGCCAAATGCGTCTATAATGTTGATTGAAGGGGCGGACAGATTTGGCCTTGCACAATTGCATCAATTTCGGGGGAGAGTCGGTAGGGGTGAGCATCAGTCGTATTGTTTTCTATTTTCAGACAGTAATTCTGATGGTGCAAGAAAGCGTTTGAGTTGTATGCAGAAACATTCTAGTGGTTTTGATTTGGCAGAATTAGATTTAGAAATGCGTGGGCCAGGGGAGGTTTATGGTGTGAAACAGAGTGGAGTGCCCGATTTAAAAATTGCGTCACTAAATGATTTGAAGTTTTTAGAGCGGGTTAGGGCTTGTGCAGACAAATTAATTGCTGATGATGTTATGCTTGAGAATTACCCGAAAATCATGAATATAATTAAGGAAAAAGAGGATGCCTTGACATAAGGAATGCAAATGTTTTAGAATTTGCTACTTCAACTGTAGATCAGACGCAAGCTGCAACATCAGTAGTGTTAACTGAAAATGCTGAGATTCATTATTTGGTAAACCCGCCAGATTCTGCTGAACAGTTATATGAAATTCTTAAGAGAAATCCGGACTATATTGATTATCTTTTAGATTATGTTCCTGAATGTATTATAGACCTCTTATTAACTTGCGCTGTGACGACTGAAAAATTATTAATCGAAGGTTATATCGATTTAAATCTTTTTTCAGATGATTTTACAGCTGATCTCTTTGCATTTTTAGGCATTGTTGAAGAAGATAGAGCTCTTCTTTTAGATGGGGTGTTAAATGTACATTCACTAGATCTTGCCTTATCTGAACCAAAAAATCCTCACTTAAATCCTTTAGAGGATCCTTTTGGTGACTTACATACAATGGTCAGTGGGCATTGTCTTGATAGTTGTGATCTTGATGACATGGATTGGCATTCTATACATGGCTAACTACGCACAAGATATATTGTGCGGGACTAATCATGTTGCTCTTTATAGCCCTCTCCTGTTTAGAGAATATTTATGCGGGGTCTCCTTCGTCTGGTGCGTCTTTAGCTGTAGTTGTGTCGTCTGTAGCAGGTGTCTCGCTTGGCTTTAATAGCTGCCCCTTCCCCTCAAGGTCTTTCAGGATCTCAGCAATGGTTATTTTGTCTGGATTTTCAATTACACCAGCCTCTACGTTACCTTTAATGAATTCATATAGCTTTTCGCCATCTAATGAGGCCTGAACGCCCCAAACTGTGTCATCCATGTAATCATCAACCCAATCTGGCGCTATGCTTATTGACTTGAAGAATCCAGCGGCTTTGCTCCAGCCTCTGCGCGCTGTGCTGCTCCAGCTAGATGAGTATTTTTTCCACTTAACATCTTGGGCTAGCTGAATGTTAGCTAGATCTAAGTCGAGTATTTCTGCTGTTTTCTTTTGGCTTGGATCAGCTTGGACTTTACCCATTGTTCTTGAAAGCCTAGTTAGTGCGCCGCCAAGGCCGAATTTCTCTTTATCTGCTTCGAATAAAGCTTGAGCTTCACCATATTTTTCTTGTGCATCGCCAATTGTATCCTGAACCTCTGTCATTGCACCTGAGGCTTGGTCAACTACACCCTCTACGCTGTCTTTTAAGGAGTCTAATGAATCTTGAGCACCTGCAATTAAACCAACTATACCAATAGCCTTGCTAATGCCTTCAAGGCTGAATTTATCTTTGAACATATATGCTGCGCCTGCGCCGATTCCTAGAGCGACCAATGCTGCATGCCACCATTTGAAACGTCTTGGTTCTTCACCGGATTTAACTTCTTCAGCTTTAACCTCTCTTTCGTTTTTGGAAAAATATTTCCATAAGCCGAATGCTGCTGCACCTAAAAGCACTCCGCCAATTGCTATACCTTTACCAAGCCTAGGGCTTAGAATTTGGTATGCTTCAGGCTCTTTGCCTTCTGCGATTTGAGCGAGTGATTCTTGGGCTTCTTTATGGATTTCTGCAGCAGGTTTGAAAAATTCCTGAAAAATATATGCAGCTGCTTCTGAGTCACCTAGACCGATAAATTTACGCAATGCAAGTTTTTGTTCAGGTGTTTCTGCATGGATTACTAAAGCAGTTGGATGTTCCCTTAGATGATCGATGCCATGTTCACCTGAGTCGATATTAAGAGCTTGTACGACTAATGGCTTTAAATTGTCTCCTACTTCATTTAGGGCGGGTTTTAAAACTTCGATATCCATTCCTTCAGCTTCTATTTTTGCTGAGTCAGGAAGCATATCCATCTTGGCCATGTCTGTGTTGGATTCAATAAGATCTCTAGATACCTCTAAAGTGCTTTCGTCGTATATTTCTGGATTTACCATGGCTGTGGGTTAATTTTGTGTGAGAATTATAACTCAATTTTTTGGCTAATCAAAGCTCCTTAATCATGTATGTGCCTTCGAGTTTGTAAGCCCATTTTCTGTAATAATTCCTTGTTCCTACACCTGCAATCACTGCAATCTTATTTAAATTGTTTTCTTTTGTTATTCTTTCTGCTTCTTCAAGCATTCTTCTTCCAAGCCCTGCATGTTGTGATTCTTGAGTTTTATTGCCACCTACTTTCAACTGCTGGCCGTAAGTATGTACTTCGCGGACAATACTTGCGCCTTCAAGTTCGTCGATGAATGTTCTTCCGGGAATTCTTAACCTTAGTAATGAGCAAATTTTATCTCTTGCTGTGTCATTAAAGCTGATGAAATATTCTTTTCCGTCTGAAGATTCATATTCTAAAATGTCTAATTTTGTTGAATTTGCATCGTAAGATTCGCCTTTAATTTCTCTGCATCGAATGCAGTCGCACTTGATATTATTTTTCTTCATTTTGTCATGGAGCAATTGCCTCATGTTTGTTTTTTGTGAGCCTTCAAGGATTGTTTCACCTGGAATGTCTCTTAATAATCTTTCGAGGCGGACATAACGTGGAATTTCTTTTTTCATGGCCAAAAGTAGATCCATTAGAACTTCGTCTGAATAGGCCTTGTATTTACCTTCTTCCCACCACGTTTCGAGTTCTGAATATGGAGTTACGACGCAGGGGTATAATTTTAGGTGGTCTGGTTTGAAGTTTGGATTTTCGAAATAACCTTGAAGCATTTCTAAATCCTTCTCTGGAGTGCTCCCTGGTAAATTTGGCATTAAATGAGTTGCGATTTTAAAGCCTGAGTCTTTGATTAATTTGAAGGCCTTAATGGTATCTTCAATTGTTTCGCCTCGTTTATTATATTTGAGGATTTCATTGTCGGTGTGCTGCACACCAATTTGCAATTTTGTACAGCCGTACCGTCTAAAACTTTTAAGTTCCTCTTCTGTGATGCTGTCTGGCCGTGTTTCAAGGCTGAGACCAATTATTTTATTATTTGCACTTTCATTTAAGATTTGTGCTTCTTCAAGAGTTTCTGACTTTTCACCATTGCAAGTATCGTAAAGGGCTTTTATAAATTCCTCCTGATAATCTTTTGGATATGATGCGAATGTGCCGCCAAGGACTATCATTTCGATTTTTGAGGTTTCGTGCCCCTGTCTTTTCAAACTTGCTAACCTTGTTTTAACCTGAGCTGCAGGGTCGAAATCGTCTAAAACTGCGCGCATAGCGCCAGGCTCGTTCGACAGATAAGATTTTGGCATTCCTGGCTCACTTGGGCAAAAAACGCATTTCCCTGGGCATGGATATGCTTTCATAAGCACGGTAATAACAGATACGCCTGAAAGTGTGCGCACTTTTCGTTTCCGCATTATTTTTTGCAGTTCTGTATCGCCTTCCCAACCTTCAGCTAACAATTCCTCGTAGGCTTTTTGCAGCTGGAAATTAGTAAATAATGACGTTTTGTATTCTTTTGCGAATTTCTTCTTAAGGGTGTGAAGCTTGTCTTCGCTAGAAATACCGCTTTTTGCGGCTTGTTTTACGAACAGTTTAAGGATATCTTCTTCAGAGAAAACTTTCATCCTATGCACTCTAAAAGAATTCGAGAAAAGGTCAAGCATGATTACAATGAAATTGCAGATGAGTTTTCGAAAACAAGGCAGTTTGCCTGGAAAGATTTTGAGGTTTTTTTAGACTATTACGATAAGAATGCTAAGGTTTTGGATCTTGGCTGTGGGAATGGTAGGTTTTTGAAATTCTTAAATAAGCATGGCTTTAAGAGCTATTTGGGTGTGGATCAGTCTGATAAATTACTTGAGATTGCAAAACGTGAAAATCCTGGATTGAAATTTATGCTTGGCGATATGTCTGAACTGAAAGATCTAAAAGGCAAATATGATGCAATTTTTGCAATTGCTTCTTTTCATCACTTGCCACGATCTTTGCAACTGAAAACGCTAAAATTATGGAGGCGGCACTTAAATGATGATGGAATTTTATTTATGACTAACTGGAATTTGCTTCAAAGACGATTTTGGCATAGATGGCTTTCTTGCCTTTTGAACCCACGATTTGGCTTTTCTGCGCTTTTAATCCCCTTTAATTCTAAGGTGGAGCGTTACTATTTTGCATTTACAAAATGGCGACTTAATAGGCTACTTAAGAGAGCGAGTTTTTCTGTAAAAAAAAATGCCTACTTTAATAATGGTGAAGCTGCTAACTTCCTTAGCGGCAAGAATATTGTATCAATTGCGCAAAAATGAAACTTTTCAACGTAAAAATCGACTCACTTTCAAATAAGCAGGCTTTAAGCACTTTATTTGAGAGGCAAATTATTTTCACACCGAATCCAGAGATCTTGCTGGAAGCCAGAAGGAATAAAACATTCAGACGAGCGCTTAAAAAGGGTACCTTGATGCTTCCTGATGGCCATGGCCTTTTGTTTGTATCTACCTTGTTGCTCTTTAAATCTAAATTTATTCGTGCACTTTTGTACCTCCCTGCATTAATTCTTTTTTTATTCTGGAAGAAGCCGTTTAAAAAGATTTTTCCAGAAGTTATTCATGGAAGTGATTTCATGGCTGATGCTATTGCACATGCTGTTCATGAGGGGAAATCTGTTTTTTTTCTGGGTGGAGCAAAGGGTGTTGCCAACTCTACAGCTGAATTTTTTAAGGAAAAACATTCTAGACTTGATGTAGCTGGCTATTCAGATCTTGACCCAGGTGAAGAGGCGTTTAAATTAATTAAAAAAAATAAGCCGGATTTTCTATTTGTAGCGTATGGCGCCCCTAAACAAGAGATTTGGATTGCAAAACATGAAAGAAAATTACAAGAGGTTCAAGTCATTATGGGAGTTGGTGGCTCTTTTGATTTCTACTCTGGGAATGCAAAAAGAGCTCCTAAATTAATGAGAACTCTTGGGCTGGAGTGGGTTTGGCGTTTAATTTTAAATCCAAAAAGTCGGCTAAAAAGGATTTGGAATGCATTTGTAGTCTTCCCTATTATTTCCGTTTTTTCTTCCCGATTTTCTCCTCAGCTGAGTGAATGAATGGCGTAACGAATTCTATGATACTTCTTGTCATTAGAATTGGCTTTGTTACGTAAGTGTCAATTTTGTCAGCAATTGACTTCACTTTATCTGCAATTGAAACTACATCGCGTAAAACTGAGAGTAGATATACAAGTGTAACTGAAATGAAAATAGTTAAGATGGCTACTGAGCCAGCTAGCGTAAGGTAGAGAATGTCGAGTGTTTCCATGTTGTGGCGTTAGTGGATTGCCAACATTATAACAGAAGTTTCTGCAAAATGTCATTCACCATTTTTGGGTTTGCCTGGCCTTTGCTTTCTTTCATTACGAATCCTACGAGTGAACCCATTGCTTTGCCCTTGCCCGCTGCAATATCAGCGACAGCTGAAGGGTTAGCTTCGATAGCTTTTTTGCAAAGATCTTCAATTGCGGATTCATCGCTTACTTGGGCCCATCCTTTCTCTTCTACGATGGCTTTTGGATCTTTGCTGCTATTCATCATTTCGTCGAATAGGTCTGATTTTGCGATATTATTTGAAATTGTTCCGGCTTCAACTAACTTAATTAATTCGATAATCTGTTTGGCAGAAACTGGTGACTCAGTGATGGATTTACCTGCATCTCTAAGCCTTTTAATTAGTATTGTCCCGATAAATGAGTTGGCAGATTTCGCATTCGTTTCTTTTACTACTTCTTCAAAAAAGTCTGCTAGCTTTATGTCTTCGCTATAAAAGCGAGCTTCCATTTCGTTTAAAGAAAAATCGGCGATGAATCTTTCATATTTCTGCATAGGCAATTCTGGAATTTCATCTTTCCATTTTTGAATCTGTTCATCTGTTAATACGATTGGTGGAATATCTGGCTCGGGAAAATACCTGTAATCTGCAGCACTTTCTTTAGCTCTGAGCCGTCTAGTAACTTGCTTTTCATCATCCCATCCAACTGTTTCCTCTGCGGTTAGTGGCTCGCCTGCTTCCCACAACTTTTTCTGCCTCTTGATTTCATATTCAATTGCAGATTCTAAAGCGCGAAATGAGTTTAGATTTTTAATTTCTGCTCTAGGGTTGAGATTTTCCTCCCCTCTTGGCCTGATGGATACACTTGCGTCAAAACGCATCATTCCTTTTTCCATGTCGCAGTCGCTACTGCCAACGTATCTCAAAATTTTCTGCACCGTCTCAGCGTATTCTCGAGCCTCTTTAGAGCTTCTTAAGTCTGGGTCTGAAACTATCTCCATAAGTGGAGTTCCTGCCCTGTTATAATCTAAAAGAGTGTCGTTGCCGGTATGAGTTAATTTACCTGCGTCGTTTTCTAGGTGTAACCGGGTAATTCCTATTCTTTTTCTCTCACCATCAATCAAAATATCCACGTAACCTTCTAAAGAAATAGGCTCATCAAATTGTGTGATCTGGTAGCCGAAAGGGAGATCTGGGTAGAAATAATTTTTTCTGTCGAATTTTGAATAATTTGCCACTGTACAATTTAGCGCCAGTGCAGCCTTTGCACCTTTTTCAATTGCTAAAATATTTGGCACGGGCAACACTCCTGGCAGCCCCATGCAAATTTCTGAAACATTTGTATTTGCTTCTTTCCCAAAAGAGTCATTATTTACAGGTGCAAATAATTTCACTTTCGTAGACATTTGAGCGTGAATCTCTAGGCCGATAATTACTTCAAAATCCGTCATGGACAGATATTAACCTTTTTTCCCGCTTGTGCGCAATAAATCCACCAATAAATCTTGTAATTTACTTTGATCTTCGAAGTTTTGACGCCTTACATATGCCTGCTGATGAATGAGAATTGTTCTTTCTAGTTTTCGAGGATTAGACACATTTTCTAGCGTTACGGCCTGCCCGCTCATATGTTCAATTTGTGTATTTCCATATCTTAAAACTGTCCCCCAAAAGCCCTTAACCTCATTTGTAATCCCCTCAATATTATCGAGCTCAATTCTTGTAGTACTTTTATCGAAAAAACTATTCCAATTTTGGTCAATCACTCCGATGTTTGTAACAATCCATGCGTCTAAATACCACTGAACAACTCGGTATTTGAATAATAGTGCACCAAATACGAACCACACAATCCACAAATAAATGAATGGAGGGAAGAGTAAATATGCAATTATTGGGGCCAAAAGCCCAAACAGTAAAATCTTGAATAATTTAGGGTAAATAATGAAAACATGGCTATGTGCGACATATTTAATTTCTTCATTTTTCCCGAGCAAATGGCGGAAGGCGATTTGATTAATTATCATTGTACGTGGACTGATTAGCTGATAAGCTTTCTTCGATATAATAGCCTAATATGCCTGAAAAAACGAAGGAAACATTTGTTTTGTATAAATTTCTCTTCGATGTACTTCTAGACGTATTAATTGTAATTGTGCTGGTTATCACGATTAGAGCTTTTTTCTTTGCGCCGTTTCAGATTGATGGGCCTTCGATGTGCAACACTCTAAATATTTATGATGAAGAATGCTTTAATGGTCCGGGTGAAAGAATTTTGACTTCAAGACTTTCTAAATGGAATTTGTTTGGATGGAGGCCAGTTTCATTAGAGGCTGGCGATATAATTGTTTTTAAGGCACCATATGAGGATAAAAGTTATATTAAAAGGATTATCGGAGTTGCTGGCGATACTATTAAGATTGAAAATGGTGAAGTTCTTCTTAAAAATGAGGAGGGTTCATTTGTGGAACTTTCTGAGCCATATTTGAATGACGAAAATCAAAATAATACTGACCTTTACAGGAGTAATTCAGAAACATATTTAGTGCCAGAAGGTAAATATTTTGTTTTGGGTGACAACAGAATTCGCAGTAGTGATTCTCGTCGGTGTTTCAGACAACTTGGTTGTGATGGTGATGCTTCCCCTTATTTAGACCATGACTTGATTCAAGGAAAAGCCAAAATGGTTATTTTCCCATTCTCACATATTCGACTTCTAGATAAAAATTAATTTATCTTAACTCGTCTTTACCGCTAAAATAAAATTCTAATAAAGTCATTACAGTGACGATTATTAAGCCATTCCAAATTCTTAAAAGGCCTAGCATTAGTAGTACTAAACAAATGTTTGTACATGCGCTTAAAAGCACTCCCTGTCTTAAAGAAATAATTAAATGTTTTAGGTAAACATTATCTTCGGCACGCCATTTTTTAAGGAAAAATAAAATTATTGTGAATGTTCCGCTGAGGGCCAATACGCTCGTAATAAAAAATAAACTGAGCGCTAAATCTACAGATTCGTAAGGATCTAATTTCAAAATTACAAGTGCCCACGCAGCCCAGCTTACAATTGTTGCAAGGCTAATCATCCCAAGTATTCTGAAATGTGGGATATGAAGAAGATTTTTGTTCCGTTCTTTGCTACTATGCATATTGAATAAATTATAGCATGTACGACTATGCCTATCACAATCCTTTTTCTTTCAAGCGCAGAAATTTCCTTGCCATTATTAGGCGCACTGCTTAAAGATAAATCATTTGAAGTGGTCGGCCTTGTGTGTCAGCCAGATAAACCTGCTGGGCGAGATAAAATCATGAAGGCACCTGCTCCTAAACTTTTTGCTGAGAGGCATGGCTTAGAGGTATTTCAACCTGTTAAATTGAGAGATGATACTGAGCTCTTGAATCGTTTCAGTGAAAATCCACCAGATATTATTTTAACTTTTGCATATGGCCAAATTTTGCCGAAAAGCTTTTTGGATCTTGCATTGCCACTAAATGTGCACACTTCGTTGCTGCCGAAATACCGAGGTGCTAGCCCGATTCACTCTGCGATTTTAAATGGTGATAAAGTGTCAGGTTTTTCATTAATGAAGATGGTGCAAAAAATGGATGAAGGCCCTGTTTATCACATTGAGAAATTTGATTTAAATGAACATATTACTACTGGAATTTTACATGATGGGCTTGCCGATCTTGCTGCTAAATCTGTGCCGGAACTATTAATTAAAATTCATAATTCTGAAGTTGAAGCTGTAGAGCAAAAACATGCTGAAGCAAGTTACTGTAGTAAAATATCAAAAGATGATGGCTTTTTAGATTTTAGTGATTCAGCTGAGATGGTTTTTCGGAAATTTCATGCCTATAGCCCATGGCCTGGACTTTGGACAACATTTGATTCTAAACGCTTGAAATTGCTTGATATCGCCTTGTCTGACAAAAAACTTAAAGCTGGTGAAGTCCTTTTTGAAGCTGATAAATTATTTGTCGGCACTTCAAAGGGGTCAATTGAACTATTGCAAATGCAGCTTGAGGGCAAACAATGTATGCATCCGAAATCTTTTATCCTCGGCCAGAAAGAATTTTCTTCAGGCTTGCTCCCCTCTTAATTGGTAAAACTTGCCTTGGGTTTGCGTTGAAACTGGATGCAATTGCAAAAACTAATACGACTAGAAATCTTCCTTGGTCGAGACTTGCTGTGTAATGGTCTAGCATGCTTATTAAAAATAGGGACAGGAATGTTACGAAGAGTATCCTTTTTTTGAAATTTTGACTTCTGGTTAAGAATATTTTTCTGTTGTGGAAAATTCTGTAAAAAATGTAGCTCATGCTGAGGACTATTCCTATCATGCCAATTACCCCTGCTTCGCTCAGTGCAAGCAAAAATAGATTATGCACGGGTTGATATTCCCAGGGCATAAGTGGGGTTTGACTTATTTGATCTAAAAATAGTGTGAAATGGCTGTAGCCGACACCCAGCTGATTTATTTCAAAAATTTCAATTGCCTGCTTGTAGCCATTTATTCTTTCGATAAATGCGGGATCGTTTAAGAGGTCGAATCCTCTTGAAAATGCGAGATAAAACATTTCAATCAAGAGAATGCTACCCAAACTTATTGGGATGATTTTGTTATTTTTAATTTCTTTGAGATACCAGATGTAAATAAATACCAGGGCAACTGTTAGTGCGAAAATTGCTGAGCGTGAAAAAGTTGCAAGTATGCCAAGAAATTGAATTAGGAGGAGGATACTTCTTTCGTTTTTATGTTTTGGGGAGAAAAGCAAAGTTGAAAGTAGGCTTGTTACTAAAAATCCGCCTAGAATATTTGGGTGTGAAAATGTTCCATATGATCGAATTATGCTTGAATCATTAAGTGTGAATCTTGCGAGATGCGCTACGTTATCTGCTAAATATGGCTCACCGAGCATGCCTAAGCCAAGGCTTGATTGCGTGATCAGCTGAAATATTGCTAACGCTGCCTGAAAGCACATTGAAAAAATGAATATTTTTAGAATTTCATTTGCCCTTAAAACTTTATTAACGATTAGTGTGTAGAAGAGAATTAAGTTGCTTATTTTTAAGAATAAAAATAAATGAAATGTGTAATCTTCGAAGGGGCTTAAATAAAGTGAAAGTGTGGTGAGAAAGGCTATTGAAAGCATTAATAGGAAGAAACCTGCGTCGCCAATCTTTATTCTTTTTCTTGTTTTAATTCTTGATGCCAGAAATAAAAGCCCTGCGCCCAATAAGAAAAATTCTGTGATTGTGAAGTAAATTGAGCCGTATGGATTTGTGAAACCTCTGCCCCAAGTGGTTTGGTATGCTAAAACATGAACCTGAAATGGCAGCGTGAAAATTGCGATGCCAAATAAAATTTGCATCCATTTATTCAGTACTGACATATGTTGGTTTTATTCCGTTTGTAGGTATTAACTGTTGAAGGCTTTCTGTGATTAGCTTTAATACATCCTCAATTCTTACTGTATCTAAAATATTCTCTACACCTGCTAAGAAAATTTCTTCATATGCTTTGGGGTCGGCCATGGGAATACTTTTCGCATAACCTACTTGAGCTGCGAATACACCATAAATTGGATCGCTCATTTGATCTGTTATTAGAGTTCGCAATGGGCTTGGTCTATGAGTTTTTTCGTTATAATAAGTCAAGTTTTCGTCGCTGACTAAACCTGCAAGAAAAGTCCAAGCTTCTGTTGAATGTTGGCTTGTTCTGCTAACTACTGGCACGAAATAACTTGCGTAAGCCTCTCTTGTTTCTGCTGAAGTTTCTGGATTAAATGCTTGAGGAGTTTCTTGAGTTTTTACGTCAGTTGCTTTGATTACCGTTTTGCCCTGAGCGGTGAGCCGAGTGATTTCATCAAGAACGTCTTGGTAAGTGTATGTATAGCCCATTATCATCGAGGTTTTTCCGCTAGCAAAAGTTGTAATTTCTTTTTCTTCGCTATTTGGATCAGAAAGAAACGGGTTCCAACTGTAATTCTTCTTGCTAGGGAGTGCAAAACTTGTGAACATATTTAATGCGGCAATTGCATTTGGATCTGATTTGAAGATCACTTCAGTTAAATCTTCGTTGTAAATATCAACTTTGAATTGCAACATCATGCTCATTAGAATGTCGAAACTTCTAAGAATATTATCGGTTCGGCCAAGTGCAATACCGGTTCTTTCAAAGCGTTCAAAACTTTGATCTGCCCTGTTTAAAAGAGTTACATCTTCTTGGATTCCTTCCCAAGTATTTGATGGTCTACCTTGAGTTGGAATAGCGTCTTCCAGGTGATCTTTATTGTATAAAAGTGCAAGAGTATCAACGTAAAGTGGTAAGCCCCAAACTTGTTCTTGGCCTGCTTCGTCAGGGATAATTAAATCTTCTTGAGTTACTTCGACAAAGAGCGATCTGAAAACCTCGGGATTTACGATTGTTTGAGGTGCAGGCGTCAGCTTTTTATAATGTTTTGGCAGCCAACTATTGTGAACCATGAAAATGTCTGGCCCTTCCCCTTCTGCTAATTCATTTATGATTAGGTCAAGATATGACTCTGGATCTAGAAATTTCTTGTAAACTACATTTACATTTCTATTTGCTGATTCGAACTCTTGAATTAATGGGGTA
Organism: Candidatus Peregrinibacteria bacterium; assembly: GCA_018658105.1. GTDB lineage: Bacteria > Patescibacteriota > Gracilibacteria > UBA1369 > 2-02-FULL-48-14 > JABHVW01. The sequence continues at coordinate 50,410 of JABHVW010000006.1, forward strand.
TAGATTTCTTCGCTATCAAAAAGACCATAAAATGTGAGGTTTATGTTTTCGTTTGGCGCTGCTACATTTGCGGCTTTCTGCCTAAGACAACCCGGCAAAATAGTCAGGAGGACTAATAAGCAGATTAAAATACTTGATCGCAGTTTCATATGTGGAGTAATTTCGGAGCTATTATAGCGTTTTTATAGGTAAACTGTATAGCTTTTCATCAAGGCGTACCAATAGAGCTTTTTGAGTGGTGGAAATATGCTTTTCAAGATGAATAAAATGGCAATTACTGGAAAGCTTCCGATTGTTAAAAATATTAATTTCTTAAGGCCTCTGGGTCTAACTTTTAGTTCAGGATGTTTTGATTCGAATATTTTTGCATTTTTATTTATTGACCTCATGCGTTCTTTGAGTTGAGATTCTTCAATTGCATCGTCATGGTATGCGTGAGCATTTGGCCTATATATGATCTTTAAATCTTCTTCCTTTGTTAGCCTGTATGCTAATTCAGTATCTTCCCAACCATAACCCTTGAAATCAGGATCAAAATGATGCCGCTTTAAGAGCTCAGTTTTTAGCGAAATATTTGAAGTGTAAAAAAACTTGTAGCTTGCTTCTTCATTTACTTTGAGCTTGTGGTAGGCAAATTGATGGCCACCTTTGTCATACCATTTCATGAATGGAGTGATTTCTTTTTCTGGATACCATTCCGTGTTGCCAAGACAAGCATAATTATTTTCTGGCATTTCTTGATGAAATTTTGAGTGCTCTTCAAGAAAATTCTCTTCTGCATAAATGTCATCACCCATAATTAAAACTACTTGGCCGCGTGCATATTTCAAGCCATGTTCGCGTGCTTGCCCTTGGCCCGTGTTTTTTTGGTGGATCACAGTTAATTCAGGCCAGCTTATTGCCAATTCATCTAGGTATTCTTTTGTGGAGTCTTTGCTTCCATCGTTGATGACAATAAGCTCGTAGGCATCTTGGGTGAGAGACTGATTTTTCAATCTTTTCAGGCATTCTGCTAGCCTCTCCTCCCTGTTATAAGTCGTTACAATTACTGTTAGATATGGGTTCATATCTTTAGCTTAGCATTTCTTTAAGCAGATACAAGCTCCTTGGAGTGGAGTTGCTTTTTTTCTTTTCCCCATTCAAGAATATGCATATTTTTTGCGACCACTTCTGTGATGTAATGTCTCATTTCATCTTTACCGGTATATGACCTATTTGTTAGGCGGCCCTCAAGTAAAAGTGGGCTGCCCTTTTTGAGATATTGACCGCAAAGTTTTGCTAGGCCCTCCCATGCGACAATTCGGTGATAGTCGGTGCTTTTCTGCACTACGCCGTCGTTGTCGTACCATTCATTATTTGTGGCGAGAGCAAAGGTGCTAACATGCTTGCCATTTTTTGTTGTTCGCAACTCTGGGTTGGCAACAATGTGGCCAAGAATGGTTACACGATTTAAACTTTTCATACTGTGTTTGGGTTAAAGTATTACCTTTTTAACAAAATGACCTTTATAAAATGCTGAAAAAAGGCTTAAATTTTGCTGAACGACAAATTATGTTTACAGGAATAATTCAGGATCAGGGTGAAATAATTTCAATCGAGACTATCGAGGCTGGCTTTATGCTTAGAATTCAGAGCAATTTAGCGGAAAAGAATTTCTCAAAAGGCAATAGTATTGCTGTGAATGGAGTTTGCCTTACGGTTGAAACTTTTGATTCTGAAATCTTCAGCTGTACTGCTGTTCATGAAACTTTAGATAAGACGAATATCTCTAATTTAACTGTGGGCGACTTTGTTAATTTAGAAGCACCACTGACTATGGAAACTCCAATTGCTGGCCACTTTGTAAGTGGTCATGTTGATTTCACTTCTGAAGTATTAGAAGCTGGTTCAAATTTTAAAATTAAAATTCCTGAAGAATTTCTGAGATTTTTCCCTGCAAAATCCTCAATCACAATTAATGGAGTGAGTTTGACTGTTGTTGAAGCAAATAATGAGTTTTTGAGGGTTGCCTTAATTCCTGAAACTTTGTCTGTAACCAATCTTGGCAAATTGAAGCCTGGATCACTTGTGAATGTTGAAATTGATCTTTTAGCACGTTATATTGATTCTCTATGAAATATTTAATTGCTGTTGCGGAATTCAACTCGATGATCACAGAAGCTATGCTTAAGGAATGCATGAGGGGTTTTGAAGAGCAAGGAATTACTCCTGAGGTTTTAAAAGTGCCGGGTGCTGTTGAATTGCCTTTGGCGATCAAGAGATATGCAAAAAATAATGATCTTGCTGCCGCTGTTGCTATAGGTTGTGTTGTTAAAGGTGATACAGATCACTACAAAGCTGTTTGTGAAATGTCTGCAAATGGAATTATGCAAGTAATGTTAGAAAATGATCTGCCAATTGTCTTTGAAGTTTTGATGGTTGACACATATCAAAAGGCTGAATCCCGTATTGATAAGGGCTATCATGCTGCTTTTGTGGCGACAAAAATGGCTAGTCTTTAGACTTCACCAAAGTGTTTTTTTGAAAATTTGCGCCATCTTTTGATTCCAACTCTACATGCCAACCAGTTAATACTGATTAATGCCCATGGCGCCGCAGCTCCAACTAGAGCTAATTGGTCTGTTAATAGAACAGATGTTGTTAAATGGTTTGTGAAAATACTTTCTTCAACCCCTAGCTGCCAAAATACGTAGGTCATGCTCATTCCAATAATGAGTATGAGTGAGCATCCTAGGCCGCTTGCTAGGTAGAATTTTGCTGAATGCCGTTTTATTTCAAACAAATTTAACATTGGGTTCTGTAACATCATTATATTTTACCATTTTTTAACCCGTTTGTCACCTGTTTTTTTGATTTTTTATAAATTTCTAGCATGCTATGCTTCGCACATGTTGAAAACGATTTCATCACTTGATTTTGAGGGGCAGAAAGTTCTGCTGCGTTTGGATTTGAATGCGCCGATTAGTAATGGCCAAATTCAAGATGATACTCGCCTTCAAGCTGCTTTGCCGACAATTAAGTTTTTGTCTGAGAATGGAGCGAAAGTGCTTATTTTGACACATTTAGGTAGGCCTAAAGGTGAAATTGTGGAATCGCTGAGAGTTGATATTATTGCTTCTGCTCTTTCGAAACTGCTCTCAAAAGATGTGAATAAATTAGATGATTGTGTTGATGAAGTAGTAAAAAAACAAATTGATGAGATGGATTTTGGAGATATTGTTCTCCTTGAAAATACAAGATTCCATCCTGAAGAAAAGCTGAATGATCCTGAATTCTCCAAAGAACTTGCGTCTTTAGCTGATATTTTTGTAAATGATGCTTTTGGAGTAGTCCATAGGTCTCATGCGAGTACGCTTGGAGTGACTGAACATTTGCCATCATATGCTGGCTTTTTACTTGAGAAAGAAATTGAAGTTTTATCTGATATTTTGAAAGCCCCACAAACGCCTGTTTGTTTGATTATGGGTGGTGCGAAAATTGATACTAAAATTGGAGTGCTGGAAAAGTTTTTAGACAAAGCTGATTCATTTTTAATAGGTGGCGCCTTAGCTAACACTTTTATTGCAGCGAAAGGTTTTGAAGTTGGCACATCTTTATTTCAAGAGGACAAAGTTGATGTTGCAAAAGATTTTATGAGTAAGTGTGAAGCTACTTTTATCCCTGTAGATTTTGTGGTCTCTGAAGAGATTTCTAAAGATGCTGTGGCTAGAAATTTACTTCAAAATGAGGCCACTTCGAATGATAAAATTTTAGATATTGGGCCTAAAACTATTGATGTTTTCTTAGAGAAAATTGCTAGTGCTAAAACTATAATCTGGAATGGACCAATGGGTCTTTATGAATTTGATCAATTCGCAAAAGGTACGCTGGCAATCGCACAGGCCGTTGCTGATTCTGATGCAATTTCTGTAGTTGGTGGCGGTGATAGCATTGATGCAATCAAGAATTTCAATATTCCTTTAGATGCTTTCACTCACGTCTCTACTGGCGGTGGTGCCATGCTCGAGTTCCTTGAGGGCAAGCCCTTGCCTGCCTTGCAAGCTCTCATGAGCTAGATTTTTGTCTGACTCCACATAGTTTGTTACTGCTTTTGATAGTGTTTCGTAAATGTTAGCTAATTGCTCTTTGCTTCTTGTTAGCGTTGTGACTCTAAAGCCTAAATATGGGCTGAAAAAGCTGCTTGCAGGTACTATGCATATTCCAGTTGTTGCGAGTAGATAGTAAACAAATCGCTTGTCTGCAGAGATTCCTGGTTCTGAAATTTTGGATTCTACAAATTCTCGAACTTTTTCATTTTCGATCTCTAAACTTTGATTATTTGTTAGCACGCCATCTTTGAAAATTGGCATCATGTAGAATGCCCCTTTTGCCGGATTTACAGTTAGGTATGGATTTTCAGATAGGATTCTTGTTATTTCATTTATGTTGTATGAAAGACCTTCAAGATATTCTTCAATCCATGCTTCGAATTCAGGATGTTCATAGATTTTTGGCAAGATTGCTTGAGGAAGGCTAACCGAACACACTTCCATTAACACGCGTTTTTTCACGCTTTCTGCGTATTTTTTAAAGTCTTCATCGAGGTGTGTGTTGTGAAACTCGAGCCAACCACATCTTGCACCTGGCCATGGCACATCTTTTGAAAGGCCACGCATTACAATTATTGGTACGCGATTATGTGCGATTTCAGTGATCTGTGCGAATTCTGTTTCGCCATATATCATTCTGAAGTAAATCTCGTCTGAGATGAGCATACAGTCATATTTTTCTGCTAAATCGACCATGGCCTCGAGTGTTTCGCGACTATATACGGCCCCGGTTGGATTATTTGGATTTATAATTAATATTCCAACTATATCTGGATTTTCTTGTAATTTATTTTCAAGGTCTTCAAGATCTGGCTGCCAATCGTTTTCGGGCTTTAAAATATAGCTTATCGATTCCTTCTCTGCTGCAAACGACTCCATTGAGGCGTGAGTTGGATATGAAGGGCTTGGTTGAATAATTCGTAGGCCTTTTGCAAGCATGTGGTAAGCGGCGGAAATTCCTGCGCCGAGCCCGCTTGTGATTAGAATATTGTCAAAATCTAGCTGACTACTAGGTGAAAATCTTTTTGAATAATCAACGATCCATTTTCTTGTGGCTGGGTTTCCTCGTGAGTGGGTGTAGCCAAAAACTGCATCACCTTCCCTATCTGTTTCTTCATTAATTAAGCTTTTTAAAAATTTTGGTACTGGCCAACCTTTTGCTATTGGATCACCGATATTTTCAAATTCAATTTCTAAACTTGGATCTAACTTTTGAAGTTTTTCTACAAAATCCACAATTTCGCGAATTTCATATTTCATTAAAGAGACCTTTGCGTTAAATGGATTCTGTCGCATATTTTGGGGTTAAGATGCATCAACAATTTAACACAAATAATGCACGAGTAAAATTTGTGCTACATCGCTATCTACTGTTTTTGACTGCATTTTTTTTAAGGCTTCTTGAGTAGTGAATCTTTCATCCATGCTATCTATTGGAAGATTGAAATGTTCTGAAATTTTTCCTGAATATTCTTTTGCGATTCTTGTTTGTTCGCTTTCTGTACCTGATAGCGTTAAAGGCAAGCCTACTAAAATTCCAACTACTTTTTCGGATTCAATAATTACAGATAGAGATTCGATGAGAGACTCTAAGCTGTCGTGTTCAATTTCGTCACGTGGAAAAGCAACTCTTTGGCTTGGATCGCTTAATGCTACACCCGTTCGTTTGGTGCCTAAATCTAGAGATAAAATTTTTCCTTTATTCGGTAGCGACATGCAAATTGAATTGAGCTTTTACTTCTGAATGTAGTTTAACATCTATATCGAAATCTCCAGGCTCCTTTATTGCTGACTTCATAATAAGTGCTTTTTCTGGGATGTCAGCTTTGAGCTGTTCTTTTAATGCAGTTACAATCTCGCTTTTACTCACAGCTGCGTAAAGGTGACCTGCTTCTGTTGCTTTGCCTGTAATTGCAATACTCTTGCCGTTAATCTTTGATTTGATTGATTCTGCACTTTCTTTCATTGCTTCGAGCTTTTCTGTAGCTTTTGCTTTTTGTGCAGCGATTTGAGCTACATTCCCGCTTGATGCAATAGATGCAAGTTTTCTGGGTGCAAGCATATTTCTGAAGTAACCATCGTTCACTTCTTTCACTTCACCTTTCTGCCCTAAGCCCTTTACGTTTTGTGTGAGAATTACTTTCATAAGTGTTTAGTTAAATGTCCACGCCTCTATGTTAGAAAAACGATCCAAAGGAAGCAAGATGTTTTCTATTTCTACTCCTGTCAATTTTGTATCAACAAGGTAGTAGTAACTTGGCGTGTATAAGAATATAGCAGGTATATCTGAGCTGATAATCTCGGCTAGATTTGTAAGTAGATCGCTTCTTTCTTCTGCGTCAAAGCTTTCACGAATACTTTCAATATTAAAATCTGCTTTTGGATTTTGGTAATTTGATAGGTTTAAGCCAATTTCTGTCGCCTGGCTTGAATGCCAATATGAGAAAATGTCTAGGTTGTAACCAAGGCTTTGGCCGTAAAGAAGCATGTCATAATCACGCTCAAGTAGTGCAGTTTGTAATTCTTCGAGTTCGTAAACAGCAATAACAACTTCTACGCCAACTTCTTTTAATTGATTTTGAATCGTTCGAGCAGTTAAATCTGCTGTGATCTCTTGAGGTTCACTAGTGTTTGAGAAATCTCTTCTGACTAATTTTAAAGTTAATGTTTCGCCATCACTATTTTTTCTGAATTCGTCATCTTCATCAAGGGGCCAGCCTGCGTCAAATAGTGCGCCACTTGCTTCATCTGGGTCTGGAGTGTGAATCCATTCCTCCTGTTCTAGCTCTAAAAGAGGTGTGTCAATTTGAACCTTGTAATCGATTGCTGTTAAAATATCGTCTTTATTGATTGCCTTAGATATTCCAAGCCTTGTTTTGTTTTTGCTCATTTTTTCTGAGTCAGTATTGAAAAACAATGCGGTATATTGTGGCAGTTCGTATTGGTGTGTAACTAAATCTTCTAGATCGATTTCGCTCAATAGAAAATTTGGGATTCTAGCTGCACTATTCCATGTAGATCTGTTTGCAATTAGATCTGTTATTGATGGATATGCAATGAATTTTATTTTTTCAACATTTGGCAGCGCAGCGTAATACTCGTCGAAGAGTTCGAGATTTACACTTGTAACACTGTCAGGAAGGATTTCGTAAGACTCGCTAACCCTATATGGGCCACTTCCAATTGGGAGCTTGTTAAATGCGTCAATATCAAGCTCGGCCACTGGGACTTCAGCAAGAATGTGACTAGGTAAAATTCCTACAGTTAATGCACTGAAGAAAAAGGAGTTTTTAGAATTCAATGTAAATGTAAGCGTTCTTGAGTCTATTTGCTCAATTTTTACTCCATCAAAATTTGCTTTCAAAATTGGATTACCGAAATCTGGAGCCTGAATTACTTCTACGAAAGTAAAGTATATGTCGTCTGCAGTCATTTCAGTTCCATCGTGCCAAAGTACATCATTTTTTAAAGTGAAAGTGTAAGTGAGTTGGTCTTCACTCAGAGTGTGAGTTGCAAGATCTTCTTCGAATACACCTGTTGCGCCATTATATCTGGCTAAACCTGAAAAAATTAAGCTTGAAATGTCACGATCGGCCTCGCTGAATTCGGTAAATACTGGGTTTAAGTGCTTTATTTCGCCGACTAAGCCTTCGGTATAAACCTTTGCTTGAGATAGGCCACCTCCACCACCAGGAGATGTAAAAATTTGTTTACCACTAATCAATAAAATAAGCAGTAATATAAAGGCGACCGCTTTTTCCCTTCTTGTGAAGGATTTGAGCGTTCGCATGAATATACTCATTTAGATAAAGTTAAGAATCAAAGATAAGCCAAGAAAAATAGTTACTAGAACTACTGTTAGTTGACCTAATACTTTTTCTGCACCTCTTTTACTTGTTTGGAAGCTAGAAGCTCCAGATGAGCCTGCAACTCCTTCGCCTAAGCCAGCACCTTTCTCTTGAATGAGAATTGTGACAACTAAAAGTATAGCTACGATGACTTGACCTATTAGTATTGCTGTTTGCATATTATTCTTTTAAGAACCAATGAATTAACCAGTTTGCGACACCAAAGATAAGGGCAGCAAGCACATAGGTCAATAGATTATCAACATTCATGGCTACACCTTCGATGTCCATAACGAAGATAATATAGTTCGCTAAATATAGTATAAAGGCATTGATTATGATGATAAAAAAGCCTGCACTGATGAAAACCAAAGGAAAGGATAGGAATTTTAAGATTGGCTTTACGAAAAAGTTCAATAAAGCAATTATTCCGCCTGCAATTACAGGGGCTGTAATTCCGCCTTCAAACTGAACACCTTCAAGCAAAATACTTACAAGAAAGAGTGCAAATGCGTTCGTGACAATTAGATATAAAAATCTCATATGTGGAGTTGACTTAAATTTTCTTCACTGACAGTTTAACCTGAAACCCTTCAATTTCGAAATCTTTTTGCAAATCACCTTCGAAATCGCCGCTGAGCTGCAATTCATCGGCAAGAGTTTCTGCCTTAATAGTGTCTGCAAAATTATTGATTGCTTCTTCGAGATCGCCGTTAGCTTCTGCAAAAATTTGGATTCTGTCGTTCACCTCATAGGCTGCTTCTTTTCGCATTTCTTGTAATTGTCTAACAATTTCCCTCATTAGCCCTTCTTTAAAGAGTTCGTCGCTAATGTTTGTATCGAGTGAAACGACAATTCCATCTTGAGTTTCAATGTCTGCGTCGCCTTTTGCCTTGTAAGCTAGCTCCACTTCACCTGCTTCGAGTAAAAAGTCTCCAAGTTTAACTTGGCCTGAATCTAAAACTTCAAAATTGCCGGCTTTTGCCTCTTTAATAATATTTTGTACATCTTTACCATATTTTGGCCCTAGCATTTTTGCCTTAGGCATAACTGCAAATTCAGCGATGTCGCCGGCCTCTTTCAAAATTTCTAATTCTTTCACATTCAACTCCTCAAGAATTACTTCTTTTTGCAGTAAAATTACTTCTGGGCTAATTGATTGAGGTAAGCCAATTGTTACTTTTGCTAGCGGCTGCCTTACGCGAATTTTTTTCTTGCCACGAGTTGCATGTCCTAAATTCACAATAGTTCTAGCTAATTCAACTTCTTGATTCAGCTCCTCGCTGATTAAGTCTTTTTGCACTTCTGGCCAATCTGCTAAATGTACTGAATCTTCTTTCGTTAGATTTGTGTAAATTTCATCTGCCAAAAATGGCATAAATGGGGCGAGTAGTTTGGATAGAGTGGTTAAAACTGTGTAAAGAGTTTGATATGCCTCCATTTTGTCACCGTCGTTTTCTGATTTCCAGAATCTTCGACGGCTTCGACGAATGTACCAATTTGATAGTTCATCGACAAAACTAACGATAGGCCTTGTGGCTTTTGTGAGATTGTACTCGTCCATATTTTCTGTAACCTCTGCAACTAATGCATTTAAACGAGAGAGTATCCATTGATCCAACTTATGTTGAGGTTTTTTAGGATTTTCTTCGGCTTCAAATTTATCGATATTCGCATAAGTCACAAAAAAGCTATAAGTATTCCAGAGAGTTAATGTGAATTTCTTTAAGAGATCATCGACGTGCTGCTCTGAAAATCTTGTATCTTCAGCGAGCGGTGTTGTTGAGTTGTATAAAAACATACGAACTGTATCTACGCCTTTTTCTTCGAATAGTTTTGATGGGTCTGGATAATTCTGCTTTCGCTTTGATAGCTTTTCACCATCTGCAGCGAGTAAAATTCCGTTTACAATCACATTGTTGAATGCAGGTTTGTCGAAGAGAATTGTAGCGAGCACATGAAGAGTGTAAAACCAGCCACGTGTTTGATCGACTCCCTCTGCAATGAAATTTGCAGGGAAGTTTTGTTCAAATTCTTCTTTGTTTTCAAATGGATAGTGAAGTTGTGCATAAGGCATTGCGCCAGACTCGAACCAACAGTCCATTACCTCTGAGATTCTGCTCATTTCTTTATTACATTTTTTGCAAGGTATTTTAATTTCATCTATATAAGGTTTGTGCAGATCTAATTCCCCATCTCTTGTTGGTACTTTGCCTGCTCTTTCTTTCAGCTCTTCAACGGAGCCAATACATTCGAACTCCTCACAGTCTTCACAGCGCCAAACTGGAATTGGACAACCCCAAAAGCGATTTCTTGAAATATTCCAATCTCTTACATTTTCGAGCCATCGCCCAAAACGCCCTTCTTTAATATGGTCTGGTTGCCAATGAATTTTTTTATTATTTTCGATTAATTTGTCTTTTACATCTGTTACACGAATAAACCATGCCTTGGTTGCGTAGTTTAAAAGTGGAGTATCGCAACGCCAACAATGTGGGTAGCTGTGCCTGTAATTTTCTTTTTTGAATAATTTTCCACGTTCCTCGAGATATTTTGCGACATTTTGGTCTTGGCCTTTTACGAACTTGCCTGAGAATTCTGGAATGTCATCGTTGAAGTGACCGTCCATTCCAACATTTAATATAATTGGAAGGCCGTGCTTGTTTGCTGATTCCATGTCTACATCACCGTAGGCACCGTTAATTGTAACGATCCCCGTTCCATCTTCATCGCTAACGTAGTCTGCTTCGCAAACTGTAAATGCCTTTTCGGAGGCCTTCACTTCTTCGTGATCGTCATATGCGTCGTAAACATGTTTGTAACTTTTGCCGAGGATTTTGTCACCTTTAAATTCTTCAATAACTTTGTAGTCACGTTCGCCAAATATTACTTCAACTCGATTTTTTGCAACTATGTATTGGCCGTCTTCAGCAAGAACTTTTACATATTCTATTTCGCTACTTGCTGCGAGACCCATTGTTGTCATTGTACTCCAAGGAGTTGTAGTCCAGGCTAAGAAGAAAGTGCCGGGCTCATCTGTTAATTCGAACTTTAAAATGACTGAGAGGTCTGTAACGTCTTTGTAGCCTTGAGAAACTTCGAAATTTGAAAGTGGAGTTACACAACGTGGGCAGACATGCATAGACTTGTGCCCTTCGTAAACCATATCTTTTTTCCAAATTTCTTTGAAAACCCACCAGATTGATTCCATGTAATCTGAATTGAGTGTTGCATATCCATTTTCTATATCAACCCAGCGGCCCATTCTTTCGATGAGACCTTCCCATTGAGATGTGTATGTAAATACACTTTCTCGGCATTTCGCATTGAAATTTTCTACGCCCATAGCTTCGATGTCTTTGCGACCATTCATTTCGAGTCGTTTTTCTAATTCGTATTCAACTGGGAGTCCGTGGCAGTCCCATCCGTTAACGCGAGGCACGTAGTATCCGCGCATTACCGAATAACGAACCACAGCATCTTTCAGGGCTTGAGCTAAGATGTGGCCGTAGTGAGGTAAACCATTTGCAAAAGGTGGGCCGTCGAAAAATACAAACTTCTCTTTGCCTTTTCTGTTTTCAACTGATCTTTCGAAGATTTTATTCTCACGCCAAGATTCCATGAATTTGTGTTCCACTTTTGGTAGATTTGCTCTGGAGTCAACTGGTTCAAACATAATGTGCTGATTTTACTGTAGTGTAGCGACTTGTTCAATGGGAATTGCCTTTATTTCTTCACCCTCTCTTCGTCGAAGCGGCGGCCCCGGGAGCGCTCTGCTTCCCGCCCCGACTTCCTCATCTAGCATGAAGAAACAAAGGAAAGTGATTAAACAAGCTGAAATTGGCTGTAAAATCAGCAGGAATTTATAAAATTATCATAACAAAAAAACACACCGTCGTGTGTTTTTCCTGTAGAAGGCTAAGGAGGTTGGCTGCTATCCGTTTAAATATTAACTTCTTAATATATAAGCTTCAAGCACTTCCTGTAGTCCTAGGTTTTTCAATTGGCCTACGCTCTGGGGTTTTCACCCGTTGATGGAGCTGCTTCCTCTTTTAGGAGGTAGATTTTCCCGATCTTTGTGTGGAATCCATTCCTGTTGCAACAAAAATGTTTCTATAAATAGCGTGGTTTATGTATAGCACAGATGCTAGGTCTTTTCAAGATATTCAACTGCAAATACTGCTATCATACTAGAGGATTAATAGCTCAGGCTTTAGCAGTAATATTAGCCCAAGTGCGAGCATAAGTACGCCGCCGACTAGGTTTGAGTATTTTGAGTATTTTGTTGTGAGGCCGATTTTTTCGAAGCTATACAGTGCGATTCCGAAGACGAAGAAGTCGTCGATCATGTAGAAAAGGATGTATAGCGCCATGTAGAATTGGCGAGTTATGAAGTTGTATTCGTTGATTTCGAGGATTTTTGTGAATGCTTGAGGTATGCCGATTGAGCATGCGAATTCGATAATGTTTACAGAGAATGCAACTGCGATGATTCCGAGTGCCGTTGCGATAGTTAATTCTGCAGCTACTAAGCCTTTGATCTTTTTGTGAGTTTTTCCTCGTTGTTCAAGATTAGTAACATTGCATGTGCCATCTGATTTGTACCCTTCCCAAAGGAAGAAGAGCCCGCCCCCAATTGCGAGCAGCCCAATCATTGGGGTGACGATTTTGTCGAGGCCAATGAAGTCCCATGTTTGGAACCAAAAGTTTAAAATTAGGTAGTACATTATGGTTTCTGCCAGAATGAATAAACCTGCAATTTGCCACATTTTTTTCTTGTCTCCTACTTGAACGAGAATTATTAGAAAAGTAACGAGCACCCACATTGCGCAAGGGTTGAAGCCGTCAATTAGGCCGAGAACACTTGCGAGAACAGGTACAGAATATTGTTTTACGTCTTTCGCCCCCATAAATGGAATGTTCACCAAAAGTGGTGTGTAACTGTCTGACGAACAAGTTTCGCCTTCTTCGCATGCGCCGCCATCTACTTCTTGAATAATTCCTGAGCCGCCTGCGTCAATGAATTCTTGAAAGGAATATTGAGTTTTACCTTTAGAGTTATCTATGATCGTTTCCATCATTACTCCGGTTGTGTCTGCAGTGCCGAAGCCTTGAACGATAGTATTTCCAATCAATGTGATTGGTGTAACTTTTGGAATTCCTTCAAGTTCAGCGAGCTCTTTCCATAATGCTTCATTTTCTTCTTCGTAGAGATCGTAATAAGTAACTAGAATGTCGCTGCGTTCTGTTAAGAGCTCGGTTAAAAACTCCTCTTCATCTTGGCAATGTTTGCAGTCGTATCGTTCGAAAACTTCGATTCTCACGGGTTCTTCAATAATTTCTGCTATTTGCTCTGGTTGTTCTGCGGCCATTGCGGTGCCAACGAAACTAAGTAGGCCTAGTGCAAGCCATGCAATGCTGATGAGTTTTTTTGATAATTTCATTTTTTTGGGATTAATTAACCTAGACTTTTTCTGAGTATAGCAGCTTCTACAAGATCTTCAGAGAAATCTTTTCCGATTCTTTGTTTAAGCGCAATGTTTGAAGTCACGTTTCTATGTAAAAAGTGTTGATCTTTATCTGGACCAAGCTCAATATCAAGAATTTCTTCACAAAGTTTTATGTCTTCTTCGATCTCTTGAGCCCACTCTTCTGTTTTTGCATAATGAGCAAGATTTTCTCGATTTAAAAATTTTCCTGCATGTTTGAGTTCATGGCGAAGTGTGAAAAAGTGATCTTCTAAAGTTGGGATTAAACCTTTTTCTTTGGCTACTTTTAGCCCGCGGCCTGTGCCGATGAACTCGGGCGGCACTCCAAGTGAATAGCATGCTGCCGTAAACTTGATTGCGCGAGGTAGTGAAACCTCACCAACGCCTCTGTTGTAACCGAATAAGCCGTTGTGTTGAACTCTTTCCCTTCTGCTAGGCACTGATTCTGCCATCTGGTTAATCATGGTTGAGAACTTCTCAATTGTTGGCCTGTAGAATTTTTTGAAAATGTCACAGAGCTCTAAAACTTTTGCGAATTCTTCGTCTGAGTATTTGATTTCTTCAGGCTCGGCGAATGCTTCTTCGATTTTTTTCATTGCTGATTTAACCTGATCAACAGGGTAATCGTAACGAAATGCAGATTGAACTGTGATAGTTTTGCAACCTTTATATTGTTGAAGACTTCGTTCGATATTATCTGGATTTATTCCTCCACGGAAAGGCAAAGAGCCTGCGCCAATAATTGGATAGATTGGGATGCCGAAGTCATTTTGTATTCTGTAAAATTCGCGAAGTGCCAAACGAGAGCCGAGCACAGCTGGCACTAAACCTGCATTTAATGCTGGATCGCTACGGGCGATAAATACGCGCATATAGGGTGGATAGCATCCGAATTCCTTTTTATGAAGAATTAAGAAGTTTTCTAGAAGTGTGTATGCTCCCGCGAAATCTTCTACGCTCTCTATTAAAGGGATAATATGAATGTAGCCGTCACCGAAATTCTGGCTTCCAAAAATCTCTTCGTGGACTTTGGCCATCTTTCTGAATGTGCTTTGAATGTGAATCAATTGATCTGCACGAGTTGTCATTGGCAAAATGAATTCGAAAACGGGTGGTGTGTTTAAGCCCAAAGCGTTAACAAATTCTGATGCTGACAAAACGCTCATGTAGGCGCGTGCTAGTTTGAATGTTTTTTCTTCCCAAACGTTTGGCACACGCAAAGTAATAAACCTGTCGCGGCCGAGTTCTTCTTGCTGGAATGGCTTTAAATGTACGCTTAGTAATTTTTCAATCATTGCTTCATCTGCAAACTTTCCTTCCCAGTCCCACATAAATTCGTCGCAGCCTAGCTCAAAGAAGTTCTGAAAGATTTCTTCCATTTCTTGGCCGCGCGAGATAAATGCGCTTTCTGCCCAAAATGGCACAGATGCATTATCTGGATGCTGAGTGCCCATTAATAATGGGATTTTTCGATTTTTTTGCGCTGTGAACATATGTAAGAAGATCTTACTGAATTTGTGGTCTTAGTTCAGCCACTTGCCCTTGACTTTTTAGGTTATTCTTATATAATTCTTGCTCGTTACAAAAAACATGAAAAAACTTATATTTAGGAACATTTTGATAGGAATTCTGATTGGTTCATCTACACTATTTGCAGGTGTGAGATTTTTTGAATCTGCAACTGCTGATGAACTTATTGAGCCAAAAAAGAAAATCGTGAAAGTGCTTGATAAAACTGATTTAGAGCATAATGTGAGTGAATTGGTGGCATATGGTGAAATTGAAGCGATTCAAGATTTTGACCTCGCCTTTCAGGTAAATGGAAAAGTGAAATATGTTTATTTGAAGCCGGGTGCGCATGTTTACCCTGGGCAAGCAATTGCTCTGATTGAAAATGATGCCTTGGCGGCGCAAGTTAGCCAAGCTGCTGCAGGATTTGACGCTGCATATAATTCATATTTAAGCACTACTGCTGGCGTGCATGATTTACAGATTGAATCTGCTAGATCACAGGTTAAAATTGCTAGCTTGCAATTAGAACAGCTTGAAGAATCGATGGAAGAATTAGATGATCAAGATTTGGATACTGAGCAAATTGAGCTGCAGATTGAAATGCAAGAAGAGGTTGTAGATCAAATGTATTATTCCCTTGAGGTGCTTAGAGATGGGCCGAAAGACACGGACCTTTCTGCACAATGGGCAATGGTTGAGCAGGCTCGTGCTGGCCTGGAAGGTGCAGTTGCCGCTTATGACGAAATCATTCTAAGAGCGCCAAGTTCTGGTGAGCTTGTGACTTTGAATTTGACCCCTGGTGAGCAAGTTAATCCTGGGCAAGCGATTGGACGAGTAATCAATAGAGACAATATTGAAGTTGTGACTTATCTTTCAAGTAAAGATATCCGCAAAATTTCAGGTGGGAATGAAGCATTTGTTGATAATCGTTACCCTGGAAAGGTTATTGGGATTTCATCTAGAACAGATGAATTTAATGGGAAAAGAAAAGTTAGAATTGAAATGCCTTTTCTGGGCCAGCTAACTGTTGGAGACACCGTTAGAGTTGAAATCGATGAGAATCTGTCGAATGAGCTTTTGCTTGTGCCTTTAACTGCAATTCAGCTTGATGATGAGGATTCGTATGTATTTGTTTACGACGATGGCATTGCTAAGGCTTTGAATGTTAGATCTTGGGATGTAAGAGGGAATTTTATTGAGGTGAGTGGGCTTGGAGATGTGAAGATTTTAGAGTTTATTTCAGGAATAAAAGAAGGAGATTTACTCGAACTAAGCAAATAATATGTGGGAATTTTTAGTTGAAAGATTTCGGTTCACCCTGCTCATAATTTTGATGATTGTCTTGATGGGTGGTTTTGCCTTGTTGAGCTTGCCACGTGAAGCCTCCCCTGAGGTGAAAGTGCCTTTTGCATCTGTTACAACAATTTACCCTGGTGCAAGCCCGGTTGATATTGAAAAGCTGATAACTGAGCCAATTGAGGAAAATCTTAGTGGGATTACGGATCTAAAAAGTATGAGTTCTGGCTCTTCTGAGAGTATGTCTAATATTTTTTTAGAGTTTGAGACTGATGCTGACATAAAAGATAGGGTTAGGGCTGTTGAAGATGCTGTGAGCCAAGTGGAGCGGTCTCTGCCAGATGGGGCGGAGGATCCAATTGTTGCTGAGCTTAACTTCAATAATCAGCCGATTTTGATTTTGTCTTTGAGTAGTGATCTACCTCATAGTGAGCTTGTTTTACAGGCTGAGCTTTTGGAAAGTAAAATAAGTGAAATCAATGGGATTTCATCTGTTGAGCTGCTTGGTGTGAGAGACAAAGTTATCAATGTTAGCCTTGATCCTGCTTCGTTAACTCAGTTTGGAATTTCTGTTACAGAGGTTATGATGGCTATTCAATCAGCTGAAAGCAATCTGCCAATTGGTTCGATTGAATCGAATGATGTGAGTACTAATTTACGTTTCAGCTCTGAGCTTGAACTTGAATCATTGAACACATTAATTGTTCGGCAAAATGGAAATGCATCGATTTATTTGAGAGATCTTGCTGAAATTCGCTTTGAACTTGAAGAAGAAACTCAGCTTTCTAGAACTAGTTTTCAAGCTGGAAAACCTCAAAATGCGATATCAATAAATGTTTATAAAGGCTCTGGTGGAGATATAATTGAGATGGTGAATCAGATTGATGAGATTATTGCTACTCTTCAAGAGGATGAATTAAGTGGTACGACAGTTTTTGCATCCCTTGATTCTGCACAAGATATTAGAGATCAGCTTAGAGATTTAAGCTTGAGTGGCCTACAAACTATCATTCTTGTGGGATTGATTTTATTCTTTGTTCTTGGTTTTAGGGAGGCACTTGTTGCTGGATTCTCTATTCCGCTGACATTTTTGATTACATTTTTTGGACTTTCGGTTACGGGTGCAACTCTTAACTTTTTGTCTTTATTCTCACTAATTTTGGCGCTAGGAATTCTGGTTGATACGGGGATTGTGATTACTGAAGGAATGCATAGCAGGTTAGATGCGGGTAAAAGCCGTAGAGCAGTTGCTCTTGAAACGGTGAGAGAATATCAATGGCCGCTAATTTCAGGGACAATGACTACTGTTGCGGCCTTTTTGCCAATGCTGTTTATGACTGGGATTATTGGTGAATTCATCAAACATATCCCTAGAACTGTTGTAATGACTCTTCTGGCTTCCCTCTTTGTTGGGCTTGGAATTCTTCCATCAATAGGCTCAAGACTGCTGCAAGCTAGGGAAAAGAAGGTTTCGTGGTCTGAAAGAAAGCTGAATGGTGTTAGAGAAACGTACAGAAATCTTTTGGATTGGATTCTTGCTTATAAACGAAGGCAGACTGCTTTAATTGGCTTTATGATCTTTATGTTTTTTGTGAGCATGTCTCTGCCTGCATTGGGCATTTTGAATATGACTATGTTCCCACCAGCAGATTACTATCTTTTCTTTATTGAGATTGAACTTCCGAAAGGCTCACAATTAAGTGAAACTGAAGCTGTTGTTAAGGAAATTGAACTAGAGCTTTTACAAGAGACTGATATTGAGTCTTTTGTGTCTACGGTTGGTAGTGCAGGAACGCTTTCGAGCGGAGACCTGGGCACGACTACAATTACTAATTCTCATCTGGCGAATTTCACTATCAACCTGAAAGATGATCGTGAACGTAGTGCATTAGATATTGTCGCTGACTATCAAGAAAGATTTATTGCAATTAAAGGAGCGGACGTAGAAGTAATTGGTGTTTCAGATGGCCCACCTACTGCAGCTGCAATTGAGTTTAAAATTTATGGCGATGATTTGGATCTTTTGAAAGTATATAGTGATGAAGCTGTTGCTCTTTTGGAATCGATTGAGGGGACAAACAATGTTAATTCAAGTTTGAATGAAAAGAGCTATGAATTTGTGATGAGAGTTGACCATCAAAAAGTGCAGGCTGCAGGTTTAAATGCGAGCACACTGGCACAAATTGCTAGGATTTCTGTAAGTGGGATTAATGCCGCGACTATCTCTGTTGATGGCAAAGATACTGATCTTATTTTGAAAACTTCATCTGATACTGACATTCAAGATGTGCTTGCTTTGCCGATTATTAGCCCTACGAATACCTTCCCTCTTTCTTATTTTGTTGAGCTGTCTTATGAGGCGGCGCCGAGTACGATTGCTAGATCTGATGGAGATAGAAGTGTAAATATTAGCTCTGATTTGGACTCAGGAGTAATTGCTACAACTATTCTGCCTGAGTTTCAAGAGAAGTTTGACCCTGACTTTGCAGATGGCTACCGCATAGAATTTGGCGGAGAAGCTGAGGAAATGGCTGAATCTTTTGCCAGCCTAGGCCGCGCAATGATAGCTGGGATGTTCTTAATTTTGATCATACTTGTGATTCAATTTAATTCATTCAAGCAAAGCTTGATCATATTATTCACTATTCCACTGGCCCTGATTGGTGTTTTCTTTGGCCTTTCCGCAGTGATGCTTCCACTTAGCTTCCCTGCATTTATTGGAATTGTTGCCTTGGCCGGGATTGTTGTGAACAATGCGATTATTTTGATCGATAGAATCAACAAAAACATACTTGAAGGAATGACTAAAGAAGAAGCTATTTCGAGTGCTGGCGCATCTAGATTCCAACCGATTTTGCTGACTAGTATTACAACTGTTGCTGGTATTTTGCCGCTTGCGCTAAGTGATCCGGGTTGGGGACCGCTTGGTTTCTCAATTATATTTGGACTGCTTTTCTCTACACTATTAACACTGCTGGTTATTCCTGCATGTTATCAACGTTTTATTAAACACCAAGAGCTTTCTGAAATTCAGGATCAATAGAAAGTCGGCTTTCAACTGGCAATTCTTGACCTTGGTATTTTGAGCATGCCTTCTTGTTGTATGGCACCTCAGCTGGAGATGTCATTGTTTCGAATGCTAATTGGCAAACTCTCATGCCTGGGTAAAGTGCGACAGGCATTCTATTTATATTTGTAATCTCTAGAGTAATTGTTCCTTCGAAGCCTGCGTCGATGAAGCCGGCTGTGGAATGTATAATTATTCCTAGGCGACCGAGTGAACTTCGGCCTTCAACTCTTGCAACAATGTCATCTGGCAACTTCACTTTTTCAAGGGTAACACCAAGGATGAAATCGCCTGGATGAACAATGAATGGTTGGCCCGGTTCAGTGATTTCTATCATTTTTGTAAGACCCTTGAAGTCTTTCATTTTAACTGGATCTAGCACTGGTGACTTTGAGTGCTCGTATAGCTTGAAATATTTGCCAAGGCGAAAATCCATACTTGAGGCATGAATATTTTTGATGTGATCGTCCAAAGGAGAAGTAACGGCAATGCGCCCCTCCTTGATTTGTTTTTTGATATCGCGGTCTGAAAGTATCATTTAAAGTGTGTTAGCTAAGCCAATGTACGTCGATGGGCTTAATTCTAGCAAGCGCTTTTTAGCGTCTTCAGGTAAATCGAGGCCTTGCACAAATTCCTGAATGCTGTCTTTTGTGATTTCTGCCCCACGAGTTAGCCCTTTGAGCTGTTCGTATGCGTCTGTAATTCCGTATCGACGCATCATCATTTGAATTGGTTCCGCCAATAGCGCCCAATTTTTGTCGAGATCTTCATTTAGTCTAGCTTCATTAACTTGAAGTTTTCCAATTCCGCGAAGTGCACTTTTGTAGCCAATCAGCGAGTAGCCGAAGCCAACACCCATGTTTCTTAGCACGGTACTATCTGTTAAATCGCGCTGCATTCTTGAAGCTGGAAGTTTAGTACCCATGTGATTAAAAACTGCATTTGCCAGCCCAAGGTTACCTTCGCTGTTTTCGAAGTCGATTGGGTTTACCTTGTGAGGCATTGTAGATGAGCCAACTTCGCCTTCTACAAGTTTTTGTTTGAAATAACCGCGAGAGACGTAAGCCCAAATATCGCGGTCAAAGTCGAGTAAAATAGTGTTAACACGGCTGAAGATATCGAAAATTTCTGCCATGTAGTCGTGTGGTTCGATTTGTGTTGTGTAACGCTGCCATGTGAAGCCGAGGCCTTCAACAAATTTTCTGGATGCTGCTGGCCAATCTACATCTGGATAAGTCACAACATGTGCATTTAAGTTACCGCTGGCTCCGTTAATTTTACCCAAATACTCTGCTTTTTTCAGTTGTTCGATCTGGCGGAAAAGTCTTGCGCCCACATTTTTAAACTCCTTTCCAACGGTTGTTGGTGTGGCTGGTTGGCCGTGAGTATGTGACATCATTGGAATTGCAGAATGAGCTTCGGCAAATTCTTTAAGTGCTGCAAGCACTTCTTCTAATTTAGGAAGCATTACCTTTTGCACGCCCATTTTTATCATTTGTGCATGTGAGAGATTGTTTATGTCTTCAGATGTACATGCGAAATGTATGTAAGAAATTAAATCCTCACGTTTTAATGTTTTCAAAGCTTTCTGCAAAAAATATTCTACTGCTTTTACATCGTGGTTTGTTGTTTTTTCAATATCTTTTACTTCTTCTGCAAATTCCTCTTGAAAATCTGTATATAGCTTTCTAAGTGATGCTACCTCTTGTTCGCTGAGTGGCGCTGCGTCTTCTAGTTTGAGCTCGTTACATAGGAATATTAGCCATTCTACTTCGACTGCTACTCTACTGCGGATGAGGCCGGCTTCAGAGAAGAACTCATTGAGCTCTTTTACTTTTCCTGCGTACCTTCCATCTAGTGGTGAAAGTGCGTTAATCATTCTTTTACGGGTTTAATTTTAAATGAAGACTTCACAAGTTTTATATGATTCTTAACTTTTTTTGCAAGGTCTTTGTTTGTGAGTGAAAGTATTCTTAAAACAGCATGAGCTGCATTTTTCGGGTCTACCACTGCCATTGCAGGAGTTTCACTTGGCATTTGAAGAGTCGAATGAATGTTCGTGAGGTAGTCTGATTTGTCTTTAAATGGTGGGCAGGCTACTACTGGTAGGTGCGTATTTGCAGATACCAAGCCGCTAAGTGCGTTTGAACGACCTGCGATTGTAACGTAGACCACTCTTTCTTTTTTCTCGTTAAACTTCTCAATGATTTCAAGAGTTTTTGTTGGTACTTTGTGAGCAGATGCGACGTATATTTCGCTTTTTACGCCGAAATCGTCTAATACTTCTTGAATTTTTTTTGCGTGCTCTAGGTCAATTTTAGAGCCGAGAATAAATGGGACTATCATAGGTAATATGGTGTTAAATTCTTTTCGATACGTGCATGGGTATCACCGACTTCTGCCACGAATGGTTGGCCAGTAATTAGCTCGAATGCTTGCATGTATTTTTCTGCTGTTTTGACTAACATTTCTTCTGGTACTTCTGGCACCACTCCTTCGCCACGGTAGCCTTGCTCTTCAGCCAACCAAATTCTCAAGAATTCTTTGTTGATGTTCTCTGGCTCTTCACCTGCAGCCATTCTTTCTTCGTATGTGTCTTTGATCCAGTAACGAGATGAGTCTGGAGTGTGAATTTCGTCGATCAACATTATTTCGCCGTTGGCATCTTTACCGAATTCATATTTTGTATCTACAAGGATTACGCCGTTTTTATCTGCTAATTCTTGACCTCTTGCGAATAGCTTTCGCGTGTAATCTGCTAATTTGTCCCATTCTTCTTGTGTGATGAGGCCGCGTTCTACAATTTCTTCTGGAGTCATGTTTTTGTCGTGATCGCCGTGGTCGCCCTTTGTTGTTGGAGTGAGAATCACTTCTGGGAGTTTTTGATTTTTCACAAGGCCATCTGGCAGTTCATTACCGCAAATGTTTCTAGAGCCATTTGAATAATTATACCAAGCTGAAGTTGTAGTTGTTCCCGTGATGTATGCGCGAATTACCATCTCGACTTTGAGTGGCTCGCATTCTTTACCGATGATCACGCTTGGATCTGGGTATGATTCAACATAATTTGGGCAAATATCTTTTGTTTGTTCGAACCAAAATTTGGTCATCCCATTAAGGATTTCCCCTTTGAATGGAACGAGCGCGATAATTCGGTCGAAGGCAGAAAGTCTATCTGTTGTGATTAATATTCGGCGATCGCCATTTGTGTAATTGTCTCGTACTTTTCCTTCGTAACGAGTTCCGAGGTTCGCAAAATTAGTGCCGGACAGAAGAAACTTTATCTGCTCAGCGATTGTTTTTGGATCAATCATTTATTGGGATTAAGTAGCCCTATATTAAATGAACTATATTGACGTGGCAAGCTTAGGACTTGACCGTACTCTCAAGATTATCTAAACATATCGTCTCCAAACATTCCCACTGGAGCATCTATGATTAAAGTGTCATCTGAGTTAAAATCACTTTTTTCACATGAATATGTTAAGCCAGCTGGATAGGTAACATCTACACAGATATCGTCTGGATCAGATGTCTCCCTATCTACGACAATTAATTCAGAGTTATCAATATGCATAATCCATATTTGACCTGTAGTATTCTCTCCGCATAATTGAGTTTTAACATCATAATGCTTGTCATTTATTGCGCTTGCTCTTGTATCTGGATACCATGATCTTTTGCAATTTGTTACCGTTTTATCCTCGCTAATCACTCCATCACTCCATCCATCACCTCCATTCATCTCTTCGTACTGTACTGCCCCAAGAGGTGGAGTTGGTAAATCAGGCATACTACCGTAGCCCTTTATTGCCGCTTCTATGTCACCAAAGGTCGCTTTCCTTACAAGAGCATTGGGGTATATGATTGTGAAGGTGTCTTAAGTTTACCTCCCTTCCGATTTGCTGGAGCCTCATCTGTAGATCCTGCTGATCTAAGACGACTCGAGAGTTTAGTCGTTTCTCTGCCGATAGATGTGTCAATATCCCATATGTTATTAACTGCAAGAGCTCCAACACTTCCAACAGCTGCCATTGCAGCTAAACCAAGTGCAGTCATTTTATTATTCTTCCTCTTCATCTTGAGTTATTTAAACTATAAGTAGCTAACTTAGCGCTATTTGCATATTTTGTCAAGCTCTGCGGAAGAATTTATCTTAGCGCTGAAAATACTTTGTCTTTAAACATATTCACATGTTAGCATGGCGACGAATAATAATAATTTATGACCAGCGGAAATTTATCACTGATCTTAGGCGCTCAATGGGGCGATGAAGGCAAGGGTAAGCTGGTGGATATTTTAAGTGAGAGTTTTGATATTGTGGCGAGAGCGACTGGGGGGGCGAATGCTGGCCACAGTGTTTATGTGAATATGGATGGTGAGACTAAGAAGTTTGTTTTCCACCTGATTCCAAGTGGTATTCTTTATGAACATGTAATTTGTGTGATTGGGAATGGTGTGGTTTTACATGTTGAAACTATGCTGAAAGAACTTGCGAATCTTGAAGAGCAGAATTTTAATATTTCTGGACGTGTTTTGATTTCAGATAGAGCCGCTTTGCTTTTTGATTATCATAAAATTATTGATGGCACTCAAGAGGACAGAAAAGGTGATAAGAAAGTTGGAACGACGAAGAGAGGTATTGGCCCATGTTATGCTGACAAAATTAATCGCAGAGGCCTTCGAATGTGTGACCTGTTAAATTGGGATGCATTTGTAGAAAAATATCGTGCGAATCTTGCTTGGCATCAAAGCGTATACGACTTTGAGTATGATGCTGAGGCTGAGCTGGAAATTATGAAAAGTAATAGGGATAGGCTTTTAGAAATGATGGTTGATGGTGCTGCCTATTTGAATGGTGCGCTTGATGAAGGAAAAAAAGTTTTATTGGAAGGCGCGAATGCGTGTTTGCTAGATATTGATCATGGAACTTACCCATATGTTACTTCTTCGAACCCAACGGTTGGTGGGGCTTTGACGGGTACTGGCATGAGTGCGAAGCATTTAGGTGAGAATATTGGAATTGTGAAAGCTTATATGACAAGAGTTGGTGCGGGGCCGTTCCCAACTGAACTTGATAATGAACTTGGTGAGCAAATTCGTGAGGCTGGTGGTGAATTTGGATCGACAACTGGGCGACCTCGTCGTTGCGGTTGGTTTGATGTGCCGCTTACTCGTTACTCAATTATGCTGAATGGATTTACTAATTTGAACTTAACAAAGCTTGATGTGCTTGATGAACTAGATGAAATTCAGATTGCAACTTCTTATAAATTGAATGGGGAAAAGATTGATCGCTTTCCGGCTTTACTTGAAGAACTTGGCCAAGTTGAGATTGAATGGGAAACTATGCCGGGCTGGAATCAATCTTTGAAAGATGTGACTAGCTGGGATGATTTGCCTGAGAATGCGAAGAAATACGTGCTCCGTCTTGAAGAGTTACTTGGCTGTCCGATGAAATATATTGGTGTGGGTCAAAGGCGTGACCAGTTGATTACACGCGCCTAAACTTTTTTTTATCTGCTTTGAATTCTGCCTTTAATGTAGGGATTGCTTTTACGAAATACTCTTTCATTAGTGCATTTAACTGCTTGTCTCTGTGCTTATCTACGAGTTTCAGCATATCTCTGAAGGCTTGTTCCTCTGGCCTTGCTGCGATTGCCTCATATGTTGCACGCATAGCATCGTCTAGCTTGCCTTGCTTTATGAAGGTTTTAATTTCGTTTTTTATAGTTTTTGTTTCTGTTTTCATCTTATTATTATAGCATAAAATAGGTATTTTCTGAAGTGCAGTGGCGTGTTATTCTTTGCATAATTAACCTCCCCCAAAATGCATCTACAAAATAGCTTTCTGACCTTCTTGGTTATTGGTTTTGTTTTAGGATTTTTAACCAGTAGTTACTTCTTTAATGATGTAAGCACAGATGAGTTGAGTGGCAATTTACGGGGTATTTCAGCTGACTACAGCCAAACTGAATTTTTAAACTATTTACGTGCAGATGAAGATGAAGATGGATTGACCAATCATTTTGAGCTTATGGTTTCAAAAACAAGCCCAGTTAATGCTGATTCAGATGGTGATGGAATTAGTGACTCAGAGGAACTTAGCCTTGGAACAGATCCGAACACTAAATAATTATTCGCCCAATTCTTGAATTTGCTTGCTGAGTTTTTCTAGTTTTGCTGCTGCTTCGTCGAGCTTCTTTTGTTCAGCTGCAACCACTTGTTCTGGCGCGTTCTTTGTAAATGAGTCGTTTGAAAGTTTTCTTGAAAGTGTTTCAAGGTAATTTTCGATATTTTTTATTTCTTTATCTAAGCGAGCTTTTTCTGCATCCATATCTAGAAGGTCTGCAAGCGGTAAATATATTTCAACATCTCCAACAAAGCCGCTCAAAGCTTTTGCAACTTTATCACCAGTTTCTGAAATTTCTAATTCGCCGAGATTTGCAAGACGCTTAATGATGTCAGCTTTATCGCTTACTAATTGAAGGTCTTCGTGTGCATAAATAATTGCATGAATCTTTTTGCCCGCATCTACATTTGACTCTGCTCTTAATTTTCTTATCGCCCTGATCAAATCCATAATTCTGGACATTTCGTCGCTTTCAGATGGGAAATTCCATTCTGGGTTTACTTCTGGCCAATCACTAGCAATTAGCATTTTTTCATCAACAAGTTTTTCTGACTGTAGTTCTTTCCAAATTGCCTCTGTTACGAATGGCATAAATGGATGCATTAATTTGAGTGATGTTTTCAGAACCTGTTTTAGGACTGCTGGGTTCTTGCTAACTTTGCTGATTTCCAGGTACCAATCGCAATATTCGCCCCAGAAAAAGTTATAAATTTCTAAGCCGGCTTCAGACAGCTTATATTCTTCAAGGTTTTTTGTTACTGCTTCAGTGATTTCGTTTAGACGGGAAAGTACCCATTTGTCTGACCTTGAAAGTTCAGATTCAACAATTTCTGATTCGCCATCAAGGTTCATAATTACAAAGCGAGCACCGTTCCATATTTTGTTTACAAAATTCCTGTAACCTCCAATTTTTTCTTCGTAAAGACGCATGTCGTTTCCTGGCGTTCCACCTATTACGAGGCTGAGCCTAACTGCATCTGTGCCGTAACTTTTAATCATGTCGAGAGGGTCGATACATGTTTCTGGCCTTGATTTGCTCATTTTTTTACCGTGTATGTCGCGGATCAAACCGTGCAAATATACATCTTTAAATGGGATGCTTTTTTCTTCGGGAAAGCCAGATTTGCGAAGTGCATATGTGCTTTGAATAATCATGCGAGCTACCCAGAAAAATAGGATGTCGTAGCCAGTTTCAAGCACATTGCTTGGCGTGAATTTTTCGAGCTCTTCTGTTTTTTCTGGCCAACCAAGTGTTGAGAAAGTCCATAGGCCTGAACTAAACCAAGTGTCTAGAGTGTCTTCGTCTTGCTTCCAGCCCTCACCCGGTGAAACCTCATTAACCTGAATTTCATCGCCTTTGTACCACACTGGAATTCTGTGACCCCAAACGATTTGGCGTGAAATACACCAATCGCGCAGGTTATCAATCCAGTGGAAATAAATTTTCTCGAAACGCTGCGGAATAATTCTGATCATTTTTGTATTCACTACATCTTGTAGAACTTCCTTGATGCTCATTTTTTTACCCTTCCAGTCCATCACCTGTTTATTCACGTCAACAAACCATTGCTCCATAACTTGAGGCTCAACTACACCTTTACCGCGATAATTCACGGATACATTGTGAAGGTAATCTTCGTCGATTTTCACGAGCAAGCCTTTCTCATCGAGAATTTCTACTACTTTTTTTCTTGCCTCTTTTGTCGTCATTCCAGCACAAGATTTGGACCATTCAGCTTTAATCTTGCCTTCGAGATCAATAATTTGTGGTGATTCAAGATCGTATTTTTGAGCAAGTTCGAAATCAACTTGGCTGTGAGCCGGTGTGATTGTCATTGCACCTGTTCCGAGTTCCATATCTATACATTCGTCTGCGATAACTTTTGCTTTGATTGGACCTTCGATCCATTCGAGCTCGAATTCTTTGCCGATAAACTCTTTGTAACGTTTGTCTTCAGGATGGACCACGATTATTTTGTCGCCGAATTTCGTTTCTGGCCTAGCAGTTCCAATAACTACAGGGCCATATTGGAAATAATAAAATTTGGATTTTTCTTCAACGTACTCTAGCTCGTCATCTGAAACGGTGGTTTGCATTTTGGGGTCCCAATTTACAATACGGCCACCACGATAAATGAGGCCGTCTTCGTACATCATTTTGAAAATCGTATTCACCGCATGATTTAGGTCATCGCTAAAAGTATATTTTTCGCGTGACCAATCACAACTTGTACCCATTTTTCTAACCTGCATTCGAATTGTCTTTTTGCTGTCTTCAACAAATTCTTTGATTTTATCTAAAAAAGCTTCTCGCCCGAGTTCTTCAAGAGGATTTTTCATTCCGCCATCTTGTAGACGTTTTTCAACTACACTTTGAGTTGCAATCGCTGCGTGATCTGTACCGGGCAAATATAGGGTCGGATGCCCCTGCATTCGCTTGAAACGCGCAAGAATATCCTCGATTGCGAGCATGGTTGCATGCCCCAGATGAAGCTGCCCCGTTGCATTTGGAGGTGGCATCATGATGGAATATGGCTCTTTCGTTTTTGAAAAATCAGGCGCAAAAATGCCGGACTCTTCCCACATTTGGTAAATCGAATCTTCGTGATCTCCGGCGCTGTAAGCCTTATTCATGTCAGTCATAGTGCGAGTATTATAGCTAGAAGATGCTGCCTCTACAAGCGCTTCTGCAGATTGACGTCGGAACAGGTTTGATTTATAATTAATATGTATACATTTTTTGATATGCACAATAAAACTGAGAATATTCCCGCCGCTGATGCAGCTCAAACTGCACCACAAAATCTTGATTCGAATGAAGCTCCTTTAGATGTGGCTGCTGGGATGGAGAAGGTTAAAGAAATTGCGAAAGATAAAGCTAGTCAAAATATGACTGGTGCTAAGGGTGATGATGACAAAAAGCAAACTCAGCATAAACAGGATGATGGTTTAGCTGATGACAGAGAGATGATGAAGGAAAGACTTTTGAAGACGGCTCCACCTGAATCAGCGATGAAAAAACAGATCGAAGAGGTTTTATTGAAACGCAAAGATAAACTTGAATATGCCGTTAAGAAGCATAAAAAGCGTAGAAATTATCATGCACTAAGTTTGGCGGTGATGCAGTTGCGCATTGTGGTTCATCAACTTGAAGAGCTTGCAAAAGCTAGTTATGAAAAAGCTCAAGAATTGTGGCTGAAGTTTGTACACAAATTTGCATAGTTCTTTTGTTATTTATTTTGGCACACAGGAGCATATTTAAAAAGCTCATGAGCTTTTTAAATATTTCCTTGAGTTGTTAGTGTGCAAAATAAACAACAAATGAACTAAGATAAAAGTTGTTTGTGACTTTTGATAATTTTCTATTTAGAGTTTTCTGGCCAGCCCATCATGTGCAAGTGAAGGTGGAATATTTCTTGGCCGCCCTTTTTGCCTACGTTGTAAACTAAACGGTAGCCTTCGCAGTTGAATTTTGCAGCTAGGTCTTTTGCAACGAATGTTAAGTGAGCCATTAGCTCGGCGTCTTCTTTTTCTAAGTCTTTTATTGATGGAATTGGTTTTCTTGGTATCACCAAAAGGTGCACAGGTGCTTTTGGGTATAAATCTTTAATTGCGATGCAAAGTTCGTCTTCGTGCACGAAATCGGCAGGAAGTTCTTTATCTATAATCCTTTGAAACAGAGTTTTTTGTGACATCGCCTATTACTTCTTAGATAGGTCTAAACCATACACTGCACGACCTACACGTACAAATTGTGGATTCTTTTGCAGGTTGAGTGAGATTGTTCCTTTCTTAACTTGACGTTGTTTTAACACGCCTTTGATAATTTCTTGCTTAGTAAGCGGAGACTTTTTCTTAAGAAGTGACTCGATAATGTCTGTAACTGTTCCCTCTTCGTAACCCCATTCTTTCAGGGCGTATAGTCCGCGACCAACAAGTACGAATTGTGGGTAACGTATTAGCTCGTTGTGTACGGCTTGAATAGTTACTTTCTTATGATCGAATGCGCTGTCTGTAATTCTGTTTGCGATATCTACAAAGTGAAGAGGTTTTCCTCCTTTTCTAAGTACAATTAAAGCTTTGTCTCTTATACTTTTTGGATTGATATTTCTCCAAGTCATTAAGCCGAATGAACCTTCGAGCTCTTTAATTCGATGATCGATTGCTAGTGCTGATGCGAAAAACTCATCGACTAGTGTTCCATTTTGAAGAGTTTTGTCTTTTGACATTGCTGAAACTAGTTCAGATTTTGTCATTACTTCTTTTTTTGCACCTAGCTCAGTAACTGCTGCGCTTAAACTTGCATGAATAGTCTCTGGTGAGATTTCATCTAAATGCCAACATAAACGGTAGAGATTGTTTTTCTCTAAAGAATGTACAATTGGGCAAATTGCGAGTGAAAGTTTGATGATATGTGCATCTACTTCGAATGTTTTTTCGATTGCTGCAAGGATTTTATTTATAAGTTCATCTTCGATTAATAGCCCACCATGCTCTTTTAGGATGGCTTCAGCTAATTCATGAATGAAACGTAATTTTGTGCTATTTACTGTTCTTCTGAGTTTATTTAGAGCGATCTTTTCGATTTGTCTAACTCTCTCACGAGTTACATTAAAGCTGCGTCCAATGCTTTCTAGAGTTTGTCTTTGTTCGTTGTTTAGTGAGAACCTTCTCACCACTACTTCTTGCTCTTTTTCAGATAGAACCATGAAGATATCTTCAATAATATCGCTTAAATTTAGTTTAAGTATTGGGGTTGTAGCTTTGTTCGCAGTGGCCATATGTATCTCTAAATTAAATGGTATGTGAGGTGCTCCTAAGATATTGATAGGAGCCGAGAACGTCAATGCGAAATTTATTTTCATTTCGTCAACCTTCTGTATTTGGAGGCAACCATAATGCATTTCCGCTACTTTGTCAAATAGAATAATATAATTATTATTTTTGTATAATCCCTTGTAAAATCGCTGTCTTCTTGCTTAAATTTGTTTACTGCTCGGGTGGCGGAATTGGTAGACGCGCTGGTCTTAGGAACCAGTGCCCTAGGGCGTGAGAGTTCGAGTCTCTCCCCGAGCACCAAACTATCCACAAAATATGCCTCCAAAGAAAAAGCAAAATACGAAGCTTGCTCAAGTGACTTTTAAAGTTAATAACGAAAGGGAGTTTAAGAAATATGTTAAATACCTTTCTAATCCTTGGCATGTTGCGTGGCGCAATTTTTTAGTTGGAGCCTTTCATGGCTTGGGGTTTGTAATTGGTTCTGCCCTACTGCTTAGCCTTTTTGGCTATTTTGTTAGCGATATTTTGGCTAATATACCTGTGTTCTCACAATTTGCTGAAGTAGTTCAAATTTGGATGGAGAGCACACTTGAATCAAAAGAATGAGCTTTGTACACCTTCATAATCATACTCACTATAGTATTCTCAACGCGCTTGCAAAGCCGAAGGAGTACATTAAATTAGCGAAAGAACATGGGAGCCCGGCGATAGCGATAACAGATAGTGGAGTGGTTTATGGAGCGATTGAATTTTATAAAGCGGCGAAGGCTGAGGGTATCAAGCCAATTATTGGTTTGGATGCATTTGTTGCGCCAATGGGTTTGGATGTGAAGACTGCTGAAAATAGATATTCAAGTTTAGTTTTGCTGGCTAAAAACAATACTGGTTATCAGAATCTATTGAAGCTTTCTACAATTGCCTCGCTTGAGGGATTTTACTATAAACCCCGGATTGACAATGAGCTTCTTGCTAAGCATTCTGAAGGGCTAATTGGCCTTTCAGGCAGTCTGCATGGAGCTATTCCAAAGGCTATTCTTGAGAATGATGTAGAGAAGGCAAAAGAGCTTATTAAGACTTATCAGGATATTTTTGGTAAAGAGGATTTTTATTTGGAGCTGCAGCATCATCCTGAAATTGCGAACTGGAGTATTGTTAATAGTAAACTTGTTGAGTTGGCCAAGGAAACTGCGGCGCCACTAGTTGCCGCCAATGACTGTCATTACACAAAACCTGAAGATGCAGAGGCTCATGATGTATTGATTTGTGTGCAAACTCAAAAGACTGTTCATGAGGAGCATCGCTTTAAATATGTTGGGAATTACTCATTACGCTCGCCGGAAGAGATGATTGAGGCTTTTAGGTTCTGCCCGGAAGCTGTTGAAAACACTCTGAAGATTGCTGAGAAATGTAATGTAGATATTACTTTTGGTGAAAATAAAATTCCATATTTTGATACTGGCGATAAAGCGGCTGATGTTTATTTGCGTGAACTTTGTGAGGCAGGGCTGAAAGAAAGATATGGAGAAAATCCATCTGAAGAAGAAATTGCTAGATTGAATTTTGAGCTCGATATAATTCACAATATGGGTTTTGATACCTACTTTTTGATTGTTTGGGATTTCATTAAATATGCGAAGGAAAAGGGAATTGTTGTGGGGCCAGGGCGTGGTAGTGCGGCTGGATCTATTATTTCTTATTGTTTGAGAATTACAGATTTGGATCCGCTTAAATATGGTTTGCTTTTTGAAAGGTTTTTGAATCCTGAACGTGTGAGCATGCCGGATATTGATGTGGATTTTGCGGATACGAGGCGTGAAGAGGTTTTGGAATATGTAGTTGAAAAATATGGTGAAGATAAAGTTGCTCAAATTATTACCTTTGGAACTTTGGCGCCTAAGGCTGCGATTAGAGATTCTGGTCGTGCGCTTGGATATACATATTCTGATGTGGATGCAGTTGCAAAAACTGTGCCGGATGCGATTTTTGGAAAATATGCGCCATTGGCCGAATCAATAGAGAATGACCCTGAAATGTCGACTTTGTATGAAAAGGATTCTACGGCGAAGAATATTTTAGATATGGCCGTTAGAATTGAAGGTACAATTAGGCAGGCTGGAACTCATGCTTGTGCTGTGATTATTTCTCGCGATCCTTTGGTGGAACACACTGCGATGCAAAAGGCCACTGGGAATAAAGAGGGTGTAGTGACGCAATACTCCATGAAACCTTGTGAATCTTTGGGGCTGCTGAAGATGGACTTTTTGGGCTTGAAGAATCTGACGATTATGGAAACGACTCTTGGAATTTTGAAAAGGACTAAACCTGATGTGGAAGTAGATCTGGAAAATTTGCCGATGGATGATGAGAAAACTTTTGAGCTCTTGCAAAGTGGTACGACAACGGGGGTGTTTCAGTTGGAGTCCCCGGGTATGCGTAGATATCTGAAGGATCTGAAGCCTACTGAGTTTGGGGATATTATTGCGATGGTTTCTTTGTATCGGCCTGGGCCAATGCAATTTATTTCGACATATATTGATGGGAAACATGGGAAGCAAAAAGTTACTTATTTACATGAGTCGCTGGAACCAATTTTGAAGGAGACATATGGTATTGCGATTTATCAGGAGCAGATTTTGCAACTTGCTAGGGTCTTTTCTGGATTTTCACTTGGTGAAGCGGATTTGTTGCGTAGGGCGATTGGTAAAAAAGTTGCTTCTGAGCTGACCGCTCAAAGGGAGAAATTTATTGAGGGCGCTATTAAAAATGGTCACACGAAGAGGCTTGCGGTGAAAATGTTCGACGATGTAATTGAGCCTTTTGCGGGTTATGGGTTTAACAAATCTCATGCTGCCTGTTATGCCTTGATTGCTTATCAGACGGCTTATTTGAAAGCACACTTCCCTGCTGAGTTTATGGCTGCGCTTTTGACGGCCGATGCTGAAAATACAGATAGAGTTGTTATTGAAATTGAAGAATGTAGATTGCTTGGGATTGAGGTTTTGCCGCCGAACGTTAATGAATCTTTGGCGCATTTCACGGTGGTTGATGAAAAAACGATTCGATTTGGGCTGACTGCTATTAAAGGTATTGGCGAAGGACCGGTGCGTGAATTAATTCGTGTGAGAGATGAAGGTGATGAGAAATTTACTGGTCTAGAGAATTTTGCGAAAAGAGTTCCCTTTAAGATTTTAAATAAAAAAACTATTGGTGCCCTTGCCTGCTCAGGTTCGCTTGATGAGTTAGGTGAACGGGCGCAACTTGCAGCAAGTTATGATCAAATCAGTACTTATGCGAAACATATCCAGACTTCTGCTGCAGATGGGCAGACTGATATTTTTGCAATGCTTGGTGAAGAAGATACGCCTGATTTGCAGTTGGCAAAAGTTCCATCAATGACTCAAAGCCAATATTTAACCTGGGAAAAAGATTTTCTTGGGCTTTATGTTAGTGGTCATCCTCTTCAAGGTTTGAGTAGATATTTTAAGAGCAAGGGGCGTTTAATTGGATCTATTGGGAAAAAGCAGTTGGATAAAAGAATTTCTGTTGGTGGATTGGTTTCGCAATATAGAAGAGTGATGACGAAGGCTGGGAAATATATGTGTTTTGGGGAAATTGAGGATCCGAGTGCGAAAATTCCTTTTGTGCTCTTTCCGAGGGCTTATGACATTTTTGGTGATGTAGTTGAACTTGATAGGGTTTTGAAATTCGAAGGAAAAATCGATGAACGATCTGGCACTTATCAAATGATGGTAGATAAAGTGACTAAACTTTCTTTAGACAATATTGTTATATCTGCCAAAGAAAGAGGCACATTTGATGAGGATGATAGGATTGTAGGCGTGGCTAGGCTAGAAATTGAAGAAAATGAGCCTGATAGCGATATTGAGACATATATAATTAAGCTGGAATCAGACAATCAGCCAGAAGTTTTGGCTGAGCTAAAGCCTTTGCTTCAAAATAATAAAGGTAAAGTGCCTGTGGAAATTCATATTCCATCTGGTGATATTTTGAAAAGAATCAAAGTGCCGTTTGGCGTGAAAATGGATGATGATTTAAAGAAGGAATTGAAAGAGCTTCTTGCGGTATAGATTTGACAGGAATGCGTTTTCATCCTAGAGTTTTTGCCAATAACCTATAGATCAATGAAAATGCTTACCCAAGCTGCTACAGCATTAGTTGCCTTATGTTCTAGCCCTGCCCTTGCGAGCGACCGAATTAGCGATCGAGTGTCCGGCCACCCCACCACTATTCAACAAGAGCTAATTGCTTTTAGATCTATTATAACGAAAGGAGTTCAATACGACTGTCCTCAGGCTCTTGGTGCGCAGGATCTTCTTAATGCTACTCATCCGTCAGCACCAACAGTAAGCTTTCCTTATAGGACCCAAGATATTTGAATAATAAGTAGCCATCTTGAAAGTGAACTCCCTTTTCGCGGTACTTTAATTGGTAATCCAGATGTGAGAGGAACTACTGCTTGTGTAAAACGATCCGCCAGAAAGAGGACAACGAGGCATCATGATGGCTATGGTGCTGAGTGTAATGCTGAATTTCTAGAAAACGTAATTGGCATTCCACAACTTGTACTTGAATGTGAGCGCCCCACAACTCTTAGACAACTTCAAGATGCTGAAAGGGTGATGTATGATAATTTTAATGGGATGATATCTCTAGCGGAATCTAATTGTGAAATGTCATTTGATGAAGATGAGGTGCCAGTTATTTCTCCTTTCAGGCAGCCAGACAGCTTTGGTCCAGTTACCGTTCAAGCATCACAAGGCTTCACCCCAGATGACTGGAACGATGCAGAGCGCATTGATACTATACTTAGAGATGTGAGCTTGCCTGATGGCTGTGTCTACGACAATGGCAATTCCCCTGGAAGTATGCGTATGAAACTTGCATGCTACCCAAACCTCTAGTGATCTAATGGCAAAAGACTTGCCCTTTTGGCTAGCTTGATACATTATCCTTCTGATTTAACTCTTTTTATGTACAGAAGTCATAACTGCGGTCAGCTCCGCAAAGAAAACAATGGTGAGAAAGTTACTTTAAGTGGTTGGGTGCATAGGCGCCGTGATCATGGTGATTTGATTTTTGTCGATTTAAGAGATCGATATGGTTTGACTCAGGTTGTTTTTGATCCTTCTGACTTTAAGGAGGCACATATTGCTGCTGAAGATTTAAGAAGTGAATTTGTAATTAAAGTTGAAGGTGAAGTTAGAGTTAGGCCTGAGGGGCAACGAAATGAAAATATGGATACTGGTGAGGTTGAGTTGTTGGTTTCTGAGGTTGAGATTTTGAATCGTTCAAAGACTCCGCCTTTTGAAATTGATCATCCTCAAGATGCAAATGAAGAAATTCGCTTGAAATACCGTTATTTAGATTTGCGAAGAGATCGCATGAAGAAAAACATGGTATTCAGGCATAAATTTGTGAAAATGATTCGTGATATTTTTGATGAATTGGATTTTGTGGAAATTGAAACTCCGATGTTAATGAAAGGTACACCTGAAGGATCGCGTGAATTTATTGTGCCTGCACGTTTATATCCTGGTGAATTCTATGTATTGCCTCAGTCTCCTCAACAGCTTAAACAGCTTTTGATGGTTGCAGGTATGGATAAATATTTTCAGATTGCTAGATGTTTCCGCGATGAAGATTCTCGTGGTGATAGACAGCCGGAGTTTACTCAGTTGGATATGGAAATGTCTTTTGTAGAAGAGGAAGATGTTATTTCGATCAATGAGGAGGCTTTGAAGAAGTTGTTTGCAAAATTGGTTCCTGAGAAGGAATTGATGTTTGAGACCTTCCCTAGGCTTACTTGGAAAGAGGCAATGAGCAAATATGGTTCTGATAAACCAGATCTTCGTTTTGAAATGCAAATTAAGGATGTGTCTGACTTGGTTTCTAGCTGTGACTTTCAAGTCTTTAAACAGGCTGTTACAGATGGAGGCGTAGTTAAATGTTTAAAAGTTGAAGGTGGTGCTGAATTTAGTCGTAAAGATATTGATCAATATACGGAGCTTGCAAAAGTTTACGGTGCGAAAGGTCTTGCTTACATTAAGATGACGGACGAAGGGCCAGCTGCACCGATTTTGAAATTCTTTACTGAAGATCAATTGGCTGCGTTAATTGAAAGGGCTGAGGCGAAGACTGGAGATATTATTTTCTTTGGTGCGGATAGCTTTGAAGTTGTTTGTAACGCTTTAGGAAATGTTCGTTTGGCATGTGCTGACCGATTTGAGCTGCGAGACCCGAACAAGCTTGCTTGTTGTTGGGTTGTGGACTTCCCTCTTTTTGAATTTAGTGAAGAGGAAGGCCGATTGGTTTCTGCGCATCATCCGTTTACTGCTCCTAAAGATTCTGACCTTGAACTCCTTGAGACTGACCCGAAAAATGTTTTGGCTAAGGCCTATGATGTTGCAATGAACGGAAGTGAAATTGGTGGTGGTTCAATTAGAATTCACTCGCCAGAAACTCAGAGAAAAGTTTTCAAAGCGCTTGGAATAAGCGATGAAGATGTGGAGATACGATTTGGCCATATGCTTGATGCCTTTCAATATGGTGCTCCGCCGCATGGTGGAATTGCTTGGGGCCTTGATAGAATTATTATGCTCTTGCAAGATGAACCAAATATTCGTGAAGTAATTGCTTTCCCTAAAGATTCTAAGGCAAAAGATTTGTTAACTGGTGCGCCTTCTGCGCTACCTGAAGCGACACTTACTGAGATGAATGTTAAAAATATTCTCTAAGCATTATTCAAGCAGCGCTCCGGGCCACTAGGCCAAGTCTTACTTGCTTGAATAATACCTAAAGAATTTTAATGCGTTGGATTGGAATTTTGTGATACAGTGGGCAGGACCTCCTACCCAATATGAACATTGTTTACATAAGTCTGATTATTCTTCTTGCCGCCCTTGTGGCAGCGGGATTTATTGCCTTGAGCCGATATAGGGCTAATCGCAAGCGTATGCTTTCGATGACTTTCATGAAGATAAATATTCCAAAAAAGGAATCTAAAGAAGATAAGGAGTCTGATTCGGATGCGCTTGGTGCGAATAAAGATTTCAAAGAACAGCTTGGATTGATGAAGCAATTTTTTGAATCCTTGGCTGCGCTTGAAGATGATACTTGGAAGAAATGGTTTTTTGGTCAAGATTTTGTTGGCTTTGAGTATGTGATTCAAAACAATCAAATTGATTTTTATATGGTTGTGCCAAGAAATATTAGTTTGATTTTAGAGAAACAACTTACTGCGTTTTACCCTGATTGTTATATTGAAAAAGAGCATGATTACAATTTATTCAAAAAGGACTCTAAGACTTCTTATTGTTTAATTCATACAACAGATAAATATTCTAAGCCGATTCGAACTTACAACCATATGACTTCGGATCCTTTGAATAACATAACTAATGTTCTTTCGAAGCTGGGGCCAGATGAGAGCGCGGCGATTCAGATTATGATTAGGCCTGAAGCTAGTGGTTGGCAGAAAAAGGGACGTAAGGAAGCGAAAAGCATTCTTGAAGACAAGAAAACTAGTATTTTTGGTAATTTAAATCCTTTGACTTGGTTTGGGGATTTGCTCAGCCTTTTGTTTAGAGGTGAATCTACTCCTGACACTCCTGAGACTGGTGGCCGAACTACATCTGTTGTTGAAGAACAGGTTAAGGCTATGGAGGAGAAAAATACACAAATGGGATTCACGACGGTGATTAGACTTTTAGCTGTTTCGAATTCGAAACAGCAGGCTGATGCGCTTTTATCTACTATGAAGAGTGCATTTGCTCAGTATGCAACTACAGACAACAATAGTTTAACGGTTAAAGACAGATCGATTGGAAATGTGGTTCATCACTTTTTAATGAGAGATATGAGGAAGCCGTGGCGCTTTAAAAAGATGATTTTGACGCCTGAGGAGCTTGCGAGTCTTTTCCATGTGCCAAATATTCGATTTAATCGTGCGCCAACTATTAATTGGCAAAACTATAAAATTGCTCAGGCTCCAGATAATCTGCCAAAAGAAGGTATTTTGCTGGGTCATAATATTTATAGAGGAGTTAAGCGTGAAGTCCGCATGAAAAATGAGGATAGGTTTAGGCACTTTTATGTGGTTGGGCAAACGGGTACTGGTAAATCTTCGATTTTGCAGGTTATGATTCGTCAGGATTTAGAAAATGGGAAAGGTATTTGCGTGATTGATCCTCATGGCCAGCTTGTTGAGGATATTTTGCCTTTTGTGCCTAAATCACGGGCTGAAGATGTTATTTATTTCAATCCTGCTGATTTAGATAGGCCTATGGGGCTGAACCTGCTTGAGGCGAAAACTCCTGAAGAGCGTGACATGATTGCACTTGAGGCTATGAACATTATGATTAAGCTGTTTAATGAAGAGGTTTTTGGACCGCGTATTCAGGATTATTTCAGGAATGGATGTTTAACTCTGATGGAATCAAAAGAAGGTGGAGCTCTAACTGATATTGTGCGCTTGTTTACTGATGACGCTTATCAGAAGGAGAAAACTAAAAACATCCAAAACCCTATTGTGAAGTCTTTTTGGGACCATCAAATGGCGAAAACTGGTGCACGTGAAAAGCAGGAGATGATCCCCTATTTTGCTTCTAAATTTGGACAGTTTGTAACGAATGGTTTGATGAGGAATATTATTGGTCAGACGCATTCTGCTTTTGATTTTACAGAGGTAATGAATACTGGAAAGATTCTGCTAATTAATCTGTCTAAGGGGGAAACTGGTGATATTAATTCGAAGCTACTGGGTATGATTGTGGTTGCTAAATTACAGGCTGGCGCTCTTGCGAGGCAAAAAATGGCTGCTGAAGACAGGAAAGATTTCTACCTATATATTGATGAGTTCCAAAACTATGTAACAGATTCGATTGAAGTGATTTTGTCTGAGGCTCGTAAATACCGGCTTTCATTGAATATGGCTCACCAATATTTGGCTCAGTTGGAAGATGGCGGTGGTGGTAAGCAAAAGTCTGTTAACCTAAAAGATGCGATTTTCGGTAATGTGGGGACGATGATGGCCTATAAGATCGGTGCACAGGATGCTGAATATTTGGCGAAAGAAATGGCACCTGTTTTTACTGACCAAGATTTGATAAATGTAGATAAGTATAAAGCGGTGATGAAGCTGTCTATTGATACACAACCTTCTAAGCCATTTAGCATAGTTCCGCTTAATCCTTACCTGAAAACCGGGGATGCTGAGGCTGCTGAAGCCTATAAACAGCTTTCACGTTTGAAGTATGGTCGTGACAAAGAATTTGTAGAAAGAGAGGTGTTTAGACGTTTGGGTACGGTATTTTAGACCTTTATACTTCAACATCTATTTAGTATATTGCAAGCCCTTTCACCCACAAGAGGGTCTTTTTTTGGTATAATGATGAGAAACAAAAATAAAAATTCAAATGAAAATAAAAAAAGCTTTCGCCTTGGCGACGACTATACTAATACTTGCTCTGCAAGTTGCTCCGGTTGGTGCAATTGCACAGGGTTTTGTAGAAAGTAATATTGAGCCGCCTGAAGAAGATGAGGACTATTACATTGATAGCTTTGTTATCTCTGCTTACTATTCTCCCCTTTTGAATCAAGATCGATATGTGACTGGCAGCCATGCTGGTGATGTTCGCTTGAATGGTAATGGTACGAATGGTGCTGATGGGACTGAAGTTTTCCCTGGGATGATTGCTTGCCCTAAAAATTATTCATTTGGGACTAAGTTCTTTATTCCTGGAATTGGGATGAGTGCTTGTCATGATAGAGGTGGAGCCATTGTTTCAAAAGATGGCCCTGGTGATCGTGGTTATGCTTTTGATCGACTAGACGTATGGATGGGTGCTGGTGATGAAGGGCTTGTTACTGCGCTTCAATGGGGTAAACGAACTGTAAATAATGTTAGAGTTTATGGGGTTCGCCCTGATATTCCTGAAGATGTATATTTTGATGAAATTAATTATGCTGAGGTATTTATTCAGCAAACGGTGCTTTCGCCACTACACTTTAAGAAAGATATTTATTTTGGAACTGATGGTGATGAAGTAACTGAGCTGCAAGAATATCTTGTGGAATGGGGTTACCTAGAAGTTGCGAGTGGATTCTTTGGAGAAGACACGAGGGCTGCACTTGCACAATTTCAAGATGACTTTGAGATCTCAACAAATGATTTAAATAGTGGTCACTTTGGAATTAATACTAGAACTAAATTTGATGCACTCTTAAATGATGAAGATCTTGCTGTAGAGACTATTAAACTGCAAAAAGGTAGAACTTTGATGGCGCAAAAATATGTAGATTTATTTGAAGAAGAACGTAAGTTTGCGGCTTCACTTGGTCTTGGTGATTCTAGTGCTGAGGTAATGAGTCTGCAAGAAGAGCTGATTAAGCTTGGATTTTTAAGAATTGAGCCTAGTGGATATTATGGTGAGAGTACTCAGCATGCTGTTTACAAATTTCAGCAAGCTACTGGTGTTGTTGCAGATGCAACGCAGCTTGGTGCTGGTCATGTTGGCCCTGCCACTCGAGCTATGTTAAATGGAATTATGAGCGAACGATTTGATATTAAGAGTGTTTTGGCTTATCAACGTGAAGAAGTTGCGCAAAAAAGGCACATAGTTGCTATGCCAAATGAAGAGCTTGTTCTTAAAGAAGATGAGGCTTCAGATCTTGAATAAATGCTGATTTTAAGGTATAATAATAAGATTCAAACAAAAATAAAAAATGCTCAAAAAATTAAAAGCTGCTTACTGGAATAAAAATATTCGTCACTGGGTTGGAATACTTGGTTTGATGGCT
Organism: Candidatus Peregrinibacteria bacterium; assembly: GCA_018658105.1. Taxonomy (GTDB): domain Bacteria; phylum Patescibacteriota; class Gracilibacteria; order UBA1369; family 2-02-FULL-48-14; genus JABHVW01. Next base: position 91,440 of record JABHVW010000006.1, read on the forward strand.
ATTTCTGTGTTTAGTGTGAATTTACACCATGAACTTGGAGTGAATCTTGCATCTATTATGAATCTTCCAGAACATGCTGCTTTTGATGGAACTGTTATGCCTATACAGCATGTTCCAGATTGGAGAAGTTTAAGTCCTGAAGAGTTTGATTATAGCTATGATGATCTGGCTGCAGATAAATTTTTATCTAGTCCGCCGGCTTATGATAATGCTGATTTTATTTTTCCTTCTGGTGATTTAATTTGGGGAAATGCAGCTCATGATGAAATTGCAAATGCTAAAATTACTTACCCTGTTCCTTATGCGGGTAGTTATGACTTAGGAGATAAAGGTGAAGGTGCTGGTAGCCATCCTGCTGTTGATATAAAAGTTTTGAAAGATACGCCTGTTCACAATATTGCGAATGGTGTGGTTTACGATGAGGCTTACTCAAGCAGTTGGGGTTACTATGTTGTTGTTAAACATGCTGATGTGCCTAATCCTAAATCTGTTGGTCAAACGACTGATCTTTATTGTAGTTATTCTCATTTGAGCCAGCCGGCTTTTGTAAATGAAGGTGACGAAATTGATAAAGGAATGGTAATTGGTAAAGCTGGTGATACTGGTACAGCCACGACTCATCACTTACATTTTCAATGTGATGCGGATAGTGCTTCATGGCACCCTTACTGGCCATTTACTACTGCCGAGGCGAGTGCTCAAGGCTATGGCTTTTGGGATGCGGTAAGTGCTGGTGTTGGTAAATTTAACTTATATGCGCATACTTATAATCCGATGGCATTTGTTAATGAACATTCAGATGGAAGTGTGCCGGTTATAGTTGTTGAAGATGAGGTGGAGGAAGAAGTTGTTGAGGAAATTATTGAAGAAATAGTTGAGGAAGAGGAAGTTGTTGAAGTGCTAGAAGAGCCTGAAGTTGAAGAAGTTGCGATTGAAGAAGAAATTGCGAGTTCAGTTATTCATGTAGATTTTTCTTCTGTTGATTTAGAGCAGCCAGACTTTATTATGGTTGGTGACAACAGGCAATTGATTGTTAAGCTTAGAGATCCGAATGGTGACTTAATTGAAAATCCAACTTTTGATGGTGACATTGAAGTGACTGTTACAGATGATGATTTGGCTAGTGTTAATCGTACAACTTTAAATACTGCAGATTTTGATAGCGATGGTGAAGCTGAGCTGATGCTTTATGCGAACCGTGCTGGAACTGTTCAACTTGAGTTTAAAATTGCTGATTTGACCTTCCCTTCTGGTGATGTTTATTTGCTTGATGCAATTGAGCCTTTTGCTCATTTTGGAATTGATACGGATGGAAGTTTTATTCCGAATAAAGCTGAAAATATTAATGTGCTTGCTCTAGATTTAGAAAGAGAGCCTACTCCTGATTTTGATAGAAATGGAACTGTGGAGCTGAGCCTTGTAAAAGGATCTGGTAGTTTCTCACCTAGCACTTTAGATAAAACAGATTTTTACTCTGGAACTGCTGACGTGACATTCACTGCTGATACTGAAGAAGATGTGATCATTAAAGTGACTTTTGGAATGAAAGAATATGAAAGTTCAGTAATGCGAGCTTACTTGTTTACTGACCTGGCTTATAACGATGATTATTACGATGCGATTAGTTACTTAAGTGGAATGGGCGCGATTCAAGGTTATGCTGATGGTACTTTTGGCTCTTACAGAAATGTGAATCGAGTTGAATCTTTGAAATTTGCTTTTGCGGGTTTGAAAAGACCTCTACTGAGTTTGAATCCAAGTTTCCCAGATACTTATGAGAACCTTTGGTACTCTCAATATGTAGCAACTGCGGAAGCTGAAGAAATTGTGGCGGGTTACCCGAGTGGATTCTTTCACCCTGAAAATCCGGTGAATCGTGTTGAGTTTGCAAAAATCATATTGAATATGATCGATGCTTCTATTGATCCGGTTGTTCTTGGGAATCCTTATGATGATGTTGATAATCTTTCTTGGTTTGCGCCTTATGTGCAGCACATGAAAGAGTACAATTTATTCCCTGCTGATGGTGATAATTTTTACCCTTCACAAGCTTTGACTCGTGGTGAAGTTGCAGAGACAATTTACAGAATTATCGTGAGTGAACAGAATGGCGGCGTGCCATATTCTGTACATTTGGATGTGGAATGATATAGTGGGGCTGATGATTAAGTTAGTACTACTCAGACACGGCCAGAGCGTTTGGAATAAAGCCAATAAGTTTACGGGCTGGACGGATGTTGAGCTATCTGAGCAAGGTGTTGAGGAGGCGAAAACCTCTGGGCGCCGCTTAGCTAAAGAAGGTTATGAGTTTGATTTGGCTTACACTTCTGTTTTGAAGCGTGCGATTAAAACTTTGTGGCTTGCGATGGAAGAAATGGATATGTTTTGGTTGCCGGTTGAAAGATCTTGGCGTTTGAATGAAAGGCATTACGGTGCTCTTCAGGGTTTTAATAAAGATGAAAAAGCTGAGGAAGTTGGCAAGGAGCAAGTGCATATTTGGCGAAGAAGTTTCGATACACCACCGCCAGCTTTGGAACAGGATGATGAGAGGCATCCGCGCAAAGATAGGCGTTATGCCGACTTGAGTGAAAGTGAATTGCCTGAGTGTGAGTCTTTAGAGGATACGATTGAGCGCATGCTTCCTTATTGGGATGATGTGATTGCGCCGCAAATTCGCGATGGAAAACGTGTTTTGATTTCGGCACATGGAAATAGTTTGCGTGCGCTTGTGAAACATTTAGATGGCATTTCTGATGAAGAGATTCCAAACTTAAATATTCCTACTGGGGTGCCTTTGGTTTATGAATTGGATGATGATTTGAAGCCTATTAAGTCGTATTATTTAGATTAATGTGATTTGCTGTTGACGGTGAGTGTATACTCACCTATTATGATTGCATGACCACATTTGCCCATGTTGATGCCGACTGCTTTTATGTCTCTTGCGAAAGAATTCGTGATGAGATGCTGAGTGAAAGGCCAGTTGCTGTACTCGGGAATCAAGGGGCGTGTGTGATTGCGGCCAGCTACGAAATGAAGGCTGTGGGAGTGAATGTTGCCATGCCAGTTTGGAAGGCTAAACGAATATGTCCGGAGGGGCTGTTTATTAAGCGAGATTTCCGCTGGTATGGTTTGCTTTCACGCGCCATGCAAGATGTTTTAGACGAGTTTAGTGATCATATTGAATATTACTCTGTGGATGAAAGTTTTTTAGATTTGGGTAGTGGGGTGCGAAATTTGTTGGGCCGTGCAGTTGAAATGCGTAGCCGAATGCTTAATGCGACTGGCTTGCCCGTGAGTGTTGGCATTGGGCCTACTAGGACTTTGTGCAAACTTGCCTCTAAGGCGAATAAGCCTTTTGGTGCGCTTGTCATTAATGATGCCAACCGTGAAGCAATTTTGAGTACTACGCCTGTTGAAAAGGTTAATGGGATTGGGCATAGGCTTTTGAAGCGCTGCCACTCTAATGGCATTTATACTGCTTTGGATTTTACTCGCAGGGCTCAGTCTGAGATTAAGCGCATTTTCTTTAAACCGGGTGAAGCGATTTGGTATGAATTACAGGGGCAGCCTGTGTTCTCTATAAACCCTGAACGTGGTGATCGTAAAATTGTTTCGCGTGGGGGTAGCCTGTGGGGTAACTACCGAGATAAAAAATACGTTTGGGGTTTTGTTATGCGAAACATGGAGCGCTTTATGAGTACTCTTTGGGAAGAGCAATTAGAAATTAGGCGGCTCACTTTGGTCTTGCGGCGCAGTGAAGGTGGTGCAGATACATTTACTCAGGAGTTGCCTGACTATACTAATGATCAAGCCACCATGATGGAGGCGATTCAAGTTGCTTATAGTAGAGCTTTTATGGATGGGGTGAGCTACATGCGTATGCATATAGTTGGTGAGAATATTCGCAACTCTTCTGTGAAGCAATTGAATTTATTTAACAAAGAAGATGCAAGGAGGCATGTTATTCAGCAATTGAAGATGAAAATCAATAAACGCTTTGGGCTTTTCACATTGAGGACTGCTGCTAGTGGTCATGCGGCTGCGGTATTTAAAGATAAAGTTAGTGACTTTGAAATTGTAGATATTCCAAATAAACATTTATTTTAATGCAGGCTATACGTTTTCCATGTTTTGAATTCACTGATGATGCGCTCGCTCCGCTCGCGCCACTGCGTAGTGGGAATGAAATGCGCTTTTTCTTTAAGCGTCCTGGGGCTTTGCTGCCTATACATCATCAGGGTGAAAATAGATTGGTTGCCTGGGGTAATAAAAAACTAGCTGCCCTGCCCCGCACTGGCTTTTGTAAGATTGAATCTATTGAGGCGGGCAAATGGAAGTGGCTCAACCCTGTGCCGGTGCGAATAATTGCAAGTGCTGGCTGGGCTAAGGGTACTTGGTTTCAAGTTCGTCAGGGCATCCGTGGTATGCTTGTGCATGATCAAGATGGCCACCCTCATTGTTACGTTGTCACTCAGCCTGCTACGCACTATTTCAAAATCATGACTGGTGCTGACAGAATGCCCATGCTTTTAGATCAGATTTTGTGAGCATGGCTTGATTGATGATATTGGCGATGGTGTCAGCAATCACTGACGCCTTTAGCTTGACATATTCCACCTTTGTGATGCATAAGTAGTGTCGACTCTAAACCTATCTTGACAATGAATACTGACATCAAATATTTTCTTAGCCAACTAGGGCTAAGCGAAAAAGAAGTTGAGCTCTACATATGCTCACTTAAAAGTGGCATGCAAACTGCCAGCACTCTTGCGAAAAAAACTGGAATTGCTAGATCGACAGTAAATTTTATATTTACTCAGCTCATTCAGAAGGGTTTTGCGAAAAAAGAGAATCGAGAAAATACTAGTTATTTTTCTGTAATTCAACCTGAATCTTTGGAATATATTTTATTACAAAAAAAAGCACAGGCGAATAAACAACTAAGTGAATTCCAAAATATTCTTCCTGTTTTGAGCGCACTTCAAAATGAGAATGCCTTGTTACCAAAAGTTACATATTACGAAGGTCTGGATTCTCTATGTAGAGTAATTGATAACTGTTGCACTGTGGATGAAACTGTTTACTTCATAACAAGCCATAATAATATGCACCCTGCGATTCGGGAGTATATTGAAAATATTTATATCCCACAATCAAGGAAGCATAAAAATAAGAATAAAATGATCGTATCTGAGGGGTCACAAATTAAAAAATATCTCGATAAGGCAAAAGGTGTATATGATGAAGTGATTTTAGTAGATCCAAAGGACAATCCATTTTCAATTATGGTTGCTATTCATGGTAACTCAGTCGACTTCATTTCTTACGATGAAAATGATATGTCTGGTGTTTCAATTCAAAACCAACTTATTGCAGATCATATGAAGACAGTGTTTGATCTACTAAAGGCTCATTTTGATAGAGCGTAGGATATCCGTTATCTATAGTTATTGGGAATGAAAATTCCGTCATTGAGTCAGGGCTGAAATGAATGCCGATGACTTCCCCATTTGAATCTTGGCCGGGGGAAATAAAGTCGCCCAATGAGTAGTAAATTAGAGCTTCGTTGTAAGTTTCATTTTCTGGGATTTCTTGAAGGCCATGCCCAATGAGAATATCGACACCTGAATCTATAAATTTGTGTGCAGTTTTTTGAGGGTTTGAATTTCCGGTGAAAGTGAAATGTAAGCTGATGAAATCTTGTGCTCCAATTATTTTTGATATTTCTTGTAAGGCTGTGATTTCGTCATTGAAGCTGCAGAATGCAATGCTCATGTTGTTTTGAGTTTTGGTTTCGCAGCCTGGCTCTGGATTGAAAACCAAGAAGTCTGTGCCAGTGAGAAAGCGATCTTCTATGCCCTGTATGTCTCGTAAATATTCACTGTAGGATTCTCCCCAGTTCCAGTCGTCAATAATTTGTAAATTCTCTTCATCGGGGATTGCACCGAAATATTGTACTGTAATTGATTTTTGAGGATTAATCTTGCCGGGGCTAAAAGAGAAATATTGGTGACTGGTTGTAATATATTCTTCCACAGTTAAATATTGCGCTAGGTTTGTGTGATCGTGCCTTGCGGCGTGCATGGAGTTTCGGGCCTGCATGAGTTTTAGCAAAAGGTAAAGTGAAGATGGCGAATCGACTTCGAGATCATAAATGTTTTCGAAATCGAAATTTTGTATAGTTGCGTGAGAGGCTAGATCGTGGAAATCTGCTGCCTCCCAGGGTATGTAATGTGAAAAATCAACACTGGCCAAAACTAGAGAGTTGGCTGGCAAATTTTCATTTAGCCATTCTGCAAAACTATCGAGTTCATCTTGAGGCATTTCCCATTGCAGAAGTACTGGTACGATTTTTGCTTTGGGCCATGCGTTTTTGATAAATGGAGCATGCGTGAAGATTGCATGTTCTTGAACAAAGGATTCGTTTCTTTCTGTCGCTTGTTTATCTGCGAGGATTTTTGATATGAATTCCTGGTTTAGTTCGACTGGCTCCGATGTCGTATTGAAAATGCAATTTGTACATGTTTGGATATTTTCTTTTCCGCTTTCGTAATGATTTGGGCCGACAAGAAAAATCGTAGAGTAATCATTTTGAGCGGCTAAACTTTTGTAGAATCCGGCAATTTCAAAAGCCGCCACCATGTGGTGAGGCAGAACCGCTCCCTGTGTTTCATTTGGGACATTATACTTTTTTGCATTATTAAAAATGTTGTTCCACATTTTTGTGTCGCCAGGGTACAAATAGCTTACTTCGGTATCTGTAGGAATGCATGCTGACAGGAATAATGTCAGCATGCATATTGAAATTAATAATTTCTTCATTTCTAAATGCTAGCGATATAGTCTTCCACCCCACTCGATAACTGAGAAACCGCTTCGTACTTGTACTTCTAGTTCTTGTTCAGGTACGTACATGAATCCGTCTAACTCTTTGTAATCGAAGAATACTCGAATTATGCTATCTGGCTCAGGAATCACAGTAAGTGGAGCGTAAGTGTCGAAGACATTTTCTGGAATGAAAGTGATGAAGTAGTAAGGTGAGCCACTAAGGATTGGTAGCCAGAACTCTTTAAAGTCTGCACTCTCTTTTGCGTTCATTCCTTGTAGGGCTAGCTTTTCGTCAAAGAAATTTTCAACATCTTCATCTGCTACAACAAACCCTTCTTCAGGAGTTTCGAAATCTGCTGAGTAACCTTCCCAGAATAAATATGGGTATTCCTCACCATCAACTACAACTGTACCGTCTGGATGAGCAGTTGCATGCCAACCATCGCCGATTTCTGGATCTGAGATTGAAATTCCATCTGTAGGTTCAACATTAACGAAAACATCTGTTACTTCTTCAGGGTACAAGTAAATAACGGGTTTACCCATTTCTGCACCTGATTGGATGTAATAAGTTGTTAGATTTGCTGTGCTGATACTTCCATCGTTGTGGTAAGCCTTAAAAGTATAATCGTTACTACCGTAAGCTAAATTATTCCACTCGACACTTGCTCTGTATGTGAAGCTTTCATCTCCGAGCTCGAAACCCGTTAATGTGTAAACATCATTATATTTGAGAGTTCCAGGGATTTCTATATCACCGGAGCCAGCTACAACTGTTCCACCCACTGCTGTTACAACAATTTTTGTAGTGTTTGGAGAAACATTCGCAGTGAAAACTACTGGCGCCTCACGAAATGTTGAGTCGTTTGCTGGGCCAGTCATTGTAAGATAATTTGCCCCAGTGTAATCGACTGTTTCTACTTCCTCTTCTTCGTCTTCAACTTCATCCTCAACACCTAGAGCTTCTTTGAGCTCCTTTACCTCTTCTTTGAGTTCTTTATATTCCTCAATTTCTTTTTTTGTATAATTTTCTCTTTGGCTTGAATTGTTGCAACCTGCAAAACTTGCGATTAAAGCTAAGCTTAGAAGGCTGATAAGAATTTTTTTCATGAGTATTTATTAAAAAAATATTACATACAAAATAACACTTTATACTATTACTCAGCAACTTTCTTGAGAGTATCATCACAACCTGGATATTCTTTTGGATCAAAAAGTGCTGTATTTTCTGCCATAATAGCCTTTATTCTACCAATGGCATTTTCTGCCTCTCTCACAAGAGGATCTCGAGGGGAAAGTGGATAATGATGCATATCCCCATGATCGTTATATGCAGCGCGGTAAATAGTACTATCATTAGTAGGTGTTCCTATTTCTAAGAAAGATATATGGCTATTCTTGACCGAAGTACCTGCAGCAGTAAGGCTGGTAGAACCTTCATCCATTCTGTCGGTCCAAGTGCAAGACCTTCCATCGTGCGCAGTTACTGATAAATAGCCTCTCGTGCACATAGTTGACTCAGAATTGTCAACAATTTCTTGGCATTCCCTAACTGCATCAGTTCTAAAACGCTCAATATATGCCGGCAAATCACCAGTATCAAATATATTATTCAAGTGCTGATTTATACCGATTGCGTCTCCAGCTATCATTGCTAATATTATAGCTGCTGCCGTCTTAGCGGAATTTTGAATTCTAGTGATGGCAGGAGCACTGCCATTTGTATCAAGCGCTGTTGAGCGTCTAGGATTTGCAGCTTCAAGGGGGCTGGTACTTTCGGTATTTTTAGTCATATTTTGATTTCTTAAATCAAGAGTTCTGAACTATAACCTGTTATGGGCATGCAGTCAAGTTGGCTTGAAGTCTTCATCATAGTAAGATTGGAGGCGCACATCCTTCACTCTTTAAAATACATAGCTATGGACGGATATAACACTTGTAAGCAACATGTAATTGTAGGCAGCTCGGCTTTGACATTGGTGGTAATTTTCGGGCTTCTGCTCGAAACGCCTTGGCCAGCTTCATTTGCTAGGGTTTCATTTCTCCTTCTCTTTTTAACATTATTCATCGGACCATTCATGAGGATGAAAAAGCCTGGTCGCGCCTCTTCCCCTTTGGCGACTCCGTGGACATGGCGTGGTGAACTGGGCATTTGGTTTGCCTTAACAGGTTTAATGCACTTTGTGCTGCTCGTTCTGGATAGACCCTTTTCAAGCTTCATTGAAATTGGTGGCGGAGGCTATGGTCTGGCAAATTTACTTGGACTGATTGCTTTGTTCTGGGCTCTGATCCTAGCTGCTACCTCATGTAGCAAGGCAATTAAGTATTTAGGCATGGAATCGTGGAAATGGATTCAAAGCCTCAGTTATGTGATTTTCTACCTTGTCACTGGGCACTACGTGTACTTTCAATTCTTCTCCACTTATGGAGATAATCCAGGGCCAGATTGGTTTGGCTACACTGCTGTGATCATGGCGATTAGTATCGTGCTGATGCAGCTTAGTGCTTTTGTCCTTGCTGTTGTGAAGTATAGGAGGGGGTAGCTTTATATCTACCTAATTCAAAGGCTGCCTCACCGGTCTTTGCATTGGGCGTGGGAAAGACTAGCACTAGATCATGATCGAAATATATGGATTTGCCATGATCTAATCCAATTATTTCATCAGACTTTATAAAGTCAAAATTGGAATATTGATTGCTAAAACAAAACTGATCAGATTTAACAAGGTATTTATCAAACACCTCAATTTTTTTCTGATTCTTATTCGGTTTATTGCCTTTGCCTTGTGGATATTGCAAAAATCTATCAATTTGTTTAGTGACAAGGGGTTTCAAATGGATGTCCTGATGGCAGCCAGCTTCAAGTGTTGCACCAATACCGCCCAATCTATCGACATAATTATCAAAGGCATATTCCCTTTCTGGCGTTTGAAAGTTAGGCGACATAAATACCACAAAAGGGATATCCAAATGATTGCAAAGATCCAAATGTTGCTTGCTGAATTTCGTGTAGAGAAAAGGCTTTGCCGGTGAGGAGGTGGAATGTAGATCTATAAAATAATCCACCCCCTCGTAGTATGGTAGAAGCTCTTTCACACGTTTTTGTTCGTGAGATAATTTTGATGCATCCATCCCTTCAATATGCTCAATAGATTTTTTTGTAAGCAGGCGATTCATATCTTCATCTATATATCGCCCCCCTTGTTCATACGCCTTTCTGTTGGCAAAAATAAGGTCAAGCCTACCTGTAATATCGCAAGGCATTAAAGAAGTCATAAGTTCACTCAGTATGGTGAAGCCAAGTGTCTCATCTCCATGAGTAATGGCTTGAAGCATTCGATGATAGCCATGCTTCTCACCTTGTAATGAAAATACGTCAGGACCAATTTGTGTGAAAGCAGTATTCATACTTTTAGATTAAGCTTTTTACAGGCTTGTGCAAATATGTTATTTGCATGAGCAACATCTCCATTCGGAACAACAGCAGTCAAATCGATTCCGCCCCACTGAATTATTCCTGGATTAGTTATTAGAACAAAGCCAGAACTTGATGGTTCAAGTAGTGAGCCAAGTGTTTTTTGAACTTCGGAAAAGCTCATGCCAAGTTTAGTGCCATTCATGTGTTTATGCATGAATGCAAACGGTGCTCCAGATAGGAATGGTAGCTTCGAAACTGCGCTCCAAATATAATAGACTGCACCTTTCCTCACATTTAAATCACTCCAAAATAACTGTCCATCTGGAGATTCTATTACATCACAACACATCTGGCCTAAACCGCCAAGTGCTGCAAGTTCTGAGGTTAAGATGTTTGTATTTGTCTCTAAAGATTTTTCAGATCCGTTTAAAGGTACATAGGGGTAGCTTACACCTTTGTAAGAAGTATTCTCGGCAATTTGGTTGAAAAAACCTATTGGCACAACTAGTCCAGAATCTGTAATTTCCCAATGTGTAGAAACTTCTTGATCAATCTCGATCAATGGCTCCACATAAAACTCTCCATCAGGGAGTGAATCTAAATCTTGTGGGGCATGTAGCCTTTTCATTGCTCCATGTGCAATCCCTCCAGTCCCATATACACCTTTAGCTAAAAATCCGGGAAGTGTTGGAATATGCGAAAGCCCACCTAAAGCTGCTTCTAAATCACCCCATGTAGTGTCTGATGTTAATTCTACAAAAGGCAAACCAGGAATTCCTATTTTTTTACATAGCTTTTTGAAATTCAGTTTATGCCCATAGATTTCACCAAATTCTGCATTAAAATATGGGCTTACACCTAAAATATCTACAAGCTGCTTTTCTGGAGGGAATACGGTAAATACCTCTAGGCTTACTTGGGATGGATCTTTAATTAGTTCAGCAATTGCAGATTGTACAGATTGCTTTGCTGCGATTAGATCAGATAAACATTTGCCAGGTTCGTAAGGACCTGCATTTATCAAGTGAGGAAGGGTGAATCCAAGGCCCTCCCAATAAGCAAGATATTCAGGGTCGAATGGATTCGTAGTCACTACAAGATCACCTTCACCTGCATTGCAAAGGCCTGCCCTTTGATCGTATGCTTGCTCAGATGGATCTTCTAGAAACATGGGGTTACTTTGACTATCAATAATTAATTTCATTGTATTTGTGTTAAATAAAAAAACCGCCTTCAGAGACGGTATAAAAGTTTTGAATCGAATATATATTTACGCACAAAGGCGCCGCCTCTTAAATGTTAAGCGGCTGCGGCGAACTAGGAAATTATTGATTAAGATTTTCATATCTCATATCATACGCCTGTCTTAAGGGTATGTCAAATTTGGCTGCCTCTGATTGAGAGAAGCCTCCCCTAACCTGGGGCTTATTGACAGCCAGCACGAAAGTGCTACAGTTGCATTAGTATGCCTAGAGATAAATTTGGTGAAAACTTACTATTTGGAAATCCATACCCCGGGGGTTCAGATTCGGGTTACGCGCTAAAACAACTACGTGATCAATCTGCAACTTTGAAGCGTATTGCAGATCAAGGCGCTCGAACTGGCGGTACGACTGGTACTGAATTAAGTGTAAATGCTGATTCAATAGCTAGAGAATTAGCTCCTGGCATAGAAGCAATGCAAAGGCAGGGAGATGTTATGAATAGAGGGCTTTCAGGTGTTGAAGGTGCAGTTCAAGGCGTTTCACGCGATCTTAGAGATGGTTTGTCTGGGGTTGCCGGTGGCTTAACTCACCTTGGCCATGGCGTTGAAAGACTTGGCACTCAAATGGCCCTAAGCCAGAGTGCTATTAAAGCAAGTATTGAATCATCAATTATATCTCAGGCACAGCTACTTGGTGCGCAGCGGATTACAAATGATCGTTTATTCCAAATGATGCAAGTTGCAATTGCTGCTACCTATGAACTTGCTGGAATCCGTGAAGGTGTTGAAGGTGTTAGAGGTGATTTGAGTGGATTGAGGGGTGATTTTTCTAGTGGTATTGCGAGAGTGCGTGCAGATCTTGGTGTGCAGGCAGAGCTGTCTAGAGAAGGAAATCGTACCTTAGGTGAGATAAGTGGTAGTTTGGGAGGAATGGGAGAGACTTTAGATGATATCTTATTTACTGGTCAAATGAATGGATCTGTTCTTTTAGACATTCGTAATGATATGAGGTTGGCAGCAAAGCTCAAGGTGCTAGAGAGGGCACCTGATTATCATTCAGTCGTATCGATAGCACAAAGCATGCTTGATGCTGGTGAAATTGATAGGAATAATATGCACCTACTATCTGCACACATAACTGGGCCTGATAAAAGTGAAATGTTAGATGCTTTACAGAGGGAGCCAAGTATTGTTCAGCGAGTAACTCAACCTCAGCAGAGAGCATTGGATTCTCTAAATGCAAATTTACAACGCCTAAGAAGGCAATTATCAGATACAAGAAGGGTTCTTGGTAGTACTATAAGTGATGCTATTGGTGCAAAGTCAAGAATAACTAGAGCTCAAGCTGAAGTAGATAGGAAATTAACCTGGGGGGAAATATTGTCAAAGCCACCTGGCGTAAGTGCTATGGGCTTTTCAGAATTTTCTTCGTTACAATTTTATTTCCCACGAAAAGATGGGCCAAAAAACTACCACACATATCATGGATGGGTTGTGAGAATGCGCCAAATGAGAGCCTTGAAACGTGCAAAAGAATCCTTGAAAAAGCATGAGCGTTCTAAGAGAGATTATGAATCAGGAATAGCTCAAATTGAATGGGAAATTGCATCATGTGAAAGGCAGATTTCTGCTGCGACTCGTGAGCTTAATCAACAAATTCAAGATTTTCAAGGAACTCCCGCTAGATATGCAAGGCGACCTGTAAGCAAAGCAAGGCAGGTGCCATCTAGGACTCCTCCCAAAAAAGAACAGCCTGTTGCCAGATCAGCACCACCTATTGAACCAGAGCCTAAAGCTGATAGCCTCGTATGGACTGTGGCTGATTACAACAGTGTTGCAAGTCTAGCTGTGGAGATTCCAATTTCTATGCAGACACCTGTTAATGAGCCTGAACAAGTTGCAAGTGTTAATCCGCCGCCGCCAAGTAGACGTCGTTCCCGTAGATCACGGCCACCTGTGCCAGTACCTGAAAAAGTCATAAGAGCTGATGGCCATGAAAGTGCCGAGGCTGCTGATTTTTGGCAGTCTGTAAGAGAACATTCTGCAAAGAATCAGCCTCGAGGCTTGGGGAGAGGAAATAAATCTGATGACTAATTGGTTGGTTAAGAATATCCCCACTTCGTGGGGATGCAGCTGTGTCGTCGTTCGGTCATGGGTGAATGTGCTTTACACACTCCCCCGCGACTCTCACTCCTAACAGCCTTCGAACCTGACGGTTCGTATTTGCTGCGCAAACTACCAAATCAAAATACCACCCTACGGGCGGAATTCTAATTTGGTACCCTGGGTAGGAATCGAACCTACGGCCAATAGCTTAGAAGGCTACTGCTCTATCCACTGAGCTACCAGGGCACGGTTCGTATTAAAGCATTAACGCGACATAAAGGGAAGAGGCGGCAGCAGATACTGCATCGAAGTAGTCGGTGTTGTAATATAAGAAGATCTCGATTCCAAAGGCGATTGAGTTGTTTAGCATGTGGAATGCGACTGCAGTCCAGACTGATTTTGTGTGTTGGTAGACGAAATTTAGAAGTATACCCAAGAAGAAAAGTGGAATGAAACTGTTTAGTTGGAAATGGATAAGTGCGAATAAAAGTGCAGTTAAAATGCTCGCTAGCCAGGTGGACCAGGTTTTGCGGAATACTCTATAGATGAATCCGCGGAAGAAAAGTTCTTCAAAAAATGGTGCTACGAAAACTATAAAAAATACTGCGATTATTAAGCCAATGTTGTCGCCGCCGAATAATGGCAGGTATGGATCTTGGGCTTCGTAACCTGGCAGTTCCACTTTTTGGGCGTTCATTATTGCTGCGAAAATTAGTGAGAAAACGAAATAGCAAATGTAGGTTAATGCCACTGTGATTGCTAGTTTCGAGATTTTTACTTTTTGAAAGCCGAACTGCTTTAAATTTGCTCCGTATTTATCGATTACAAAAATCCATAATGGGAAAAACATAATTATGAATTGGAATCCGTATTGAATTAAAAATTGTATGCTCGGATGCAAGCCATCTACAAAGGTGACCACACTTGGAATGTAGTCGAAAACGCCGATAAAAATTGAATAAAGAATGATTGCAAATGCAAAAACCTTATTGAAATCACTGAAAACAAAGGGAGTTTCTTGCTCTATGACTGGCGGATTTGTTTGTGGCGTTGCTTCCATATCTCTCGCATTTTAGGCTAAGTTTTGCTAAATTGAAAGCCATGATCGAAAAGAATCCACGTTTACAAACTACTAAGGTTCAGGTTCAAGAGGCAAAGAAAACTGCCGCGGATGAGCCTATTATTGAGAATGTTTTAAGGCCCAAAAGTCTTAAGGAATATATTGGGCAAAGTGGAATAAAGCGCAATCTGCAGGTATTTCTGCCGGCTGCTCGTAAAAGAAATGAGGCGATGGAACATGTTTTGCTGCATGGCCCTCCTGGTCTTGGTAAGACTACGCTTGCATTTATTTTGGCGAGTGAAATGAATGTTTCGATCCGTACAACAAGTGGCCCGGCAATCGAAAGGCCTGGTGATTTGGCTGCCCTGCTGACTAATCTGCAAGAAAATGATGTTTTGTTTATAGATGAAATCCACAGGTTAAGGCCTGCTGTTGAGGAAATTCTATATAGCGCTATGGAAGATTATTGTTTGGATCTGGTTGTGGGCAAAGGGCCATCTGCTAGGAGCATGAGAATTTCACTGCCTAGATTTACTTTGATTGGCGCGACTACGAAGCTATCTTCCCTTTCGTCACCTCTTCGTGACCGTTTTGGGAATGTCTTGAAACTTGAATTTTATACTGAAGAAAACATTAAAGAAATTATTTTGCGAAGTGCGAGTATTTTGAAAATTAAAATTAATCCGGATGCTGCTATGAGTTTGGCGAAATGTTCAAGGCGAACTCCAAGAATTGCAAATCGGCTTTTAAGACGAGCACGTGACTATGCAAATGTGCATGATCAGGAAACAATTAATTCTGAGATGGTGCTTGCGACTCTTGATCTGTTAGAGATTGATGAGCTTGGCCTGAATGCGACTGATAGAAAACTTTTGAGCCTGATTGCGGAGAAATTTAAGGGCGGCCCTGTTGGCATTTCTACCCTTGCTGCGGCGAGTCACGAAGAAGAAGCCACAATCGAAGAAATTTATGAGCCTTTTTTGATGCAACTTGGCTTCTTAGAACGTAGCCCGAGAGGTAGACTTCTTACTGACAAGGTGTATAATCATTTGGCTCTTGACAAAACACACTTATGAAAGCAAAAAACATATTAATTCTGGCCCTTACTGCGGCAAGTTTACTACTTGTAGGCTGTACCGGTGCAGAGAACCGAGAACCTAGCTCTAGAAACTACGAAACCATAGTTGGTGAGTTCAAATCTCTAGCAGGAATTCGTGTTGATAAAAGTATTACTCACCTGTTCGAAGACGAAGATGGCAATATTTATTATGCCTTTTCAGAGAAATATGATCTTGGACGAGAAGACAAGCAAAGCACTCGTGTTGAGGTTTATGGAGTCGTTTTAGCCTATGAAGACCTTGATAAAGATGTTTTTGAGGTGAGAAGAATCAGTGATATTCCAGAGGAAGAAATTGAAGAAATTGCTGTTGGCAATGAATCTTTCAAGAGTACGAGTATGGGCTTTTCATTTCAATATCCTGCTGAATGGTCTCTGAGTAAATTTGTGGATTCAGTACGAATTGATGCGCCAAAAGTTGAGAATGAAGATGAAGATAATGAAGAAGGTGTTGAATTGGAGCTCGACTATATGACTGCTGGAAAATTAGATCATTATGTAGAGTTATCAAATATCCTGACGCGTGACGCAGACATCCATGAATATGCGACTGCAAACTACCCCGATGCAACTCTTAGAGGGGAAGCATTTTTGGGTACTGACTCTCAATTTGCAATGCATTACGAAACGGCAAATGGAGATCTTCTCTATTTTATGCCAAGAAGTGATGGTCAATTATTTGAGTTAAGCTTCTTTCATCCATCAGATGATGAAACAATGCTGGGTTATCATAAGAATGACTTTGCTAGATTACTGTCTAGCTTTAGATTTATCCCATTTGAAACTGAGCTTGAAGTGTCGGATGAAGAAACTGAAGAAGTTGAAGACCCTGAAGTGGAGCCAGAACCAGAGCCAGCTGCCCCTATATCTGATGTAGAGCAAGTTTCTGAAGATACCTATCACGAGTTTGAAAGCAGTCCGTTCAATTTTAAAATTTCATACCCGGCTTCTTGGTATTATAGCGGAGGTGCTGGTGGATATGACTTTAATCCAGATCCAATTGAAGATGAAGTAGATGCATTGCTTAGACTCGATTTGAATGCAAATAGCACTGAAGGTCGCTCAACTATTGGCTCAACTGTCACTATTACAATTGAGCTCGATGGCCGCTACTACAGCATAAGTGGCCCTGCCGAATATGAAGAGGTGATCCAAGTTATGATTGACTCCATTACAGCCACCGAAGATGAAGAGTAATATAAGACTACTTTCCTGTTTTTGCGCAAAGCCTAATAGGTGAAAAACAGGTTGAAATTTGATATTATTAGATGAACCTTTTAACACACGATTTATGCCACAAGATCAATTTAATAAGTTTACTAAGGAAGCTAAGCAAGCTTTGATAGTCGCCCAAGAAGTCGCAAAGAAGACTGGGACTAGCTATGTAGGTACTGAACACCTATTAATCGGGATTCTTTCTCAAAAGAATTCTTTAGGCTCAAGTATATTGCAAAACTTCGGGGTAACTCTTGAAAATGTAAATCTTGTATTAAAAACTGTTGGCCGTACTCAAACGGCGCAAAGAAATGGTAAGTCACCTGGTGGCCTATCTGGATTTGCTAAGAAAGTTATTGAAGATGCAATTAAAAGTGCATCTGAGTTTTCGCATATGTTTGTGGGAACTGAACATCTTCTTTTCGCATTAGTTGCTCAAGATAATACTGCAGCGACTGTGATTTTAGAGAATATGAAAATTTCCCCTGAAGATGTTAGAAATGAGATCGTGCAGACATTCGATAGAATGTCACAAGGTGGAGCTGCAACTAGCACTACTGGTGGAGCAGCGCCTGATGCTTCTGGGATGCCGTCTAATATGAATCCTTTGGAGTTCTTTTTAAATGGCCTGCAGGGAGTTCTTGCTGGCAATCCTGAGAATGGTAATAAAGAAAATACTTTTGATTCTAAAAAGAAAGATGGGAAGTCAAATACCCCTGCCCTGGACTACTTTACAACTGACATGCTCAAAGAGGTTCAAGAAGGTAAAATGGATCCTGTGATTGGCCGTGATAAAGAAATTGAACGTGCAATTGCAATCCTTCTAAGAAAAACCAAGAATAATCCAGTTTTAATTGGAGATCCTGGTGTTGGTAAAACTGCCGTTGTGGAAGGCTTGGCTCAGAGAATCGTGAATGAAGATGTTCCTGATGCTATTTTAGATAAAAAGATCTTGAGCCTTTCAATGGCTTCTGTGGTTGCTGGAACGAAATATCGTGGTGAGTTTGAGGAAAGAATTAAACAGATTATTGAAGAGGCTTCTAGTCAGTCGAATGTGGTGCTTTTCATTGATGAGCTGCACACTGTAATTGGCGCTGGAAGTGCTGAAGGAAGTCTAGATGCTGCGAATATTTTGAAACCTGCCCTTTCTAGAGGAAAGGTTCAACTTATTGGAGCTACGACAACTGCTGAATATAGAAAACATGTTGAGCAAGATGCTGCTCTTGAACGTCGTTTCCAATCTATAATGGTGGACGAACCGAGCGAAGAAGATACTATTACGATCTTAAAAGGCCTAAGAGAAGCTTTTGAAAATCATCACAATTTGATTATTAATGATGATGCAATTGAGTCTGCTGTGAAATATTCAAAACGTTATGTAAATGACAGATTTTTGCCTGACAAAGCTATCGATCTAATTGATGAAGCTGCGGCATTAAAAGGTATGAAAGTTAAACCAGATAATGACAAAGTTAAAAAGTTTCAAAGGAAATTAAAGAAGATTGTTAAACAGAAAGAAACTGCTGTTACAGATCAAAATTATGAACTTGCGGCTGATTTAAGGCAACAAGAACTGCAAATTTCTGATCAAGTTGAAGAAGAAAAGAGTATTAAAATTCCTCGCGAAATGAGAGGAAGTATTTCTAGCGAAGATGTTGCGAAGGTGATCTCACGTATGACTGGGGTTCCTGTTACAAAATTGGTAAAAGAAGATATTGATAAGCTGAAGGATCTTGAGAAAACTATGACTAAACATGTGATTGGTCAGGAAGAAGCTATTAAAAAAGTTTCTACTGCGATTCGCCGTTCTAGAGTTGGAATTTCAAGTGAAAAAAGGCCTATTGCTTCGTTTATTTTCCT
Source organism: Candidatus Peregrinibacteria bacterium (assembly GCA_018658105.1). Lineage (GTDB taxonomy): Bacteria > Patescibacteriota > Gracilibacteria > UBA1369 > 2-02-FULL-48-14 > JABHVW01. The sequence continues at coordinate 110,251 of JABHVW010000006.1, forward strand.
AGGGCCAACTGGTGTAGGTAAAACTGAACTTGTGAAAACAATTGCTCGTGAAGTTTATAGCGATGAAGATGCTTTGATCAAAATTGATATGAGTGAGTTTATGGAAAGACATAATACTTCTCGACTAACTGGTACGACTGCTGGTTATGTTGGTTATGAAGAAGGTGGTCAGCTAACCGAAAAAGTTAGAAGAAAGCCTTACTCTGTGATTCTTTTCGATGAGATTGAAAAGGCACATCCAGATGTATTTAATTTGCTTCTGCAAATTCTTGAAGATGGTGTATTAACTGATGGTAAAGGGCGCAAAATTGATTTTACGAATACTATTATTATAATGACTTCTAATATTGGGGCTCGCCTACTAACTGAAAGTGCAGCATCGATTGGATTCCAACTTTCATCTGATGAGATGGATACAGCGCTGGAGAATTTCGACCACAAAAAGGAAGAAGTTACAAAAGAGCTGAAAAAGTCTTTCAAACCTGAATTTTTAAATCGTGTAGATAATGTGATGGTTTTTCAACCTTTATCACATCAATCAATCAAGAAAATTGTTGCGATTCATGTTAGAAATCTTGATGAACGCCTTGATGACAAAGAAATTACTCTTGATTTAACTACTGAGGCTTTAGATTTGCTTGCAACTTTAAGCACAGATCCTGAATATGGTGCTAGACCTGTTCGCCGAAAAGTTGAGGAGCTCATTGAAGATCCACTGGCTCATGGCTTACTTGAAGGTGATTTTGCTGAAGGTGATACCATTCAAATTGTGAAGAAAGGTGATCAAATTGTGCTGAAGAAAAAGGCACCTCAAGCAAAAAGGAAAACTGGTATAAAAAAGACTGCTGCAAAGAAGACGAAAAAAACTAAATAAGTCTCTTTACAGATTTGGCTTTCTTAAGTAGAATCTTCGGGCTGTTACTCTCAGTTCAAAGACACAGATGCACTGAGCGATATAGCAATTTAATACTAATTGTATCTGTGCACACTTACTTATGACTACAACTACAGTTGTAGATATGGACCAACTCCTTAAAGATTCACCAGATCTTATTTTACCGAAACCTGGTGAGCTTATTGATGGGAAAGTTCTATCTATTGGAAAAGCTGCGATCATTATTGATCTTGGCGGGATTTTGACCGGTATTGTCGCTGGTCGAGAGATTAAAGATGCAATGAACACTGCAAATGAATTAAATCCTGGTGATGATGTTACAACTTGTGTTCTTGAGACAGAAAATGAAGATGGGCTTGTTGTTCTTTCTTTGAGACGTGCTAGTCAAGAAAAAACTTGGGATAGATTCCTTAAAGCTTACGAAAATGACACTTCTATTGAAGTTGTGCCAAAAGAAGCTAACAAAGGTGGACTTCTACTCGACTTGGATGGGATTAAAGGATTTATTCCTGTTTCACAGCTTGCTCCACTAAATTACCCTCGTGTAAATGGTGCTGACACAGCTAAAATTCTTTCTCGTCTGCAACTTTTGATTGGAAAGAAGTTCAATGTGAAAATTTTGAATATTGATAAAGAAAATGGAAAGCTGATTCTTTCTGAAAAAGCTTCATATGCTGAAGAAAGATATAAATCTCTTTCTCTACTTAAGATTGGTGATACTGTTGATGCTGAGATTAGTGGAATTGTTAAATTTGGTATTTTTGCTGCCTTTAAAGGTCTTGAAGGACTTGTTCATATTTCTGAAATTGCTTGGGGACACGTTGGAAATGCTCGTGACTTTGGTAAGAGAGGAGATAGCATCAAGGTTAAAATTATTGGAATTGACGGTGATAAGATTTCACTATCAATGAAGCAATTAACAGATGATCCTTGGAAAGATATTCAAAAGAAATATAAGATTAGCAAAACTGTTAAAACAAAGATTATTCGTTTGGCACAGTTTGGAGCTTTCGTAGAGCTTGAAGGAGACATTAACGGTCTTATTCACAACTCAGAGATTCCAGGCGCACCAAATGACCCTGCTGATGTACTAGCGGTTGGTGAAGAGGTTAAAGCTCGTGTTATTGAAATCAATGAGAATGAGAAGCGAATTGGTCTTACTTTGATGCCAGAAGGCGAATCTCCATCTGAAAATGCTGCTATTGCAAAAGCTGCAGCAAAAGCAGATGAAGCAGCAAAAGCTGAATAAGACTAGCTGTAATATAATAAAAGACCTCGCGTATGCGAGGTCTTTTTGTTAATCTTTTTTCAATAGTGCTTGAGACTGAATTGCCGGAAAGGGGCAAATCCACGTATGGCAATGTAAGAAATTTCACTTCCCGACAATTCGGTTCCAAACATCTATTTTTCAAAGATCATATAATTATAATACAAAACCCTTAACTTGTCAAGATGCAAAATGCCTTTTTTTCGCTTAGCTTAGCCATTGTAGTTTTTATAGCCCTCGCCTTTTACATCAACAAGAAATTTGCTGAATTGCAAAAACCTCAAAATGATGATGCTCAAAAGCTAATGCTCGATTTGATTACGGGTTTGAGGCGTGATGTGCAAGATGGTCAAGGAGCAAGCCGAAAAGAGATGGACAGCAAGCTTTTAGGTATACAAAAAATGCTTTCAGAGCAGCAGAATGCAAGTACTCAAATGATGCAGAAGCAGTTTAAACAGAGTTCTGAGGTGATCAAAGAGGTTACAAAAAACCTGACACATTTGAAAGAAACTAACAAAAGGGTTGTTGATTTTGCTGGGCAAATGCAAAGCTTAGAAAATATATTGAAAAACCCTAAGCAACGTGGGATTTTGGGTGAATATGCGCTTGAAGCTCTACTTTCTAACCATTTACATGGGAATTATGAAATGCAATATAAGATGGCGAACGGTGAAATAGTTGATGCAGCGATATTCTTCAACAATTTGATTATTCCGATTGATTCTAAGTTCTCTCTGGAGAAATATAATACGATGATGGAAGAAAATGATAAAATCCGTCGTGCACAAATTGAAAAAGAATTTAAGGCAGATGTTAAGAAGAGAATCGATGAAACGTCGAAATATATTCGCCCATCTGAGGGCACTACTGAATTTGCATTTATGTTTATTCCGGCGGAAGGCGTTTATTACAACCTGACAATTTATAGCGTTGGTGGAGCTAACGTAAATACTCGTAATTTGATTGAATATGCTTTTGAAAAACGTGTTGTTATAGTCTCCCCTAGCAGCTTTTTTGCTTATTTACAGACTGTTTTACAAGGAATGAAGGCTTTGAAAATGGGTGATAATTTGACTCAAACTTTGAAAGGTATTGAGGTTTTGGGTAAACATGTGAATGCTTATGAGGAATATATGAAAAAACTGGGTAAACATTTGGGCACGACAGTGAGCACTTACAACCATGCATCGCGTGAATTCAAGAAAATTGACAAAGATGTTTACAAGCTGACAGAGGGTGCAACTGGCGGGAATATTGAGGTTGAAGTTTTGGAGAAGCCTGTGGAGTAGACTTTACTTCTAATCTGTTTTCCCCTAGGATGTGGTGGCTTTTTTAAGCTTAAAATAGATCATCAATGGCAATTGCACTCGAAGAGTTGGCGTCCAAACTTGGTTTCACCGAAAGTGAGATGCGTAAACACGTACTCGAGCTTGGTTTTGATGCTGATGATAGTATTGAAGATGACGTTGCAGAGCTGATTTTAGACGAATTTGCAGGTAAAACAGACAAAAGTGCTGCAGATGTTTATGGAGATCTTGTTCATGAAGAACTTGAGCGAGAAATTGTTCGTACTCAAAGAAAGAAAATGGCTGGTAAAACTACTACGAAAAAGGCTTACAAGCCTGAAGTTAATTTAGTTGTTAAAAAAGGTGATTCAGTTGAGATTCCTGAGCAAATTTCAGTTAAGGAATTAGCAGAAAAAACTGGTTCAAGTGCTGCGGTTTTAATTGGAGGTCTTATGAAAAATGGGATTTTAGCAAATATCAATCAAATAATTGATTTTGATACTGCTGCAATTATTACTGATGGCCTTGGATTTACTATTAAAAAGAAACGTGTTGAAGCTAGTGCTGAGGATTTATTCCATGGAAACTTAGAAAAATTATTGGCAGAAGATGATCCTTCTGACTTAGTAGATAGAGCACCTGTTGTTTGTGTAATGGGTCACGTTGATCATGGTAAAACTAGTCTTTTGGATGTGATCCGTGAGGCAAATGTAGTAGATGATGAATCTGGTGGAATTACTCAGCATATTGGGTCATATCAGGTGGAAAGGAAGGGTAGAAAAATTACTTTCTTAGATACTCCTGGTCATGAGGCCTTTACTGCTATGAGGGCACGTGGTGCGCGTGCGACTGATGTTGCGATTTTGGTTGTAGCTGCAGATGATGGAGTTATGCCACAAACGAAAGAGGCGATTAATCATGCTAAAGAAGCTGGTGTGCCGATTGTGGTTGCGATCAATAAAATGGATAAACCTGGAGCTAATCCAGATAGAGTGAAAGCTGAACTGGCTGAGCATGGCGTTCAATCTGAAGATTGGGGTGGCGATGCAATTATGGTTCCTGTATCTGCTCTGAAAAAAGAAGGTATTGATGAACTACTTGAGAGTGTGCTTCTTGTGGCTGATGTCCTTGAGCTGAAGGCTAATCCAAATAGGCCTGCAGTTGGAACGGTTGTGGAATCTCATTTGGATACTAATTTAGGGCCTGTTGCTACAATTCTTGTGAATACGGGTACGCTTAAGGTTATGGATAGCTTTATTATTGGTAAAGCTTTTGGTCGTTTGAAGTTAATGCAAGATCATAAAGGGACTAGGTTAAGAAAGTTGCTTCCTTCTGATACGGCTCAAATTGTTGGTTTGAGCGAGGTTGTCGAAAGTGGGCAAATTTTACAGGTTGTGAAAGATGAAAGAACGGCGAGACAGCAAGCGACTCAAGTTGGAGGATTGATCCAAGAGGAGCTGATTAAGGCTGGAATGGGTATGCAAGAAATTTTGCAGAGAATTAAAGAAGGATCTTTGAAGCTTTTGAAGATTGTACTTAAAGCTGATACTCAAGGTTCACTTGAGGCGATTAAGCAATCTTTGGCTAAGGTGAAATCTGATGATGTTGCGATTAAAGTTATTCATAGTGGCGTTGGTTCGATTTCTGAATCAGACGTAATGATGGCTGCGGCAAGCCCAGGAACCTTGGTGCTTGGTTTTCATACTAAGGCTAATGTGCACGTAAGGAAGCTTGCTGAAAAAACTGGTATTGAAGTGGTGACTTATGAAGTGATTTACAAATTAGTTGAAGATTTGACTAAGATTTTGAGCGGTATGCTTGAAGATGAGATTTTGGATATTGAGCTAGGAAAATACAATGTGATGCAAATATTCTGGACTGGTAAAGGCGAGTTTGTTGTTGGAGGTAAAATCACTGAAGGTGTAATGCAAAAGGGCGCGAAATTACGCGTAATGAGAGATGACGAAGAGGTTGGAGTTGGTGAAGTTGCAGGTTTGAAACTTGTAAATGAAGATATTGATGAACTTGAGAAAGGGCAAGAATGTGGGGTTAGATATAAAGGAAAAGTTAAGCTACAGGAAGGTGATATTCTTGAGGCTTGGAAGCAAGAAAAACGTATGAAAACTTTGTAATATGAAAGTATTAATCACAGGTGGTGCCGGTTTCATTGGAGCGAATTATGTTTATACACATCTTGAGGCTAAGCCACAGGATGAAATTTTTGTAATTGATGCCCTCACCTATTCTGGTGACAGATCAAGGCTTAAAGAGGCTGAAGAAAATGGCGTGCAATTTATTGAGGGAAGAATTGAAGATAAAGATCTAGTTTTTTCATTATTTGAAAAGTATAAATTTGATATTGTTGTTAATTTTGCGGCTGAAACTCATGTTGATCGCAGTATAAAAGATGCGACTCCTTTTGTTTTAAGCAATGTGCAAGGCACTCAGGTTTTGCTGGATGCTTGTAAAAAATATGGAATCACTAGATATCATCAGATTTCAACAGATGAAGTTTATGGCGATACGCCTTTTGATTCAGAAATTTTGTTCAGTGAAGAGGATCAATTAAGCCCGAACAACCCCTACTCTGCGACGAAGGCCGCTTCTGATTTGCTTTGCCTTTCCTACTATAAAACATTTGGAATTCCAGTAACAATTAGTAGATGCAGCAATAATTATGGCCCATTTCAGAGCACTGAGAATTTCATACCTTTGTTTATTACCAAGGCTAATAATGACGAAAAAATGCCTCTTTATGGACGCGGCGAAAATGTGAGAGATTGGCTTTATGTAAGGGATCATGGCGATGCAATTTTGGCGATTTTGGATCGTGGAAGCGTCGGTGAAATCTATAATATTGGAGGGAATAACGAATGGCAGAACATTGATGTGACGAAATTGATCCTGAAAGATTTGAATAAAGATTTTGATTTAATTGAATTTGTGGAAGATAGGCCTGGTCATGACCGCAGATATGGAGTAAATTCCAGTAAAATCCAAAAAGAACTAGGCTGGAAGCCTAAAACATCCTTTGAAGAAGGGATGCAAGAAACTATTAATTGGTATACACTCAACTCATATGAAAGGAATTATTCTTGCTGGAGGGATGGGCTCACGCCTAGCACCTCTAACAAAAGTCACCAACAAACATCTTCTTCCGATTTATAATCGGCCGATGATTTATTACCCTATTATGAAGCTCATTGAGCTTGGGGTCGATCATATTCTTTTAGTCTCTGGAAAGGGCCATGCAGGTCATTTTTTAGAGCTTTTGGGCGGTGGAAGTGAATTTGGAGTTAACTTTAGTTATGAAGTTCAGGAAGAGGCTGGTGGAATTGCTCAGGCTTTGGCTTTGGCCGAAGACTTTGTTCGTGATGAAAAATTTGTTGTAATGTTAGGTGATAATATTTATGAAGACAATTTATTGCCTGCAGTAAAGGAATTTATACAAAGTGACAATAAAGCGCATGTATTTCTGAAAGAGGTTGAAAATCCAAGCAGTTATGGAGTTGCCCGTTTTGAAGATGATAATATTGTGGAAATTATTGAAAAACCAGTTAATCCACCGAGTAATTATGCTGTGACTGGATGTTACCTATTTACTCCGGATGTGTTTGATGTGATTCGTACGCTTAAACCTTCTGATAGAGGTGAACTGGAGATATCACATGTTAATGATAAATATGTGAAAGATTCTGCTATGGGATGCACGAAATTAAGTGGTTATTGGGGTGATTGCGGTGAATCGATTGATAAGAATATGGAGGTTTCTACTTATGTTCAAAAGCATGCACATGTTTGGAATTCTGAGCAGGAAAAAGGAACTCTTAATGAAGTTCAAGAGCAGCCGATAGAAAGTCGTGATTTTGCATAAGAGGATGCTCTAGATTGAAACGGATTGCAGATGCTTTTTTTGTTTTTTCTAAAGATTTTCTGAGTTTTTGAGAGCTGAGTTTTTTAGGATTCAAAACCTGAATATCGGCTTTGGTTTCTAAATTTTTAAAAAAGCCTTCTACTTTGCTACTGTATGAAAGAGTTAACAGTGGTATTCCGGCGCATAAAGCGAAAATATTTGCGTGTAAGCGCATGCAAACTGCCATTTCTGACTGGCTGAAGTCTTGGTATGCGGCAAGAGCTGAAGCTTCGGTTAATACCGTCCAGCCTTCTTTTGCGAAAGCATCTAATTCGCGTTGATTATTTAGATCCATTGCTAGTAAAACGGGTTTGAGCCGTTTCTTTTTTGCGAATCTTTTTACTTCCTTAAGAATTGGCCCCCATTTTTCTGCAGTAAAGCCTCCCCATTCTCTGAGTGAAACTGTGATCTGTTTTTTCCGCTTTAGCGCTTTTTGCTCTTTTAGCCATGAAAATGCTGGATCAGTTCCGATTGTAATATTTTTAATGCCCAATTTTTCTAAGAATTTTGCTGAGAATTCATCTCGTACGTGAATTGCATCTGCATTTCTGAAAGTTTTCTTTGCAAGAAAGCGGCTTATTGGTGATTTTAAAGGCCCAACACTTTGGCCATAACAGATGTAGGGTGTGTTCATTTTTTTGCATGCTCTGGCTTGGGCTGCCCATATTAGTGGTGCTTTAAGTGACTCTGAGTCTACAAAAAGCCCGCCGCCGCCTAAAATAACTAAATCGGCAGCCTTAATTGCTTTATATGCCTTTTTTTTCTTTGAAGATAGAAAACTACGAATTCCTGCTGGTGCAAATGGTACTTTTTTCAGGTCTGTGTAAATTTCTGGGCTTGTGTCTGCCCCACCATGCATAATGCTGATTTTGCCTTTGTATTCAATTTGTTTTAGGTCGGTCAAAATTCCAGCAAGAATCGAGTCATCGCCAAGATTACCCGCTCCATAGTTCCCGATAATAAGGATTTTTTTTACTGCCATCCCTATTATTTTACTGATTTATATGAACTTTAACAGGTGAATATGAAAGTCGGTGAATCTTTGAGGGGCCCTGCAATTTAAGGGCTTGTTGATGCCTTTTTGTGCCGTAGCCTTTGTGTGACTCGAAAGCATATCCTGGATATTTATTAGAATTTTCTTTCATTAATCGGTCGCGTGCAACTTTTGCCAAAACTGACGCGGCTGCAATACAACGATATTTTTGATCACCTTTGATTACTGAATCGTATGTGAATGGGAAAATAAATTTATCCCTTCCGTCCACCAAAAGATGTTCTGGTTTTTGCTTTAATTGTTCCAATGCTCGAATAAATGCAATTTCTGTTGCCTTTATTAAGCCAAGAGAATCAACTTCGGCTGCAGATGCAAAACCTATTCCGTAATCTGCAATTTTAATGATTTTCTCAAACAACTCTTCCCTTTTTTTCTCTGAAAGTAATTTTGAATCAGTTAGGCCAGATAATTTGCAGGCTTTTGGCAAAATGACTGCTCCCGCTGAAACTGGGCCAGCCCAAGAACCCCTGCCCGCTTCATCTAGGCCTGCGATAATTAGATTTGATGAAAAAGTCTGTGGTCGATTCATGACCAAATTGTAACATGATTATTCAGCCTTTTCCTCTTCTTTTGGCTCTTCTGCAGGAGCTTCTTCTTTTGTTTCTTCTTTAGCTTCTGGTGCTTCTTCTGAAGTAGCCTCAGGAGCAGCTGGTTCAGCTGGTGCTTCAGTAACTTCTGGAGTTTCTGGTTCTGTAGGTGTTTCAACAACTTCTGCTTCAGCAGCGGCTGGCTCTTCTGTTACTTCAGGAGTAGGCAAGCTACCCATCATTTTAATTTCGCCAACAGGAACATCACGTAATCTAGCTGATTTACCAGTTCGTTCACGCATAAAGTATAGTTTTGAACGTCTTACTTTACCTGCCTTTACTACCTCGATCTTTTCAAGACTAGGCGCAAAAAGTGGGAATGTCTTTTCAACTCCGATACCGTCAACAATACGTCTAACTGTAAAAGTTCTGTTTACCCCTGTGCCTGAGCTCAGTTTGATAAGCAGTCCTTCAAAGATTTGAGTACGCTCTTTTGCCCCTTCAGTAATGCGTTGGTGTACACGAACTGTGTAACCAGGCTTTAAAACTGGGACTTGCCTCTGGATAGAGGAACTTGCTACGTGATCTAGAATTGCTTGGGACATTTTTCTTTATTTAAGCGCAGACACTATAGGGATGAGTACCTGTTTTTGCAAGGGGTTTTTCTGATATTACTGAAGGATCTTTTGCAACTTGTTGATTCCAATAATATTATCGTGGTCTTGAACTAGATCCAAAATGAATTGATCTCTGCATTTAACCCTGTAAACGAAATCTTCAGTAGATAAAATACTGAACTTAATTGGTGTTTTTGTCTCTAGTTTATCAAGGAATGCTTCGAGCTTTTCTTTGTCTACATCGCCTACTACTAATAGATCTACTGGGCTTTCTTTTTGTAAAAATGCACCGGAAACAATCAAAAAGTCGATCTTACCCATTTTTGAAATGTTCTTGATAAGATTTTCACTAGAATTAGTCGCTTTTACAATGATATTTCTAAGATCTCTGAACAGATAATAATTCTTATTTACTGAGTAGTACTTTTTGCGTGCCTTTGCTCGGCTCTTTAAAATTCCTATCTTTTTCAGGTTATCAAGCTCTCGCCTAACAGAGTTTATTTGCTCATCGAGTATGCGAGTTAGCTCGCGTACAAAATACTCCTCATCTGGATTTAACAGAAATAGAGTTAAGAGCTTTACTCTGGCGTTAGACGTGAACAATTGCTTCAGCATGTATAATTTATTTATCCAACTTTGCCAAATTTATCGCTCTTTTGAATAAAATGCAAGAAAAAAGCCTAGCAAGATGCTATTAATGGCTTAATTCTCGGCAATTTTATGAGTAATTATTTTACTCAGTGTGGCCAGCTACAATCTTTCGTAGCTTCAATTGATTGTTCAATACCATTCTTTCTTGAGTACCTTCTGCGTAACGCATTTTAACTGCTTCTGCAAAGTGAGGTGGGTACATACCCATCATTACCATAAGTTCAGCCTCTACTTCTTTCTCTGTAACTTCAGCATTTTCATCTTCGTAAAGTTTTTCTAGACCAAGACGAATGATCACTTGTGATTTTGCGTTATCTTTTAGCTCATCACGTAGTTTTTTGCCTTCTTTTTCAAGAGTAGCTTCGTATTCCTCAAGAGTTTGTTTGCGTTTTTCGAGGTCAGATTTGATGCGTTCAACCATCATGTCGATTTCTCGCTCAACCAAAGCTTCAGGAACATCAGCTTTTACGTAAGCCTCCATTTCCTTAAGGAATTCAGACTCAAGCCTTGCCTCTTCTTGTCTTTCTTTTTGCTTACTTAGCTCTTCTTCGATTTCCGCAAGAAGCTCTTTCATTGTTTGGCGATTCCCACCTGTTATCTCTTTAGCGAACTCATCATCCATCTTTCTTTCTTCTGACTCCTCAATACCGTTAACTTTTACATGGAAACGTACTTTCTTCCCTTTGAATTCATCTGCTTGATAATCTTTTGGGAAAGTAATTTCGAAATCTTTTTCTTCATCTTTCTTCATCCCAACAACTTCGTCTTCAAAACCAGGAATAAGTGAGCCCTCCCCTAGAATTACAGGGTGATTTTTGCTGTCTGTGCCATCAAGAGGCTTGTCATCCATGTCGAAACCAGCGAAATCCAGCTCAACACGGTTGCCCATTTTTGCAGCACCTTTGGAATCTTTCCAAACTATTGTTCGTTTTTTAAGATTTCCAAGCACTTCGTCGATTTCTTTTTGCTCAACTTTTACCTTTTTTCTTTTTACCTTTAATTTGCTGATGTCTTTCTTCCATTCAACAGCTGGCACAACCGGAATGATCGCCTCATATTTGAGTGGATTTTGATTTTTTATGTCAATTTTCGGGTAAGCGACAGGTCGAAGCTTTTTCTCCATTACGGCATTTTCGTATGATTCTGTGATCGCGAGATCTAGAATATGATTCAAAAATGCTTGCTCGCCTACATGCTTTTCTAAAACATCTGCAGGGATTTTGCCAGAACGGAAACCAGCGATTTTTACCTTGTCTTGGAGCATTTCCACGACTTTGGCTCGGTAAGTTCCCATTTCTGCCTCAGTTAGTTCGACAGCCATTTTCACCTCTGAGTTTTTCAGTTCTTCGATTTGAATATTCATATAGTTTGGTTAATTTGCGCCCAGCATACTTTAAGGTTAAGGCTATTGCAATTCTTTCGGTTTTTTGCTATAATATTAAGATAATTAATTCGTATGGCACATGGGAGTTAGAAAGAAAAACAAAAATATTAGGCCTAAACGCCAGATAGAACAAGCAAAAAGACCTTCAGAAGTGATTGTTGAGGATTATGTTCATGCTAGGCGCATGGCAGACCACTTTGCCTCTTCTAAAGGTGCTGATCGTAAAGGGGTTGATGAACGAAATGCCTGGAAAGAGAAAATGGAGATACTCCAAAGAGAGTATAAAGGCCCTAAGAAAGATCTGATTAAAGCTGCAGACGAATGGGAACGTATTCATGAATATGTACCTGTTCCTTCTGATGCAAATCTTTATAAAGAAGAAACTGCTGGAATTATGGAAACTGCGGATGCTCTTAATGAGCTTTCGGAGGATGTTGAGAATAAAAATACTCTTGCAACAAGGCTTCGTGCGCTTGTTAATGCGAATTTAAGCCCGGCTACTATGCTTGGGTCTGGTCCGCAACAAATTCAAGCAGTGCGTTTGGCGCTGCCAAGAGAGCTTTCTGACAGGTTGATTCCTGCCCTTGAAAAAGGAAAAGGATCGTCTTATGACAAAGCTATGAAGCAGGTTGAGGAACAATATGAAAAGCTTAAACCTTATTGGGAGAAGCTAAATGAGTTTGTTTCAGAAAATAATGAGGCGCAAAAAGACCAAATTGTTTCTGTAACTGGTCATATTTTTGAAAGAACTAGTAAATCTTTTAATGAAAAACCTTGGCAAACTGCTGGTGCGATTGCTGGTTTACTTGGTTTGGCTGCGATTGCATATAATGCTGCATCGCCTAAACTGAGAAAATGGTTTATTGCCGGTGGTCTTGCGATTGGTGGTGGAATTGCTTTGAATGACTTTGTTTGGCCTACTTTTATAGATAAAGAAGGTAAAACTGCTCTTCAAAGACTTAGAGGTAAACAGGTAAATGAGGGTACAGTTAATGGCCCATTTGGTGATGCTGTTGAACATTTCCTTGCTGGAGATGAAGATATGGTTAAAGCAGCTGAGTCTGTACAAAAACTAAATGGTGTTCCTGCTTATAAAATGATTGCGGCTTACAAAACCTTACGTGGTAAAAGCCCAGATAAGATGCTTTTAGATCCTAGAAAACTGGGTCTACCATCTGATATTGCTGGTGATATGGACCAAGATGGCCTTGCGAAAGGTCTGATAGTTTGGTTTGCAGAGGTTGCCCGTAAAGCTGGTGCATGTACTGGTGGCGATCTAAATGTATGTGCTGAAAAAGGTGTCTCTATAATTGAAGAGAACGAACTTGGAAGCACTGAGTTTGAATACTTAAACCTTAAGTATATTCAAATCCCTACAAATGAAAATGCTGCTAAAGATCAAGAAAGAGCTGCAAATGCTCTTACTGAAGCGCAAAAAGAATCAGAAAAAGAATTACGAATACTATTTAATAAAAATGGACTTACAGGCAAATCAATCGATGCGATGCCTGGAGCTAATAAAAATATTATTCTGATTCAGGGTTACCCTTATGAAGTTGAAAAAGTTACGAACCCTCGTGGCGACACAAAAAATAAATACTACTTTAATACTATGGATGGCTCTGGCCGTCAGAATACGGTTGATGATGGTGCCGAAGGAACTGTAGCGGTATCATTAGGAGTGATTGCTGCACATGCTGAGAAGTCTTTTGAAAGAGATAGATCAAATGCAATGAATGGTGTGTCTGGTGCAGTTGACTTTAAATATGATCACCGAAGTCGAGAATGGGCACTTTCTGGTGCTGGTCTTGGTCTTGGGCAACTTCGTCATATTACTGGTCAGCCAGAACAGGCTGAAATTACTGCATATTACGATAAAGATGCACGACTTGTAATTGATGGAAGTGCAGATGCATATGATACTGTGCAAAAAGGTCTAGAAGAAGAAGTGAAATATAGGGCTTATGAAAGCCTTTCAAGCGATCTTGATTACTTAGTTGGTAATCTTGAGTTTGAAGTAGATAAAGTTGATACTAGTGACTCAGCTAAAGCAATTATCCATGTTGATTACTACGGTAAGAAAGGGCTAATTACTTATGAGATGGGTAAAGTTACTGATATTCACATGCCATTCCATATTGAAATGGAAGCTGCATGGCAAGCTACTGGGCTTGATACTGCTGATGAAGTATTCACACAAGGACCTGTTAAACATCACATTGAAAGCCTTAAAGAAGACTTACTTCAAAAATTTGAGGCAGATGCTGGTTATTTTGAAACTGGATGGACAACTATATGGGAAAATACACCATGGGTTGGAACTGACACATGGTCTGACAGAGCTGATGCTGTAATTGAAACTATGGTTTACGATCACAGAACAGAGCTTTCTGACCAATTGAGAGGTGATATTGGAGCTATGCATTTACCAGAAAACTGGATAGATGTTAAAGAGCAATCTGTTAAAGAAGCTCGTGATAAATTCATGGCTCTGAACATTACTGAAATGCTAGAAGGAAGGGCTCCTGTAAATGAGACTCCTGAATCTGCAAAAGATAGGCACGTAGCCGATTTTGAAACATGGTTTAATGACGAAATGTCACTTCAATCTGTGTTTACAGATGTAGCTGAATGGGCAAGTTCATGGACTGGTTACGGCGAAGTTTGGCAACGTGAGTTTGATGAGAATGTAATGGCTCGTCTTTCTGCACTTAGGTCTACTGGCCGTGCTGTAACAAAGGAAGAATTTAAACAAGATATTGATGAGTTCAAGGTTTTCATTAAAGAAGAAAAAGATGTTGTATGGGCTGCAGCTATTGAGAGAGATCTAGGCAGTGGTAAAGCGGTTTCAACTACCGGTACGCTGACAGGTCTAAATCATGTAGAAGCAAAAATTAAAACTGCTTTCAATACACACTTTAGTTCAGGAGTAAGAGGTTCTCGTGATGCAAATGCATATAGAACTGACCTAGAAACATCAATGAAATTTGGTACTTACCCTGAAATTATCACAGAAGTTGATGCAGATAAGGCTGAGGTATTAGATGGATTTAATGACTGGTTTAATGACACGGTTGCTCTTAACTACAGGTACTCACCCGATATGTTAAGTAGACTGCCTGTTATTGGCGCTGGAAACTGGGCTGTGCAATTTAGAAATAGCGTAGTCGATCGTGCAAATGCCGAAGTAACGGCTTCAGCTAATGCTATAGATTTAAAAAGAGCTCTAGATAATATGAAACCTTTCCTAGTAGTTGAAAAAACTGCTGTATGGCAAGAGTTGATCAATAATAAATATACAACTGGGCCTACTTTGGGCAAAGGTGCTAGTGGACCAAAAAGAAATGGTCTTACTGAAGTTGCAGAAATGATTACAACTGAATATGCGAAAGTTGCTAGTGGAGTTACTGCTCCAGTATATGAAGCGAACTTAAAGGCTGCTGTTGCGGCACTTCCTCCTAAAGATCCTGCTGCTAAAAGCGACTGGATCCCTGATATTATTGAATGGTCTGAAGAAGAGACACAACTTGCTAAACGTGCTGAAATTCTTGATGAATTTGATCAATGGTTTGCAAGTAAATTTGTAAAAACAGGCTGGGAGTATGATGTGTGGCAAAATGCACTTCGTGTGTATGGAGCGCTACCTGCGCTGTCTAGTCCGCTTATTGCAAAAGTGGCAAGTTACTCTCCTGGTAGCTTACCAACTGTTCCTCCAAAAGACGGATTTGAAGCAAGTCCAGCAAATCCAAATATTGATACTCCAAGACTAAGAGCTGTTAGAATCGCATGTATGCAATCAAGAGCTTCTGCTGCGATAAGCCTTGCGGATTCATTGGCGCCTGCAGGAACTAAGGCGGGAACAACAAAAGTGGGTAATGATCTATTAAGAGAAACTATGGATGATTTAAAACTATTCTTAGATGCTGAACAACCTTTCTGGATAAATGCGACTACAGATACTAGTAGTGATGCACCTGCTATTGTGGCTAAATCTATGAAGGTAACAACAGTATTTGAGACCGACTTTGGAGTAACAACTGGACCTAAAGGTAAAGCTAGTCGAGTAAACCCTTCAGTATACTCAACAAGGGCTAATGCTCAGTACTAAAGAAATGGCATGAGTTAATGGCTTGACAGAGCGGTTTTTTGTGTGTACTATTATCCTCCTACGTCCGCGTAGGTCAGCTTGGAGGGAATATTTGGCTTCGGCGAGGTTTCTCCCCACTAAGCACCCCTAACCCCAACGGCCACTTTTAACTGGCCACAGGGGTTTTTTAATTGCTTGCTCAGTCGAAACTGGTGACCCAGAAGCGCTACGCTTTCTACCCAGGCTTCCTTCGAAAGCAATTAAAAAACAGATATCGGATCGCTTCGCTTCCTGCTCCGACTGCGTTAATAAGTGTATAAACAAAAAGCGGGCACTGTGATGCTCCGCTTTAAGTTAGAATTTATTCAGTGAGTTCATCGTCTTTGATTCCTTCAAGCTCTGGTTCTGTTTCTTCTGCTGATTGGAAGAGTACGCTCTTTTCTTCACCAGGAAGTGAACAATTTGTTTCATCTGCAAGAGTTTCCATAGTTTGAGTTCCTGTTATACGGCTTCCATCAGCAAATTCCCATGTTGGGTAACTGCTAATTTCTTCGTTTAGACAAAGCTGCACTTCTGCGTCTTTACCGCCTTCTGCACACTCAATGTATGGTAGAAGATCTTTCGAGTCGCCGAACATATCTAGTTGATTTTCACAGTTATGACACCAAAATGCGCCGTAAAAACTTGCTTCAGAATCTGCGATACATGCAGCAAGTTCGTCATAAGTTGTGTCGCGTTCACCGCAAGCAGTAAAGGCAAAAATGCTAATTATAAGGAGGGCAAGAGTCTTTTTCATAGTGTTTTGTTAGTGAATCTGGGGCATTCTAACATTTTAGATTGCTCTTTGTCACCAAAAATCATAAAATTGGCGGGCAGTGTTTTAATGCTGCTACATTTGCGGTGGATATAGCTCAGTTGGTTAGAGCATCAGGTTGTGGTCCTGAGGGCCGTGGGTTCGAGTCCCATTATCCACCCCATTCCTTTTTTCACATGTATGATTGTAATTAGCGCTCCAGGCCGCTAAGGCCAAGTCTTTACTCACCACAATTATACACTTGAAAGCTTACGCTGCCATTTGAGTATCGTCTTTTTCTTCAGGCTTTTCAGCAACTGGAGCAATAGGAGATGGCACAGCTGTAACATTTGGCACAGCCGGTTCTGGAGTTTTAACTAATTCTAATTCAGTTGCTGCTGGAGCTTCAGTGGCTTCAGGAACAGGTTTATTGAATTCTGTCATAACTGCTTCTGGAGTTTCTCCTGCTTCCTTATTTGTAAGGAATTCAGCTTCTACTTGCGTTAAATCGTCTGAAGGTGGAGTTGCTGCTTCAACTGGAGCAGGCTCTGGCGCGGGTACAGGAGTACTTGCTTCAATAGATGCGCTAGGCAATTCTTTTGGAAGTTCTGTTTGAGCAGAAACCGCTTCCACTTCATCTTTATCTTTTTTAAACCAGTCCATAAAACGTCCGAGAAATCCTTTTTGGGCTGTTTCTACCTTATCTGCAGCCTCTGCAACTTCTGCATGAACTTGCTCTTCTGTTTTCGCAAAGAACTCTTTTTCTGCAGGACTTTCTGCAAGTTCTTCTGTAGCAGTTTGTTCGACTTCGACTTCTACTTCTACTTCAGGAGTAGCTTCTGGAACTTTTATATCTAATTTGTTTTCTAAAACCATAATATGTGTTTTTATTTCATATCATTATACCATTTTTTACCTCTTTTTTCAAGGTGCTAAGCCCATAAATCCAGCTGGTAGCCTATGTCACCTTTCCTTGAAGGTCGTCTCCGTATTTGCGCCAATTTATACAAGCATCTGGGTTCTTTTTGAACTCAGCTTTAGCCTTTTGGATTACCTCCATGGCCTGACCTGCATGTTCAACACATACGACTGAATCTAAATCTTCTGAACTAAGGTAGCCATATTTAAGTGGCTCATCTATAACCCAGTTAATAAGTTCTCGCCACATCTTCCCTACCAAAATTATAGGCATTTTGCAGATGTGATTCACTTGAATTAGCTGCCAAGTATAGAAAAATTCCAAACAAGTTCCAATTCCACCAGGCATAACAACAACTACGTTTGAAAGCATCATGAATTCGTCGAGACGAGTTGAGAAGCGTTCGTGAGTTGTAATTAAATCTAGAGTTTCATTTGGAACTTGCTCGAATGGCAATGCAATGTTCAAGCCAATATTATCAGAGGTTCCATTCTCATCCCCGTCTGAATGGCCACTACTTGCGGCTTGCATAATTCCTGGGCCACCACCTGTAATTAGATCGATATTGTCACCTGCTAAATCGTGTGCAAGTCGATATGCTTCTTTATATACTGGGTCGTCTTCTTTAATTCTTGCAGAACCAAAAATGGCAACGCGAAAGTCATTTTTCTTCAGCTCTTTCTTTAAATTAAAAGGTTGTGGAGACATTAAATTGTAGTTTAGGTATCAATATATTATAGCAAAGATTTGCCCAAAATGCTATCCTCGTTTCGACATTAACCCACGCATATGAAATTCTTTTTAGACACTGCAAACCTCGATGAGATCAAAGAAATTGCTTCTTGGGGCGTTTTGGATGGAGTGACAACTAATCCAACTTTAATTTCGAAAGAAGGGAAAGTCAAAGTTGAGGATAGGCTGAAAGAGATCGCTAATATTGTGGCGGGGCCGATTAGTATGGAGGTGATTAGTTTGGATGTAGATGGAATGCTTAAGGAGGGGCGAAAATATGCTGAGTGGGCTGAGAATATTGTGATTAAATTACCTTTAACTCCGGATGGCCTGAAGGCTGTTGAGATTTTCAAGGGAGAAGGTATAGATACTAACGTGACGCTTTGTTTCTCTGCGAATCAGGCGATTTTAGCTGCAAAAGCTGGTGCAACTTATGTTAGCCCTTTTATTGGAAGACTTGACGATCAAGGTACAGATGGCATGAATTTGATTTCTGAGATAACACAAATCTTTCAAAATTATCATTTTGGAACACAGGTATTGGTTGCGAGTATTAGGCACCCGAGGCATGTAACAGACGCTGCTTTGCTAGGTGCTGATGTTTGTACAATACCTAAGGCTGTTTTTGAGAAGCTGGTAAAGCATCCAATGACAGACCAAGGTATAGAAAAATTTCTTAACGATTGGAAAAAACGAAAATGAAATTATATTTAGATCCCATTGTCGGTTTAGGTTTAGACGGAGTTTCTGCTGAAGACATCAGAGGCGAGCAACATAAGTTAGCAGATTTCTTAGATAGTTTTGAAACTAGGGGTCAGGGCTTTCCTCGCTTGCCAAAGGCCAAAGCGGCTTTGCTTGAGGTGAAGCATCTTGCTGAAAAGATGAAAGGTAAGTTTGAAAATATAGTGGTATTGGGTATAGGTGGCAGCTCGCTGGGTATTACCTGCGTACGAGATGCATTGCTTGGGCCGTATTATAATTTTCATGCCAGCCCTCGCCTATTTGTATTAGATAATTTGGACTTAGTTGAAGAGGTTGAAAAAGTTATAGATCTGGATAAGAGTTTGTTTATTGTAATTTCGAAATCTGGGCGTACGCCTGAAACAATGGGTCAATATTTTTACTTTCGAGATAAAGTTTCTAAAGAAAATTTCGTATTTATTACTGATCCTGAAGGTGGTGAGCTACGAGCAATTGGTGAGAAAAATGAGATTCCAATGTTAGATATTCCACAAAATGTAGGTGGTCGTTTTTCAGTTTTGACTGCTGTTGGGCTCTTTCCTGCGGCTTTGCTTGGAATTGATGTTGAAGCTCTTTTAGATGGTGCTGGCGAGATGGCTAGCTCTTTTTATCAGACTGATTTTGATTTAAACCTGCCTTTTCAACTGGCAGCTGCTCAATATTTGTTGGAATGGAAGCATGGAATAAGCATGACAGTAATGATGCCTTACTCGACACGTTTGTGGACTTTGGCTGATTGGTACAGACAACTTTTGGCTGAGAGTATAGGTAAAGATGGCAAGGGAATCACTCCGATTCGTGCGCTTGGAGTAACTGATCAACATTCGCAATTACAGCTTTATAATGAGGGGCCAACAGATAAACTCTTCACTTTGATTGAGGTTGAAAATGAGAAGTCTTCGAGGATACCTAAGGTTGAAAATGAAGCGATGTCTTACCTGTCAGGTGTGAGTTTTCATGAGCTAATGAATGTTGAAAAAAAGGCGACTGAACAAGCTTTGGCTCAATATAAAAAGCCAGTTGCAAATATAGTCATCCCTGAGGTGAATGCACGTGAACTTGGTAAGTTATTTATGTTTTTTGAAGCGAGCATTGCCTTTTTGGGCGAATTCTATAACATTGACGCGTTTAACCAGCCTGGTGTAGAGCTTAGTAAAAATCTCACTAAAGAATTTCTAACAAAATCATAGCGATGCATTTACCAGAACTAGGGTCACCGTTGAAAGAGGAACATATTAAATTTCTTGAAGCTTTTGCTAAGTCTTGCAGACAGAGCATAGTTAGAATGGTTACCAATGCTCAATCTGGGCATCCTGGTGGGTCGCTTTCATCTTTAGATTACTTAGCGATGATATACGCCATGCGTATTTGTTTGACGAATGAGAGAGTGATTGTGTCTCATGGGCATATTTCACCTGCTGTTTACTCAGTTTTGGCTGAGCTAAATGTTATTCCAAAAGAGGATGTGATTCAAAACTTTAGAAAACCTGTGGATCTTTATGAAGGCCACGTGAATAGAAAAATTCAAGGTGTGCATTTTGGAACTGGCCCACTTGCAGTTGGAGGCAGTGTTGCTTCTGGTTGTGCACTTGCAGATAAGCTTTCTGATAATTCTGAGCTTACATTTTTACTAATGGGGGATGGTGAAAATCAAGAAGGGCAAGCATATGAAATGATGAATTTTGCAAATAAATATAAACTTTCGAATCTAGTTTTATTCATTGATTACAATGAAGTTCAACTAACAGACTCACTTGAAGAAATTATGCCTCTTAATATTGCTGGGCACTACAAAGCTTCTGGCTGGGATGTTATTGAGCTAGATGGTCATGATTTTCAAGCTATGTGGGCGGCGATTGCTGAATCACAAAAAAGCGAGAACCCTACCCTATTGCTAGGTAAAACTGTGATGGGCAAAGGTGTTTCATTTATGGAAGAAACTGGTAAAGCTAAGCAATCTGACTGGCATGGTAAAGCGCCAAAGCCAGATGTTGCTGATGCGGCACTTGTAGATATTGAACTGAGTGAAGATGAGATGCAGACTTTGTTGACTGGTCTAGTTGATTTACCGAAAAATATTAAAACAAATGAAGACGCAGATATGGATCTAAACAAGGTTGTTCAAGCTGGTGAACCAGTACTTTATGACCTAGATACTTTCACAGATTGTAGAAGTGCATATGGTGATGCTTTGCTAGATTTAGCTAATAACAACCCTCATGTGGTTGCGCTGACTGCTGATGTGGCTGGAAGTGTGAAAACGACAGGTGTGAAAAATAATATTCCTGAGCGTCACATTGAATGTGGAATTGCTGAACAACATATGGTGAGTGTAAGTGGAGGCCTTTCTATTCAAGGATATGTGCCTTTCTGTAGTACTTTTGGTGCTTTCATGAGTAGCCGTGCAAAAGACCAAGCTCGAGTAAATGATCTTAATGAATGTAATGTAAAAATGGTTGCAACTCACTGTGGACTTTCTGTTGGTGAAGACGGACCAACTCATCAAGCAATTGATGATATTAGTTCTTTTAGTGGGTTTTTTCACACTAGAGTTTTGGAACCGGCTGACCCAAATCAATGTGATCGAATGATTCGTTTTGTGGCTCAAGAGTACGGAAATTTCTATGTAAGAATGGGCCGCTCAAAACTGCCGATCATTTCAAAAACTGATGGTTCTGCACCTTATTACGACAAGGATTATGCTTTTGAAGCTGGCAAGGCTGATGTGTTACGTGAAGGTAGCCGTGGTACGATTATTGCTGCTGGGCCTATGGTGATTCGTGCGATTGAAGCTGCTGAGAAACTCGGTGGAGATATTGAAGTGATTGCAGTAAGTAGTTTTATTCCTTTTGATGCTGCGACTATTGTTGAAAGTGTTAAGAAGACTGGCCGATTAGTGACCGTGCATGACCATAATGTGGATACGGGCCTTGCTCATTACGTGAGAAGAGCCATGGAAGAAGCTGGGCTAAGTGTTCCTGCTAAGCATCTTGGAGTTGATCATTACCAATTATCAGGTACAGCAGATGAGCTTTATAAGCTTGCTGGCCTTGCTGTTGAAGATATTTCAGAAAGTTTACATTCACTTTTATGAATTTAGAGGCATTACCGTATCTAGGAGGAATCGTCTCCTTCTTTTCGATGATACTTTCTGCTTTTTCAGGTGGAGGTGGCTCTTTGATTTTGCTGATGAGTTTATTGGGGTTCACAGAGAGCAGCTACCTAGCAGCCTTAACCTTAAGTAAGATTGCAGCTGCTGTAGTGACTGGTACTGCTTCATTTTTGCATATAAAAAAAGACAAATATAAACTTGATAAAAAAGTACTTGGAGTTATGTTTTTTGGCTCCCTCTTTGGAATTAGTATTGCTACATATCTTGTTCAATATCAGCTTGATGAGAGTTTTGTAATCTCATTATTGCCCTTCATAATGTTTTCTATTGGTCTTTACCTGATTTGGAATAAGAAAAAGGGGCTTGGAATTGAGAAGCCGAAGCCTGTTACGAAAAGATTACTTGGTGAAATTTTTGCCTTCTTTTTCCTGACGAATATTATAAATGGTCTTTCGGGTGGATTTGGAATTATTTTTGGATCGTTTATGGTTATTCATATGCGTATTTCATTTATTCACGCTATTGCATATGGAATGGTGTCTGGGTTTTTGGTGCATTTAATGCAGTCAATTTATTTAACTACAGTTGTAGATCTTAATTACACCTTGGCGATTTTTATTATTATTGGGGCTTTCTTAGGAGGTTATGTGGGCACAAAATTACAAAGCCTAAAGGGCAACCTCTGGGTAAAGAATGTTGCCCTTTTAGTAATGTTCGGAATTGGAATCCGAATGTTGATTTTTTAGATTATTCCCAGAATTTGCTGTCTGCGCCCCAAACGTCTGTAGCGCCGTTTAAGATAAATGCTGTAAGTGATCCACTATCTTCGACGTAGATTTTAACTTTACCACTACTTGCATTCCATTCACTTCGAGACCAATCAATTGTGTAGCCTTTATTCATAAAGTCGAATGCTGCCGGACAATCTGCTTCTGTTGTCTTTGTAGCTAAACGCATGTGGTTCATGAATGTTTCACAGTCTTTTCTTTCTGCTGCATCCTGCATAGTACTCCATGCTTCAATTGCTCCTTTTAATTCAGGAAACTCGCTTGCTGCTTCTTTATCTGCACCGCTAAGTCCTGATGAACATGCGCTAAGAAGCAATGTAAAAATTGCAGTTGTTGCTAAAAGTAGTTTCATAATATTTTGGTTAAATCAGCTGGATTCTAACAAAAGTCTTATGTATAGGCTAGTACTTTTGTAGGTACGTCCTCCATGACTTCTCTTAATGCTGTAAGTTTTGGCTGGACTTGTTCACCTTTTAAAGCTGCCAAAACTGGAAGTTTTTTCTCACCTTTTAAAAGAAGCATTGCAGAGCCAGCGCTTTTTAAAGCGATCAAACAAATGCTAAGACGATCTGGCGTTTTGTATCCTTCGGCGTGTGCAACACTCGCGTATTTTGTACATTCTAAAGCTTCGTCTCCTTCAAAAAGAGATGCGATGTGGCCGTCTGCGCCCGCACCAAGGATCAATAAATCAAAGATTGGAAATCGGTCATGGCTTAAAGCAATTAACTTGCGTGACATCTCTTTTGCAGATGACTCTGGCGGCAAAGATGTATCGAAAGAAATAATGTTTTCTGGTGGGATTGATATTTTTTTGAGCAAAGACTCTCTGATCATTCGTAAGTTACTTTCTTTGCTGTCACTTGGTACTTGTCTTTCGTCTAGGGTTATTAGTGTGATTTTTCCCCATGGTAATTTCTCATCTGCTAACTTTGCGTAAAGGGCTTCTGGCGTGCTTCCTCCTGCAAGACCTATTCTGCATGTTTCAAATTTCCTAATAGATTCTTTAATCAAAAGTAAAGTGTCGTCAAATGCAGTTTGTAAAAATTCTGCCTCATCGTTGAATGTAAAAATACTTGGGTTCATTAGCTTGGGTTATACCATTCGAAACCATCTTTTTTGAGAAGCTCATCTGCTTCTTTTGGCCCCAAAGTATTGGCTGGATATAAAATAGGTTCACAATGTTCTCTGTGCATTCTGTCGCAAATTTTTTGCAATGGATCGATGACTTTCCATGCTGCAAATATTTCTTCGAAATTCAAGAATAAACCTTGCTTGCCAGCAACAACGTCTAGGAACAATCTACCATGTTCAGACAGACAGTCGCCGCTACAGTAAATTGGTCTACCTGTAGTGAGAGAGTGGAAATCAAAAGTTTTTCCACCTAACTTTGTTAAAAGCTGGAATTCAATTTTTTCATTTGGCTGCAGTTGAATTATTAATTTATTTGTTGGCAACTGCCCATGATCTTTTTGTGGTTTTTCAGGTTTAAATTCGATTACTACTGCTGTCCATTTTTCTTTTAGCGCTTTACCACTTCTAATATAAACCGGCACTCCTTTCCAGTTTGGGTGGCTTAAACAAAGCTTCATTGCAGCGAATGTTTCTGTTTGCGAGTCGTTTGGAATTTCTTTTTCTTTTCTATAACTTTTGTACTGCCCCCTTACAACGGTCTTGCTTGAAACCTTAAGTGAATTTAATATTCGTGCTTTTTCATGATGAATAGCCTCTGAACTTTTTTCTTTTGGAGCGGTCATTGTGAGGTAAGCCAAAATCTGCAAGAGATGAGATTGAACCATATCTCTCATAATGCCCACATGGTCGAAATAATTTGCACGACCTTCGATGTCTTTACTTTCGAGAGCACTGATCTGGATATTACTTACATACTGCTTTGTCATAAGACTGGTCAGTAATGAGTTTGCATAACGAAGTGAAAGCAAATTGCTTACTGCTTCTTTACCTAAATAATGATCTAAAAGATAAATCTGTTCAGACTGAAATGTTTTATTTATTTTCTTTTTAAGAACTTTTGCAGATGCTAGGTCGTAGCCAAATGGCTTTTCGATTACGAGGCGAAGTTTTGATTTTTTCGTGTTGAAATTAACCTTACCCAGGTTTGTGAATATGTCATTGAATGCTGAAGGTGGAACAGAAAAATATGCAATTCTTACACGATCTTTCTTTTTTTCGATTGTTTGCAAATATTTTTTGAACTTCTTGTAATCTTTTTCTTCGTTATATTGGCCGCTAAAATAGTGCACATGTTTAAGTGTTTTCTTCAGTGCAGCTTCGTCTATATATTCTTCTGCTTCTCTAACTGACTGTTCAAAAAAATCTTGGAATTCTTTGTCGCTCATTTCTGTTCTTGCATAACCAACGATCTTAAAATCGCTAGGCATTCGTTTTTCTTTAACTAGTTCGTAAATTGCTGGGAAAAGTTTTAGTTTAGCTAGAGAGCCTGAAGCTCCGTATATAAATAATGTGAAATTTCCATCTGCTTTTTGAATTTTCATTACCATTCAGAGTGAAAGCTGCCTTCTTGATCGATGCGCTCATATGTATGAGAGCCGAAACGATCACGCAGTCCTTGAATAAAATTGGCCGAAGAGCGGCCGCGTCGACTTGCCTCAAAGTGGCTAAGTCCACCCGAGATTGAGAGCATTGGGATAGAATGTTTTACTGCAGTATTTACAATTAATTTCCAACTTTTTTGACATTCAACTAATGCTGTATGTGCAAATTCTGTGAAATATAGGTTTTGTACTTTTTGACTGAATGCAAGATTCATATCTTTTAAAATTGCACTTCTGATTATGCAACCACCCTGCCAAATTCTTGTGATTTCTGAAAAATTTAAGCCGTAATGCATTTCTTTATCTGCAGCACGAAGTATTGCGAAGCCTTGTTCAAAATTGGCTAAACGAGTGGCAAATAGTGCCTTTTCAAGATGTTCCGTAAATTCTGAGAGAGTCATTTCTGGGCTTTGTTCTAGTCTAGGGTAAAGTCCGTCGAGTTTTTTTCTTTCTTCTAGACTGTTTGAAAAACCACGCATAAATACTGCACCGGCAATTGTTGGGCTTGGAACGCCGAGCCTTAATGCTTCTTGCGTAGTCCAAACGCCTGTGCCTTTGTTTTTTGCTTTATCTAAAATTAGATCTAGCAGCTCTTTTCCATCTTCTTTTTTGCGGAGAACATCTACTGATATATCTGTTAGGTATGAAGCCATTCTGCCTTCGGACCATTTTTCGAAAATATCTGCAATTTCATTGTGACTGAGTTTGTATAACTCCTTTAACATTTGGTATGCCTCTGCCAGCATTTGCATTTCTGCATATTCGATTCCGTTGTGAACCATTTTTACGTAATGGCCTGCCCCGCCTTTACCCATGTGAGAAACGCAGGCTTTACCACTAAAATCTTCAGCTGCGATTTTGGTTAGTACTTCTTCAAATTCTTCCCAGGCTTCTACAGGGCCGCCCGGCATAATGCTTGGGCCTTTTAAAGCGCCTTCTTCACCGCCTGAGATTCCAACGCCTAAGAGGTGAATACCCTTTTCTTCTAATTGTTTTTGGTAAATTTCTGTAACCTTATATATTGCATTCCCACCATCCATAATGGCGTCATCTTTATCTAAGATGGGAGCTAATTTTTTAATTAAATCTGCGGTTGGATCACCGGCAGGGACCATGAGAATGATTCTTCTTGGCCTTTCAATACTTTCTACAAAATCTTCGAAACTTTGTGGAGCATAAAAATTTTCATCTGGAAATTCATCTACAAACTCATTAATTTTCTCTGTTGTACGATTCCAAAGGCTAAGGGAAAACCCTCTTGAAGCAATGTTTCTTGCGAGAGATTTACCCATGGTGCCTAAGCCAATTAATCCTAAATTAGATGTCATGTAAGATTTGTTTAATATATTTAATTTAACGAAACACTATATCTTTGTATAGCTAGAGAGTGTCACTGAAATTACAATGTGCCCTCGAGTGGGGTTTCAATAATTTCGGCGTCAGTCATTTGGTTGGCTTTGTCTCGCAGTTTTATTAGTACTGACTGAATACTCAAAAGTGCGAATTGCCTTGTGTGTTGATCTGTAAATTCTAGGCCGTGGCGTTGAAAATATTCTTCGAGAGCGTAGTCGATTAGATCTAAGACTATAGATTTAAGTTTGTGTTCTGGAGTTAGAACTGTTTCTAAAGTTCTGCCAGGCATCATTAAGCCTGCTTTTAATATTGATTCACCCCAAGAGTTTAAATCTGTACGTATATTTGGCGGTAACTTCACTACCTCTGGTAATTTTGAATCAACAGAGAAGTCAATAAGTTGATCTTGTGGCATTGCGATTTCTTTGAAGCTTTCTTTTAACTCTGCTTCGAGTTCTGCGTTTGCAATAGTTAGTACTGCTAAAATAAATGCTCCTGGAACATTTTCTTGTAATAATTTTACAACCAAAAATACTAGATCAGATTTACTCGTATCTTGAATAAATTTGACTAGTATTTTGGCAAGTTTGTCTTCTTTCTTTTTCTGTTGCTGTTGGTGCCCAGTCATCGCTTTTATCGCTTTGGCATTTTTACGTGCTTGTTCACGATATTTTTCAGACGACTCTGTACTACCTTGAGAATCTGCATCCTCAAGACCAAAAAAAGATTCTAAAGACATAATTTATTTTTTACCGAATTTATCAACGAAGAAATTGTAGAGCCATACAAGAAGGTATGTCCCAATGAAACCGTCTAAGAAGCCCCATAAAAGGCCCCAGAAAGCGCCTGATACAGTAATATCAAAGAATGGGTATACTTCTGTGATCAATTCTAAAAATGAACCGGCGAAACCGTATTTTGCAGTTACAATGGTCCAAATAAATAGGGCAAGGCCCCATAGAACACCGACTGCTAAACCGGCTGAAAGTGCGTGGAGTTTGAATTTCATCCTAATAGGATTAAAAAATAAATAGCTACCGAGATGATAGCTATTTTCTAGTGTTAATTCAAGTTTGCTTAAGCACCCATTACATGAACGAGTGTATCGAGTCTTACTCTTCCATCAAATTTCTTTTGATTCTTTTTTGTAAATTTAACAACACCGTCTTGGAGAGCAAAAATTGTGTAATCTTTACCCATTCCAACCCCCGCACCTGGATGCCATTTTGTTCCCTTTTGGCGAACAATAATTGCACCTGAACGAACAGCTTCACCACCGAAGCATTTTATGCCACGACGTTTCGCATTCGAGTCTCTTCCGTTCTTACTTGAGCCACCGGCTTTCTTATGTGCCATATAATTTGTTAATTACTGGAGGATTTTAGGGTAAAGGCTTGCTTTTGGCAAGGGGAATTTAATCGATATGGATGTATGTAAATTGTCAGCTGTTGCCGCCACATTTTCTAATCTGCTGTTACCTGTTTAGCAAGGATGGGTTTTTATTCCATATCTGTTTTACAGGTAGACTTCCCTCTTAATATTCTAAAATTTTTAAATTATGGATGGTAGACGCATACATAAAGCACTTGGCAATACTAGAGATCCAGATGCACTAGAAACAATTGTTAGAGATCAAATGTTGGAACTCGAAAGGCTTAACCCTCTTGAGCAAGGTGGAGCAAGCCCTGCTTTATCAAAAGCTTTGAGGGAGCGTAAGGCAATAGCTAGAGCTGCGTTACGACGTATGGGCTCAAAGGGGAATGGAGCGACACTTAGCAAAGTGTTTGAAAGATCAATTGGAGCAGTTGCTTATTCTGATGATGCGACGGTTGGGATACAAGCTTTAAATTTTGATAGAGATTATGATGCCTTAGAGAAGCGCAAAGCACCTACCCTTTCACCTGATGCACAAGCTTATATGGCAGCTTGAATATTATTCAAGTAAACTTGATTACTCTCAACATGGAGATTTTGCTAGCGCATGTAATGCAGTTTCTGAGCATGTGTATAAAGTTAGAGGTGTAAAAAGAGATCGATTGCAAAAGTTTGGAGATGCAAACTCTCCAGATGTTGTAAATTATACTCCAAAACAGGGTACTTATACTGCCATAGATAGCAAAAGGGTCAGTGCAGGGAGAGAGGGAGATATTATTGGAGAATTTCATGGTAGTCATGGCACCAAATTGTTCAATCTCGAACTACTTTCTAATGGTCAAATATATGTAGATGCGGTTGATCAGAGCGCCTGGGGTGCATTGGTAGATGAATCTAGACATAGTGATGTTGATGGAGCATTAAGAAATATTGATATGCATTTGGAGTAGATATGCTTTTTAGCCTCTTCTCTAAAGGGGCTATTTATGGTATAATTGTTAGATGACATCGAAGCTAAAAACAGGTTTGAAGGGGCTAATGGCCACAATTTTCGGAGCAATATTGCTCGGAGGTCTATTTCTGCCTACTTTCACTCCCCTTTCTGTTGCAGAAGAGGCTGAAGCTGACCGTGAAACTATTACTGAGGCTGTGCAACAAAGTAGCATGCTTGTTCAGATGAAACAGAAGCTAGCTCAAACTCAATATAGATATTATTTGCTAGAAACTAATCTAGAAAGAGCTTTGGGTGATCTTGTGAGTTTACAAGATATGATTGAACATTTAAAAATTGAAGTTGATAAACTCGAGCTAAGTATTACAGATACTGACAAGAAAATCTTATCTGTTAAGAGGCAAAAAGAAGTTAAAAAAATGGATCTTGAAGGTTTAGAAGAAGAAGCGTTTATGCTTGAACTTCAACTCGAAGATCAGAAAGTTTTGATTGGCGAGCTGATGATGATCTTATATGTGAAACGAGATATCTATTATGATGAAGATGGTGTGAACACTGTAAAAGTTTTGGCTAGCCCAGATACGGTTTCTGAGACTTTGCAGGGTATTAAATACTTAGATCTGATTGAGGAGTTGAATGAAGATGAAACTCAAAAAATGATTGGGCTAACTGAAGATCTTGCTGGCAAATGGGCAACGATTAGACGAAAGCAAGATGAGCTGAATAATTTAGACATTAAGCTTGCGACTGAGTTGAATAATCAGCAGGAAGAGCGAGATATTCAAGTTGCACTTTTAGATGAAACTGTTATTGAGCAATCTGTATTAGAAGTAATGTTGGCTAGCAGTGATGATCGAAAAGAAGATTTACTGCGCGAGATTGATGCGCTTGATAGGAATGTTTCACTTATGCAGCAGAAATTCTCTGGCACTGAGGTGCTACTTTCGAGTGAACAACAAGATTTAATTTCAAGGATTGAAGAAGATATGAAGGAACAATTTCGAAGTGAAGAAGTTGCTAATTTCTTAGATATGAAATGGCCGGTTAATCCGAAAGATGGCTTGACTGCCTTCTTTATTGATGGCGGTTACCAGAAAGCCTTTGGGGTTCAACATTATGCTTTGGACATTCGATCTAAACATGGAAGCAATATTTATTCACCTGCCGATGGTGTGGTTTACGATATTATTTACGATAAAGATTCTACTCGATATGCATATGTAATGATTGCGCATCGCAAGGGTGTGATGAGTTTAGTTGGGCATGTATCTGGTGTGACGGTTGAGGTTGGATATTTTGTAAGTGAAGGAGACATAATTGCGCTTAGTGGCGCGACTCCTGGCTCAATTGGAGCTGGTGTTCGTACTACAGGGCCACATCTACACTTTGAGGTATGGCAAGATGGAGCGCGTGTTGACCCCTTAAAGTACTTACCTCTTGATGAAGTACCGGTTGAACATTTGCCAGAAGAATATTTGGCAGAGATTCAAAAAGACTTGGAATCTGAGATTAAGAGACTTCAGGGTGAATTGAATTAATTGACTTTGCCCACAGCTTTTATTAGATTAAGATCGCGCTTTTTGCGTAACAAGTTGGGGCGTGGCCAAGTGGTAAGGCAGTAGATTTTGGTTCTACCATTCGGGGGTTCGAATCCCTCCGCCCCAGCCATTAGATGAACTAATGACACCTGATTCCCGACTCCCTAGGAGAAGGAGCAGGTGTATGTTTGGGTGTAAGTGCTTCTGGTGGATATTGTGAAACACCCAAAAGGTTCACATCCCGTGAACCTAGGAGGAGCGAGCGGTATTGGCAGGGATTAAATAAATAATGCTAGAATTTCGATATGAATGAAATTGACACATATGAACTCACCGAATTCAACTTAAAAGATACGATCATTTTAAATGAGAAGTTTGGACTAATTAAAATTGTAAGAAGTGATGACGACAGGTTAATTTTAGTGTGTGATGGCAGTTATGACCTCATCCCTCAAGAAGGCCCCTCCAAGAGGCCAATTTCAAATATAGAGTCGGCGTTGGGCTTCACTTTAGATATTGGGATTCGCAAAGAAAAGAAACTTACTAGTGGTAGTGGCTACTATTTCGGAATGAAATTCATAGATAATTTTCAATCAAAAAAATGTGTAGGCCAATCAGACTATGATAGTGATCTTTTGGACAAGATCGTCACTACAATTGACTTGAAGTTTCATTCCACCTACCCACCAACTCAAAGAAGAGCTCTCCGTCTCAATCACCTATTGGAAACATATAATCATGCTAGACTTCTGTATCCACATTTTTATAGTGATAGTTACTTGAAGCTAATCAGTATTTTAGACTCTTTGAATTCCAGTACTGGTGCAAGTAATTTTGGGTTTTGGTTATGTGAAGTCTCTGGGGCTTTCAATAAAGAAGTCTTCAAAAAGATTCATGATATGGGTGCTTTAAGAAGTCGAATTGATCTAGCAGAATCCATAACTTCAAGAATCCCAAGGGGAAGAACCAAACAAAAGTTAGCCACCCTTAGCCGTTATAAGCGTTTTGCATATGTGTGCTTTTATGCTGCCTACCAGTATCGAAGTAAATTTGTACACCAGGGTTTTCCTATACCAAGGACTGTTATAGATCGCTCTAGTGAAGAAGATAATGGCCTCGCATATCTTAACCCCACTGTCGCCCAATCACACATGCAGATCTTTCGCCCAAGTGGATTTCAGTCGGGTCATCGCAAATAATAAGATCAGGCCTGTGCGAACCATGACGAGTTCCCCTAATGCTTTGATCGATTGAAACGGCTGTAATTCGTGCACCTAACTCTGGAATCTCAAGGGTGTATGAGCTCCAATCATTCTCAATTTCATTGAAAGGACCGAGGTCAGCTTTTAGCAGCTGATTATTCTCCAATTCTTGTTTAATGTTCTTTAAATGACGTTTAGCTTGGCCCTGTGTGAGCCCAACAATGATCACATATTTACACTGTGGTTTTCCTAAAATTGACCACAACGGGAATGACATGTTCATAATGGTCGATTTGCCTGAGCCACGGAAAGCAACGATCACAATACTCTTAACGCTCATGTCTTCCGTCAAACTAAACATTTCCTTTTGGAAATCTGCAGTTTTACAGTCGATGTAATGACTAAAGTAAGTATGAAAGAATAAGAAGTGACTACCGTAAGTTAATTCACGCCGAGTTTTTTGATCTTGAATGAGATCATTTAGATTTTTTGGAAGTTCCATTTTTCTTGGGTTTGTAAGTAATTTTTTATTGAGAGAAAGACCTGCGTGTTTGAGTGCTTTCTGTATTAGTATTTTCTGCTCATCTGTTAGCTCTCCTTTTGTACGAAGTTCACCAGACAGCTCTACCTTAGTTCTGTAATCTCTATGATGGTTTTTGAGCCAAAAAATGATTGAGGTCATGTTGCCCTCTTGAATGGCGCGAATAAGCTGTGATTCAGCCATATCATTGATGAAATGTTTACCAATTAGTAGTGCGTCATCAGCTTGTTGTTTGAATGCTTCATCTTCATTCCTCCAACGATAATATGAGGCTCGTCCGATGCTGATTTTCTTACAAGCAACCTCAACTACTGGTGTTTTCTTTAGTTGATTAACAATCAATTGTTTGTTTTCCTCCTTACGAATAGTGATAGTGTCTTTCTTCATACTGTTTGGGTTATCAATTGTGCTTTCTGACCAGTTAGCTTTTCGTAACGTGTGATGATGAGAGAACAAAAAACAGGATCTATCTCTGTCATGTAACAAGCACGTTTAAGCTGCTCGCAAGCAATCATGGTGCTTCCACTACCACCAAATAGATCTAGAACCACGTCACCCACCTGGGTGCAGCGTTTTATAGCCTTTTCATGCAGAGTTGGTGGCTTTTGAGTTGGATGTTCGTACTGATTCGCTGGCAAGCGCCTTACTAACCAAATGTTGAATAAATCTTGAATGTCCTCATGCAGCTGATTCCCTGTACCTACTTCTTTGTTGAGAACTTCATTCAAATTCAAATATTTCTTTGAAAGCACTGGCTTGCCACGTACTCCATACACACAAGGTTCATAAACTTTATTGAATGCTATCTCTGGCGTAACCATTTGGTTGTTCTTGATCCATAGGCATACACGCTTATTCTCAATACCTAACTCTCTATATAAGTCTTGTAATAATCCTATGTACCTTTCATCACACCAATAAAACACATGTGTATCCTTGGATGTGACTGTTAATGCATTTTTAAGTGTTTCCTTTAGAAACTGCCTGTAATTTGAATCAGATTTATTATCTTGAACCTTTGACCCACCGTACTTACCTTTAGTTCCAATCCCTTTGTTGTAATTGAGGTTAATATTGAATGGAGGATCCGAGTAGATCATTGGGATTGCTGATTCACCTACCAACCTTTTAACATCTTCAATCTTTGTGGCGTCTCCACAGAGCAAACGGTGTTTTCCTAATTGATAAAGCTCACCCTCTTTAACAAAAGGCTCTTTGATTTTTTGAAGCTCTTCTTCGACATTAAAGTCATCATCCTCAGCACCAAGGGCATCACTCCAAATATCTTCAATTTCTTGAGAATCAAACCCGACCCCCTTAAGAATATCGACCTCAAAATCTCTTAAAAGTTCGAAATCCCACTCGCCTTGGTTTTTGTTGAGACGAAGGTTGAGCTCTTTTTCTTTGGCCTCATCTGGAATGTCTAGATACAAGACGGGAACCTCTTTGAAGCCAAGGTCTTTAGCAACTTTTAGTCGGAAATGACCACCTATGACTATATTTTTTCGATTATCTGATCCATTCACCAGTATTGGATCAACCAGACCGAACTGCTTGATGCTTTCGGTCAGGTCTTTAATTGCACATTTGCTCCAATATCTTGGATTATGTTGTGCTGGCTCTAGTTCCCATATTGGAACATATGTTATGTCTATATTTTGCATGATTTTAGGATTAGGAAATAAACATGCTAAAAGCACATTCATTGTTCATTAAATCCTTCAATCAATGATTCGGTGACATTCTGGTGACATTTACTTTTTAGCTTTTTGTTTCCTTCTCTTAGGTTTTCGATTTCTTTTCTTTAGCTTCTCACTACACTCTGGTGAACATGCTTGTTTGTTTTTTTGCCGACCGTCTGTTCTGAAAAATATATTACCACATATTTCACAGTGATACATATTGTCCGAGAACCCATATATCTTTTCTATAGAAATCCAATCTTTTATACCCGAGATCTTGTATAACTCCTCAACTACCTTAATCCTCTCTAATGCATCAACTAAAAATGCAGTCTTCTTGTTCTTTCTAAGATGTTTCATCCTAAACTCATTGAGCTTATAAGTTTTCATATCTTCATGGTTTTCAAACCCAGCATGCAAAAAGAAATCCCTAACTTCTTCAATACACTTTTGGTCGTACTTGTTTATAAATTTTTCAGCTTTTTTCTGATATTTAGTTGCAACTAAATTTTCTTTTGCTGCATTGAACTCAGCTTTCAACTCTTTATCGCTTAAACTTTCCTCATCCTTTAAGTTTTTATTGAATTTCAAATGAAGTTCTTTGTAAAAATCTGTAAGAAAGTCATAAATTGCATAGTAAAGATCAAAATATACATATCGTTGCTCAAGCCCCTTAGATAGGGCTATTTCATCAAAACTCTCAACCCACCTCTTTGCTTTTTTCTTTACGTCCTCCATCAATTTGTCTGATGGAGGGTAGTTAAATTCGATCTTGTACGGTCTCCACTTTAATATCCAATGTAATATATAAATTTGATCTTTTGAGTAAAGCAACTGTCTGTATTTTTCAAAATTCTTACGTTCAATTGCGAATTCTTTATTTGGATACTTATAAACTGCCCATGGGATGAATTTTTCATCATCTACTGGATAGTCTATTAATTCTTTTTTGATATAGTAATCAATCATATATCCACCATCAATTCCAGTTCCAAGTGATGATGACCCTACAGCGTAATATATATGATCATCCACTAGCGTGACACCATCCTTTTTCTGCATTTGCTCAAGATCATGTACATCTACAAATCCATGCTTGCCTGGAGTTTTCTTTGAAGTAACCTTTCTTGCTTCCGCAACACCTGGATTCAGCCTAGCAATTGGCACTAAAATACCCTTTTGATGAAAAAACTCTAACAGTCTTTCATTAATTTTTATTCCAAAATCTTTGCAATGACTTATGAAGAAGCTTTTGTAGGTAATTCGATTACTTCTGAATGGGAAATTTTTCATGTAGAATGTTTCGTATACCTTTTATTCTCTGAGATTATACATACAAATGGACAAGTATCTCAAAGATCAAAAGTAGAAAAACTCACCATGCACTTTGTTTGACTAGGAGGCAATTACAGGGTATAAATACCTCTTTTTACTATTGAAAATGAAAGAATTCTGTGGAGTCATTGCTGCAACTAAACTTGATGGTCATGATGATATTTCTGATGAAATAATCCGTGGATTATCCAAATTACAACACAGAGGACAACTTAGTGCTGGGATTACTACATTCTCCCCAAAAAGGGACCCCCGACTTATCACTATGAAGGGAATGGGATTGGTTAGACATGTTTTCGGCGAAGGAATACCTAGTCAACACAGTGGGAAAGCTGGAATTGGACATGTTCGTTATGCAACATCAGGTGGCGATGAACTAAGAGAGGCACAACCATTTCAATTCAATGCTGGAATTGAAGCTGCGCTGGCATTTAATGGCAATATTGCTAATTTTAGAGAACTTGTGCGTCGATATGCTCATGAAGGTGTGAATATCGATCCATATATCGACACTGCAGTGATTCAACAAGTTGTCTCTGACCATCTAACTGAAGGAGACTTCATTGACTCCCCTCATGCACTTGCTCGAACTTTAGATGGTGCTTACTCACTCGTAATGATCAATGGATCAGGGGAGATTCTCGCCTATAGAGATCATCATGGCTTCAAGCCACTTTGCTTTACTGTAACCGATGAGATGCTTTTGGTAGCATCTGAATCTGTTGCTCTGAATACATATGGTTCAAGCATCCAAACGCTACCACCAGGATGTTCATTATGGTACTCACCAAATGAAGGAGTTGTACGTATAAATAGAGTTCTATACCCCAAACCTTCTCGATGTTTTTTTGAGTTTGTATATTTCGCAAATGAAGAATCCATTATTGATGATCATTCCGTAGGAGAATCTCGTGTAAATATGGGGGAATATCTGGCGACTATTGAAACAGTGACTATAGATTCTGACTGTGTGGCTATCTCGGTACCTTCATCAGCAAATCGTGCATGTGAAGGTTTTGCAAAAGCACTTGGCATTGAAACAAAACAAGGTTTAAAGAAGAGAAAGAATGCAAGGAGGACATTCATTGAATCAAAGGATCGTTATGAAAAAGTTAGAAAAAAATTTGAGATCGATCCGTCTGCCTTTGAAGGTAAAAAAGTATTCCTCATAGACGACAGTCTTGTTCGATCAACTACTGTGCGGGTATTGATTGAAGAAATTAAACGAGTTTCAAATCCAAAAGAAATTCACCTTAGGATTGCATGTCCTCCAATTTCAGCCCCATGCTTCTATGGAATCAACATTCCGAACGACTCTGAATTGTTTGCAAAAAACTTCTCTGATCCTTCTGAAGATGACCTGCCTGAAGAGGTACTTGGACACATGGCAAGAGAACTTGGTATTAGTTCAATCAAGTTTTTACCAAGCAAAGCTGTTTTACAAACTGTAGGAGGTGAAACTCGCGACCTGTGTCTTGCCTGTGTTTCTGGAGTATACCCCACCCCAGCTGGAGTAGAGCGCTATGAAGAAAGTCAAATCAATCCTGAGAGCTCAGATATTGAATTTAGCACCCCATCAGCACCAGAGAAATCGTGCGACTTAGAAAGTGCCGTTGGAATTGCATAGCATTTGATGCCTGCCTTTTTAGCCGCAACCACTCCTCTTTCTGTATCTTCTATAGCTATACAGTCATCAGAATCACATCCTGAGATTTCTATTGCTCTTAAATAAGGTTCAGGATGGGGTTTTTCATTTTTCACGTCCTCATTCACAACAAAAAACTCAAAATAATCTGCAATTCCTGTCTTTTTCAAGATGATTTCGAAGTGCATTCGTCGAGATGTCGTAACAACAGACATTCTTGCCCTTCCCTTTAAAGACTCCAAAGTCTCGAGGACACCAGGTATCAATTGTACTTCATCTCTAAGCAGCTCAGAGTAGTAGTCATTCCTTTTATTTCGGAAATGGCTGATTTCTTCATGAGAATACCCTTTGCCCTCCAGCAAGCTCCATGAGCTGTAATTCCTTTTAAGAGAATATTCAATAAACCACTCTCTAGTCATCTCTACTCCCAATTCAAGCAATATTTTTCGCGTAGCCTTAAAATATAGGCTTTCTGTATCAACTAAGGTCCCATCATTGTCGAAAAAAATCATTTTCATATACTAAAATATTACCACCTGAATTAGAACAAACCAATGTCGGTTCTCCCATGTAACTGTTTCATCAGCTCTCCATTCACCAAAGACAATCTTGACCGACAATCCTCAAATGACGTTCCCGTACTAGCCAATGCAATAGTACGAGAACTACCAGTTCTATATGTTGATTCATCTAGCTTGAGGGCATTCCCCCAGCAGAGTTGAATGCCGTGGCTTTCAAAAAGCCCACTGCTGTCATTAAATACAAACGATTCTGGCAGAGTAACTGATGGATATGCCCTAGGGGTAAAACATTGAACTACTGCATGTCTTTCATCAAAGAGCCACGTTGCCCTTTCTCCGTTTAATATTCCCATTGTTGTCTCTGAAATGCTTGACCTAAGTGACAAAAGCAATGCAATACTTTCAGGATCTCCAGGATGAATGTCAACTTCATTAACCAGCAATCTCTCTCCAGACTTGAAAAACTGAAATGAAAAGAAGCCGTTGGTTGGTCCAAAGCTGGTTATAGCTTTGCTTAATACACCCCGAATGATCGTTTCTGCTTTTTTATAATCCCCCTCCTTATGAAATGGCAGGCACACACCAGATGGAGAAACTGCCCCCATACCACCAGTTTTCAGCCCTACATCACCATCATCACGAAAAGGATAATCCATTATGGGTTTAGATAGGAGCATTCCCTCGCTACCAAAAAGCACGTGAACAGAAAACTCATCACCTTCTATATATTCTTCTAACACCAATCCTTTGTCTGCATGTTTTTCAAATAAAGCTTTGATTTTATCTTCCATACCTTCAGCTCCATCTTTAAAAATTACAATATCTTTACTTGGAGGCTGTGCCTTCAAAACGAAACCATTAGGAAAATTCCCTACAACATCTATAAAAATCTCAAACGTTTTACAATGTGTGGAATTTGGTACTAACTCAGGATCAATTTCAGCAATGAAAGATTTAAATTGCCCCTTATCCCTCTCCAGGAATAACCACCCCATGCTGGGTGCTAAAATCTTAACCCCTTCTAAATCTAAACTTCCAACTCCATTAAATATTAACTCCTCATCACTAGGGAGTAGAATATCCGGGTTAAATCTTTCACAAAGTTCAGTTATTTCTCTTAATCCATACCTGGTGACACGTATTGAATGATCGCAAATTTTGGAGAGATGATCATTGGTCTTTTTTGCTGCAGAAACTACTTTATGACCTTCCTCTCGAATTCTTTCTGCAAATGCATATTCTCTTGCTCCATGCCCTACCAATAGAAATGTGCTCATCTTCCAATTAGTGAGGAAATATGTCTGATATTTTGTTCACTAGCAATATCAGTACGATGTTGCAAAGGTCCACTGACATGACTTGCAATAGCTTCAATGATCTTTTCACGTGCATCAACTGGAGTTTGACCATGAGCCAGAAGCGCCATCACACGTGAATTTCCAACAGTCCGATAATGGTCACCTTTAGTTCGTTCACATGCTGAAAAGTGAATTTGTACTCCAGCAGATTCAATTGCGTTTCTATTGATGGAAAAGTTGTGGCCAGGACTGCCCCCAAGAGCATATTCAGGAGTCACCAAGTAGTTTAGAGATGTTGCCGTATCACGGAAGGTAATGTCACCTTCTTGTAAAGTACCTGAAGCAAGTTTACCCATGACATCCACCCAATCTTGTTCTACAAGAGACATAATATTCATACATTCTGGGTCACCAAACCTTGCGTTGAACTCAATAACTCTTACTTCACCTCTAGGAGTGATGAAGAATCCACCATTAAGAACACCCGAAAAGCGTAATCCCTTCTCATGCAAGTGAGTCACCACTGATCGTGAAATGGAACAAATTTTTTCGTACTCTTCTGGGGTCATGAATGGGAGTGCTCTTTCACGCATGGTATAAGCTCCCATTCCACCCGTTCCAGGCCCTTTATCTCCTTCAAATCTGTAAGGGTAATCATAGCTCGCAGGGGGGAATGCAACCGTACGCCCATCCGTAATTGCTTGTAACGTGAATTCTACTCCCTCAATTTTCTCTTCAATAATTACTGCTGGATCTGACCCACCTTCTTGAATCAATGACAATGCAAAGTTTTTTGCATTGTCATTGTCACGCAGGTGAGGGCCAACAACTTTCACACCTTTGCCACCAGTGAGACCTCTAGGTTTAACTGCAACGGGTGCATCTCCAAATTCTCTAAACACTTCAAGCACTTCTTCACGACTCCGTGCAATTCGATGAACTGGGTTGGCTTCAGGTGCTGCTTCTTGAATCAACTCACGAGAAAAGGCTTTATCCCACTCAATTCTTGCCCCCTCCCTATCGGGACCAACTGTTGCAATGCCCTTCTTAAGTAAGGCATCAACAACACCAGCCTCAAGTGGAGAATCTGCACTAACCATCACAAGATCAATTCCATTTTCTTCAGCAAAATCGGTAACCAAATTGGGGTCTGTGACTTTGCCAATTTTGATGAGTCCACCTGTTTTCTCAACCACATCTGCAATTGAAGGATTCATATGCCCCATAACTGCACTTACTTTGCTTGATTCAGACATTCTTTCTGCAAGTGCACTTTCACGCCCACCATTCCCTACGATTAATGTTTTCATATTTTTTGGTTAGAATTTATATAAGTGCCCTTATCTTTGTCCCATATTTACTTTTACACTCATTCCAGAAATCTATATAGGCTGTCGTTGCTTGTTCAATTGAAAGTCCATTGTGCTCTGCTATGTATCTAATGAGGTTCATTATATCACCAAGCACCCTTTGAGATATTCTCTTATTTGGCTTAGGAACATCTAAAGGTCCTGACCTATCAAAATCTAAAACTCTTGATCCAACGACTTCTTTCCCAATCAGTGGTACATCAATAGGTCCAATATTTCTTCCATATAGTTTTGCTCTTGCTTCTCCATATGGGACAGGTAAGTCATATGTACCATCTATCACTCTTACCGGAGCTGACGCCTTCTTAAAACCTATTTGTGCTAGGTCATCTGATGGAATATGAAGGCATGCCTGTCGTACCCAATTGAAAGCGCCCTCCTTTTGCCCCCCATAACTAACATTTACTGGAGCGGCATTTCCACATAACAGGTCATCTGCTAGCTCACCCGCCCATAGTGCATGCATAACACCGTATTGTCGTATTGATGAAGGGTTGTGGTCATCATGCAAAAATTGACCTGCAATCTCTACATACTTTGCACATAGAAAAGGGGCATGCTGATGAGCCATCTGCCAAAGCTTATGAATTCTTTCCTCAGAAGGAAGGTGAGTGTTTCTATCAACCTCTACAGTTAGACCGAAAAACTTTGCCACACCATCTTCTAAAATAGCAAGCTTCACATCCGTCATACCCATCACTTTACTTGCTTGACTGTGATAGTTCCACTTTGCACCTCCTGCAGCTGTCGATGCAAATCTCATTCTATCTAAACCAAGTGCATGTGACAGCTCTACTGCAGGTGTAACGTAAGCAAGGAGCCTTGAGTTTGGCATATAGGGCGTTCCACCAATTAAGACGGCACAAGCATCTATACGACCTTTAATGGTCTCTAAAAACTCAACAACTTCCTCAAAATCAACTTCTTCTAAATCAAAATCTACTCCTGTAGATAGGTCTACGTCGTTCTCTTGAGCCCCAAGTTGAACACCAGTCGCTTCTGTCATATAAAGATAAAAAAGGTCGTAAACCTACAGCTTTATTGCCAAGTCGTCAATAATATTGTAACAAACTCTGCGCTTCCCTTTATAGGGTCTCATTTGTCTCACTTAGCCTGAAAGCCCAGAAGTTGTGTCTCATGTCAGAAACACATAGAATGAGCAAGTCTAAGGGTACTAGTCCCGACTGGCCAGCCAAATGAAACGTTAGTTAAAAACTGTTATCGACCGAATACTATGGAGCAAGCTGGCTATATCGTTTTAGGATCATTTCTAGCACTGATCACATCGTTTATTTCTGAGAATTATAGATCTTGGTCAAATAAAAAAAATCAACGAGGCGACTTAAAGATTTCATTGAGACTAGAATTTAAAGTCATTATAGAGTTAATTGATAAAATTGTAGAAAAATTTGGGACAAGTCAATTTTTTGATATTAGATTTTTGAAACAGCTAAAATCTGCTATTGACCGCTTAGAAAAACTGCGTGACCACGTAATTTTTATTAATAATGAAAAAGATAAGGAGAAAATTCTTGCGACAATTAATGCAGTAGCAATTTACCAGTCAGATGCCCTTTCTCTGGAAGGTCAAGCCTTCAAGCGCACAAGTGATGGTGAGGCGCAGGGTGAAGCGGTTACATGGAATCATGAGAATTATCGTAGCCAAAGACAACTACTTGCAACCAGAAGTGTTGACCTAAAAAGACGTATTGAGGAAGTAATTCATTTTACTGAAGGCAAAGGGTACTAATCCCGACTGGCCAGCCAAATTTGACTCAAAGTCCACCTCAAGAGTATAATATGTATACATTCGAGGATTTCTCGCGACCCCCTGCCTTAGTAGGGGGAATATTTTTATCTATAGATTTTTAAAAAACCCTTTTTTAAATTTGTATAATCTATTTCATCTAATCTCCCTAACTTAGAATATAGTCTTCGATAATCAATAGATCTACCTTGATGGAGACAAGCATTCATCCCTCTACCTTTTTGCTTAAAAAATACATACCAAGAGCCACTCTTAATCTTGCTTGTAGTAGGAATTACAAAATAAAACCCATGGGACAACTTTTTATAGATAACTACTGGACGTGAAAATTTATCGCTCTTGCCATTAATTTCAGATCCAATATTCTCACCAAGGCTAGCCCACCAAATGTCACCTTCATTTACATAAGGAGGCTTGCAGAATTTTAAGTTCAACTTCTCCTTAAGTCCAATCCACTCTAAAAATCTTTTAATATACATAAAAGAATTATAAGCAAAATCATAGCTCTTGTCCTGAATTAAACCTGAATTTTCTCTGCTAATAAAAAATCGAACCCCTCGGCATGAGGGGTTCTCGGAGGCCGAAGCCACTAGTGCATGAATTGTATATTGAGCAGCGGTCGTAATCAAGATCATTATGAGCTCTAACAGGTTAGTGAGGCTTGTTTAGTGGTGCAAAAAATGGTATAGTTATTGATAATAAAAAAAAATGTCTCGTTCTGCAGGTTTACACTACATAAATAGGAAGCTACGTGCGCGAGCAAAAGGGCATTGCGTTGAAACGTGTATGGAGAAGTGCGAAAAGATGCATTTGATGACTCTCTCTCGTTTTGATCATATGATGATAGTGATTGCTATCTTGTATCCATTTTCAATGATCCCGCAGATCATAAAGATTTATGAAATGGGTGATGCGAGCAGCATCTCTTCATTAACTTATGGAATGAAATTTTTCTTTGTTATTCCATGGTTTTTTTACGGAGTTTTTCATAAAAGTAAGCCGATCATTTATGCGAATATTTTGTGGTTTTTGGCTTATACCGTGATTCTTTGGCAGACTTTCATTTATTAAGTTGTTGCTCGTGTTAGAAAGATCTAGAATGTGCGGGCTTAATAGTCGTTAAAATATATAATTTCTATGGAAATCGATCCGGAAAAGTTGAAGTTGATGGAGAAGTATTTGGGAGATTTTCGTGAGGATCTTGCTATTAGTTTGGCTCAGCAAGTGGAGAGCAGTAATTTGAAAACTGAATATTTGCATGTGATTTCGCATCAGTTTAGAACTCCTTTGAGTGGTATGCGTGCGACACTTGAGCTTTTTTTGGGGCAAGGCGAAGAGCTGAACTTATCTGATGATCTGCGTGAGGGTTTGAATCTGATGCATAAAGAGTGCATAAGATTGATTCAGGTTTTAAATGATGTAGTGCTGGCTCAAGAGATTGAGAAGTCTACCCTTGTGGTGAGGCGGGAGTCGACTGACATCCCTTCCCTTTTTGCTGACGTTTCAAATGATTTGAAAATGCAGCTTGCAGAGAAAAAGATCAAACTGATTGTGAATTTCGAACCTCAAACAATTACTATGGATGTTGATAAGTATAAGCTGACTCATGTTCTTTCTCATCTGATGAGAAATGCGGTGTTTTATTCTAATGAAGGAGGTGAAGTGCGAGTAAATATTAAGAGTGAGGGTGAGCGTTTGTCTTTTGAGATTTCTGATGATGGGATTGGGATTTCAGAAAGTGAGCAGGGTCATATTTTTGAGAGATTCTTTAGAGGTAGTGAAGCAAGTAAGTTTGCGACAGATTGTTCTGGCCTGGGTTTATTTATTGCAAAGAACTTTGTTGAGCAACTTGGAGGGTCAATTCAATGTGAATCTGAATTAGGTAAAGGGTCTAGCTTTTCATTTGCACTTGACGAAATTTAATTTTTGTTGTAGTTTTTGCCAAACGTAGCGGACCACAAGTACTTCCAAGGGGATAAGTTAGGGAGTAAGTGCTCAGGCGCGAACTCACTAATTTTTTTTCAACATGACAAACATTACATTCGATTCATTGGGCCTAAGCCCAGAAGTGCTTCATGCGCTTACAGACCTTGGCTTTGAAACGCCTACACCAATTCAGGCTGAGTCTATTCCTGAGCTTTTAGCAGGGGAAAGAGACTTACTTGGTTTTGCGCAAACTGGTACAGGTAAAACTGCCGCCTTTAGTTTGCCAATTGTTCAACAAGTAGATACAGGCGATCGATCTGTACAAGCTTTGATCCTTTGCCCAACTCGTGAACTTTGTATGCAAATTACAAGGGACATTGAGAGTTTTACAAAGTATCTACCAAAAACAAAAACTGTTGCCGTTTATGGTGGTAGTAGTATGTATGACCAGATTCGAAAGATTGATGGTGGTGCACAAATTGTGGTTGGAACTCCTGGCCGTGTAAAAGATATGATTAAGCGTGGGAAGCTGAAACTTCAAAATGTTAAATGGCTTGTTTTAGACGAGGCGGATGACATGCTTGATAAAGGTTTTAAAGAGGATTTGGATGAAATTTTAGATGGAACTCCAGAAAATAAACAAACACTCCTCTTTTCTGCAACTATGTCTTCATGGATTCAAAAAGTTGCTCAAAAACGAATGCACAATCCAAAAGAAATTAAAGTTGCTGCGCAAAATCAAGGCGCAGATACTGTTGAACATCAATTTGTAACAGTTCATGCGCGTGATCGTTATGCAGCGTTAAGACGTTTGCTTGATGTGAACCCGGATGTTTATGGAATTGTATTTTGTAGAACTCGTCGGGACACTAAAGATGTTGCTGCGAAACTGATTTCTCATGACTATTCTGCAGAAGCCATTCATGGTGATATTGCTCAAAATGAGCGTAGTGCTGCAATGGATAGATTCAGAAAAAAACATATTCAAATCTTGGTGGCTACAGATGTAGCTGCT
Organism: Candidatus Peregrinibacteria bacterium; assembly: GCA_018658105.1. Classification (GTDB taxonomy): domain Bacteria; phylum Patescibacteriota; class Gracilibacteria; order UBA1369; family 2-02-FULL-48-14; genus JABHVW01. The sequence continues at coordinate 155,110 of JABHVW010000006.1, forward strand.
CGTGGAATTGATGTAAATGATCTTACACATGTGATTAATTATGAACTTCCAGATAGCGCAGAAACTTATGTTCACCGAAGTGGTAGAACTGGTCGTGCTGGAAAAGATGGAATTTCTATTACGATTATCAACATGAGAGAACGTGGAAAGTTGAAGAGAATTGAGAATATGATGAAGAAAAAATTTGCTGAAGTAGATGTGCCAACAGGTAAAGCTATTTGTGAGGCTCAGTTAATGAGCTTGGTGCATGGTGTGAAAACTACAGAAGTTGATATGGAAAAACTGGCTCCTTATTTGCCAGCTATCTACAATGAGCTTACTGGGCTTACTTATGAAGAGCTGATTCAGCACTTTGTATCTGTTGAGTTCAATCGTTTCTTGAAGCATTACTCAAATATTGCTGATATTTCCACTCAAAAAGGTCATTATAATGACCGTGGTGGCAGAGGTGATAGAGGACGTGGTCGTGGTCGCGATAGAGATCGTGGTGGTCGTGGTCGTGATAGAGATCGTGGAGGACGTGGACGTGATAGAGATCGTGGAGAACGCGGAGGCCGTGATAGAGATCGTGGTGGTAGAGGACGTGATCGTGGGAATGTTGAACTAACAAATTATTCTATCAACTTTGGTAGAAATGATGGATTCAACCCTAAGGCACTGTTTGATATGATCAACAAAAATCAAAGCCTTAAAGGAATTGAGATTGGAGATATTAATGTTCAAACTGGTAACACTAACTTTGAAGCGGATTCTCGCTTTCACGGCAAGGTATTGAAATTTCTTGGAAATGAGAAGTTCAAAGGTAAACCAGTAAGAATTGATGTATAAGAGGCAATGTATTTTGCATCATGGCGAATTTCTTGTAGAATAAGATTACTTTACAATTAATCCCTCACGCCATGAGTGATACTACAATGTTTTTGAGCCAGCTAATTGGCCCTACCCTTTTGATTCTTGCCCTCGGAATGATGGCAAATCATGAACGATATGAAAAGCTATATAAAGAAATGGATAAGCATGGGCTTACTGTTTTTATGATTGGTGTAGCAACAACTGTTCTTGGTTTAGCTATGGTTTTGAAGCATAACCTTTGGGGTTCTGCACAAGAAGTAATTATTTCGTTCATAGGATGGGCCGCACTTGTGAAAGGTGTTGCACTATTCGCTATGCCTAAGCAAATGACTAGTTTTGCAAAAGACATGTCATCTTACCTTCAATATGGCCTATTAGTTTGGCTAGTTGTTGGTGGTTACCTCACTTGGCTTGGTTATTTTGCATAAATGAGCAATTTAAATGCGCCTCGTTTTGACGGGGCGTTTTTTATTATGCTATTCTGCTGCCACTTAATTTAATATTATGAAATACCTCCTTGCCACACTTACTATTTCTGCGCTTTTAATGAGCGCTTGTACTTCTACTAACCCTGAAGAAATGCCAGACGAAAACACTGCAGCTCAAGCTGTTACAGAACTTGTTATTGATGACCTTAAAGTTGGAGACGGCGATGAAGCTGTTTCTGGAAAGACTGTTGAGGTTCACTACGTTGGAACTTTACTTGATGGATCTCAGTTTGATAGCTCACGTGATCGTGGCCAAACTTTTGAATTCCCTCTTGGTGCTGGATACGTAATTAAAGGTTGGGACGAAGGTGTTGCCGGCATGAAAGTTGGCGGACTTCGCAAACTAACTATTCCTGCTGATATGGCTTACGGTGATAGAGCTACAGGTTCTATTCCTGCAAATTCAACTTTGGTATTTGAGGTTGAGTTGTTTAGTGTAAAATAGTCTTGTGAAAGAGACAATTGCAACATTTTTTGATGAGATAGCTGATATGCTCGAGATCCTGGGCGAAAATGTCTTCAGGGTTCGGGCTTATAGGCGTGGCGCTGAAGTTGTAAGGACAGCTGAGGGTGATTTAACTGAGAAGCTACCTGGTATCGGTAAAGATCTGGCGGCAAAAATTGAAGAAATAATTGAAACTGGTGAATGTGAAATGCATTCTCGCCTTGTTGGTCAGCTGTCACCGGGGATTTTGGATATGTTAAGAGTTCGTGGGCTTGGCCCAAAAAAAGTTAAGCTTTTTTATGATTTCCTTGGCATCAAAACGATTGAGGCACTACGAAGCGCCGCTGAAAGCGGTGCGCTCGCTGCCCTACCAGGCATGGGTGAAAAGAGTGAGGCTGGGATTTTAGAGGCTTTAAAGCAAAAGACTCATATGAAAAAACGTATTCCACATGATCTGGCGAAAAATGAGGCCGATGAATATGTGAAATATATGAAGAAGTGTAAAGCTGTTGATAAAGTCGAATATGCTGGGAGTTTAAGGAGAGGTCGTGAAACCGTAGGTGATATTGATATTTTGGCTACTGGGAGTGATGCTGATGCTATGAGTGAGCACTTCCGCTCTTATAAAAAGATTAAACAGATTTTGGCTGCTGGGCCCACTAAATCTAGTGTAGTAATTGATACTGAAAATGCTCAAGTAGATTTTAGAGTTGTTGATGCTGAAAGCTTTGGGGCTGCCCTCTTTTACTTTACTGGGCCGAAGCATTTTAATATTTATACTCGTACTATTGCCTTGAAAAAAGGCCTAAAAGTAAATGAGTACGGCTTGTACCGAGGTGAGGAAAAAATTGCAGGTGAAACAGAACAATCTATGTTCGAAGGCTTAGATTTAGAATATATTGTGCCGAAAGAAAGAGAGGATTATAAATAAATATTTTAATATGCAACATTTCATTTTAAAAGGCATTGAGCTCAGGGCGAAAAATCAGGTGGAAATTCGTGATAAAGAGATAGTTCATCAAATGATTAAAGTTTTACGTTTTCGTGCTGGTGATAAATGTGTGATTTTGGATGGTCTTGGTGAGAAAGCTGATGGTGAGATTTTGGAATTGCACAAGAAAGGTGCTGTGATTGCCTTGAGTGAACATTCAGTTTGTGTGGCTCCTAAAAGACGGGTTCGTTTGTGTGTTGCACTCTCAAAAAAGCCTGCGACCTTTGAGCTAATTGTGCAAAAGGCTGTAGAGCTTGGTGTTACAGATATTATTCCCATTGTTTCTGAGCGGTGTCAGGCTTCAGAAATTAGAAAGCCAGAACGTTTAGATGCGATTTTGCGTGAGGCATGTGAGCAAAGTGAACGATGTTTTCTGCCGAAGATGCATGAGGTTTTGAGTTTGGGTGACTTTTTGGAAAACTTGCCTAGTGGTACTTTGCTAGCTGGCGATGCTCGCGATACAGATGGTTCTTTGAAAGATATGGATACAAGTGGCAATATTAATTTGCTGATTGGCCCTGAAGGTGGATTTACTGAAAATGAGTTGGGCGTTTTACGTTCTGCTGACTCTAAAATCTTTTTGCTAGGAGATACAGTTTTGCGAATGGAGACTGCAGCGATTGCGGCGCTTGCGATTGTTCTGTTATAATTCGCAAGAAATTAACTCCACCCCATGAAAAAAATTGCTATATTTGTTCTAAGCGCGATGCTGCTGAGTGCATGTGAATTTGTTGTTCCTTATTCAATTACATTTACTACTCAAGAAGGCAGTATTGTGAATCCAGATTCTGACACATTAGATTTGGCGATAAATCACGAGGCTTATGCTTATATTTCTCGACTGCAATGTGATGAAAATGATCCAGTAGAACTTTTACCTGTTTTGAAAGAAGATGTTTCGGCTTCGAAAGCTCATAATTTGAGCTTGAATCTTTTGGCTGATCAAGTTGATGGTGCAAGATGTGAGGTTACAGTTAGCGCGTATGATCAAACTACTACATCTAGCAGTCATGAAGAGATTTTTGTTTTTGTGAGAGAATATCCTGAATCTGAGGAGCCGGCTGTTGAAGAAGAGGAGCCAGCTGAAGAGGAAGAAGCGCTTGATGAAAGTGCAGAAGAAGGGCAGAATGCCGAAGATGAAACAACAGATGACACAGAAGTCGGGGAAGAAACTGAGTCCGAGGATGATCTCCCTGTCGAATCGACTGCGGGAGAAGAGTCAGGAGCTTAATCTTTTTTCTACTGGTGATCGGGAAAAGCTTGAAACAAAGCATATACCTGATGCTTTGGCGGTGAGCGATTTTTGGGAACTGCCAGATGGTGCAAGTGTGGTTGATTTGGGTACTGGTGGTGGTCTGCCAGGTTTGGCTTTGGCTGTGGATTACCCTGAAGCGGATTTTATTTTGATAGATTCCCGCGTGAAAAAGGTTAAAGCTGTGAATGAAGTGATAGATAGTATGGAAATTGAGAATGCGCGCGCGGTTAGTGGTAGGTTTGAGGAGTTGGCGCACATGGATGAATTGCGTGAGATTTTTGATTTTGCTGTAGCGCGCGCCGTTGCTCCCCTGCCTTTACTTTTGGAATATGCAGCTGGCTTTTTAAAAAGAGATGGACACTTTTATGCGTGGAAAGGATCAAACTATGAAGAAGAGTTAAAGGCTGCGTCAAAAGCAATGCATTGTCTTTCGTTTAGATTTGATGAGGCTTTTGAATATGAATTAGCTGGAGGTGAGAAACGTTATATTTTGAGATTTATTAAAACTAGAAATTCTGAAGATAAGTATCCGCGTGGTATAGGAATTCCGAAACAAAAACCGCTTTAATATTTTAATATGCCGAGACCTTATAAAGTAAAAGATAAATATTTTATTCTTGCGAAACAGCAGGGCTATCGAGCACGTAGTGCTTTTAAGTTAAAAGATATTCAAAAGAAATTTCATCTACTTAAGGCTGGGCAAACAGTCGTCGATTTAGGTGGAGCACCTGGAAGCTTTTTACAGGTAATTTTGGAGCATATTGGGAAAGAGGGTAAAGCTTTAGTTGTTGATCTGCAGGAAATTGAGCCCCTGAGTGCTGATAATGCATTTGCGATTAAAGGAGATATTTATAAAACTACAAAGCTGCTGCCTGCATTAAAAAAATTTGGCCCGGTAGATGTTGTTACTAGTGATTTGGCACCAAAGACATCTGGCATTCGTGATATGGATCAAAGTTTGAGTGTTGATTTAACAGCTCAGGCTCTATTTTTAGCGACACAATGCTTGAAACCTGGCGGGCATTTTCTCGGCAAAGTATTTGATGGTGAAGAGCTACATGCATTAATTAAAATTGCGAAAAAATCTTTTAAAGAGGTGAAGATGTTTAAGCCTCCAGCGTGTAGAGATCGCAGCTTTGAAACTTACCTAGTTGCTATGGACTTTAATGCGAAGAACCTTCGTGTGAAGTAGGCTCTTCAACATGAGCTTCGTGGTCATCATGACCATGAGCATCTAGCTCGCTTGCTTCAACATGATGTGTTTCACCTGTATCTGCATTCATAGCTGCAACTATTCCGACAGAACTTGTTACTGCCAAGACAGCTGCAACGAGAACACCTCTAAGTGCTGGGTGTAGTTGGTCATATGCATCAGCATAAGGTTTTGTAGTCTCATTCTTGTAAAGAAGATCTGGACAGTGTCTTGATTTCCATATGTCGTCTGCGCTCATACTTGCATTAAGTTAATATTATTGTCGAGATATTAGAAACTATTTCAAAGAAAGTCAAATCTTGCTATGATCCCCTCATGAATATGCGTATTGAAAATGATGCACTTGGTGACGTGGAAGTTCCTGCGGATTCTTATGGTGGAAGTTTTTATACGAGAGCAAAGAAGAATTTTAATATTTCTGGGCTTGAGTCACCTGCTTCTTTTAGAGTTGCATTTGCCTGGATTAAAATGGCAGCTGCAAGTGTTAACTCAGAGCTGGGGCATTTAGACTCAAAGCTGGCTGAAGCAATAATTAGTGCTGGTACAGAGTTTGTAGATGGTAAATTTGAATATGACTTAGATGTTTATCAAGCTGGGGCTGGCACTCCATATAATATGCATTTGAATGAGATTTTGGCTAATCGAGCAAGTGAAAGCTTGGGCGGTGAGAAAGGAAAATATGACCCTGTGCACCCAAACAATCATGTGAATATGGCTCAATCATCAAATGATACGAACCCTACTGCAACTCGTATTGCAGCTTTGATGGATCTAAAAGCACTTTTTGCTAATGGAAATGAGCTTATAAATAGTCTGGCTAAAAAAAGTGTTGAGTATAAAGATGTAGTAAAAGTTGGCCGCACGCATTTACAAGATGCAGTGCCAATTACTCTAGGCCAAGAGTTTGAAGCATATGCCTCATCAATTCGAGGTGCATTGGCTAGATTAGATGCTGCACAAGATGAATTGAGAATGTTGGGGATTGGAGGGACTGCAACTGGTTCTGGAATAAATACGCATCCTGAATTCACTGAAAAAATGTGCGCTGAACTTTCTAGACTTTCGGGTATGGATTTGAGACCAGCGGATAATAAATTTGAAACCACACATAGTATGGCTGCCTTTTTGGCAGTTTCATCTGGATTACGTGGTCTTGCAACAGAGCTTTTGAGAATTTCTAATGACCTTCGATTACTATCAAGTGGGCCTTATGGTGGCCTTGGAGAAATTGAACTACCTGAGGTTGAGCCTGGATCATCAATAATGCCTGGCAAAGTTAATCCATCTGTAGCTGAATGTATGAGTATGATCTCAATACAAGTGATTGGCTTGGATCATGCAATTGCACTTTGTGCACAGCAGGGGCAGCTTGAACTAAACTGGCATACCCCTTTGATAATGTTGGATCTATTACATCAGATTGGAATCTTAACTAATGGTATGGATATGTTCGGTAAACTTTGCGTTGATGGTGTTTCTATCAAAGAGAAAAATATTCAAAGCAACTTAGAGCGCAGCACTGCAATGGCGACTGCTCTTGCACCTTATATGGGCTACCATGAAGTAGCAGAGCTTGTTAATGAGGCAATTGAGAAAGATGTACCTTTTGCATCTTTAGTGCCTGAGGAATTCAAAAAATACCTGGTAGCTGACAAAATGACTCAGCCAAATAGAAACTAAGTTAAGTAACCTTCCATTTGTGAACTCCAAAGACTTTTATATAAAGAGTCTGGCTTATTAAGAAGTACTGCATGACTTCCCTGTTCAATAATTTTCCCTTTATCTAGCACAAGAATTCTATCCATCTGAACAATAGTTGAGAGTCTGTGTGCAATTACAAACGTAGTCTTATTTTTCATAAGATTCTGCAATGCGTCTTGAATGAGCTTCTCTGAATGCACATCTAGATTACTTGTTGCTTCATCTAGAATGAGTATTTTAGTGTTACTTAAAATTGCACGCGCAATTGCGATTCTTTGACGTTCACCACCTGAAAGTTTTATTCCACGTTCACCCACTTTGGTAGCATAACCATTAGGCAGCTTCGCGATGAACTGATCGCAGTTAGCCATTTTTGATGCTGCAATAATTTCTTTCTTACTTGCATCGATTCGGCCATAGCTTATATTTTCCTCTAGAGAACGGTGAAAAAGAATAGGGTCTTGTGGCACTAATGCAATCTGAGACCTAAGGCTTTCTTGTTTTAGCTGAGAGATATCTTGCCCATCAATGAAGATTTTACCTTCTTGTATATCGAAGAATCTAAACAGAAGCTTGGTGATGGTTGTTTTACCACCTCCAGATGGCCCGATTAATGCTATTTTCTCGCCAGGTTTAACTTTGAATGAAAGTTTTTTTAGGATGCCATTACTTTTGTCATATGCAAATTCAACTTTTTTAAATTCAACATCTCCTCGAGACAGCTTCAGCTCTGATGCATTTGGAGCATCTAATACTTCGATTTCTTGATTTAGAATAATTGTCATTTCTTCAGCATCAGCAAGGGCTCTATGCATATCTTGTAAATGACGACCAGTGTGCCAAATATGTGTAAATACATCCATCATATACACTTGAATCAGCACGAAGGTACCAACTGTAATTAAACCATTACTCCAAAGATGAACTGTGGTCACAAGTATAAGAATATTTAATGCAATCATTAATGCAGATTGAATCGTTTCAATATAATGTGAGAAAAGCCAAGATGCATAGGTTAAATCTCTCCAACTAATTGTCGTTTTATCGAAGCGTTTTTTTTCTGATACCTCACTCGCAAAGAGTTTTATATTAATATTATTAGTTAAAGAATCTGCAAGCTCTGCAGTTACTTTTGTTTCTGCTGCGGTTTCTTTTAAGTCGTATTTCTCGAGTTTATATCTAGAGATGTAGTAGTGCAGTACAAGAAAAATCATACTCCAAACTAATATTGCAGACCCTAAAATTGGATGAATTACAAATAATACAACCGTTGCAATCGTAACTCTTAATGCAGCTGTAAATAATTCGAAAGTAAGTACATCCATGAATTTCTCAAATGACCTAGGTGTACGATTAACTCGTTTCACAAGAGACCCAACGAATTCATTTGAGAAAAACCTGTAAGAATGTGAGTGAATCTTTTTAAAACATTCTTGGCTCATTTCAGCCATAATAATTGGCTGCAACTTGATCATTCCATATGTTCCAATTCTCCAACCAAGAGTATTTATTAGGTATGCCATTAATATGAAACCTACAATTTTAAATAATTCTTGCTTTTCTGCGGAAGCAACCATTGCATCAACAAATTCTCTATAGAAGATTGGGCTGAGGTAATTTGCCATTACACCAATTCCAACCCCTCCAAAGGTAAGCAAAGTCAGCCATTTATATTGCTTTAAATATTTCTTGTAAAAATTTAGTGTTTGCTTTGTTGTTTTCCTCATATTAAAAATAGTGAACCTGATTTATACCAGGAATGTGAACTTAACGCAAGTTTTTACAGCCAGCTAATTAACTGTAATAGATTTTTCGAAGTTATCTACAATGCCTTCACTGCTAGTTACTTCAAGGTGAATTGTGTATACACCAGTCTCTGTATAGTTGTGAACATCGGGCTTTCTGTCGAAGCTAATTTCTCCGTCTCCGAACTCCCAACGGTAGCTGTCGATTGTACCTTGTGAACAAGATGGATCAACGCTTAAGAAAATTGGGGCAGAACCATTATCGATATTTACAGTAAAACAAGCAGTTAGAGCTACTGGCCTTACAACGATTTGGATTGGTGCTGTGTTGCGTAAGCCGTCTGCACCTACCACTGTTACGCTGGCGCTGAAAGTTCCAACTTCATTGTATTTATATGTTACTGATGAGCCGCCGATATAAATATCGCTGCCATCACCGAAGTCGTATTCGTAAGATACAATGCTGCCATCTTTGTAAGTTGATGCTGATGCATCGAAACGGACTGTGTGAGGAACCTCACCGTTGTTTGAATCAACTTCAACACGGCCGATTATTCCTTGTGCTCCAGCCTCGATACTTACTGTGGTTTCATCTGTAATTCCTGTTGAGTCAGTTACAAATAGAGTTGCATTGAATACGCCCTGTTCTTCATATGTGTGACTAACTTTATCACCTGAGTCATCGACTGTTCCGTCACCATCAAAATCCCATTCAAAATCTGTAATATCATCATCTGGATCTTGTGAGCCGGTACCGTCGAATACTACTGTGAGTGGAACTGGGCCAGAAAGTGTGCTCGCCTGAATATCACCCTGAGGCGCTGTGCCTTCTTCTAGGACAAGTATTTCAAGTAAAGTTACATCTTCGTCACCGTCTGAATTTTCGACTGTTAGAGTTAGATCGAAGTCACCTGCTTTTTCAAATGTGTGGCTAGTATTTCTGCTTTGTACTTTTGTGCCATCACCGAAATCCCAAGAATATTTTTTAATTACTCCATCACGGATTTGAGATAGTTCGCCTGTAAATTCATATTTTTCACCAACATAATATGGATCACCTTCTGGCACATCGCTGCTGATTATTGCTCGCATTCCGCCAACGCTTCCTGCTTCAACTGTGAATGTGCTTACGTTAAATTCACCGTTATTGTCAGTTACTCTTAAAGATACATCGAAGTTACCTTCTTGAGTAAATTCGTATTCAGATTTAACGCCTTCACCATCGTCGTAACGTCCGTCTCCGTCGAAGTCCCATTCGTAGTTGATAATTTCACCATCTGGATCGTAAGAAGCTGTAGCGTCGAATTTTACAGTGAGTGGCACTTCACCACTACCTGGTAATGCGCTAAACACTGCTGCAACCAGTTCATTTTGAATTCCTACTTCAGTTACGAAATCGCCAGTGAATTGCTCACCGCTCTTAATGTCCATGTAATTTAATGAGAGAGTAACGGTGTAAAGCCCGTCACCTTCTGCTTTTTTTGTATATCTGTGTGCAACCTGCTCGCCATTGCCTGAGCTGCCGTCGCCGAAGTCCCATGAATATGAAAGTACTTCATAAACACCTGGGTCAATTGGCACTGAGCCTGCGTCAAAAATAACTTCAATTGGTGCTGTCAGCCCGATTGGGTTTGCAGGGCTAGTAATAATTGGAGATGAGAATCTTTGTTCTGTTACTAATCTTGGAGTTAGCAGCACAAGGCCTACTAACCAAATAATCGCAAGAATGAAAAATGCAATTCCGCTATATAACGCAAGTTTTGAATGTTTTTTCTTTGCAGCCAAATCTGTTTTTGGAGCAAGCATTGATTTTAAGAAGCCGACCCCTGAAATTCCAAGTGCAACTAGAACAATTAGTCCAATCAAGATGTTGAAAATCATCATGAGGAAGTTTCCAAAGCCTGCTTGTGAAAGAGGCAATACATTGAAAAGTCCGATTGGATTTGTACCTACTGCGAAAGCCCAAACGATTACAAATAAAAGAGTTACACCGTAAGAAATTGCCAGCACCATTGCTAAACGTTTCATCATATCTTTTTTATTTGCTGATTTTTCAGCTTTTTCTACAGCTTCAAGCGGGCTATCTGGAGCAGCTGTTTGAACTACTTCCTGATGCATTTCTTTAGGTAATTCTTGAGGAGTTTCATGTGAAACTTCTTGAGGTAGTTCCGGAGAATTTTCCGGTGTATTTTCCTGTGGACTTTCGTGTGGTGGAGTATTTTCTTCCATAAAATTTATTTAGAATACATTGGACGCATAGCTATAGTTATGCCGAATATGGCAGTAATTAAAGCCGCGAGAATAAAGAATAACATTTCGTTTGGCGTAACACTGAACAGACTAGCAGCTCCGAGATCACTATCAAAGACTAGTTGTAAAGTTGTCACATCTGACTCGCCTGTTTCTGGGTCTGTTACTGTTAATTTCACTACAGTTGGGCCAAATAGATTTGAGAAGCTTGTTCTCCAACTACCTGCAATGCTTGAACTGTAATCAAGGTCGTTGTCGCGAATTCCGTCATCATCTATACCATCAAGGAAAATATTTTTATCAATTGTGTAATTTGCTCGGCCACTGCCGCCTTCTACACTAAAGTAGAATGTCACCTCGCCTTCGTTACCCTCTAAGATCACTTGATTTTGATCGTTTGGAGATGGTATTGAAGTCAGAACTGCTGTAATTGGTTGGTCTGGGTCATTTAGCTCAACTGTTTTAATTACTGAGTCTTCCTGACCAATATCGTCTCTGATTGTTAATTTAACTTCGAATGCATCGTAATCAAGGTAAGTGTAACGTGGATCTTCTTCATGACTGTCGATCACTCCGTCTTCGTTGAAATCCCATTCCCATTCTCGAACTTCGATAACTGGATCAGTAAATGATGTGTCTTTAAAAATTGCTGTTAGATCTTCAACGGTGTAGCTGAAGTCTGCCTCTGGATCCTCTGCCTCCATAACTGCAATTTCTTGCACTAAAGTGTCTTCTTGGCCCGTACTGTCTACAACAGTAAGCTTAACCTCGTAGTTGCCCAATGCTTCGTAGTCATGGCTATCAACATCTTCTAATGAGTCTAGATCATCATCTGGCACGCCGTTTCCGTTTGTATCTTTGCTGAGATCGAAATCCCAATAAACACCTTGTAGTTCAGCGCCATTTTCTTCATCTATAAATGAGTTATTTCTGAATGTTACAACCGTGCTATCAACATCTGCAAAGAAGCGTGCTTCGGGTGCTTCTGAAATTGCATCAACGAAAATTCGAACTGTGTCTGAAGTTGCTGTAGCACCTGAGTCGTCTTCAACTTTTAGCTGAACATCAATTCCATCAGTTGCAACTTGCGTTGGAACGAAAGCAAATGAATTACCTTCTTCTGCATCGTTATTGAAGAAACCGTCGCCTTCTAGATCCCACCAATGGAATAAAATTTCACCATCTGGATCGTATGAAGAGCTTGAGAAAATAATTTCGTCACCTAGATAGATTGAGTTTCTATCAACTGAAAATGCAGCGACTGGGCTTTCGTTTGGCCCATTTGTGAAAGTTAGAGTTGGAGAATCAGACAATGAGTCAAAACTTGAAACAACGTTGTTGTCACTATCGGTCACCTCTGCTGCAAAACCATATTCATGTTCTTCGTCTTCCTCGCCATTTGTATTTACGGTTAGTGAGAAATTTAAGCTTTGTGCAATAACTGTTCCTAGCTCTTTTGCAGAGTTATCAACGTCGTAGTACCAACCTTTTACGAATGCGATGTCACCATCTTCGTCTACGGCATCTACAGAAATACTAACTTTTGCTGGGGTTTCGAAACTGTCTGGTATGGCACTAATACTTCGAATTCTTGGCGGTAAATCTATAATATTTATTTCAACAACTGAATCAGATTTAATTGTGGCATCTTCTTTGTCGGACACAGTTAGAGTGACTGTAAAGATTGCATGCTCATCGTAAGTGTGTGTTGCTGAAGACTGATTTGAAGTTGTTCCATCTCCAAAATTCCAACTGTAATCTAAATCATTATTACTTCCGTCTGTGTTGATTGAATTGCTAGCGTCAAAAGTGAAACGAGTGTTTACGTTACCCGTTAGCGAGTCACCGAATCCGATGTCTTCGCCATTAGATGTCACCTCTAAAACTGCAATTGGAGAATCTGCCTCAGAAATATATACACGTCGTGTGATTAGATTTCGATTATTGTCGTCGTCGAGAGCAGTTAGAGTTACATAGAAAATGCCTGACTTATCATAAGTATGAGTGAAGTTTGCAGAAGCAGCCGTTAGACTTTCTGTGAAGTCGCTACTGCCATCATTGAAGTCGATTTCAAATGCAGTTGCATTTTGACTCTTAGCCACAAAACTTACTGTAGTTTCACCGTTTTCTCCCAGATGTCTTGCTGCGTCACCTGACACCTCTAGATCAACATCTAGCACTGAATCAATTAGTACATTCCGAGTGAAGCTGCTGCTTTGTTGTAAGTCACCGACATGATCATCTTGAGCGACTAAAGTTACATCGTAGTCGCCTGTGTTTAGAAATTGAACTGTAAGCTCTTCACCGTCTGCTGACTGCTCTATGAACCTGTAATCTACACCAGAAACTGCGTCAATTTCCCAAGTTAAAGTTAATGTGTCGTTTTGGTCTGGATCAAATGTATCTGATGCATCAAACATTATTGTTCCGGGATTTTGTGGATTTAAAACTTCGTAATCGAAGCTCACTACTGGAGCTTGAGATTCAACTAATATTTCAACTGACGTACTATCTATGTCACCGCTTCCATCCTCGATCTGCAGAGTGACAGTGTAAACACCTGGATCTTGAAATGCACGATTAAAGTTACTACCACTCTCAGAAATTTGACCTCCTGCAGAGTCGGTAATAGTCCACTGATAACTGCTTATTGTGCCGATATCTGTAGAAGATGCCCCTCCGTCAAAACTGAAAGCCTGCCCCACTGGACCAGACTTTGGTGTGTGGGAAATTCTTGCTGCAGGTGATGCAACATATAATGTGAAGTATTTTTTATCTTTTGTTCCAAGAGAATCAGTTACAGTAACCGAAACATTATATGTACCTGGCCTTCCGTAAAGATGAGTTGGCTTGAAATTTTGGTCTTGGGCCCATGGGCCAGAGAGAGTTTCGCTATCTCCAAAATCCCAATCAACGGATGAAAGTAAACTGCCAGACCCATCCTCTGAGCCTGTTAAGTCGAACTCAATACCATTTTTCGCTTCTGCTTCAGTTACTTTTAAACTTCCTCTGTCTATAATAGGTCTAGATGCAAAATTTGCGATTTCTTTTATTTCACCGCCAATGTTGGCCTTCAATACAATTGTAGATTTTGCCGGCTCAACAATAATAGGGATTAGCGCCAATCCTGGTGCAATGTTTGGAGATGAACTAGTCACTCTTACCCTAGCTAAATATGTACCAGGCGTATCGTATCTTTTAGTGGCCGTAGCTCCCTCAACATTACCGTCACCACTCTCAATTGAAGCTGGTGCGTTTTCCCATGTAAAAGTGTCGTCCCCATTTGTATCCCAAGATATTTGCTCGTTTGTTACTGTTTGACCACTTGGGTCGAGAGTTCCAAGTGCATCAAAACGCACAATTAATGGAGCGCTACCTCTGGTAACGCTTGCAGACATTTGAACAGATACAAAATCTAAATTCTGTACTAATACATTCAAATCATTCATTGACTGCAATACCTCGCTTGCTGTGTTTACGTTAACACGTGCTTCTGCGTCGGTCAGCATATCTATTGAGTTGGCAAAAGCAGTATGCACTGCACTTAAGCTTGATCCATCTAGCTCACCCCCCTCTGTATCGAATAAACCTTCTAGCACCCCGAAATCTGCAATTAGCTCTGAAACTTTATTTTCATAGTCATGCTCAATTGCTAATTCGATATCCTCTAAACGCTTACATATAACACCACCAAAATCTCTTGTTGAAGTATTGTAAATTGTGACTCCAAGACTAATACCTCTATATTGATCATCATCACGGCCATTTTCAGGGCATTCAAGGCCTTTTGAGATAGTGCTAAGGTCACCATCAAACTCATCCGCATGAACAGATGGGAATATTTTTTCGCCAATAGACCTGAATGGGTTGAAAGATGTTGGCTTTACACCGCTTCGGAGATAATCAAAGAGTAACTGAGCAGCCTGATATGTCTCACTTAATGAGTCTACCTGTCTTTGAATCCGTCTTGCACCTTCACGCATGTCGTCTATATATTCATCGATATCTCGTTCATCTATTAGTTGGTATTCATCAGCTAATTTACCGTCGTCATCTGAACCTTCGATAAATTCGAGACCAAATTCAATGTAACCGCCAAGAGTTTGATCTTTTTCTTCCACATCAATAATCTGTGGTGGTTCTATAGATTTAAGGAAAAACACTTCGGAAGAAACTGAAACCAATGTTTCATATGCATCGAGATATTCGCTTGTAGTGTTTTCAATTTCGCGAACAACTCCATTTACATCAAATGAGCCACCAGCGCTTGTAATTGTTTCACCGGTACCACCACCTGCGACTGTGCCGCCAGTTGTAGAGCCGCCACCGGCAGATATAAGTGTATTAACCAAAGCAAATGAACCAAGAATAATAAGAATACCTATTACTGCATAAGTAATGGTCTTTTTACCTTTTGTTGCCATTTCTTCATCACCTCGACTTGCTACATACATCACTCCACCATAAATGATTATGATTGTAGCTAGAAGCCCTAAAAATCCTAGAGCAAAATTTACTATTGTCTGTATAAAGTCACGAAGGTTGTCGTTTCTAGTAAGAGCTTCGTCGTAACCTGCTGAGTCAGGGCTATCAAAACCACCTTCATATTCAGTGAAATCAATTACCCTACCGCTTGTGTCACAACCGGCAGCATCTGCTAAATTTTCGCTTAAATTTGCACAATCTGAATCCTGGATATCTCCTTGCCCCTCTCCATCTAAACCTAAATCTAAACCAAAATCTAAAGCCGCTGCCCACGGAGCAGAGAGCATAAGTAATGCACTTAATAAGATTGTGGCGAGAAAATTGCGTAATTTCATGTGGAGAATTTTTCTGAGCTATAATAGCCTGTTTTATCTACTGGCATCAAGTTCTACTAATGTAGATGTAATGGCGAAAGCGGCTCCCGCTAAAATTATACCGACTACTGCGCCGAAAATGATTTTTTTTGCCTTTGATATACTTTCTTCGTCTTCCCTTGCCATCACATATAAATAACCTGCGTAAAGTAAAAATGCGAAAGCCAAAGTGCCAACTGTACCTGCAATGAAGTTTGTAACTTGAGCAATTAAGTCTTGAGCTTCGGCAACTCCAAGTGAAGTTCCTTGCTCTTGGAAAAGCACATCTTTCACAACAAATTCTGAGATTGCGATTATAAAGAGACCTGCAAGTGACCAAGTTATTTGGCGTTTTGCTGTCGCGATTTGATCGTCGCTATATGACCCTGCTACGTAACGCAGACCTGCGGTTACCAAAACGAAAACTGCTACAGAGGCAATTACCGTTTCAACAAGTGTGTAAATACCTTGAGTTAAAGTGTTAGTTCTACGACCGAATTCTCTGGCGCCGGCTTCGCCTCCACGGAATATTTCACCTTCAAAGCCGAACATAACCTCAACAAGGCTGTCAGCCATGAAAATTATTACGAGCCCCATAACTGCGGCCACAATATAGTTTTTGGACTTAGTCCACATCTCTTCGCTTTCACTACCAGCAGTTACCATTTTGATTCCCATTATAATAATGAATATAACTGCAAGCGGTGTGACAATTAATTTAAAGAAATTTAAAAAGTTGTCGATTGCACCGACTACACTCTGCGAACCATCTTCAGTGAATGGATCGTCTTGAAAAGTTGGAAATTCAATTTCTTCGGCCCCAGGCTCTAGGTCGCCACTTTGCTCTTTAATGCCATCTGAGAATTCTTCAAAAACATTTCTAAAATTATGATCATCGTCATCTGCTGCCATTGCTGGAATTGCCCAGCCGAGCTGAAGTAAAAGTACTATAAATAATGTAAAAAGTTTTTTCATTAGAAGGACCCGGTTATTACTGTAGAAACTAAGGCGAAGGCACTGTAAATAATTATTATTCCAATTACTGAATTCAATAAGATTTTTTTCGCAAGGTTTGTTCGCTCTTCATTTCCGGCGGACGTTACATAAACGACACCACCTATTACTATACCAAGCATCATTATTGGCCCTACGAACGTAACCAATATATTAGTAAATGCTACCACCTGAGCAATAAATGCATTTTGATCGATCTCTACAATTGTTTTAGAGGCCGTGTCATTATACTCAGCGTCGTAAAGTATGTTTCTTACAACCAAATCTGATATTAGTACTAAAAAGAGTCCGGCCGCCCCTACCATGAGTGATTTTTTAGATTGAGTAACCGCCTCTTCATTATGTGAGCCGCTTATCATTGTGGCACCTGCACGAATGAACATGAGTGCTGCAAGGCTACCAAGTACATATTTAAAGAATGTCACGATAATCTTGGTTGTGTCGTCAAAAAGTTTAGCTCTCTCTACAAGGGCATCAGGATCTTCAAGGAAATTACCCTGCCTGAAATCAAAAATCTCTGCCATTGGACCTGCGATACTTATCATTGCGAGACCGATGATTGCCATTGTAATAGATGTTTTTTGAGTTTTTACAGTTTCTTCGTTCTCCCCTCCTATAACCATGGTGAATCCAGAAATTACAATTAATAAGACTGCGATCGCACCTATAACTATCCTTAAAGTTCTGCCAATTGGCCCAAGAAGACTTTCTGCTCTTTGTATAGCTGTGTCGCCTTCAGGATTTGGGACTCCAATTCCATCTACGTCTGGTAAAGGCACAAAAGCTGCGCTTACATCTGGAATTCCCCCTACAACAAGGGCAGCAAGAAGCCCAGCAGAAATAGCTGCGAATATTTTCCAATGTTTCATGACGTGTGGCATATGCACCTTATACCATAGATTGAGATTATTTTTAACTTGCAATTTCACGAGCTATAGCTGTATAATGTTTACGAACTGGCCAGAAGGCCTTTTTTAAGATTGGAAAAATGAAAAAAGCTACAAACTCAGTCTCTACTTATCTCTCAGATGCTTTTGAGGAATACAGGAAGATAACATGGCCTACAAAAGAACAGGCTGCGTTGCTAACTGCAATCGTGGTGGTTGTATCTATACTAGCTATCACATTTATTGGTTTGTCTGACTTTGGACTGACTGAACTTTACCAACTTTTATCAGATTTGATCAATGGCTAAACAAGCACGAAATACAGGACGTAATTGGTATGTTATCCACACTTACAGTGGATATGAGGATGCTGTTCGAGAGGCACTTCTACAAAGAATTGAATCTATGAATATGCAAGATGCGATTTTTGACGTGATTGTGCCAAAAGAAACTCAAATTGTGGTTAAGAAAGGTAAGCCTAAAACTGAAAAGAAACGTCTTTTCCCAGGTTATGTACTTGTGGATATGATTGTAAACGATGAATCTTGGTATGTTGTAAGAAATACTCCGAATGTAACTGGTTTCGTAGGTTCAGGAACAATTCCTGTACCTGTTTCTGGTGATGAATTTGGAATTATCGAAAGATACCTACATGAAGATGAGGCTCCTAAATTCAAGATCACATTGTCTGTTAAGGACCTAGTAATGATTTTGGATGGACCTTTTGCCACTTACGAAGGTGTTGTGAATGAAATTGATGAAGAGAAAGGTAAGCTTAAGGTTATGATCTCAATTTTCGGACGAGAAACACCTGTTGAGCTAGACTTTGATCAAGTGAAAAAGAAGTAGATTAAATAGTATTGTGTGTCTAGCGCTACTTGACAGAATCTTGATTTCTGCTACTCTTTCGTCTATGAAAAGTTTAGAACTTATATCAGATGAAAATCTTCCTGTAGAAGCTCTTGAGGGAGCGGCTTTAGAAGTTGCACGTTTGGCTAGCGACCTGGAAGAACCACATTTTATGACGGTTCTCCCTGTTGAAGGCAGATTAGAACGGCTAAATCTTGCCGTGCATGCAAAAGCTGTAGAAATTGCAATACATAGAAGATTATTTACAGCGCTTATTGCTGGTGCAATACCTCTTACATTCAGCAGTGATATAGCACTTATTACAGGCTCTTTAGTTGGAATTGGAATACCTACCCCTGTGGTAAGCGTCGGTGCAATAGCAATGGTGTATGCCTCAATAGGTTTTGGAGCTAAAGCAATGCTTGAATTATGTGCACAAGATGGTTATGACTGTAGAAGGTCTGAACTAGGACCTTGGAGTTATGCTCTGAGAGAAGTTACAACAAGCACAGGAAGAACTAAGGCAATGCTACCTGCTGAATTGAGCCCGGATACAACTGTGTTTTTAGGTTAAACTGATTTACTTCAGGGTATGAATTATGGTAAAAGAGAGGCAACGCTATTCCACGTATGCAAAAATTCACAATATTTACAATTCTTCTGTCGATTTCACTAATTTTGGTGCTCGGCGATTTAGTATTGCACGATTATTTGAAAAATCCTGTGATTGTAGAGGTTCCGGTTGAGGTTATGGTTCCGGCAGAATCCCCTTTGCTTGAGGCTCCGGCAGCTGAGGAAAGTGCGGCCGTAGAGCTTGCGGCTGAGCCATCTGCTAATTTGAATCATTTGGGGGCTGATATGCTTCGTTCAGTTGGTTTTGCAGAGCCCGTGATGAAAGAAACTATATTTTCTGGCCTATTATTCCAATTTATTGCTTTTGCAGATCAAACTGATGC